>JAZJYJ010000001.1:0-45541 GCA_040390405.1 Bacteroidota bacterium
GTAATTACCCGATTTTTCTAATTTACAACGGTCCAGTTTTTAGGGGGGAGGTCAACTTATGCAAAATAATGGTCTTTGGTTCTATGTTTCATCGTCGATGAAAGCATTATACCTTTTTTTGGGAGGGATCGTATCGGTCATCCTGATCGGATTGCTACTTATGAATATGGAACAGGGCAAAGATGTTTTGATCCAGGTAGGAGAGAACCCAGGCCCCTTCCTGTTCTCATTGTTATGTGTGTTGCTTTGGGCATTCTTAAATTGGTATGCTGCCAGGATCATCGGGTATGCCAAACAAATAAGCGATGCATCGATCCCCGCTTATTTTTTCAAACACATCCCCAGGCTGATTGCGGTTAACGGCCTTGTGATAATCCAAGCCGCCGTATTTTCTCTGCGCACACTCGATACATCACTTGTAGATTCGGACAGAGGCCATTTTTATTATTTCCATGGGTTGGTCGCCTTGCTTTTCGTGATCGCGCATAACCTGCTTTATTGGCTATTGATCAATGCCTGGGACAATAAAAATACCGGGAATAAAAAGCCTCTTTACCTGGTGATCGGTATTCTTTCAATAGGATATATCGGTTGGATATTGTATACCTACTATGCCCATCGATTTTGTAGTGACTGGCAGCGACATGTGAAGATGCTTCCCTTGTTTGCGCTCGTGCTATTTGGTTTTGAATGGCTGGCTATCCGGTTCTTTATTGTCCGGCGAAGAAGAATTGACGAGGGGGCAGGTAAGGTTCCCGATAACAATCGACAGCCTCTTTCGTTACTATCCATTGATTCGAGATTCAAAGAAGGGGAGCAAAACACCTGGAGAATATTTGGATTTATTGCAACACTTTCCATCCTGTTTTTTATACTGGTCATCAATAATTTTGATCTTTCTGACCGGCTTGGGCCCATGGCTGTGCTGCTATTGGCACTTGGGGTACTGATCTATTTCGTAAACCTGGTTAGCTATTTTTCCATACGCATAAGATTTAACCTACATGTACTTTTATGGTTATGGGCCATCATCCTCGGTTTGTTTTATGACCCTTATCAGGTAGAGACAGTAGACATACAGGGAAGCCACCCTGCTTTTGCGGGACGGCCCTCTGTGAAAGATCATTTCAAAAGCTGGCTGCTTCAACGAAAGGATCTTCTGGAGAAGGCAGAGAAGGATTCCTTTCAGGTATACATCGTTTTATCCAACGGTGGTGGCTCACGAAATGGTAACTGGTCTGCTTCCCTGCTTTCAAAATTGCAGGACAAGACCTTTGGAGAAGATGCAAAGAATAGTTTTTCTGACCATCTCCTTTGCCTGGCAGGAGCCTCCGGTGGAACGATCGGGAATATGGTCTTTTACAGTTTATTGAGTGAGCAGCAGAACAACAATGCTGGTGTGCTGCGTACGGGTTTATATAAACATGCTTATGATTTTTTCAGCACTGATTTCCTTTCTTATACGCTCGCCCATATGCTGGGGACGGATATCTACCGTCATATTATTCCTTATCTGGGAAGGATGGAAAGAGGAAGGGCTTTGGAGTTGTCCATGACGAGTTCGAAGATGGATACAATGGTAGGACGGTTGCTCAATAAAAACCTGGAGATGGCATATGATTATACTGGCAGGATGCCCGCTTTTTTCATCAATACCACAAGGGTGGACAATGGTATGCCCAGTGAACTGAGTTCGGTGTTGTTGCCAGATAGTAGCCAACGCAAGGATGTCAATCAACTACTAGACATAGATAACAGCAATGGGAAAAAGAGTATACGGAGTATCCGACTAGTAACTGCCGGGGTATTAAGTTCACGCTTTCCCTATGTCGCGCCAGCCGGTAAAATCAAGGACGAATATTTTGTGGATGGAGGATACTTTGATAATTCGGGCGCGGGTATTGTACTGGAATATCTCCAGGCACTGGAAGATATCCGAAAAGATACTTCGGATCCGGTCATTGCCCATTTGAGTCCCAAGATACACTTGAATGTATTGCAGATAGCAAGTGGTCTTACAGCCGAAAGCAAAGAGGTACCTGCTATCCATCCGCTGGTCAATGACCTGGTCGCTCCAATCCTGACCCTGGTGGGTATGCAAGGTTCCAGTACCCAGATAGGCAATGGGTTACTCAGAGCATATATGACAAGGCTGAACCATGATCACGGAAAATCCTTTATTCAGTTCAATCTTTTTAAGTCTGATGAAAAGGAAGACACCTTTCCAATGAGTTGGGTTATTTCCGATTATAATATTGCAAGGATGGCGGTTCGGGCAAATGAAATGATAAAGAGCCAGGGAGCCGAGATTAAAATGAAATAATCATCTGGTCAACAATAGAGATATTGAGTAGATAGACAAAAAGCAACAGCGATAAAATAATAAATTGTTTTGGTTATGTACGCATCACCAATTTTGTTGCACCTTTGCTAACGAACGAAAGGTCCCTGAAAATTACCAGGGATTTTTTATTGAAACAACCACGGGTGGATATTTCTGCGGAGCTGGGGCATCAAGTCCAGAATGATGGGGTCAATGCAATCGGATTTTGCAGAATATTATTGAGTCAATTTGAAACAGAGAAGCATAGGGGTTTTTACCCCTTGTAAAATACAAATATCTCCTACAACTTACATCGTCATCTTTTAGTAGTTGTTTCTCCACATGAGGAACTGAAACGCTGAAATAAATAAAAGCCATTAAAGTGGCACCTTAAAAATCAATTCTCATGAAAAAAGTATTATTTTTTATCCTATTGATTGTAGCATTTTTGAGTTGCAAAAAAATGGTTAGTAATGCAGATCAAATTGAAATTCCAGAAAATAAATACAAGAGCAACTCTGCATTTTTTCAGCGCGACCGAGCCCTACAAGGCTTATTTTATGAAACGAATAAACAAGTTGCTGAAGAGCCCCTGCTTGGAACATTACTCTACCAGCTTGAAAAAGCAGATAGAAAACTACAGTATAGCTCGAAAGTTTCAAGCCAATTTGGGAAACCGGTATGGGATCTAGGGATAGCATTAAAGAATGCAAATGGTTATAAATCATTAATTGTGCCTATCGTGAACGAAAAAAAAGAAATTACTGCAGCCATTATTGTATACCAGGAAACCAATATAAAGTTAAAGTTTAAAATAATTAGCAAAAGAACTATACAAAAAAAATTGAAACCAGTTGATCCAAACGGTATTGAGTTTACGCAAGATGCAATATTGTTCATCTTTGATGCTTTTTCGAAGAAGTATGCATTATTAAACACTCCAAAACCAGTTGAAAAAATTAAAACTAACGCAATAACAGTATCTTGGGCGTGTTCCTATAGTTCTTATTTTTATGCAGATGGCGATACATGGTATTATGTAACTTCAAACATGCGTTGTACCTACTCCATGACTATGGATGGTGCCCCATATGAGGCACTTGAGCCTGTCACTGAGGGGAATGGCGTTGAATGGACATTTTCTTATGTGGATGTAATTCCTCTCAAGCCTGTAAAAGACTCTCTTACCAATCCTTGCATGGATAGCGCATTTAAAAAAGTTACAGAGACAAAAATTAAAAATCTAATAAGTGATTTTTATCAGAATACCCAAAAAACCAGTAGTAACACATTAACAGTAATTATTAAAAACGTTTCCCATGTTTATGGATCATCTAACCAGGATATTTTAGCGCGATCGATAGGAGATGTAACAAACAACACATGGACAATTGAATTAAATGACTGCTATGTTTCTCAGGGAATGTCTCAGGAGAATTGGGGAATGGCAATCATCCATGAAATACTACATTGTTTCATAAATTCAAATTATCCTGGCGTAGCTTTAGATGGCAATGATCACCCCTTTATTCTCAAAAATCTTATAACACCTACCAAGGATTTACTCGTGAGTGCCTTTGGCATGAGTGAATCGGACGCTAAGGCATTTGCTTTAAACGGGCTGGGAGATTTGTTTAATAACTCAACAAATAAGGATGGATTTCGGGCATATGCAGATAGCGTTTATGGAACTTCGATTAGTGACACCGATACCTTATGGGTAAAATATTTAGATGGAAGACTAGGTACCCGATGCTCAAGATGATTATTTTTAGTAAAAAATATCCATGAAAACTATTTTGGGAATATTACTCATATGCTTAGTGTCTACAAGCATGATTCAATCAGAACCAAGGGCATTAAACTTGTTTTATGCCCTTGAAAATGATTCGCTTAGCCTGTCAAGCGGCATGCAGATAGCATTCAATAGAAAAGGTAAACTTCCTGGGTTTGAATGTGGGAAAGGTATCTGTTTTATTTCATTCAAAGTTTCAAAAAAACAGATACTAGAGGATTTGACATTTAGCATAACGACTCCTATTGCATTACGCAGTTTTATCCAAGATTATCTTTTGAGTGTAAATGGTAAGTGGAACTCAATTTTGAAACAACCAAATCGAGCTTCACTTACCTACTTATTACCCGTATCATATTGGTTAGGTTCCTGTCCTAAAGCCGGAGACACTCTCTTCATCGTTGCGGGTGAAATATACAATGCGTCAAAAATTCCAGGCTTGAGTGAGAACAATGTGTACCCGCCTTTTTATCAAGATTTATTGAACATTCCAAACCTGGAAAAGGATGCGCAAAAAAACACTAAAGGTAAAGTTACTCAATATGTTATCCTGCCTTCAGTAGTATTGCGAAGAAATGTTATTGAATAGCTTGGCCAAAACGAGAAGGTGCGGGAAAGACACTCGTATACATGCCCTGTAAAGGTGTTTATACGCTGTTCAAAATATGGCGTTGAGCAGCCAAAAGAAATGGGTTGGTTTAATAATGCTGTGGGACATGCTATTGGTAATGGATTAAATTATTTGAGTAACTATCTGCTAAAAATATGGTGTGGAATTTTAAAAAGTGTTTGACTTGAATTTTACCCTCTCTTGAGATATACTAAAAGAAGCAAGCCGTAGAGTCCAATATTCATTTCGATAAGGCTTACTAACTTCACATTTCATATTTTGAAATAGCCATATTAATTTATGCTTCTGCAAATCGTTTCTTTTCGTATTGGCCATTGGCATTTTCACAATAAAAATCAAAGGATCAATTGGAAAAAAAATTGATGCGGAAATTGGAGTTGATGCTGAAGAAATCTTTAACCGGAATTCCGTTGATAGTGCTTTTTTTACCCAACGTAACAATATAGCTGAATTTCCTGGCTATTTTAATTTCAAAATTGGCGCCATAATCCCAGGCTTTTGTCCTGAAATTATAGACCATTTCAGCCCCCATATTACTGGCTTTATTCACGCTTGCCAGTGCGGCACCCATATTCCATTCTGCCTGTAAACCGTCTCCAAATTTCCCCTGGACAATGGTCATCAGATCAGCTCCAGGAAAGATATTGTATCGTGAAAAGGATAACCAGACCTTGTAGAGATTGTTGGTTAAGCTGTCCTTTGTAAGAATGGAATTGTGTGCAGTGGTTTTATAAGCAAAGCCGACAGAAGCCGCCGACCCTTTTGTATCCCTGACTTTTTTATACGCCTCTTCGTATATCTCTTTTAATCCTGGGACTACTGTGACTTCGCCGATACCGTCTTCGGGGATTACATTTCGCCTTGCTACGGCATTGCTTGCATTTGCCAGCGATGTGCCAATCGAATTTGTTATCGCTGAATTATTATTACTAAACAAATCATGTGAATCAAACAGCGTAATCCTTACGCCAAGCCCAATATCCATATTTGCTGAATCAATGCTGTTTTTAATGGTGGCAAAGGAAAGCATGGTATTGGCCAGTATTCTTTTCTCGGGACGCTCCTGATATTCCTTGATGTTTTTTAGCCCGCCGCCTAATAAAATATAGGGAGAAAAGTCAATGGCAATTCCTGGGTTTAGCTTTTGGGTTTTCAAATAATCGGTAAATACGCCTGCCACAAATGGTTTGGCTGCACCAGCGCGAACAACCTGCTGTGGGCTGATGCCCAGTATTCCAAATGCGGGAGAGGTCGGAACCTGGTAGTCTAATATATATTGATAAGCAGTGGTGTCGGGACTGGTTTGTGCGTTCAAATTTGATATAAATACAAATAAGCAGACGGCTGGTAAAATCTTATAATTCATAAAAGTATTATTTTGTAAAAAGTAATCCTCCATGTAATGGCAATGCCGTACCTGATGCACAATTGGGAACATTAGATAAAGTGTAGTTTGCGGTAGGTAGGGATGGGCATAGTTGTCCGTTCTGGTAAATTTCAATGGTAACAATACCGGAATTGGTTACCAGCGGTGCACAAGATGATACCTCCCAGCTTACAACCTGATCGACCAGTTTTGCAGCCGTTTGTACCAGGTCCTTTTCAACCGTACCAGTATTGCCGGTTTGCAGTTTGTATTGCTCCGTAACAATACCGTCTGAAAACCCATAAATCTTAAAATCACCACCACTGATTAAGGCATTGGTGACAGACAATTTGATGGTAATTTTTCCACCAGTTGGATCAATTTTACAGGTACGTGGCATGGCATGGTTTTTTATGAATAAAAATATTACAATTAATTCAATGACTCATTCTGAAAACATTCTTCCTGAGTAAGGATGTCAATAAACAACAATCATACTGCCAGGTGATTTTCTACTCACATTTTCTTTAATAGCACTTGCCAAAAAGGATACCTGGTGCAAAGAAAACCAAAGAGATTAATGTAGCCCCCGCTACCTAATCAGCTGAGAGAATTCTTTGGATTGTTTTTAAGTAAAACTTCTTAAGCCAACTAAGAAGAGGTTGGTTTATTTTTTTTTTACTTGTTGTAATCAATCACTTGGTTCTGTCATATTTACTATTTTTTCTTTTTAATAACCGTTGATTCAGTTTTTGGTAATGAAGCATTGGAGATATCAGTAAGCATCAGGTAAAGGTTTCGTATCCTTACCAGCGGCATCTGTGAATCATTCAGTGAACTATAAACGGACAGGTCAAAACTAAACTGAGCATTATTGACCGAAGGATCATTATCCGTGAACCATTTTCTGATAAAATAGGCTGATCTGCAAACGAAACTATTTCCTGTTGGTGTGTTTGAACAACCAGTAGTCGTCTGGTAATCTGCGGGAATCTGAAAATCCACTGGTGGCGTGATATAACTCGGTAAACTGATCACATTAGATGTTGTGTCTGCCGTCAATGTATAGTTATAACCTATACCTAACTTTATTTTTTGAGTGCCGGTTGTAACCACACTGAATAAATTTGTAAATAAAGTAGCCAGAATCGTTTCAAGCGGAAGCGCTGCTGTTGGTTGAGGATCTGCAAGCAAGAAGATGTTTATGGGTTGTAATCCCGGGTAGTTAATGCTGTCCAGATAAGGTATCAATACATTGGCAAAGCGTACATCAGGTGTTTTATAAATAAAACTAGGTGTAGTTGGATTACCGGTAACCAGGTCAAAATTTCGCAACTCAGATACAGCAGCCCATGCATTCTGGTTGGTAAGAATATTGGTAAAGGGATAACTTAATATCCGCTCCTTGTATTTTTGCCTGTCCGCATACAAGAGAGGTCCCTGATCATTGGTGAAAAAATAATCCGGTTTGCCAACTTCTACATAATTTGTCTGGAAGCCCGCAATCGAAACCACTGGGAAATCAAAAGTCGCTCCACTGCCCTGCGGCCTGGACACTTTGATGGCTAACACGTCTTTTGTTACCGGTTTAGGGCCGCTTTTATCCTCATAAACATAATCGTATTCTTCCAATAGGTATTGATAAAGACTGGCTATTGTTGTGTCGATATATTGCGCTGCTGTTGGCTGTTGCCAATCCTCCCATGAATCAGCGATACCTTTAATAATACCTGCAAAAGCCTTTAAAGCGATTCGCGCGCTGTCCATGTCGGTTTGCTTAGAAGCAGGATTGATCTGCATCAATTGACTGGAAAATACTTTTAAGATAGCCGGGTAAACCTCATTGAACTGCGCAAGTCCCGCAAACAGCAGTTCCTCTGGTGGAATATCTGCCAGAGAGCGAACATTCCCCGTTGGGGCTACGTTGAATTGTAACTCGGTGTTAATGGAATCCTGCGCGGCTTCGATTTGACTATAGGTATAATTGTACTGCCATTGTAATAGCTGATTGAGCCTTTCTTTGTCACCCGGGCCAGTGATCTTTTGGGGACTACTTGCTTGAGAAACCAGCGATGGCGGCGTAGGGTAGGTGCGCAAGGGAACAGGGATCTCAACAGTCGAACTTGTCGGAGTAACAAGGATAGCAACTGGATCAAGTGGGGTAACCAGGCTTAGCCAGGTGCTTGCATTGTAGTCTTGCTTTTCTGCTCCTGCAAATCCCGTAACGGTTACCGGTGTAATATCATATTCAATATGATTGATCTGGTAGGAAAGGTCCAGCATAAAATTTTTCTGATTTTCCTTATTCTTGGTACTGAACGTAAAGGACAGATCAGAACTGCCATTGGTGAGCGGAATTTTTGCTGGTGAAAGAGAAAATACCTGTGAAGGTGCAGTCGCATCAGTTGCGGGATCATTCGCTAGCGGCTGCCCGTAAAGATTAGGAGCTACCGGTTGAGAAAGATTGGGATAAGCCGAAACAACAGTTGCCTTGAATTGAATGACCGCATCGATCGCATAGGCATTGCTCAGTTTGACAAGGAGTAATTGACGCAAGGCCTCTTGTGCTTCAGATAAATATTGCGTATCGATCGCCGGATCACTAAGGATGTTCAGAAAACGGCTGTTGACCGGGTCCATGCTTTTATAAGAAACAATGGCTTTTGCAAGGCTTTCTTTCGCGCTGAGGATAACCGGCAAATATTTCTCGGCCTCAGATGCTGCATTCTGATCAACAATGTATGCCGGTACAGCATATTGGGGGAGTAATAACTGATCAATCGCATCCAGGCAAAGACTGCCCCATGTATCAAGATTGATCCCGATAAAATTCTTATTAACAGGGGTACCTAAACCACTGGATGGATCAAAAGGTGCAATAGGTATGGCCTTGGTCCCTGAAAAATTTAAAAGGCAATCAGCCAGCGGGGCCGGAGAATAATAATAAGGCTCCCCTGTGATCGTGAATTGAATACCACGATCTCCAAACCTGATGACCCATAATTGCTTGCTCTTTGCATTGGTGACTATCTCTTTCAACGGGGTGCCGGTAGCTATTTTATAAATAGATGCCGGGTATTGTTTGTGATACGCGGTCTCAAAATACCCCGCAAAATCAGTCAGCCCTAACTGGTTACTTCCAGGTTGATCAAAATTGATGTCAAACTGGGCCAGGGAATAAGCCAATGAATTGGAAATGGGTTTGAGTGTTGTCAGCGCGGAACCGACACCGGGGACGTCTGCAAAATTATCATCAACCAGCGCTGCACTCCGGTTGATCGTGAATTGACAATTCATCTCAAATATGGCATCTGTGCGATTATCCGGACAGTTTTGCGATAATACCTGGACCGCAGGCAATGCTATCGAAGGCACGATGATCTTATAATCATTATCGACTGTTCCATCAATACTAAAAGGATGCTGAAGACCCAGGTTAACAGAGATAAGATTATTTACATCCGGGACGGATAGTTTACCTGCAAGGTAAACGGCTGTTTCATATGGATTGTCGTCTTTGATATCATCCTGAAGCACTTCATAATATGTATAGACAAGACCTGCCTGGATGATAGCCGTCAGGTAATGGTAAATATCATTGAGCAGGGAGCGTACCTGTTTCAATTCCGCTGCGTTGAGTGTCCACAGGGCGCCGCTAACCGTATCATTGATAACAATAGACACATCCTGCTGCCATATCTGGTAATAAATACTTCGATAGGTCTGAAGATCTGTCTTGGCATTGTTCATTGCGATAGCCATATCAGAGGTAAATTGCTCTCCTCTGGTTGTGCCATCCGGATTACTTGGATTTACCGGCAGTGCAGGATTTACCGGTTGGTATACGGCATATTTAGACACATCAAAGTTGAAAATCAATTCAAGAACAGCCTGGTCATCCTTGGTCTGGTAGAGATAGTTGACACCGAGATTGGGCCATTTTTCTATCGCAAGAAGCGGATCTGAATAACGAACCTTGATCGGTAAATTATTCAATGGGCCGGGTGTACCTACAGGATAAGCACCGGGGAAACTGAAAGGTGTTTTGGTATGATTACCATAAAGGTCAAGCCATTCCATACTCACCTGGGCAGTTCCCCCGATTCCTCTATAAGGATTGGTATCCAATAGTTCGGCAATAACACCATCTGTTATCATGCCATTTGTTTTGGCATAGGCGGCCACTGGGATGGTTTTTAAATACTGCCAGATATTTGTCGCATCAAAATTACATAGTGCGGCGCTGCCCGGAATATTCGGATCGAGGTCCCTGTTGGTAGCAGGAAGGCCTTCTCCACTAGCCAGGAAATCTCCGTTAGCCGCAATACTAACCCCTAGCAGGTTATACAAAGAAGAGAAGTAATCATCGATGGTTGGTGGAACAGCTGGTGTATCATATTTGCGCTGCATCTCGATGGCTACGTTCCCCGCTGCGATAACCGCGGCCCTGTCAATGGCTTTATCAGTAAAACTTACCTGTCCTGTAAATAAACCCGCAACATTTTGCACCTGGTTTGCCAATATCCCGGCATCCATAAAATAATAAGCTGCAATTAATTGTAAAGTGGTTAGCGTTGGAAGTGTCGTAGCTGTTGTAAATGTGATCGACGGGATATTTACCAATGTCCACACTACAGCATAATCGGGTTCGGTAAGATTCGGATTGGCACTTGTTAATTGTTGCAGAAAATTAGTTTGCCCAACACCAAAATACGCAACAATGCCATTTAGGCTATCACCCGGTTTAACTTCGTACTGCAGACCGGTAATGGTAAGAACACGTGCATTGACAAGTGTATTATCCTGCAACGCCCTCCCCAGATCATCAACCAGGATATTGTATTGTGAACAGACGGCGGCTAAAGTATCGTTAAGGCCATATGGATAAGTAACGGGCTGATCTTCTGCCTGGGCAAAGAAGACAGCATTCCCTGTATTAATGTGTTCGCCGATAGCTACTGCGTTGATGAAATCATAGATTGTATTTCCTTGCAGGTTCGTATTAAAAGTAATGACCAATTGCAGGGTCGCTATCTGGCTATTGGTAAAAAGACTATCCGGTAGCCCGGCATGATCAGTACCAAAAGCATAATAAAGGTAAAATCCACCTGTCTGTACAATACTGGCCTCCCATACTTTCTCAATAAAATCTTTGGGTGTTGAATTTAATACAACCGCATCAGCCGTCAGAACAGTGTCCATGAATTGCCCCGGATGACTCTCAGTAGAAAAATTTGTTTTTACAATAAATGCGGTAGTAATGTCAAGACCGTTTGACTGCAACCCGCCACTATGATTGCCGGTAGCATTTGGCGGATAAAGAATATGTACAGCCTGCAGTATATCATTGGTTTGTTGCTGATTGAAAAGAATCAACCTTTCGAGCAATACCAAACCCGCTTCATCGGTACTGTTTAGCTGGTATACGTTTGCCAGGGATTGGTCATCGGTACCACTGATATCTTTTGGCACCCGACTCACTGTTAGATTTACCTGTAATGCCCAACTATAAAGTGTTACATCACTGGTGGTCAGCGGCGCAGTTGGATTATCATGTGTACCAACTTTTAGTTTAACCAGCGGTTGCAGTTTTTTCTGGCTATAGGCTGCCTGCATCAGTGTATCAGGAATGGGCCAGATAGATGGCAATACCCCCGTTGCTATTCCAGGCCATAGGGGTGTTGTCGCATTGTACTGCCAACTGACTGGATTTGAGAAACTATACTGCCTGCCGGTTTCCAGGTAATTGGGTTGTGGCCTTAGAACCTTTACGCTAGGATTTAACGTGTCTGCCTGTAAAGTGTTGACCTTGCCGATATCACCGGGTGTGAGTTGTATGGTTAATGTGTCTTCAGGAGCGGACATATTTTGTCCAACAGCAGTTATGGTTTTAAATTGGATCCAGTCAGTTGTGGTGCTGTCTTTAGCTAATACCATACTGAACTGGTCAGTAGTAGCCAAGACAGGTAATTTCATTCGCTGCCCGGTTAATTCATACAAAGAATAGGTGGTAAGTGAAGTTTCCCATAATAGCTCTGCTGATAAACGCGCCTCATGTAATTCCTGTGGAGAGGGCAGACGGAGCCCATGGAGCAGGAAGCGGGCTGCCATACCGGACAGATTGGTAAAAGCGCCACCGGTTTCAAGTTGGGTGATAATGGTGTCAATGGTCAAAGCGCCTACATTGGCAATGACCAGACTGGTCGCATCGGCCCAAACTTTCGCCAGTGTAGGATTATTGCTGACAACTGTTTCGATAGAAAGTATGAATTGAGCAGAAACGGATTCGAAACTGTCGACTATACCATCCGTTGTATAAATAAAGGATGGGAGGAAAGCCGGCACCAACGGCTGCAAAACAGCAAGCGTTGCGATCTTGTCAACAAGGTCGTTTAAATTACCCGCGGTGAACTTATCAGCCAATATCAACAAAGTATCTGTACTGCTGACCGGGTATTTCTGGTCGGTTCCTAAAGGTAATATGGCCCCTGGTATTAATAATCCTGAAGTGATTGCATTCAAAGCGCAAAAACTATAGGTGGTCATACTCCCGGCCAAAGCCTGTGGATTATATTTCTTTACGATTGAATCAATGGTATCATCCTTGGTAACCGGATAACGTGGCGGAGAAACCAGCACTACCTGTTGCGCTTCCAACAGTTGTGTATTGCTGCTGATATCAGTAAGCGCTACCAGGTCGGGGATGCTTCCACACAAAGGATCTACCGATACATTCAGCGTGAGATGATTGGCTATGTCCTGGAAGCTGTCCCCCTTAGCGGTAGTATATGTTTTTGATCCGTCAGTAAAGGAAATCGTTATTTTTTCCTGAATGATATTTTTATCTGTCCTGTTCAGGTTAATAATATCCGTCACCGTAACACTATAGGTATGGGCAAGTGTATAAAGATTAACCGATCCTTGTGTAATATAAGAACCACCGGAAAGAGTAAGGGCAAGCGCTTTGCTTAGGATGATCGATTTGTTACTGATTGCAATGGCAGCAGCGCTTACACCAAACTGCGTGGCAAGATCGCTTAGCAATTCACCCTGGTACTGATAAGGATATGCTTTCATCAGTTTGATCGCTTCTCCTATGCCGGCCTTTACCATCATCAGAAAATAATCCTGGTAAATAAAACCCGCCATCGATTGATCCGCAATAACAGGTAGGGGTGTTCCTGCATACATGGAACAATTATCCTGGGCCGCTTCCAATGGGTTCATGAAACTAACGGTCATTTTTTCAAAATACGCAGTGATGTCTTTTTGATACTGCCCGCTTACCGTATTATAACCTGCAAAGTCGATGGTATCACCGAATGGCTGCGTATTGTATACCGCGCTGAGTTTGAGTAAAGGGAACATGGGGAATATGCTGCCATACAATGTTTGATTGGCGGGATTTTCCGTCTGGTAGATCAGATTCACAGCAAATCCATCCTTTAAGAAATCATTGATCTTGTCAACCGGAATACTGATATCCGGCTGACAGCTCAGATAGGTATAAATATTCTGCAGGTATTGAATATCTACTTTCTGAGTCACCACTTCACTGAATATAGCTGTGGTCCATGTTTTATCCGTTGTATTTGCATTGATCGCCCAAACGATCAGGCCTTTGACAAGATTGGAGAATGAACTCGGTGCAGGCGGTTTCACAGTCGGATCAGATGAATCAAGGTACAGCATGGTCATATACTGTGCAAGCTGCGAAGGAGTTTGTGTACTATCATCTAAAGTGACAGTCAGGGAAGGCACAAAGTAAATATTCAACACCGGCTTTAGCACGCCCTGGTTATATTGTAAGGGAACCCAGCTCATCACGATCTTATGTGGTGGCGTTAGGGAATTGATTTGCGTAAGTAATGCATGGTGATTGACGAGTAAACGCTTGTCCTGCTGCTGGGCAAGTGTCCATGGCGGTGTAGAGGCAGTTCCGACTGTAAAGGTTTCACTGATCGTTGCTGAAAAGGACAGATGGATATTGATCGAGAATAAACCCAGGTCTATTGAAACGGTGAGTGTAACACTGACCCCGGCTTCAAGGAAAATAGTAATGGGTTCATAGCAGATAAAAGTGATCCTTGCTGTAATGAAAACAGTGATATCCAGGCTGGCTTTGATGATGGCAAAATCAATGGATCCATATACATGCCCGACGATAGATAAGGTTCCCTGTATGGCATAGTAATTGGCGCCTGATACTGCAGGGGAACCATTGGGTAGTGGGTTGGGATTATAAAAACCAATCACCCCCTGCAGTATCCCGATCACGGTGACGCTGAGCCCACCACTTAAGACACCTTCATCAATGGTTTTGCCAAGACCAAGTGATACGCCAATACCGAATTCAATAACGGGTTTAAAATTACCGCTTGTGATTCGGGGTACCGAAGTGGCTGTTTCGGAACTTAGCCAGGCAAAATAAAATCCACCTGAGCCGATAAATGGAAATGCCTGAACAGAGAATGACCTGGTAAAATCACCATTCCATGGAAACCCAACATCAATTTTAAAATTACCATTGGTATATATCTGAAGGCCAATGATCGGCAAGGTGACAGATACGGCCCCGAATTCCAGGTGACGCATCAGGTCCGGTAATTTTAATTCTATTTCATAAACACCTATGGTGTCACTTACTTTCTTATAAATAATCTGGAATTCCAGGCCCGCGAATATTTTTGCTTTTTCTCCACTGAGTTTGATCAACAGTCCATATAACTCAGGGTCATTAAAAATGATTCCGATATCAACCGTATTCATCACAATAAACCGTGCACCGATCAGCCAGTTGGCATTGGCATTGAAAACGATCGGTGATTGATCATTGATGGGAACCTTGTCCGGATCAGTGGGTTCTTCAAAAGCGGCTTTGTAAGCCTTGATAGCCTGGTCCAGGTTATCGATCTTCGTAGTGTCACGCAAGCCGACACGTTGTCCCAAGGCAAGAAAATCGAGATCGAAATTACTATCGCCATTACCCGGAACCTGTGGCGCCGAACCGGGATCGAGCAGATCCCAGCTAGGTATCGGGTTGCCGAACAACTGGCCGTCCAGGATCATTTGTACCTGGTATTTGCCATTCACTTTTACATATTTAAGCCCGATACCGTTGATGGTGACGATACCCAGGTCAATACCGTTCCCTGGTTTGTATTCAAAACCAAAAGACTTGTCTTTGATATTGAAAAAGAAATTGAGATCTTTTAAACTGATGTCATTAAGGATATCCCATGGCGCTTCGAGTGTAGCAGAGCTGTTGGGTTCGGCCCATGAAATAATCTTAGACACCATATCACCCAGGGTATGGTCACCGAGGTTAAGATTGATCAGTCCGGTACTCGCTACAAAACTGATACTCGCACCCATAAAACTTGCCGTATACACATCGTCCTTCCCGAACGTATAGGTTAGCATTAACTGGGCATTGTTAAAACCCGGTGCATCGGGAATACTGATGATCCCCTGGACAAAACCGCTATTGATTGGTGTGGTACCCCGTACGGATGTGATCTGTGTTTCAACGGAAGCGGTAAGTTTATAGTCGTCACCTGCTATGCGAACCGGCCATTGCATGGAGATTTTACCTGCACCTGTATATGTATTGGTTCCGGTATCAATGGATAGTGTAAGATAATCTACCGTGATGGCAGGTATATAGGCGGGTAAGGTAAAATCATTACCCAGTAATTCCTTAATGATCTGGGTCAGGTAAATATTTTCTGCGCTGGCTGAAAAATACCAACTGTCCGCTCTTTTCTCCACATAGATATTCAGGTCAAAACCGTTCTGATCACCCAGGAAAATATCCGTGGTAAAGAAACCCGTAATGTCAACCCCGCTTCCATCGCTGTTATTTGCCACATTGACAAGCAGGTCTATTTTTTTAACTTCGAGGAAGCTTGGAAGAATATACCACTGCCCTTCATACTTGATCTCAATATTTACCTGCTCCCATGTTTTTGCAAATGGATTGAATACCGCCGTAAAATCCTGTAAGGAAAGACCGGAAGAAGCATCATTGATCGCTTTTGGAAAATGAAACTTGTCCTTACTCACCGAACCGGGAACGTTCTGGATATCATCCATGGAATTCATTGTTCCGTCACTGGTTAAACTGACTGTCCAGTTGTCTTTAATTGAAGGAATGCTTAAGGACAGTGTCAATGGATCAAGACTTCCAAAAACCATGGTCAGATCGAAGAGTATGGCAAGTGACATACCGGAGGAAGTATTACCCGGAGTAAAGCCGAGCATCAGGTCAGAGTAGGTAAGTTTTACAGGTCCCAGGTCCCACTCACCACGTGCAGAAACAAAAATGTTCAGGTATTGTATTGAACGGTTAGAGACCGAGAACAAGATCTGTAACTGGTCTAAAAAAATGCCTGTATCATCTTTGCCCGGAGGCATCGATAGTATCTGGGAGGGAACGCTGTCATTGAGGTTGTTAAAGAAAAGCAGGTTACTTAAATCCTCAAAAGTATTGTTTAAGGGTTTAGGCAAAGAAAAATTAAGGAGCCACTGACCCTGTGCATCCATATCACTGACAGGTACCTGAACGGTAAGGACAATAGTGGTCTGGCCCAGCTGAAAAGTACCCGTGACAAAAAACTGCGGCAATGACTCTGGAGCTCCTGCAACAATGGTTGCCGTGTAGATATACCCGATATCTGTCAATGGAAATAAGGAAAGCCCCAGGATACTCCATCCTGAATTATGCTGGGTCGCTGTAAGAGACATTGCGAGGGTATCGGAAGCGGCGGCAAGCAGTACACCTGTGAATACCAGGTCTGGCATATAGCTGACAGAATCCGTTCCCGGAGCAATCAGCTGTAAACTGATCAGATCTGCGATTCCCAGCGATGGCAGGGTCCCATTGACATTGGAGACCAACTGGCTATTCTCGTCTTCGGTAAAAGCAAGTTTAAAATCTGCACTGCTCGAATTATAGATCAGCAATTCACCTGTCAGATTCAATTGTGTATTGTTGTTTTCCCAAGTCAGTACTGGCTTATATACCGTAAGATTAGTCTGTTTTAATAACAGGAGCATGTAGTAAAAATTATCATCTGCTACCTGTGTATAACTTACCTGCAGGGGCTGTCCAGGAGACAGTGCCTGGATAGCCGTATTAAGTGTAGTATATAATTGCTGCAGGGACATAGTTAAGAAGGTTTATGGCACAGATAAGCATATTGCAGTGTTTTGGTTCCGGTGCTTGTCTGAACTTTAGAAACAGTAAAATAGGATTCGGTTGTTATGTCAATTACCCTTGGCGCGGCGGGTGGGGGAGGAACATAGGTTGCAGCTGGTTCGACAGTGATAACATAACTATATTGCGTGGCAGCGGTACTGCCAGGCGAGATATAATCATACTTGGCTGCGCCTCCAAATTTTGAATTGGCTGTAGCGAGCGCTTTGTTATTTGAGTAGTTGTATAGCTGTGTGAAATAGATTCCCTGTTTGGCACCAAATGAGGGGTTGGCCGCAACCCGGTTAATAAAATCAACTGTAGGTATTTTCCAACGTGCATGTTTGCCGGCAGATGTCATGATAACTGAATAAGCTACTGTAGATAAAAAAGCGGGGTTGCTGCTTTGCGTACTTCCGTGGTGATCGGTTTTCATCACGCAGACATGCCCCGGGAAACTAGTGGCCGTTGAACTACCCGTCAGTGGATAAGCGTTTTTATAAGTGTCCTTTAAATAATCAGCCATTGGTGTTTCCTGGTCCGTGTATCCAACTGTATACCCACCAAGATCACCGCCGGTATAAAAGCGAAATGCTCCGAATTCAATTACCCATCCATAGGAAAAATTATTAGGATTAAAATTCCCCAGGTCCCTTCCTGCTTTCCCCCTCGTATATCCATTGGTAGCAATACAGTGTATCTCCGGAGTAATGGCGCCTACCTTGGGAAGCGTAAAATCTTTAAATTCTTTGGCAGTGGTATCAAATACAATCCCGCGGATGATATGTACCCCATCAAAGGCGAATTTTCTGTCATCGGCTGTTTTGACCGCTTTGACATAATCGATGAGTGCCTGCTGCGGATTTTTTTTACTTTTCGATAAGGTAATAAAAGGAACGCTATTATCGGCCAGGCAGGGTTTTAAAGGAAGGGCGTAATTGTCCTCCCCGATTGTATAACCATCCTGGTCGGTGATTTCCTTGATAATAAAATCCGGGTCTTCAAATACCTGTACCAACCCATTAAAATGGTCCTGGTGGTTATGGGAAAGAATGACCCAGTCGATCTTCTTTTTTGCAATAGTACTGCTGATATCAGGGATATTGACTTTTAGGTAATTGACAAAGACGTTGGTTGAAGTAGCCAGGCCGCCATCTATCACAATGGTATAAACGACCTTATCGTTATTGTAAAGCATGATCAATGCCCCGTCGCCATTGCCAACATTGATCTGGTGAATATCCATCCGGTTTTGTTGGGCAGAAGAATGCAGCACAACCAATAGCAATGTGAGCAGAAGATATTTTTTTATTGATGTATTCATTTTATTCGCTTTTGTCATATCAAGATGGTTTGTGGCACAGAAACACGTACTGGGTACTAACTGCACGTGTATCAGTTCGTACCTTATTTACCGTGAACAGCGATTCTTCTTCGATATCAACAGTTCTGGTTCCATGAGGGTCTGTATAACTGGTTTTGGGTTTTACAAGGAAAACGAAACTGTATTGTTTGTCAGCGGTTGGACCAGGAGCGATAAAATCGTAGGCAGCCTTCCCGGCGAATTTGGCCTTGGCTTCCTTTAATGCGGTGTTTCCCTTTGTGTAATCGTATAACTGGGTGAAATAAATTCCTTGTTTCGCACCGAAAGCGGGGTTATCCGCTACTCTGTCGACAAATTCAACTGTCGGGATCTTCCATCGGGAATGCTTACCGGCTGAGGTTACGATAGCAGAA
Organism: Bacteroidota bacterium; assembly: GCA_040390405.1. GTDB lineage: Bacteria > Bacteroidota > Bacteroidia > Chitinophagales > Chitinophagaceae > Sediminibacterium. The sequence goes on from JAZJYJ010000001.1 coordinate 19,050, forward strand.
TATGCCAAGGCAGATAAAAATTCAGGGCGGCTGCTTTTGGTACTGCCATGGTGATTTGTTTTCATTACACATACATGACCGGGAAAATTTTGAGCAGTATGTATCCCGGTTAAAGGAAGGTTGTCAGGATATTTGGTTGTCAGATAAGCAGCCATCTGTGTTTCCTGGTCAGTATAACCCTCTGGGTATCCGCCCAGGTCCCCACCGGAATAAAACCGGAACTGTCCAAATTCTAAAATCCAGCCGAAGGAAAAGTTATTGGGATTGGGATAGGTGCCAGGTCCGATATCTCGCGTTGTCAATCCCCTGGTAAATCCGTTGGCCGCAATAAAATATAACACCGGCTCCACTCCTCCAATATCCGGAAGACGAAAGTTTTTAAATGCTTTGGCAGTGGTATCAAATACAATCCCGGGCGTGATCGATTCTCCATCAAATGCCTTTGCCCTGGTGTAAGCCCTTTGTACGGCTTTTACATATTCTGACAGCGCAGGTTGTGGTTTGTCTTTGTTTTTTTTATTCTTCAGATCCCTGGTTATAAATGGTACACAATTTGTGTTCAATGCATCTTTCAATGGCATCTTGTATGCGCCATCTCCCATGCCATATCCACCCTGGTCAGTAATTTCCCTGATAATAAATGCATCGTCATTGAACATCTGTACCAGCCCGTTAAAATGATCCTGGTGATTATGTGAGAGTATCACCCAATCGATTTCTTTTTTTCCGGGATGTCCTTCCATGTCGGGAATGAAATTTTTCAGGTAGGGCACAAAATCACTTGAACTCGAGGCAAGCCCGCCATCGATAACGATTGTATATACCAGCTTATCATTGTCGTATAGATTAATCAAAGCGCCATCCCCATTTCCGACATTGATCTGGTGGATCTCCAACTGTGTTTTTTGTGCCGCTACAAACAGGAACTGCAGGAGTAACAGAAAGCTGATTAATATTTTAAATACTTGTCTCATGCCTTATCTGGGTTACAATGAATAATTATGTTTTGTCTTTTTGATAAGCAGCATACCAGCCGAGACTGCTTTGTGTTGGATCATCTGTTGGCTGACCATGCTTACCCGGATCTCCAAACAAATACATACCGATCTTTCCCTTAGAGGGAAGTTGCTTACTTAACACCTTCAATGCTATATTGGTAAATTTGATGAGGTAAGCGGTTGTACCTGTTAGCGTATTATCATCAACAAATAGTTGAATACTGCCAATGGAAAGCTTCAATACATTCTGCAGGCTGAAAAAACTGCTGCTGCCGCCGGTTCCAGGCAGGTGGATAAAAACAGCCGCAGCAAAATCTGCCGGACCCGGGTTGGGCAATGCCGCACCCCAAACCAATACCAGGTTGGCAGTCAGGCCGACTTTAGAGCCCAGCGCACCCAATGTGCCCAGGTTCAGGTTAAAGGATAGTGCATACCAGGATGTGGGAATCGTTTTACTGTTGCCATCCAGTGGTGAGCTGACAGAAAGATAGCCCAGGTCCTTTGGCATCTGTGTTCCATCCCCATACATAAGCCCGCTCATCGCCAGTGGATAATTGTACACGAAACTCTTTGACCTTCCGGTTGAATTAACGATGTCAAAACTGACAACCTGCGGATCAAAACTGAAATTTCTTTTGGATGGGTTGAGGTCGGAAAAATCCATCCGGATTCCCAGGTTGGTAAAAGCAAGTTTTTCAAAAGAGAACGCGTCCATCCCCGGCAAAGAAGCAAAATGTAAATTACCCCATATGGAGAACCGTGACCTGACATCGTCACTTGACTGGTCGGTACTTAGCGTACTGAACTGCACTTTAAGGATTTCTACTACCTGCAGAACATTGTTCGAAAGGGTAAATAACTGATCGCCGGTCTCATTGAAGATATAGGTGTTTTGCCCATTGTGATTTTCGTAAGAACCATTCAGCAGAATGGTATTGTATTGCCCGCTTTGACTGCCTGTACTCACTACCTGGTCACTGAAAAGATTATTGATGGTAAGCTGTAGCTTACTCTTGAAATCAACAATCGCAGAATTGTTAAATAGCACCAACAGTTTTAGTACCTTGAAATCGTAATCCACATCGGTCGGTCCGGGTGGTTCCTGGCCAGTGGTATACCCGGGATCGGTATAATCAATCAAGCCAAACAGCGAACTGCTAACCGGGGTCTGGATCACGCCTCCTGTTATCGTGATATGGTTCACTTCCACACCAAAATGATTGGCTTTAAAACGGCTGGTATCAATACCACCCAGCAGCCCCTTGATATCCTCCGGAAAATCACTTAAGCCTATGTCAACATTCAATGCCAGTATTCCATTCCAGTTCACATCATGGATAATGGTATAAATGTTTTCGTAAGCGGGGTTGGCAAGTGAGTGTTGCTGATCAATGCCGTTACAATAGTTAAGCAGCCACCGTGATAACATTGTCTGCGCATTACCATCCCCCACAAAATCTTCCGGCTGTGTCCAGCTCTGTGTATTCTGTACCCGGTCTGAAACCGATCCGCTGCAGAACTTGAAAAGCATCACATTGCTGTAATCACCATAATTATTCTTACCCACACCAATATGAAATGGCCAGCCGGCAATACTAATGGTATTGTGAAATACAGTATCACCGTCAGTAGCTTGCTGATCACTTGTTAAAGTACCCAAGCTGCCCTGTTTTGAAACAACCAGGAACTGCTGATTGGTCTGGAAAGCACTCTGTATCGTCGTGTTTACATCCACCAGGTTTAGCAGTACATCAGCCGGCACTTTGGTATCATCATTTTTGGCAAGCACCAGGTTGGTCCATTTTTGTGCGCCGCTTGAATTATCAACCTGTACCAGCAAACCCTGTGGTGTTGTCGTATAATTATATTCAATTACCAAAGAGGGATCTATTGCGAGCCGTTTGCGGTAAGCCTGGTAACGGGCCTGCCGCGCAGCAATATCCATTTTGGTTACAATAGTGGTCTTTCTGAATGGATTGAGAATCTGGTACTCAAAATCCGATGGACTCCCGGGGAATGGTAATTCGCTGGCTGCTTCTGCTACCAGGGCAAAGGGCGCCAACGGGAAGCATTTCGGTACAGGTTGGGTTTGCGTCCCATCATATGTACTTCCTGCTTCTGCATCGAATATATTGAGGAAGGTATCACTGGAAACAGGTTTAAATAACGCGGCATCAGCAGGCTGGCAATAATAATAGTTGACAGTATTATCTGTCGGGGCGGCTATATTCTTTCTGACCTGTATCCAGGATGTTGTACAAAATTCATTTGTGGTCAACAGGGGAGCAGCGCCGGTATTGGCCGTTTCCTGTTTGAGAACAGGAAACACAGGCGCCAGAGCGGAACCGCCTGGTATAAAATCAATCAAGTCACCAGCATAGTCGGTACTTTTTGAAATAAAAGAGATATGCTCTGTTCCTGAAATACCACAAAGCAATTGATTCAAATTATCTGCCGCTTTTTTTGCAATACTGTTTTCCAATACCAATACAAAAGTTCCCTGTAAACTCAGGCATAACAGTCCTGTTTCCTGGGCTTGTCTGGGGTATTGCACCAGTGCAAAACAATTGTTACCTGTAACCGTAGTCGTGGTTGGTTGCAGTGACAAATAATGACCATTTTTGGTGACCAGTAAAGAGGCAATAGGATCACTACCCGTTAATGCAAAACTGCTGCGTGTGGGATCCAGTGGTGACAAGACATCCAGGCTAACCTGCATCAGCAGGCTGGTGGCTGGGTTCAGCACAGGAAAATCAAATGTGAAATAGTATGGATAATCCGGTTGATTTGGATCTCCTTTCAGGGTCTGGCTATGGTAATAATGTATCCCCGCATGACAGGCAGATAACTGGGCCGTTGTCATATTAACCGAAAAGTGTAAAGTACCCTGCTCAATAGAAGATACCCTGATCTCAAGATCGGAACCCAATGAAATGACCGAGCTATGCTGATCGTATGTGTCAGGATTAAGTACAAGGCTATTGCTGTTGGTAATGATAAACCCATCCTTGGTTGCATTGACTGCTATGGCAGGTTGCTGACCGCTTAGGAGTAATAACTGAAACTGCGATAGACGCATATTACTTGCAGCTGTGACAAGATTGTTGTTCACATAAATACCCGTTATTAATTGCGAGGCCTGATCATCTGACCACGCAAAGCGAAGCTTGTATCCACTGTATTGCTGGTATAGCGCATATACACTTACCGCAAAGGCGGACCAGTCAGAACTGTTTAATGGAGGGAAAAAAGTATACATACCCGCCTGTGACCATGTTGCAGGAAGATCAGGCGAACTAACGGGCTGTGGGCCTACCCAGAGAAAACAGAAATTGATTTTATCTGTGACACCGCTTGAATAGCCATACAGCGAGAACTGGATCCCTCCTGCATCGTATTCATAGATAAGTGTTAACGGCATATTGTCTGATTGTAAAATGAGGCCTACCAGGAAATATCATCACCGGGTACTAAAAACATATCAAAGCCAATGGTGGCATTTTCAAAAATGATGTTTATTCCATACTGGTTGATGTAGCGGAGGAACTGAAGGTTTTTCGGTCTGGCAACGGACGTATATGATTTCTCCACAACATGTCTCAGTGTTGTTCCAACCGGCACAAATACCTGCTCACTATTTACCCGGATATTGATCTGGGGAATGAGCTGGGTCCTTCCAAAAAAAAGAGAACAGCGTCCACCGGCTGCCTGGCAACAAAATGGAAAACTATTGGTATACTGTAACATGTTCTGGTAGCTTTCAGCCCTTACAATAGAAGCATTGTTCGCGGGGTTATTGTCTGGTAGATTAATGGCTGTAAAACTATTGCCAGGCCCTGTCGGATAAAATAAACGGTTATAGGGCTGGAGTTCGGTGCCAGACATAAAATCAACCGAACCGGATGCGACCCTGATCTTTGAACCTGCGCCAAGCGGAACATGAATTCCCATATTGTCTAAAAATGATTCATAGGAAAGAAGATTCTTGCCCGGAATCGTACTGATATAGAGGTAACTGTTTCCACTGCCCCCATAGGCAGGTACTGCACCCGTATCCAGATTCTCCTGGTAGAGATTGGCTCCGCATACGGCAAGACGCATGCCCGGTATCAGATCGATATAGGTTTGTGTTGCCTGTAAAAAAGTGTACAGCAATGGATTGGTGAGGTTGAAAAAATACAGCGGAACTTCGGATAAAGGCAGTGGTAAATATTGCGCAGTTATCTGCGTTATCAACCTTGCGCCCCCGGGTACCAGGTTCGCAGTAGCTTCCAGTTGATCTAGGGCAATGATAAATGCATCCAGGGAATCTCGCAGAGGTTTTCTGTTGGCCTGGTCAAAAAGATTAAACCCGGCAATGGTGGATACCTGTGCAATGGTGCCATTCCAGGCTAGCTGAAAATTACCGGTTGTAATACCCTGCAATACAGAATTGGTTCCGGCAACACTTGTAATAGAAAAGGACAAGCTTTTGCCAGAGATAATACCGTTGGGTAATATCCATGGGATACCATTAAGTTGTTTGACCTGAAATATCATTGGTTGTCCCATTTGACTAAGGCTTGTTTTGATTGGTAAACAGTTTTGGTTTTGCCGCTATTCCGCAGGCACAATCGCCGTAACCCGCTGCATTCAAATAACCGATCGAGCACCAGTAAGCCAGAAAATTCCTGCCGTTAATAGCCGGCTGGTACGTATTGCCGGTATTATAGAACCGCATATAATTTTTTCTGGTAGCCGTATCTAAATAGATCTTCAAAAAAGCACGCTTAAGACTTTGTGCTGTGATCATTGTCTCTCCATAGATATCTCCAAAACTGTATTCTTTTTGCCACGGATCGGCGTGGGTAGTATCTCCCATGTCGGGCAGGAACCAGGTCGTATAATCTTTCCAGGCAGCAGAACCTTTGATATATGAGATCTCCTGGAAAGCAGGGTTGTTATTAAAGATCGGGCTGATCGAAGGGGTAAGATGTATAAAGTTATAAGCAGTATAATTGCTGTCAAGAAACAACTGAAAATTATCCATATGGGTATGACCGGCCATGGTCAGTTGGACAACATCTTTGTAACTCGCCAGAAGCTTTAGATATACCTGGTTGAGTGAATCCTTCCAGAAGCCGGAAATATTATCGGTGCATGAACCCGGTCCGCCTGAACTGGCATAGGCATTGATCCCTGGAGGTACATGAGAAAGTATCCAGACTTTTTTCCCCTGCGCGCGGTTCCTGCGTAACTGATTTTTGAGCCAGGCCATTTGAAGGATCCCTGCTGAATCAGGTTTGGACCGGCTGCAATAATTAGGATATTTAAGCGCATCATAGCTGCTGGAATATAAAACCGTATTGAGTACAAGGATGGTATGAGCGGAATCGGCCGGATTTCTTGCTTCGTAATACCCGCCGTTATAGAAGCTTTCCCTGAACGCACGGGCGTTCACATTTTTCTTTACCAGGGGATACCACATCTGCGCAATCTGTTTAAAGAAAATACCGCTTGTCTCTCCCTGGTAATCTCCGCAATAAGAGTCGTTGTTGCCAAGGACCGGGAACAGGCTGATCCCGGGAAAATATTTTTCAATCGTGGATGTAACAAATCCAATGGTCTTGCGGATAAAACCAAACAAAGTATCACTATTGTAAATACCGGTGGCTGATTGAAAATTAAGACCGAAATCGTGGGAGATAAAATCGCCTGACATCACAATAAAATCGGGGTGTGGGTTTACCCGTTTCATTTTTTGTACAGCGGATATAAAAAGATTGTAGTTAACATCATTCCCATAACCGCCCAGTCCCTGGCTCTTTGCCGCAGCTTCAAAAATACCTGCCCATTGCTCAACCGGTGAGTGCAGTAAAGTATCTGTAATGCCCTGAAAACTGAAGGGATCAAAATGGAGGTCGGAAAAACTAAGGAACATACCATTGGCTACCGGTATTTTTTTTGCTTTATGAATAACCGTATCTGCCTGCTGTATCGTCAGGGCAGAAGGTTTCTGGCGAGAAGAAAACCCCTGCTGCAGGAAACAGGCAGCAGAGATAAGCAAAAGCAGGCGCGGGCGAATGATAAAAGACGACAGGTATTTCATAGCTATCTATTTTTAGCTGTTATGATTGACTTTTAGCTATTGGTTAGCCTGCGTTCAACACTTCCAGTCTGTTTAGAAATAAAATGAAATAACCGGTTGAGATCAGGTTTTGCAAGTGCCCCCGCACGAACCGATCAGTTCGTATATGTGCCGTAACGATTTTACATAGCGTATCGAAATCTGCACTGGCCAACAAGACCGGATCATTGATATTGGCCAGTAAGCCTGCTGCCCACTCATTCCAGTCAAATACCTGTGTAAAACCATGCTGGTCGAGCGCGTTGGTAAAATCATTTTGTAAATTTTGAACCTCTTGTACAACGGGTAGCTGGTTGGCTGCAAAATTGGTATGCAGTGCAAAACGTGACCGGAAGGCCAGGATCACCTGTAAACTGTTATCTGAAATTCCCTGGAGTGCCATAGGATATAAGTTTTAATAATGATGATAATATTTTAGGGAAGTGTTACCACTACCTCTGTACATTCAATCAGGTTGTTTGCATTTGCCGTCACCAGCTCATTCATTAACCTATGGTATAAAATTTCATTTTCCGATGGGTATTGGGAAATATTGGCGATGGGCTTACCGGTTTGTCCAGTCAGGTTGATCTTATAAGGAGCGGAATAATAAAATCCACTGGCCGGTCTTGAGGTACTTGTATATGCCAACTCAAGTACCGTGGTGCCGGGTGTAAAAGGATTCCAAAGCGAATTGATACCCCGATAGGTCAGACCTGGAGACGCCACAATATTGGACAGTCCGGAATCGATCGCTTCAATAAGCGGTTCAATAGCCATATACGTCGGGTCAACCAAACTGTTCGCCCGCAAGGCGCCATTGATGGTACCATAATAGTTACTGGTATACATCTGCACCCCAAAAAGCTGCCTCGCAGTCATATTAGGAAAATTGCCGGCATTGGCCTGTGCCCATGACCAGCACTGACCCGCATACCCGGAATAATTACCAGGAAGCCCGGATAAGGTTGGCAGGTTCGTATAATTATAGACATAGGTATTAAAGAGGGCAAGTAAGGGAGCAACCTGCGACTGGTTATAGATCACAAGCTTGATGAGATTGAGCGGAAAGGCGGTGGCAGCTCCATGGGCGGCGCTAAAAAATAATTCTCTTAAAATAAGTGAGGGATCTGCACCACCTGATCCGGTCGATACGAGTGGAAGTGCGACAGTAGCCGCTGTAGATCCCTGGAAAGCCTGGACACTCTGAAAAATAGTGCTGATCAGTTGTGCGGATGTTGTCGCAGGATTGGCGGGTTCATATACGACGATCCTTCCAAACTCAATGCCCGGTGATGGGTTGGTGATGGGCTGAGAAGCCCAGGTAGGTAAGACCGGTTCATAATTAAATGCTTTGTTCCCAGATAACTGTTGAACAGAAACACCGTTTGCACTCAGTGCTCCGATCAGTGATCCGGGTGTTGGTGAGTAGTCACCAGGGAGAGCGGAAACAACCAAAATATCAACATAATCTGCTGGTAACATATTAGACAGATCACCCTGGCAGAGTTGCAATGTTCTGGTTCCGGCTCCAGGGTGGTCAATAGTAACGGAAGAAAGTAGCGTAAGTCCCATAGGATGAATTTTAAGTGGTTTTTAAACTATCAAATGTGGTGATCAGAGCGGCGTTCCAACTGGCATTGTAATTAACCAGCTTGCAGGCATACAGGCCGACAGGCGAGGGGCTCATTAATGTCTTGGCCCCCGTAAAAAGAGCCGTAAGCACCTGCGAAGGGTCTGCCCCCACACTTCCTGTGGAAAGCATGGCAGATGCGATGGTGATATCCGTTTGCTGCTGGGCAGTTGCAAAAGTCTGTAATGCCGTAAACAGTCCCGGGATCCAACCGACTGTACCAGCAGCGCTTGCTTCCAATACGAGCAAACGCGTAAAAGATTGGCCTGTGATCAACTGGGATACCCAGCAATGATAAGTAGAGAGGTAATCAGCAGCTTTAGTTTGCGCAAGTGTACCCACATTTACACCCACCGCTGCTAGTGCAGCGATCATCGATCCGGGTGTTGGCGCATAATCTCCCGGCATACAGGATATGACCAGGTAGGTAACGGCTTCACCTGAAGAAAGCGTTACCAGATTGCCCTGGTAAAGTCCAACAGCGGCAAGTGGAGCGGTAGGCTGAACATAACTGTCCAGAAAATTAAGTGTGTACTGGTTAGTCACTGCTGCTGTAATAGCTGTTGGTGTATATGCGGATATTGTCTGGAGGGCGCTGGTCAAAATAGCCGGTGTAATAATGCCGCCCCAGGCTATCATAAGTACGGTTGACAATTGTATGGCATTGGGTGGGTTGGGGCCTGAAGGGTCCGTGTAATTATAAAGCGTAGGTGCACACTCAATTGGGTCCAGGTTACCTCCGATCCTGCACCCAAGCGCAACGGTTAGCCTGCTGGCATCTGTGGCCAGGCCCTTACTGACAATTTCAGCTAAAGAGATCTTTGATGATGTGTTCGATGTTGTCATTTGATTCATGTTTTGTTTAAGTGTAGTACCCGTGAAAATGGCTACCAGTTGGTTATAATAAGTAATGCTCCACTGTGATTTGTATTGCCCGTTGCCCATCGCGCCGCTGGTCTGAATTAAGGAATAGCCTGCTGCCTTCATTGCCGTTCCCACAGGGATCACGGAGACTGAAGCATCGATGTAATTGTAACAGGCAGCAAGGGTCTGGACCATCTCATCGGCTAAAGCATGTGACCCGTCATAGCCCTGCTGTAAGGTGACAGCCATATTGCTTGGGGTCTGCCTGCTATTGATCAACACAAGTGCCTGCGCCCAGATGGGTGTATTGTATACATTGTTAAAAATGGTAAAATCCGATCCTGTCCATCCCTGGTACCATTTGGCGATCCATCCACTGGCAACCAGGTAGGCAAATCCAGGGGAGAAAACGCAGAGTGAAACAGATGCTACGCCATAGGGTGCTGTAGAGAGTTGCGCATAGCTATTGCCGATAAGACCACCAAGTGTTGCAATGTCTGTAGCGCTGTTAATGTTAAGTTGATACAGCGAGGTTAAAATACTTCCCGCATCCACTGGCAGGAATGAAGTAAAGCCAGAACGAAGGGAAGGTAACATTTGTGTTATGGTGATGCCATTGAAAACCGTTTGTAAAACACCCCCTATAAACTGTGCATCCGCCTTTAAATAAGAAAGACCACTGTAGCCTGCATAATTAAATGTGGATACCAGCGCAACAGCCACGCTGTTGATATTGGGTTGACTACTGCTTTGAAATCCAAAACAAGCAACCAATCCATTCCCGGTTGCTGCAACCTGCGTCTGGCTGGTTTTCACAAAGACGAACACCTGTACTATGGCCCCGCATAAATTAGTTACGTCAGTTTGCAAGGATGCATTTAGTGTATATCCATAAGTAAGTGCAACCGAAAAAAGATTGATATCTGTCTGACTGGTCCCACTATAACTGAAACTTACCTGCAATGAAGTTCCGTTGATAAGCAGGGAGACAACGGTTGTATTGATCCTGGCAATCGCACGGGACAAATAATTCACATCATTTTGGACCGTACCGTCAAGGCCCATCGATGTTTTGATCGCATCTACCAGCGTGTTTATTTGCGGCTGACTGGTGGCAGCATACCCCATTGCAATAGCTGCCGCCTGTGTGGGAAGAATTACATCAACCACATTGGATTTTACATAGGTTCCTGTTTGAACCAGTGAAGTTGCCAGGGTGAGTGCCAGTATACCATTGAACCCGGATACCAAAGACTGCGCAAGCGTTGTTGCGCAAGGCTGGTCCTGCATATTTACCTGGAAAGCATTTTGTAATGCGCCGGCCGTTGTGGTAACCTGTGCCTGGCTGCTCTTATCAAAAGCCAATGCACTAACGACTCCATTACAGGTGGTACTCATGGCGGCTAGGTTGGTGCCTGATACCGTATACTGAAAACCGGCTACCAAACCATTTGCCAATTCTGATGCAGATGCACCCGTAAATGCAAACAACAAAGCCGCTGCGGCTGAATTAACAGAAGGCTGGTCAGTACCAGAAAGTGTAAATGCAAATGTGACAGCAGAGGCAATGGTATTGATATTCGCCTGGGTATACTGAGGTTTTGTGTTGAGGTATCCAAATACAGTAGCTACTGCAGCAGCTACTGTATTAGCCGTAACACCATTGATTGCATAGACCAGGGCGACCGCAACATTCTTGGGTATATTTTCAGCAGCTGATCCATAAGCTGTATACAAAGCATTGGCCAGTTCTTCGGCGCTAAGCTCGTGCCCCGGTTGCGGGTCATATAACTTTACCGCATAAGTACCCTTGGCAACATCATTCATTGTATAATTAACACCACTGTTGAGAAGTGCTGTAGCAATGGTGGTGGCATCAGACTGCGGATAGACACTAAATACACCCAAGGCAACCTGGTCCACAGGATATCCAAGCGGCTGGCCATTGAAAGCTTTGGCAAGGGCCATCGCCAGGTCATTTTGGGTAAGAACAATACCAGTTGTGTTAAAGGCATAGAACAAAGCAGCAGCTGTCAGAGGAGCGGCATATTCCTGTTTTGCGGGTGCTGCAATAGAAGATCCCTGCATCAATGCTGCTGCCAGCTGAAAAGCAGATGCAGAAGTATAAGTAATGGCATGACAAACACCTTCGGCTACCTGAGCTGGCGTATAAGATTGTCCAAATTGCAAAGAACCTTCAATCAATGATTGAACCAGGTAATATGCATTCTCCGGTTTACTGCTGTCAAGGGATTGGAAAACACCATTGGCAATTTCTGTTACCGTGTAACCAATACCGGAGAATAATAAAAATCCGACAAGTATCCCACCTGTTTGCATCGTGATCACTGGCGTGTACCCTGCAACAACTCCGGCAGCAACATCCAGGGAATCAAACCCGGCAAAATACAATGAATAAGCAAGCTGTCCACCTGTATAGGCATCTGTAAATGGAGTGGCATTGTAAATGGTAAACAAGGCTATCCCAATTTGCGGTGCTGTATAGGTACTGGGTTTATCATGTGATTGCAGCAGTGCCAGCGCCATATTATCAGCACCTGGCAAACTGTATACTGATATATCTCCAAAGGAAGTAATCCCCAGTCTGCCAAGAGACAATGCATCGGGGGCAGGACTGGTAATGCGGTAAATAGCCTGGAGACGTTCAACCAGCTGGAAATCTCCCAGCGAGAGCCAGATCACTTCATCTCCCTGTAATACCGTCATATCCATGGCAGCGGTGGTATTACCCGCCGGATAAATGATACTGGCTTTGTCGCCATTGAGGTAGCGGTTTATCCGTAACATCAATGGCTGACTGCTTACAGGCTGAGCAGTCTCGATAATATTGTTGACCGTAGTACCTGCTGAAACATAAGATGTCTTCCCATTGATACGAACAACAAGCTGTACGGTTATTATACAACGACCAAAAAAAACAGTAGGGTATATTTTAGGATACAGTGGATTGCAGGCTTCTGTAACCGGTTGAGTACCCGGGGCGGCAGCAAGGCTGCCATAACAATGGCAGCTTACCAAACTGACACTATCAACCGCAGATAACGAAGCCGTATCTGCACCGGTAAAACTATTGGCACCGACAGGATAAAATAAACGGTGATAGGGTTTAACAGGCTGGCTTGCCAGATCAACCACGTTTGCTGCGACCTGCACATTCAATTTCGGGGGGACTACGTTTACGGCAGATTGTACAGAAGTATTTTGTAAAGCCATGAACGGATTAAACAACAAACCGCTGGTAGTGTAATCAGACTGGATATCTACAAATGATTCCCCGGATACCGAAAAGCTCTTCAGTTGCTGCCCGCTTCCCGAATGCGCTTCGTTGAAATAGTTGCCGTATGACATCATAAGGCGCATACCTGGCTGGAGATCTATATAATGACCCGATTGCGCGGAAGAACCAAACCGAAGGTTATAATAGGAGAGCTCCGTAAGCAACATCGGCATATTCTGTGCCAACAAAAAAGCAGTTGTTCTTGCACCTGCGGGCTGCATATAATTATTTGTTCCTTCCTGGCTATCCAATGCAGTTAAAAACTGCTCCCATGCTGCCTGTAGCTTTGTTCTGTCCGCGCCAAAAAGAACATCTTTTGGGATGGTGACCTGGGCTTGCAGCGGGGCGGTTGCCGGTAACCATACCAATGAAATCGTGCCCGTTATATTTTGAGAGGGTGTATTGGGCTTTAATCCACTACCATTGATACAATCGATTGTTAAAACCAGGTCAGCTGGATTATTTGGATCCGGAGAAGTAGAGGGAACAATCCATGTACCCGAACTGAGTATTTCTATTTTGTAATTGCCCGGCATGAGTATGTAGATGGATTGTCAATAATTAATCATTCTCTATGAAACCTTGCAGGATCAATAGTGTCTTATGTCTATCAGTACCGGGGAATTGAGTAACAAAAGAAGAATGAATGGATTCTCTCTAAAGGTAGAGCGCTGCAATACTAAATACAAGGGGTAAAAGCCCTGTTCGTTTAGGGGGCTTATATTATTTTAGTGGTACTCTAAGAATGGCTGTTCGAAATAGCAAGTAGTGATTGTGCTGTTTATTTGCCAAAAAGCCGTTTGGGGAATAATAAAACAAATATCTAAACCTGTATCACCTGAGCTGTGCAATCGGATTTTGCAATGATTGCCAGGAAGGTCTTTTTTAGTTATTAAGGCCATTATGCATAGCATATACGATAAGCCCTGACTTTCCTTTGACATTTAATTTCCGGGTAAGTTTTTTGCGATAGTCGTCGATTGTTCTGGGGCTCAGGAACATTTGGGTTGCGATCTCCTGGTAACTCAATTCCTTGCATAACAGTTTCAGGAACATGGTTTCTTTCTCATTGAGGGCTGGGGTCTCGTTATGTGCCAGGGTTAGATTGTTACGTACTCCATTCATTAGTTTTACTGAAAGATTTTCCGGTAAGTACGCTCCTTTTTCATAAAGGATGTCAATGGCTTCTTTTAGTTTTTCAGGATCCGCATTTTTGGTGATATAACCCCTGGCCCCCGACTGAATCATCTTCATAATGTTTAATTCGTCACTAAACATAGACAGCGCAAGGATCTTTACCTGGGGGTAACGTGCGCTCACCCAGGTTGCTGTCTGGGGGCCATCTTTTCCCGCCATATTAATATCGAGGATGAGGATATCTGGAATTTTATTTTTTTTCATTTCTTCAATGACTTCATTGCCATTGCTAACTTCAAAGAGTATCTCATAGTTCATGAAAGACTGCAAGTATCTTAATAATCCTTTTCTAAGCATGGCATGATCGTCTGCCATTGCGATCTGGATTTTCTTTACATAACTCATAGGATTATTGCATTTCAATGGGTATAAAGATAGTAATACTGGTGCCTTTTTGTATGGCACTGGTAACTGAGATCCTTGCACCGATCAAACCTGCCCTGGTATGCAGGCTTTTCATGCCGATCCCTCCGACAGAGGGGTCTTGGCTGGGATGAGTCATATCAAAGCCCCTGCCATTGTCAATAAAAGCAAGTTCGATCCCTCCTGTTTTTTCTACTACAGTAAAGGTCACCAAAGTAGCCTGGGCATGTTTGATGATGTTTTTGCTGATTTCCTGAAACATCCTGAAGATAACCAGTTGAACTTCTTTCTTCAGTGGAATTTGTACATCCGACAGCTGGTTTTCAATACGCACTTCAAAAACCCCCTTTTGTGATAATGTCTCCAGCTGCTGCGAAATCGCATTGAGCACTCCCATTTCTGTGATCCTTTCAGCATGCATATTCCTTGACAATTCAGTGATATCATCAAGTGCTTTTGTCAGAAGCAGTTTGGTTTCATTTACTAGGTCAGCGCTTCCCTGGGGGAGAGATTGAGATTGTAATATGGTGATATTGATCCTTGATAGCATCATGACCTGGCCGATGTTGTCATGAATTTCCATCGCAACATCCTTTAAGAGTTCCTCTTGAATTTCCAGTTGGGTCTGAACCAGTTCCTTTTCAAAAAGCATTTTCATTTGCTCCATCGCCTTGATCTGCATGTTTTTCCTTTTCTTAAAATATAAAACCAACAGGACGATCGAAACTACAAGGGTAGTAACCAATAGAATATTGGTTACAAATTGGGTATAGACTTCCGGAAATTTTTCTGGCATATAAAAGCAATGATAAATAAGAAGTAAAATATACAATCGATGGAAAGTAAAAATATTTTAGAGAGATGTACCATTTGTTTTGATAAAACCGCAACATAATTAAATATACCAATGATGGATACTGAGGTAGAGAAGAAAAAGAGAATGGCACAAGTTACCCAGAAAGAAGGATGTCTGATGGGATGTTGAATTTCCGGCTTCCTATAAATCTGTGAAAAGGAAACAATGCTTAAGGCGACCATTATCATACTGCCTGAGGCAAAGGTATAAGTGTGAAATGTCCTAAGCCCCTGAATAAAAAATATATTGATCAGGCAGGCCAGCGGAAGGACGTATAAAAGAATGCCCACAGTTTTTTGTATTGCCCTGTTTTCCAATACTTCATAAAAAAATAGTGTAAAGAAGAAGAATTCCGCTGTAGAAAACAGGTTAAACAGCGCTAAATTGTTTTGGCCTTTTTTTTGAAACAAGATTCCGACCATTTCAACGGAAAGTGTGAGCAAAAGAAAAAAGGGTAATAGATATTGATAGCGCCGATTGGCTGAACGGATAGTAATAAATCCCAAAGATGTGGCTATAAACAAAAAAAACAGGTCAATCCTAAGATAACTCATAAAAAATCCCGGCAATTAGAGTTGCCGGGAGAAAATTAGAACAATTTACTGAAGTGATCAGATAATCGTAATTCCATCACTGGTTTCTATAATAGAAAGCCCAAGCTTTTCCATTTCTATGCCAGATGGCAGGCCGGAATCATAGGGTGGATAGTCAGAAGTGCAATAAGGGGGGCAGGCGCTTCCGAAATTAAATGCCAGGATCTCCTTTGATCCCTGCAGGTCGATGTAAATCGATTTATTCATTACTCCCGCCACTGTTTTTGATTGCCTGGTTGCGACCAGTACAATGGTCTGCAATCCACTCAATTCAGGCCTTGGCGCAAAATTTTCCGGATACACACCGAAAAACATTTTAATCCCATCTGCTTTGTGTTCCCTGGCTAATTCAAGGAATGTCTGCAATTCATCGAGTCCATACCAGATACTCATGGAATCAGGACGGCCAAGGGCGGATGAATTTTTTACCCAACGCTGTTTTTTGTAATTGCCAACCAGCTTGTCTACATGGTTGGTGTCAACTTGCTGACCACGCTTGGTCATCGGCAATGCAATTGTTTCGATAGTCATAAGAAGTAATTTTGGTGATGAATAATTACGTCCAAGCTATCATGGAGAAGAAAGAAAATGATCGGTTAAATATCAGTTAAACAACTAATAATATATATGAAATATATATAATATAATAAGCATCAGCTAATAAAGGATACAATATTTTATAAATACCGTGTTTCTGGACAAAAAAAACATTTCTTTTGGAAATGGGTTCATGTGTATTTCACGGTATTAAATCTTCGGTATTTCACGGTAGGTTACTAATCGCATCCGAAAACTGAAACGGGATCTCTTTGCTAGGAAACGCTAATCAAAATTTTTTTTGTAACTGAAAATCAGGCATTAAAGATTGACAATACCGTTTTTTAGGCCATAGAGTGTGAGGGCAGCACGGTTATTAATACTGAGTTTTTGGAAAAGGCTATCCCTGTAATTCTCCAGTGTCTTTGGCTTAATTTCCATGATATCGGCTATCTCCTTATAATTTAGATTGCTTGCAGACAATCGGATGAATTGCAGCTCCCTTTCGGTTAGAAAATGTTTGCCATTAAACCCGGGTTTTTTCTCGGTTATACTGTTCTGTTTGAAGTATTCTTTTTTTACCAAGTGTCCCAGGTAAAAACCTTTGTTGTAAACCTCAATGATTGCATTTGAAAGTATGGCAGGATCAGCGCCTTTGTGGATATAGCCACAGGCTCCTTTGGTAATCATGTTTATTATCGAATCTTCTTCGCTAATGAGCGAAAAAACAAGAATGTATATGGAAGGATAGGATTCTTTCAACCGAACGATGGTGTCCATCCCGTTTAACCGTGGCATCGTCAGATCAAGCATGACCACATCGGGTATTGCTTGCTGCTTAGATAAAAGTCTTAAAAACTCTTCGCCGTCTGAGGCTTCGAGTGTGACTTTGATGGCTGGATTAAGTTCAATAATGGTCTTTATTCCCTTTCTGGTTACTGCATGGTCATCGACCAACGCAACTTGTATCATCGTCTTATCAGTTTTTTTAGTCATAGAATCGTTGTTTAAAAATAGACAAACTAATAGAGACGAAAGAACTGTGCGTACTAATTCGCAGTCAAAAAAAGATAATTACGTAGTTCTACGCAATTATCTCTCGAGCGATTGCATAGGGTCAGGTTCCTGGAAATGGTTTCGTATTGATATGACCATAGGACGGTGGATCAAATTGCGGGAGCTGGTCAGAAATACCAGTTCGGCTTTCTGTTCAACGATTAAAAAATAGATTGGCCTTATTTCAAGAGCGAAGAGTCATTTCATGTAGGAATTCTATAATTTCCGACAACTATTATTACTGTCCAGTGCAGCAAGACTGGTTTGTCATAAGCTAAACAAGCGTATTGTTTTTGGCAATACGCTTGTTTGTGTTAATCTGGGATCTTATATAATTTGTTCAGGACAATGGTTACTTTGGTTTACCTGGACTGGTGCCAAATCCTTTCACCTGTCCAAAAACAGTGGTTTGTCCGCCAATGATTTTGTCAATACCGTTGATCCTCTCAATCTGGGTGACAGTAATGGCAAATCCTTTTGGTTTTGCGTTCCCATCTTTGGGCTGATATTTGATTTGAATGAACCCAATATCATTTGGATTTAGTATAAACCCAGTTAATGTTCCTCCCTCGCGTTGTACCTGGAAGTTTCCTTTGTCTATTTGTTTAAAGCCGGTGCCTGATATCTTCTGGGTCTCCAGTATTCTTTTCAGTTTTCCTTCAAAAGAAAGATTCAAAAAGCCTTTTTCTAAAAGAACAGGATTTCCTTCGTCGTCGACACCATTAAATCTAAGCTTGATATTCATCTTTCTTTTTCCAAGATTAGCTATCGTTGCATAAGCCGGTCGCTGACTACCGGGGAGGAGATCTTCCACTGCGATGTTTTTCCAGGCAATATTGTTATTGTTCTGAACATTGGCGTAGAGGGCAGTGGTTTCCGTAAATGTCATTCCGGTCGGTGTAATGATCCGCGCAAGTAAACAGAAATGATTTTTGTCTGCAGCAAGAGGCCCTGTATATACACCCGGATCTGGAGGACTCCAGGGAAATGCGAGAATGGTATTTCCACCTGCGGGAATTACAGGCAGGTTCTGGGTGCCGATAATACCACCCATAAGCATTGTATTGGGGCCTGGATCAAAATAAACACCGCCCGTCCAGGGTGATGGCCAACTCAACCCGGAACCCGCTTTTGCCCAATAAAGAATTACCTGCTCTGTTCCACTACCACTATTTGTGGCACCACCCCTGTTGCGGATCTCTACATAAACATAATTTGGATTTGCTGTTCCGGTCCGGTACTCGCCGTTCTCCGTTACATGGGCAAAGGTATGTGTTGGGTCAGGTGTCTTACGTAGCCAGATATCTTCGCTTTGCCACATAGGTAATACGGTGGGATTAGGCTCGGCCCCCAGATCATCCGGTCTGTCCTGAATAAATAAATCCGGCAAAGGAGGAATCAGCTTATTCCATTCCGTACCCCAACGATCGGATCCTGACACGGGGAGTTCTGCATATTCCTGGATTGTCCACAATGAAAAATCATCCGGATCAATACAGGTACTGGTATAATCCCCCCATCGGTTGACACCGGCCCCGAATGTTTTTACATAGCTGGCAAGTCCTGCCTTAAATTGAACGGTGGACTGCATTGTGTTGACCGCGTCCGTATGTAATCTGAAGGAATAATTACCGCTGGCGAATTTACCTGAAGAAAAGCTTGAATACCCAATCAAGACATCGTTATATGCATTGACAGCGATACTTGGATAAGCATAAAATTCATTTCCGCCCGGGTCAGTCACCCTCCCAAACTGTTGAACGGTTCCGGTAGCCGGATCAATCTGCCACCATTGAATCACAGAACGTGTGGGACTATTCGCCGGGATAAATACGGTATGCGTGCACCAGAGTGAACCACCCCTGAAAACGGCATTCTGGATTCTTCCATCTCCATTTGCAATCAGGGATGTTGATCCACTTTGGGGAGCAAAATTGGAAGCAGCGCCGGACGCCCAGGTCTGTGAGGAGGCAGGGAAATTGTTTGTCGCTGCAAAAACAGGCGCTGAAGCGGTTCCTGTGATTGTAAAAAGCCTGAGTAAGCCATTACCCCCAGAGGATCCATTCCAGTTACTTACCAGATTAAGATCATTTACAGTATTGTCAAGTGTGATAGCCGGTACAATAGTGCCTCCAAGATTGGTAACAAGAGATGCAGATGGAGAAGCTGTGCCGGAATAAGTAGCCGATTTATCAAAAATAAAAATACCTGCACCGGAAAATGCCGAGTTGGAAACCTTGAACATATTACCTGTTATTACGATCCAGTTTTTATTGAATCCAATGCTAGGATAATCGAACCAGTTAATATTGCCCGCATCTACATCAAATGCATACAGGCTCCAGGTTCCGGTCGGGTCGCTTGTAGCAGAAATCCCAAGGCACAACGCAGAAGTCGTGGCCCCTGGATTGGCGGGAGCTGTCAGGATCCAACGCTGGTTAAAAGGATCATACAAAACTTTGGGATCAAAAACTGTTGTGATGCCGGCCAAGGAGGAAAAAAAATTGTTCAATGTAACAGTAGATAAATCGGTACCTGACTTATCCTGTATTCTCACCTGGGAATTTAGTGTGACCATCAGATGATTCGGTCCTGCAGCACCACCAATGTCTGGTGGGATGGTCGTGTTGTTATCACCCAGGCCGGGGAATTGCGGGTTTTCCATGGCTCCGTTTTTAGGTGGAACAGGAGAAGAATTCCTTCGGATGGTATCCGTCGGAGGAGCTTTAAATAACTTGATTTTGGCACCTGGTGGGATGGGTAGATTATGAGGCAATTTATCCTCATCCTCATTCATTAATTTTTTTCTTGCAGTATCCGGTGCCAGATTCTTTTGTCTTTGTGCCAGTTCCCGAAAACTGATCGTTGATCTGGCAGATGCCTGAATTTTTGTTGTTCGTGTTTGTCCGGAAACCGGTTGTAAGAATACAGTCGGTAGAAACAGGACAAAAATAAAAAGAATGTGGACTTGTCTTTTGATCAGACTCGGTGGATTTGCAGGGTGTACCGATAAATGGTTCCCTCTTTGGTTCTTTGGCATAGCATGAATTTTAAATGAATAAAACTAAATGACCAGAAAACTGTACTGTACGAGGGGATGTATACAGTTTATGATAAACCGTTCGGGATATGAGATTTCATTTTCGGAGGAAACACACAAAAAACAGTTTTTTTGTGAGGATTACAAGGGGCAAAAACCCTTTTTTGATAAAGTGGTATCGAGTAGATCCACAGGATAGAATCAGCACTCAGGATTTTGACATCTTTATTTGAGTTTCCTATCGGCTCGTTCTTCGGAGTCTTCTTCATTTATATTAAAAGACCGATGGCGCATAGTCAATGCTATCGGTCTTTTGCAATGAGCTTACTTTATATCTACAGAAACTTATTTTGATTTTTTAACAGTTGGAATACTGATATTATTAGCAGCATCGTCAGGAAGAAACCATTGAAAATCCGTCAATAGTATTTTTTGTAAACAAGGTGTTGTGGATGCGCTGAATTTTCCAAGTAGGTTCAGACAGCCTGGGTTCTGGTAGCTTGCTGAATCGCCTGTTTTGCCTTCCGGCCATCCGGCCCTGCTATGGCAATTATTACAGTTCGTTGCAACCGGATGAATTACCAGTTCTATGTATGGATTAATCCCAACCGGAAGATTCCCATTCGGTCCTGTTATGCCATAAGCATCCACCATCTTATAATGTTTCCAGGGTCCTATTGCACTTGGAAGATTGGGTTTGTTGGCAGCGTATTTCCCAATTTCCGGAAGGTCAGACCAGAATACAGACTGCAGCGCCCATGTGCTGATTTCTTTGGTGTTGATATGCATGGCAATGGTGATCAGGTAATCGCCTACCTGGAAACGTTTGTTATTGGCCCAGAAGCTGGCAGCATTAATTATGGCTTTATCATTTTCGCTAAATGAATCCCAGTCGGCCTGTGTTACTTTGTGCGAATAAAATTCGTCAATACCATGGACCACCGCCAATTTATTGGTAACAGGTGCAATAGGGGTTGTTGAATCCGGCTCGAATACACCGTGCAGATAAGTAACAGGCCTGATCTGATTTCTATACTGATTGGTGGGATCAATCGCGATTAAATTCTTCCAGGTTTCATAACCCGCATACTGGGT
Source organism: Bacteroidota bacterium (assembly GCA_040390405.1). GTDB lineage: Bacteria > Bacteroidota > Bacteroidia > Chitinophagales > Chitinophagaceae > Sediminibacterium. The sequence continues at coordinate 40,686 of JAZJYJ010000001.1, forward strand.
GTAGGTGGAATCATAATTATCATTCCACACCGGTAAAGCAGTAAACCCTGATGCGGACACCGGCCAGAACATGTGCTTGGTAATGATCTGTGTTGGCGGAGTAGAGAGAACATGTGTTTTGCCTGTGGCGAGATAATTACTGTCAAGTGAATTCAAAATGGCTGGATTATACAAAGCATTTTGCCTGACCCAATTAAAGCCGGGTAAACTAATGGACTCCGTAGGTATCATGATATCACCATTGAACAGGAAATGCTTACCGGGTGTGATGCTGTTGGTTTTTACATTCACAACACCAGGATACAGGATGGCTACAGAATCCGGGATAGGGTAGTAGGGCAGATTAAGTGTATCCATAATGGTTCCTGATGAAGTAAGTGCCTTATTGGTCCTGATCAGTGATTGCCCCTTTGTATTGTTAGCGGTTGCTGCCAATGCTGTTTCGTTCAGCGAGGGCATCGTGGTTGCCAATTGCGTTGTAGGCCATGTGAACCATACCGGCCAGGTACTACTGTCCGCAGGTTGCATGATTCCTGCCCAGAGCGACCAGCCATGCATTCTGATGTAAGCTGTATTCCCTGATGCCACTGCCGCAGCCAATTGCGCAGTATCAATCATGTAATCATAGCCAGCCGGAATAGGCTGGTACCCATAAGAATCGAAAGCGATGTTATCCGCCTGTATTCCTTTTTTTCCTTTGGAATCGCCACAGCTGTAAAAGGCTAATGCAAAAAAAGAAGTAAATAAAAAAGCCGTGATAATAATCTGTTTCATAATGGGAACTGTTTTTGATAAAAAGGAGCGTAAATCAGTTCTCCAAAATATCTATCCACATGCTAATCTGCAAGGGGTAAAACACCTTTTGGGATCAAGTATATCTTAATCGAAGAAAGTTTCAGCGCTTTCCCGTAATTATAGGCTCTTTTACGGTTGTATTCTCTTATCCATTCCAGTGTTAATATGGATGGCATTCGGTTTGTGAATAACTATTGTGAAACGGGCATCCACAAAGTATTCCTAAACTTTATCTTAGCGGCATGGATAACAAGTATCAGATCCTGCAAACCATTGCTTCCTTTGTCAAGGATATTCCACAACCTACCCAATATCAATGCTTACCGAGGCAGCTTATCCTGCTTTCTTCCTTTGACTGGGGTACCATTTACTCGTATCTTCTTGTGTTGGAAAAGGAGGGCTTGGTCAGGCTAACGCAGGCTGACAATATCCAGATCTCCATCACAGAAAGAGGATTAGAAAAATCAGCTAAGCTTGTATCTGGTTCGCTACTAACTGTCCCCCGATTGTTTCCATAAAAAGATCCCTGGTAATTTTCAGGGATCTTTCTTCGGCTTGATGTAATATTTGAGTTTAGGATATAAAAAACCACCCCTTTATGGGGTGGTTTGATAAATTCAAATTGATATATTGAATGTTTGCGCGCCTCATAAATCCGTCAAATAATTCCTTCAACACAATGCTTGCAGACGTACTTGCTTTTGGTTTTTTATCACCGGATTACATATTTTTGCGAGTGTGATTTGAAGTTCTTAAAATCCAGGTAGGCCTTTATTTTAAAGGATTTGTTTCTAGTTGCAAAAAAAGATAATAATTCCAGGTATCGCAGCAGCAACCGTATTAACAGCTATGTTAGTGAATGTGGTCGGAGGTGGGTCAATGAATTTAGATTTGTTGATTTCAACTGCACCTGTGATTGCAGCTGACCCAGCAATAATGAGCGGCAGTGCAGTTCTGGAAAATCCATTGTGTTTTTTAAATCTGATAAGGTGTAAATCTTTCCATGATACCGAGTTCTCCACATCAGAAGTACGAATAATAACACCAGAATCACTGATGGCCGAAAGTTGCCCTACGATTTTTAGGGATTGCGTTCCTTCTTTTACATAAACTGTGCAGTCATATCTTTTTTGCGCCTGTAGAGAATTAGTGGCAAAAACGAATAAAAAAGTGAGTATAATACTGATATATTTGGTGGTTATGGGTTCCAAAATCTAATTTTTTTTAATGAATCAATTTCATATCCTTCTCCAGTGGCAGTGACCGTTTTTATTTTAAATACCATCAGATAGTCAGAAATACTTGTGCATAGAACTGTATCAGATAAACCACTCCTCCAGGGAGGAGAAATGGTCAGTGTGTACCCATAAGGGTGGGCCCATTTACCTGTACTCCTAATACCGTTAATATAAGATTCTACGTTCGAAGGAGATAAAGCTAAATTCCCGTTAGCACTAAATTGAAATACCACCGAATCAAGCGCGCTCCCAACATATCTTGATTGTATACCATTTGAATAACTTGTAGTGGCGGATATGAAGCGCCAGGGGCCATCAGTTAGATGGCCCTCAAGCACTATATACAATGGAAATTCGGGTTCCACTGCTTTTTTGCAAGCTGGTAGTATAAAAATCGATAACAACACAAAAAAAATATAAATGAACCTTCTCATAAGTTTAATGATAAATGTTATATATCACCTGCTGAAAATATCTATACTCATTGCCGTTTGGTGCTAAGGTATAATTTGTGCTGATATCATATAAGCCATTATTTGTAGGTCCGCCGTTTAATGGAGTTTAAATAGAGGGTTTTACCCCTATTTAAAAAAAAGACGTTACTTATTTCTAGAACTAACAACAACAAATGATAGACTCTGTCATAAACGAGAGGTAATTGTAGGAAAGGATAAACAAGGAATTGAAGCGTATAACCATCCATATTTCATAGCACTAGAAAAACAAAGATCCCTGGTAATTTTCAGGGATCTTTCGTTAGCAAGGGCAAAGCGCAAACCGCAAAGCGCAAACCGCAAACCGCAAACCGAAAACCGAAAACCGGTTATGCTGATTTCCTAAACAATTTATTTTTTTATCGCTGTAGCCACGATGCTGCCCATAGGAGTGGGCTGTGGATCGTTCTGGTGCTTGACCGCATCAACCGCCCATTTCTCCAGACGAACCCTGTCTTTTTGAAAGACCATCATATGGGTTGACCCACCAAATTCGAAGTGGCCGATCTCAGCACCGCGTTTGATGGCAACCGGTTTCTGACTGGCTTCCACTGTGCAGCCTTTTGCAATGACACAGGTAGACACTTCCACCATACCTATACAAATAAGGGCGACATAGCCACATTCCTTGTGTTTGAAAATGAAGATCGCGCGTGCCGCTACATGGCCCAGATAGGGTTGCGATTCTGTGCCCTCCCATGTACCCTGATCCTCGCCCTGTCCAGGGCGTTGGGCAAAATAGGTGCCTGGCTGCACCCATGAGCGAACAATGGTTCCATCGAGCGGCGCATTCCACCTATGATAATGTGTGGCTGAAAGGAACCCCTGGTAGAGCTGTCCTCCTTCAAATAGACTGGCCCATTTTTCCTGTCCGGCAAACAGGTCAAGCAATGAATAGTTTACATCTTTCACCCAAAAATCTGTTTTCAGGGATACATGGTTCTCATATTGCCAGGGAGTTGTTTCGCAACCGATATTGATATTGAGTTTGGGATCACCCTGAAAGGGGCGTGCTCCAGGAACAAATTTCCGGATAAAAAATGCGTTCCATGAATCAAACCCATACCCCGGTTTCTTACTGTCGTGTATCATCTGATCCCATACGCCGGCTTTCCATGCGGCCCGAGAAATCCAGGAGCCTTCTTTCTCAGGATTTTTGATATCGAGCTTGTCTAATGATTCCCGGCTTTTCAGGAATTTGTTCCATGCATTCAATACTTTTCTGAAATGCTGGTTAAAAGTTGTGTCATGAAAGAGCGCAACGCCTGCTTTGGTACCCATCGATACCGCCAGCAAGCCGTTCATGGGTGTGCCTACCTGCGCGGTGTTGTTGAAAGAAGGAGAGGTGGTGATGATCTCATTGAGGATTTCAAAGAGGCTATCAAAATCCTTGATCCAGAGAGCGTCTCCGTCCGAGTCCTTGATTTCTTTTTTTGTTTTGGGATCGAGGCCCATGACAAAAGCATTTGACTGGTTGATCATGGAAGTGACCCACATGCGGTAAACGCTGTCGCCGGTGACCCAGGCTTTCAATTCCATTACCTCCGGTCGAAGCGGCTTTAGTGTTCCAGCCTTTTTCTGAGCAGCAATATGGTTGCGCAACGGTACCAGAAATTTTGCGGTCGCCCATACGCGGTTGGGAACCCAGAATCCCATCTGGATGGGGTCTGTATTTTTCAAAGAAAGCATGTTGTGACCAGTACTTTCAATGCGTGCAGTTTTTTTCAGTTTTTTGGTAGCCATGGTATATGTTGTTTTAATGAATGGATCAATGGGATGCTATGATAATGAGAGAGAAGGAGGATAACAAAGCTGTGAATTGTTTTTGACGGAAACAAGCGTAGAACTACGGTATTTTAGGCGGGTGTGAAAGATTGTTCTATTGATTGTATATTTTTGATCTGTACCTGAGAAACGATCAGTGTATAGTTTCAGAAATGCGAAGTTAGAAAGGTCTGATTTTAATCTGACATAGGTAAGGGGTATTTACCCCTTTCTCAAAGGGAGAGAAAGGGGTATTTTCGGAGCTGTAATAGCGAAGGATAGATTGATATATTATTTCAATGAAGAATCAGTGGAGTTGCTTGTGATATTATCTATAAAGCTTAGGAAGGATGTCATATGTAATTGAAAGTTGAATTGAGAATTGTACCTATCCAGATGTTGTGTAGGTAACTGGAGGCGTAAACCGCAATCAATAACCTGTAATCCCAAAGGAAGCTTTCTTAACGCCATTATTGGAGGTATTTTATTCTTTATAAAACTAAAGTCCTGAATAAAGGATAACTATCTATTATGGCTGATCTGCGAGTATTTATTAATAGAAAAC
>JAZJYJ010000002.1:0-84239 GCA_040390405.1 Bacteroidota bacterium
CAGAGTTAAGGAGTTTCACAGAGAAAAACCGATTTTACCGACAATAGTGATTCAACATTCCTTGTTCATCTGTTCAATATTCAATATTCCCACTCTCTTTCGCAAACCCTTATTTTTGCCTCCTAATTATCAATTGAATCCCGGAGATGAGGTTATTGCGCGTTACCGTTATTAGTTATTTGTTGCTGGGTCCGTTAGTTTCTGCAATGGCGCAGGTTGATCCGTTAAAAGCCGATTCTTCTTTATTGGCAACGGATACATTACTAAACCCCACCATGCAGGTGATCATAGGAGAGATCAGTTTAACAGGAAACAAAAGAACCAAAAGTTTTATCGCGCTGCGCGAAGTGCCGTTTACCAAAGGCACCCGCCTTACTATGGCAGAGTTAACTAACCAGCTGGTATTGGCCAAGCAGCAACTCATGAATACCACATTGTTTGTAGATGTAACCGTATCCATCGTATCGCGCAAAGGGAATGTGGTAACCATAGGAGTGGATATGAAAGAACGCTGGTATTTTTTCCCGCTGCCGTATTTCAGGCTGGTAGACAGAAATTTTAACCAATGGTGGGTAGAACAGAAGCGGAGCCTGGAACGGGTGAACTACGGAATCAAATTCACACAGAACAATCTAACGGGCCGAAACGATAACCTGGATGTATGGCTCATCAACGGCTATACACAACAGGTAACCCTGCGGTACAACCTTCCTTTCTTCGATAAAAAACTGAAGCATGGCTTCAATGTAGGCGTCATCTCTTCCACGCAAAAAGAGATCAATTACGCTACCGGCGATAACAAACAGCTTTTTTACAAACAGGAAGCCACCGCCAAGAAAGCATTGCGCATAGACCTCACCTATTCTTACCGGCCCGACGTAAAACAACGGCACTATTTCCGCGTATCATATAACGATGAACAGGTAGCCGATACGGTGATCAAAATCAACCCACTCTATTTTCCCGACCAGCGCACCCGTTTACAGTTCATTGATTTTGGCTATCAGTACAAATATTACAACGTAGATTATATCGCCTACCCAACCAAAGGCTTCCTGTTTGAAGGCAGCCTGTACCGCCGTGGACTGGATAAGGTTTCCGGTCTCTGGCAAATGGGAGGCCGTGCCGTGTACACAACACCAGTGGCACAAAACACCTTCCTGCATTTTGAAGCGCTGGCAGTAGCCAAAGCCCCTTTCCGCAATTATTTTGTGAATGAAAGATTGTTCGGTTACGGTTTTTACCAGATGCGCGGACTGGAATACAATGTGGTGGATGGAATGCTGGGCGCCGCATTGAAAACTACGGTACACAAGCAGTTACTGTCATTTGTTTTCCGCAATCCCTTCCCAAGCAAAACACACGATAAAATCCCCTTCCGCATCTTCCTGAAAGCATACGGCGACCTGGGCTATGGCTATACCTCAACGCCCAATATCACCAATACCCTCAACAACAAACTGTTGCGTACCTGGGGCTTTGGGATGGATATAGTATCTATTTATGATTTTGTATTCAAAATCGAATACAGCTTTAACCAGCTGGGAAAGGATGGCTTATATTTACAGACAAGAAACGATTTTTAAAACAATTTGAAAATTCCCGATTTGAAGATGGCCAAGGATCATTTTCAAATTTTCAAATTTTCAAATTTTCAAATTTTCAAATTCAGCAATGAAAGTAGCCATCTACAGTCGCGGACTGGATTTTGAACAGGAGAACCCGCTATTGGTTTTGCTGGAAGAATTGGCCCGTTACGATACCTCCATACTTATTTTTCACCAGCTGCTCGAGCAGTTCAGCCTGCCGCAGCACCTGTACGAAAAAGTAATACCCTTTAAAACCTCAGACGACCTGGATGAACAGATCGATTGCCTGATCAGCCTGGGTGGAGATGGGACCCTGCTGGATACGGTAACCCTGGTACGGAACAAGAATATTCCCATTCTCGGGATCAATTTCGGAAGACTGGGTTTTCTGGCCAGCATCAGTAAAGAAGAATTGGCCAGCGCGGTGGATTCTCTCATCAACCATACCTACCTGATAGACAAGCGAAGCCTCATGCACCTGGATTCCAACGAACCGCTATTCGGCGATACACCCTTTGCTTTAAATGAGTTTGCTATACACAAGCGGGATACATCTCCCATGGTAAAGATCCATACCTACCTCAACGGAGAGTTCCTGAATACGTATTGGGCGGATGGATTGATCGTTTCAACGCCAACCGGCTCAACAGGATACAATATGAGCTGCAACGGGCCAATAATGTTCCCCGAATCGGCTTGTTTTGTAATAACACCGGTGGCGCCACATAACCTGAATGTGCGGCCCATCATTGTGCCAGATACCAACGTAATTTCTTTTGAGGTAGAAAGCCGCGCCGACCAGGTGATCTGTGCCCTGGATGCGAGAAGGGAAATCGTGAACAAAACCATTCAATTGGCCGTAAGAAGGGAGAAATTCGGGATAAACCTGATCCGCCTGAACGAAAATAGTTTTCTTTCCACGCTGCGAACCAAGCTAACCTGGGGTCTTGATAAGAGAAATTAACTTTTATTGTATTAAAATTTGATGCTATTTTACAATAGATAGCCCGAACCAATATTTATGCTTAGGAAAACCATTTCACTGATCTGCCTGGTAATCGGCCTTCAAAAAGCCAATGCACAAATGCTTGAGCCTTATGTACACCAGGGAGAAGTGGGTTTTTCTGTAGGACTGGCCCATTATTTTGGCGACCTCAACCCCAATTCGGCCATTAACCGCCCAAAAACAGCGGCGGGAATCTTTTTCCGGAAACAGCTTTCCAACTATATCGGTGTTCGCATCTCGGGCGATTATGCGTTGCTGGGTTATTCGGATAAGTACAGCAGTAACCCCGTGCAGCAGGCCCGTAACCTGAGTTTCAATACCAATGTATGGGAACTCAGTATCGCAGGCGATTTCAATTTCTTCGAGTTCCACCCCGGTTTTGAAGGATACCGTTTTACACCGTATGTGGGCCTCGGTGTAGGTATATTTTCGTTCGACCCCTATGCTTACCTCAATGGCGAGAAATACCTGCTCCGTACACTCGGAACCGAGGGACAGGGAAGCGCCCTCTATCCCAACCTGCAACCTTATAGCCCCATAGCCATCAGCATTCCCTTTACCCTGGGAGTGAAGTACGCGTTAACGGAAAAAACCAATGTATTCGCGGAACTTACCTACCGTTTTACCAATACCGATTACCTGGATGATGTGAGTGGATTGTACGCACCCGATGCTTTCCCACCCCTTCCCGATGGCTCACCATCGCCCGGGTTTTTGCTGCAGGACAGAAGCTATGAAACCGGCTCCTCCATCGGCACAAAAGGCAAGCAAAGAGGTAACAGCCTGCAGAAAGATGCATTCGCCACTTTAAAAGTAGGTGTCTCCTTCAACCTTTCTTCCTACAAATGCCCGAACCCGGCAAGCAGGTAAAACCTGTTATTGACCGACTTGCCACGCAGGAAGCTATAGTTTAGTTTAAAGCAATTTATATCCCGCTCCCTGCTGTTGGTCACCGCCCGTTGTTGGTCGCCTGACCAACAACAAGCACCATCAATAAGCTTAGATTTAATAATTTTTTCTCCGCAGATTCTTCATCCAAACAAGAGAGCTCCTCGCAGAAGACGCTGCTTTTTTATTTTGGCGGAAGTAGAATCTGCGGAGAATTAATAGAATCCCTGGAGATTATCATCCCCTGGCTGAGGCCAGGGGCAATACAAACATCGCTTTTATGTAAACAAGGCCAGGCAATAGCACGCTATTTGCCCCGATCTTCATTGCTCCGATCTTCAGATCGGGGAATCTGCATGCCAGTCATTTTCTTTTCGGGACTTTAGTCCCGCGTATGTATAACAATACACCATAACTGTTCGGAAGAAATACGCTTTGTTTTTACACTGTATTAACCCAATGGCAGGTTAATACAGGTTGGCAGGGCTGTGTACAACAATAGATAAAACATTGTTATTCAACATTTAGTCAGAAAAAACTCCGCAAATTGTATTGTCCCTTTGTTCTTTAGGCCAGTGCTTTTACTTGTATACCCAGGCCATACTTGCTTCGTACTTGCTTCGGGTTTTCTTCATAGTAGCCCCACATTAAGTCCACATTAACTCCACAGTAAGTCCACATTAATGTGGAGTTACTGTGGAGTTAATGTGGACTTAATGTGGAGTTAATGTGGACTTAATGTGGGTTTAATAGAGCCCGGGTACGAACCAGGCACGAAGCAACCCCGGCTAACCTGCGGCTGTTGTACGGCCGAAAACCGGCTGATTTCTCACAAATAACTCCGGCAACAGGTTGTATACCTATAGGTGTTCGGAAGATTTCTGTGGTTCATTTTTTCATGCAAGGCCGCAAAATGCAATATGGGTACTGAATCTACCTTAGCGACTTAGTTTTCCATCTTTGCGACTTTGCGTGAAAATCTTCTGAACACTTCTAGTCGCCTGACCAACAACGGCAGAAACGATGAAACCGGGCCGTCCATCGGTACAAAAGGCAAACAAAGGGGTAACAGTCTGCAGAAAGATGCATTTGTTACCTTAAAACTGGGTGTCTCCTTAAACCCTTCTTCCTGCAAATGTCCGAACCCGGCAAGCAGGTAAAACCCATTTTTGGCCGATCTGGCGTGCAGAATGCCCTATTTTAAAGCAATTTATATCCCGCTATCACCGTTGATTTTGTTAGATTTGCAGCCTTATTAAAGTTACCACTATGCAGGAAGGCCTGGTCGACCAGATAGACAAGGAACGATTACCGCACCACATAGCCATCATTATGGATGGAAATGGACGCTGGGCCGAGGAAAAAGGCCAGGAGCGTCTGTATGGCCATTTTCATGGCGTTGAAAGTGTACGCAATATCGTAGAAGGCAGTGCCGAACTGGGTATTCAATACCTCACCCTCTATGCGTTCAGCACCGAAAACTGGGATCGTCCGCAGCAGGAAGTAGAAGGCCTGATGGGCCTGCTGGTAGATACCATCCGCAAAGAAGTACCAATACTAAATAAGAACAATATCCGGCTGCACGTGATAGGCGATATGGATATGCTGCCGCAGTTTGCGCATGATGAACTGAACGAAGCGCTGGAAATGACAAGCCATAATACCGGCCTCAACCTGGTGATGGCCCTCAGTTACAGCAGCCGCTGGGAACTGGTAAATGCCGTAAAAAACATCGGCCTGGATGTAAAATCCGGAAAGATCAATCCCGAAACCATTAACCAGGATACCTTACAGCAATACCTCACCACCAGTAAATTCCCCGATCCGGAACTGATGATCCGCACCAGCGGCGAATACCGGATCAGTAATTTTCTTCTGTACCAGTTAGCGTATGCCGAATTATATTTCACCAATACCCGCTGGCCCGATTTCCGCAAAGAAAACCTGTACGAAGCCATTATCGACTTCCAGGCAAGAGAACGGAGATTTGGCAAAACAGGGCAACAAATACAGGAGGAAACCCAATTGGCATAGCTATTTAACACCACACAATTGATACTGAGGGGGATTTAACAAAGACTTTTCATTATTCCAGTTAATTTGCCCCGCCTAAAAACCCGAACCATTTGCTGAAAAAACTGGAGAATTGTTCTTACAGTCGGCAACACCACAAACCGAAACCGGATGCAGAAAGTGTACAAAATTTTAGTGTTGGCTTTAGTAACATCGCTCGTGAGTTTCTCGGCCCGTTCGCAGCAAACAACAGGATCTGATACCACCATTACCTCTATTGATGTTGACCTCCTCAATATTTTCAATCAAAAAACACCGCACAAATACAAAGTAGCCGCCATTAAAGTGGTGGGCAATAAGTTCTTTGATGAAAACCTCCTGACCTCCATTGCCAATATCAATGTGGGCGATGAGATCACCATTCCCGGAGGCGATAATTTTTCGAAAGCCATCACCAAATTATGGGGCCAGAACTACTTCAGTAATGTTGAGATCTACATCACCAAACTGGAAGGAAAAAATATTGATATCGAAATTGCGGTTACCGAAATACCCCGCTTGTCCAAGTTCTTCTTCAAGGGGATACGCAAAGGAGAAGGAGAGGATCTTTCCGGCAAAACCGGCCTGATACCCAACCGTACTGTTACGGAGAACATGAAGATCTCCGCGGTAGAAGCCATCAGAAAATACTATGCTGAAAAAGGTTACCGCGATACCAAAGTGAAGATCGTGCAAAGGAAAGACACCTCTTTAAACAACACGCTTGCATTGGATTTTATGATTGACAAAGGCCCCAAAAGCAAGATCAATAACATCAATTTTGGCGGCAATACGGTAGATGCGGGGAAACTGAAAAAACAGTTAAAGGATACCAAGGAAAGATCACGACTAACCCTACATCCAACATTCGATTCGGGTTACCTGGTAAAACCGCAGCGATACAAGTTTCAACAGTACCTCAACGACCATGGCTACCTTACCTATAGCAAAACCAAGAAAGTACTCGATCCCTATATCCGCTTAAAACTTACCGGCGCCAAATTCGACGAGAAGAAATATACCGACGATAAAGAAAACATACTCGAATACTATAACACACTCGGTTTCCGTGATGCGGTTATTGAAAAAGATACCGTGTACAATACCAAAGCCAGTGGCGGATTGAACATCGACATTAAAATGAACGAGGGGCACCGTTACTATTTCGGTAACATTAGCTGGAGAGGAAATACCAAATTCTCGGATTCTGTATTAACGGCCATCCTTGGCATACGCAAAGGGGATATCTATAACCTGGAGAGCCTGAACAAAAAACTGGGTAAATCCGCATCAGCCGAAGGCGGCGATATCAGCGGACTGTACCAGGATGATGGTTACCTATTCTTCAGAACAGATCCGGTAGAAACGGCCGTTTACAACGACACCATCGATTACGAGATCCGTATCGTGGAAGGTCCGCAGGCAACCATTAAAAACATACGCATCAGCGGTAACGACCGAACCAAAGAATATGTGATCCGCCGTGAACTGAGAACCATCCCGGGCGAAAAATTCAGCCGTACCGACCTGATCCGCTCACAGCGGGAGATCGCGCAGCTGAACTATTTTAACCAGGAAAAGATCAAGATCGATCCGGTACCCAATCCCGAAGACGGAACCGTGGATATTAACTATGGCGTGGAAGAAAAATCAAGCGATCAGCTTGAACTGAGTGCCGGTTGGGGCGGAGCCATAGGCTTAACGGGAACATTGGGCGTATCGTTCAATAACTTCTCGATCCGTAACATCTTTAAGAAAACTGCCTGGGATCCATTGCCAATGGGCGATGGACAAAAACTGAGCCTGCGTGTACAGAGTAATGGTAAAGCATTCCGCTCATACAATTTCTCCTTCACCGAACCATGGCTCGGAGGAAAGAAAAGAAATGCCTTAACGGTTAGCGTATACAATACCAAGTACGGACAAACCTATGATCCGCTAACCGGGCAATACGATCCGAGTGTGGCAGATTCAAGGTATATTTCCACTACCGGCGCAACCGTAAGCCTCGCAAAGCAATTGAAATGGCCGGATGACTATTTCTCACTGTCAATGGGAATCAACTATACCCGTTATAAGCTGAGTAACTATGCCATCGACCCAACCAACCTTCCCGGTTTCGAGAACGGCGTGGTAAACAATATCAACTTCCGGATCGCCCTGCAAAGATCATCGGTAGATCAGCCCCTGTTCCCGAGAACAGGATCTACCTTCCTGTTGAGCCTGCAGGTAACGCCGCCATATTCGCTGATAGATAAAAACATCAACTCAACGGCCAATCCATACAGCTTTATTGAATACCATAAATGGAGATTCAACGGCGAATGGTATGTGCCATTGGGCAAACCGCATGGAGAAGACAGGAACAAACAATTTGTGTTGAAAGCCGCGGCCAAATACGGGTTCCTGGGCCGCTTTAACCCCAACCTGAATATCTCACCATTTGAAAGATTCCAGGTAGGAGATGCCGGTTTGAGCAACCAGTTTGCCTTATTGGGTTATGATATCATTGCCCATAGAGGATACCCAGTGTATGATAACTCGGATCCCAAGATCAACCCTGATAAACAACAGGCCAGCCAGTACTTTACCATCTTCAATAAATACACCCTCGAAATGCGTTATCCGCTCAGCCTGAACCCGAGCAGTACCATTTATGCACTGGGCTTTTTTGAAGCGGCCAATGGATGGTACTCATTTAAGGATTACAATCCATTCAAGCTGAGACGTTCAGTAGGTTTGGGTATGCGTTTCTTCCTGCCTATGTTTGGTTTGCTTGGATTTGACTATGGCATAGGATTGGATAGGTTTACACCAGGAGGTTCACTTAAAGACGCTGCAAGGTTTACCTTCATGCTGGGCTTTGAGCCGGAATAACCACCACCAAACCTAAACCCAACGTTTATGAAAAAGAACCTCTTACTCCTTATCGCTTTCTTTGGTCTGGCCCTTACGGCCCAGGCCCAGCGCTATGCCATTATCGATACCAAGTACATACTGGGTAAAATACCTGAGTACAGGGACGCAGATAAAAAACTGCAGCAGATCGGTGAACAATGGCAGAAAGAGATTGACGATAAACAGGCCCAGCTCGATAAAATGTACAAGAACTACGAGGCAGAACAGTTTATGCTCACGGATGAACTGAAGAAAAAAAGAGAAGAAGAACTCTTTGTACGGGAGAAAGAAGTACGCGATCTCCAGAAAAAACGGTTTGGTTACGAGGGCGATCTCTTTAAAGAACGCCAGAAACTGGTAAAACCGGTGCAGGACAAGGTATACAACGCCGTTCAGAAGATGGCGGTGGCAAAGTCTTATGATTTTGTACTGGATAAAAGTGAAGGAATTACCATTATATTTGCCGACCCCAAACTCGATAAAAGCGAAGATGTGCTGAAAGAGCTGGGCATTAAAAATTAGTCTAAACCAAACCAATCATAAATTTCACTACAATGAAGAAATTATTATTTGTGTGTGTGGCAGTAGCAGCAAGCCTCTTGTTTACGAACACAACAAAAGCACAGGCAACCAAAATAGGATATTTTGATGAGCAGCTGGCACTCCAGCTTTTCCCGGGTATCGACAAAGTACAAACACAGCTGGATTCTTATCAGAATGACTCCCTGAGACTGGAGTTCGAAGCACGCGTGTACGAGTTTCAGAAAGCGGACAGTGTCTTCAAAAAAGATTCTGCTACCATGCCAGCCAAAGTAAGAGAGCTGGCGGTAAAAGACCTGAACCAGAAAAAATATACATTGGCTAACTGGCAGCAGATTGCTCAGCAGATGTATGAAGGTAAAATGGACCAGTTGCTGAACCCGTTCAGACAAAAAGTAGCGGATGCTTTAAGAGCCGTTGTAGCTGAACAGAAATACACCATCGTATTAAATGCAGCTGCCTTAACCTCGCCACAATATGTACAACCGCCATTACTCGATAACCTGGCCATTAAAGTAGCAATCAAACTGAAATTGCCTTTAACCAAAGAGATCGAAGATGCATGGAAAGCAGCCGGTGGCTCGCTTGGTACGTCAGCGCCTGCGACAGCACCCAAAAAATAAATAACACGGAAGAATTCTTCCGGATAAATATTTCCCTGAACCCCATCCTTGCCGGTGGGGTTCTTACTTTTGTATCATGCAGGCAAACAAACCCATTGGTGTATTCGACAGCGGCTATGGCGGCCTTACCGTTTTAAAAGAGATCGTAAAGCAGTTACCCAGCTACGATTACCTGTACATGGGCGATAATGCCCGCGCACCCTATGGTCCCCGCTCTTTTGAAACCGTTTACCAGTACACGCTGGAAGCAGTGCAATGGTTCTTTGCACAAGGATGCGAGCTGGTGATACTGGCCTGTAATACCGCATCGGCCAAAGCATTGCGGAATATCCAGCAAAAAGACCTGCCAGGGATCGATCCGGATAAGCGTGTGCTGGGTGTGATCCGGCCAACAACAGAAATCATTGGCAAGTATTCGCAAACCGGCAAAGTAGGCATACTGGGAACCACAGGAACCGTACAAAGCGAAAGCTACCCGATAGAGATCGCCAAATTCTTCCCCCAGGTAAAAGTGTACCAGGAAGCCTGCCCCATGTGGGTGCCCCTGATCGAGAACAATGAATATGAAAAACCCGGGGCCGATTATTTTGTACGGCAACATTTGCAAAATATCCTGGCAAAAGATACAGCAATTGATGCCCTGTTACTGGCCTGTACACATTACCCCCTTTTACTGGATAAGATCAGACAGTTTGTACCGGCTCATATGCGTATAGTATCGCAGGGAGAGATCGTGGCGAATAGCCTGAAGCAATACCTGGAGAACCATCCCGCCCTTGCAAACAAATGTAGCCGCAACGGGCAACAGTCTTTTTATACCACCGATTCAACAACTGATTTCGACGATCATGCCACTCGTTTTTTTGGCAGGCCCATTGCCTCAAGACACCTGGACCTGGGCCTTAAATAAGCTAGAAATGAATGGGTTATGGGTTTTTTTGTAAAAAACGACGGTTTCAGCTGCTACTTCTAACCTGATTTCCCTACCTTTGCCGTCCTTTCACAAGCAGCAGTATGGTGACTGCAGGCATGAAACGAAACAATATTACCGGGTTAGTAAAAAAACAAACATGAAACGTACATTCCAACCACACAAACGTCGCCGTAAAACCGTACATGGTTTTCGTAAGCGTATGGAATCTGCTAACGGCCGCAAAGTATTGGCAAGCCGCAGAGCGAAAGGTCGTAAGAAACTAACTGTTTCGAGCGAAAAAGGATTAAAATAAGCCAATACCCCTGAGGGGGCTAATGGTAAAAAATATAGCCTCATCTTTATGATGAGGCTTTTTTAGTTTAGCAGTAACATGGCCGCAACCTATTCATATAACAAAACAGAAAAGCTCAAAAGCCGTAAGGCATTGAATGCGCTTTTTACCGGCGGGAAAACATTTTCTGTGTTCCCGGTAAAACTGTTTTATATGCCATTACCGGAGGAAGCAGTACAGGCAATTCAGGTGGGTGTTGGTGTGAGTGCCAGGCATTTTAAAAAAGCGGTAGACAGAAATCGCATCAAGCGTTTACTGCGCGAGTGTTACCGGTTGAATAAATTATCACTTCATGCAACTGCAACAGCTAACCAGAAAAAGATCGCCGTCTTTTTTTTATACATTGGAAAAGAATTGCCCGAGTATGCAATGCTGAATGAAAAAATGCTGCAGGCACTGACCAAACTGGAAGAGAAACTTGTGCGCTAACCACCCCATACCAGATAAACCACGCTCCTTGTTTACATGGATTGCCATTGTGATCAGCTATCCATTTATCGTGCTGATCAGGATCTACCAATACGTAATATCACCTGCTATCGGTCCCAAATGCCGCTATACACCTACCTGTTCGCAATACGCGGTACAGGCATTACAAAAACATGGATTGATCAAAGGCGGCTGGCTGGCAGTTAAACGCATCAGCAGGTGCAGGCCGGGAGGCGGGCATGGATACGATCCGGTTCCGTGAAGAAATTTTGGAAAGTGCGATTGGGAAATTTTGGAATTGGGAGATACTTTAAATTTCAAAATTTCCCAATTCCAAAATCCCAAAACCCATTTTATTTTTTCTCCGCCACTGTCAACGCCTGTAATTTCAAAATATTTTCACGGATCTCTTTAATGCTGTAGAAACGATATACTTCCGGGTCTTTGCCATCTTCTTTTGCCGCAGAGCGCATACGATGATAAGGACCCACTACCATTGAATTTACATTGTCTGAGATCTTTGCCGCATGATTGGGCAGGATGAAAAAATTACGGTTGGCGTCACTCACATTTTTTCCTTCAGACAATAACTGTAGGGAATCTATTTGCTTTTTCAGTGTTTCCTGTGTAATAACCTGCTGAGTTGCTTTGGGATCGCCGTATTGCTGGTAACTGCCGATAATGGTATCGTTCTTTACATTTACGATGTACAAGCCGTTGCCCAATAGTTCAACAGTTGCCTCGCCAGCGGGTGTTGACAGTTTGAATACGACCTTATCTCCGCTTAAAGTTACTTCCTGTTCATCGTGTCCGGCACCATCGATGGCTTTAATGGTTTTGGCATCGGTATTTACCTCTGCCTTTCCCTTACTCATTACGATCATCTTTTTTTCTTTACAGGAACCGAGCAGTAAAACGGCAGTTAATACAAACAGGATTTGTTTCATAGCAGTAGTCGTTAATAAAATAAAAAGCTCCGCAATATTTGCGGAGCCTAAAATAATACTTATTTGTTGTGGTTGTTATTTTGCGCTGTTAAAACGTTCTGCCACTTTGGTCCAGTTAACCACACTCCAGAAAGCGGCCAGGTAATCGGCGCGGCGGTTCTGGTATTTCAGGTAGTAAGCGTGTTCCCAAACATCGGCTCCCAGGATAGGAGTCCCTTTTACTTCAGCAACATCCATCAACGGGTTATCCTGGTTAGGCGTTGAGGACACTTCCAGTTTACCATCTTTTACTAGCAACCAGGCCCAGCCACTTCCGAAACGGGTCATACCGGCTGCGGCAAATTTTTCTTTGAATGCATCGAATGATCCGAATGCAGCGGTAATGGCATCAGCCAATGCACCGGTTGGTGTACCACCTGCATGGGGTGCTAAACTTTCCCAGAAAAAACCATGGTTCCAGTGACCGCCACCATTGTTGCGAACCGCCGGACTGATAGAACCCGCAGCGGCAACCAGTTCTGCCAATGATTTTCCTTCATTGGGTGTGCCGGCAATGGCTTTGTTCAGGTTGTCTACATAAGCCTGGTGATGCTTATCGTGGTGGATCTGCATGGTAGTCGTATCGATATGAGGTTCCAGTGCATCGTACGCATAAGGTAAAGGGGCAAGTGTAAATGACATAGTCTATGATTTTTAAATGAAAAATTAAGTTGTGTAACGAGTATCAAATTTACTGTTGTTCGGGTGATTAACAGCGGAGAAAAAGAATTGTTTCTGAAATCGAAAAATGTGGAGCGTTTCAATAAGAGAAGGACAGGAGAAAAAGAGTGTGGCAAGAGACGACTCTTTGGCTCTTTTTCTCCTGTCCTTCTCTTATTGAAATCAACGCTTAGCTTTAAAGAACGACCGCATCAACTGCGCACATTCATCCTGCAATACGCCTTTTACCAATTCAGTTTTAGGATGGAAGGGCCAGTTTTCTTTGGTAATATGTTTAAACCCGTTCTTTTCATCTGATGCGCCATACACGATCCTGCCGATCTTACTCCAGTACAAAGCGCCGCAACACATCAGGCAAGGCTCAACGGTTACATACAAACTGGCTTCGGGCAGGTATTTGGCGCCTAAATAATTGTAAGCAGAAGTAAGGGCCAGTATTTCGGCATGGGCAGTGGAATCTGTCAGCAGTTCCACCTGGTTATGTCCGCGTGCAATGATCTTGTTATTGACCACCACCACGGCACCGACCGGTACTTCGTCTGCTTCATACGCAAGTACGGCTTCTTTCAAAGCCTGCTGCATAAAATAGATATCATCGAATTCGATCATGGGGGTAAAAGTAGAAGAAAAAAGGTAGCCGCAGATTCGCAGGTTTCTTTTTAAGAAAGTAATCTGCGAATCTGCGGCCAATATTCTTTCACTAATCAGAAGCCCAAATAAAAAAATCCGTACTATAATTTTTTAATCACAATATTTTTAAACCAAACATCATTGCCATGATCCTGCAGGGCAAAATGACCTTTGAAAATGGTCCCGAAATCGGGCCATTGTTTGAATTTGCTTCCGGCAACCATCTGTTTCCAGCTATCATCGCCATAGGTGGTTGTTAATACAGATACACCATTCAGGATAAACTCCAGTTTGCCTTTGTTGCTGATGACCTCAGCCGTATTCCATTCGCCAACGGGTTTTACCACATCTTCTTTTCCGGCAATCAGGTCATACAGGTTGCCTGCACGATGTTTATTGATCTTGCCATCGGGATGGCCATCATTATCCAGCACCTGCATTTCCGGGCCGGTATGATAGGTTTGTTTATACTTTGTTGTGTCTTCCTGCACCCAGAAGATCAATCCGCTGTTGCCGTTCTTTGAAATCTTCCAGTCGTATTTAAAATGAAAATTTTCAAATTCCTTATCAGTTACCAGGTCGCCGGATCCTCTCTGGCCTGGAACTCTTTTGGAAGGATTGTAATGGATGGCACCATCCTCAACGCTCCAGGATTCATTAACTGATTTCTTCCCATAAGTATGCCAGCCATTGAGGGTTTTGCCATCGAACAAAGCTGTCCATCCTTTTTCTGTCTGTATTTTTTTCGCGGGTGTAAAAGCCAGTAAAGCAAATGCCGCCAGTGTACCTGCAATGATTGATCGCATGGATTGTTTATTTACGGAGTAAGAGAATATATTTCACCATTTGTTTTGCATCGGCCTCGCTGAGTGTGGTGTGTGGCGTCATTGGAATAGCGCCCCAAACACCAGAACCGCCTTTCATCACTTTGCCGGCAAGCAATGTGATATTTTCATCCGTGTTCTCGTATTTCGCGGCCACATCTTTATAGGCAGGCCCGGTTAATTTTTCACTCACTTTATGGCAGGTAAGACAATCTGATTTGGCAATCAGATCCAACCCTTTCTGGTAATCGGGATTGGTATTCGCTGAAGCAGCAGCGGGCGCTGCAGTGGTTGCAGCTGCTTTCTCATCTTTCTTTTCGGTGTTGTTACTGCTACAGGCTCCAACAAAAGCCAGCAGGGCAAACGCTACATAGTACTTTTTCAAAGGAATGTATTTTTAGTGTTACTGAATAAATGGTTTCTACAATGAGCCATAGACCATGGCTCCATTGTAGAAGTGAAGTTATTAATCAATTCCTAAAATGCGGCGATTAAAATTTTCGTCCGAACCCGTTCCGGCAAAATCATCAAATGCTTTTTCGGTTACTTTAATAATATGATCCTTGATGAAGGGCGCACCCTCTGCGGCACCGGTAGCGGAATCTTTAATAGCGCATTCCCATTCCATTACGGCCCAGCCTTTGTAATCATATGCGGCCAGTTTGCTGAAGATGGATTTAAAATCTACCTGTCCATCACCCAATGAACGGAAACGGCCCGCACGGTTAACCCAGTTCTGGAAACCACCATATACGCCCTGTTTTCCTGTAGGGTTAAACTCCGCATCTTTTACATGGAACATGCGGATGCGTTCATGGTAATGGTCTATATAGGTTAGATAATCCAAACACTGTAATACAAAATGCGAAGGATCGTATAGTAAACAAGCTCTTGCGTGGTTGTTTACTTTTTCGAGAAACATTTCATAGGTAATGCCATCGTGCAGGTCTTCGCCGGGATGTATTTCATAACAGAGATCCACACCGGCTTCATCAAATACATTCAGAATGGGTAGCCAGCGTTTACCCAGTTCGGTAAAACCGGTTTCCACCAAACCCGCGGGACGTTGTGGCCAGGGATAAACAGTGTGCCATAACAAGGCACCGCTGAAAGTAGCATGTGCATTCAATCCCAGGTTCTGAGAAGCTTTGGCTGCATATTTCAATTGTTGCACGGCCCATTCGGTTCTGGCTTTGGGATTGTTGCGAACACTCTCCGGGGCAAACCCATCGAACAAAGCATCATATGCGGGGTTAACGGCAACCAGCTGCCCCTGTAAGTGCGTAGACAATTCCGTGATCTGCATACCGGCTGCATGTACAATGCCCTTGATCTCGTCGGCATAGGTCTTGCTTTCGGCGGCTCTTTGCAGATCGATGCAGCGGCTGTCCCATGTAGGAATCTGCACTCCGGTAAAACCCAGCGAAGCGGCCCATTTACAAATATTACCGAGAGAATTGTATGGTGCAGCATCACCCATGAACTGGGCGAGAAAGATACCGGGGCCTTTGATGGTGGTCATAAATGCTATTTAAAATTAGGATACGGTTATGTTGAGAAGGTATTGCAGGCGTATCGTGAGGCGTGAATCGTCAATCGTGAGATAGGTTCTTTACTCACGATTGACGATTCACGCTTACAATTCATATTTCGTCCATTTCTGCTCACTCTGCGCAGATGCCACTACATTATCTATAAAGGCCATTCCACGGATGCCATCCTGGAACGATGGGAAATCCAGCATTTCAGGAGTTGGGGTGGTGCCGTCTATCCTGGCAGACAAGGTTAAAGCAAAATTGCGGTAGATATTTCCGAAAGCTTCCAGATAACCTTCCGGGTGACCACCGGGTGTGCGGCAATTGTGCGTGGCAAAACTGGATAAGCGATCGCCGTAATTAGCGCCTGCACGTAAGATCTGTGTGGGCTGGTCCAGCCATTTTACCAATAAGGTATTGGGTTCCTGCTGCGCCCATTCAATACCGCCTTTTTCGCCATAGATACGGATCTTCAGCGCATTCTCTTCTCCTGCCGCTACCTGTGAAGCCATAAGAACACCGGCAGCGCCATTGTCAAACTTCAACAAAACGTTTCCATCATCATCCAGGGCACGGCCCGTTACCATTATATTCAGGTCGGCACAGAGATGCGTGATCTTTGCACCGGTAATGTATTCAGCCAAATGCGCGGCATGCGTTCCGATATCGCCCATACATCCGCTCTTGCCAGATTTTTTTGGATCGGTTCTCCAGGCTGCCTGTGCGTTTCCTTCGCGTTCGCTTAGTTTACTCAACCATCCCTGCGGATATTCTACCCAAACCTTACGCACTTTACCCAAAACACCGGCCTGCACCATGGCTTTGGCCTGTTTTACCATCGGATAACCGGAATAGGTATGGGTTAAGCAAAGGATAAGCCCGGTTTCTTCTGCTTTTTGTTTGAGTAGCTTGGCTTCGTCCAGTGTAAACGTCATCGGTTTTTCGATTACCACATGAAAACCATGATCGAGTGCCATCATAGCCGGAGCGAAGTGCGCGAAGTTGGGTGTAACAATGGTTACGAAATCCATTCGTTTATCAGCTGGCAGCTGGCTTTCCTTCGTGATCATCTCTTCATAGGTCAGGTATGTCCGATCGGCCGGGAGAAACAACATTTCGCCGGATGCTTTGGCTATTTCCGGATTGATGCTTAACGCACCGCAAACGATTTCGATGAGACCATCCATATTGGCGGCCAAACGATGGATGGCACCGATAAAGGCATCTTTGCCCCCACCTACCATACCCATTCTGAGTTTTCGATTCATGATTGATACTTTTTACGAAATGCTGATATTATTTTAATAAGTCAGGGTAAAAACACCTGTTCGCTGTAAAGCTTATAAAAAAAATTGATGTGCAACTGATTTTATCAATCCAGTTATAAAAATAAAAAATTACATTTAACCACTGATTGTTTTTCCATAATAATCCTAACGACATGCAGACTACCCCTCAACGTAGCCAATTATTTATGGCCAGCTGTTTGGCCCTATTAGTCACATCGCTTTCTTTTGGAATCCGTGCAGGTATCTTAGGTCGCCTGGGTGTTCAGTTCGAACTTAATGCCGGACAATTGGGAACGATTGCAGCCACTGCATTCTGGGGTTTTCCGCTGGCGGTGATCATTGGTGGTTTTGTGGTAGATATCATTGGCATGAAGCGCTTACTGATCGTTGCATTCGTATTTCACCTGGCGGGTATTGTCTTAACCATTTTCGCAGGCGGCTACTGGAGCCTGTTTATTTCAACGCTTTGTATCGGTATCGCTAACGGTACGGTGGAAGCCGCCTGTAATCCATTGGTGGCAACGATCTATTCAGATAACAAAACAACCAAGCTCAATCATTTTCACCTCTGGTTTCCCGGTGGGATTGTGATTGGTACTTTACTGGTATACTTTCTCGATAAAGCAGGCATCGGCTGGCAGGTACAGGTTGGCCTCATGGCCATTCCAACACTGATCTATGGATACCTTTTCAGCAAACTGGATTTCCCGGTAACGGAAAGAGTTGCAAAGGGGGTTTCTACCGGCGATATGTACAAAGCCTTATTAAATCCATTATTCATTGTTATGATCATCCTGATGTTTGGTACAGCCATCACAGAATTGTTTACCGGCCAATGGATCGATGTATTATTAAAGAATGTATCAGACAAT
Source organism: Bacteroidota bacterium (assembly GCA_040390405.1). Lineage (GTDB taxonomy): Bacteria > Bacteroidota > Bacteroidia > Chitinophagales > Chitinophagaceae > Sediminibacterium. The sequence continues at coordinate 18,108 of JAZJYJ010000002.1, forward strand.
GCTATACTCCTCTTAACGATCGAAACCGGTATCATGGTTATCGGTCGTGGATTTGCAGGTCCGGTGGTACATAAGTTCTCTCCAACGGGTGTATTGCTGATCTCGGCGATCTTATCGGCCGTAGGCTTATATCTACTGGGACATAGCTCTGGCAATATGTTATTTGTGGGTGCCATTGTATTTGGAATGGGGGTCTGTTATTTCTGGCCCACCATGTTGGGGTTTGTATCAGAGAACCTTCCCAAAACGGGTGCCGTGGGTATGAACCTGATGGGAGGTGCTGGCATGTTTGCCGTATCTGTTTATACCATTTTCATGGGTGATTATTACGACAAACTGGTAGCAGGTAAAATGCCTGTGGGCGATACATCAGAAGCAGCGATGAACGAAGCCAAAAAACTGGCCGGACCGGAAGTGTTGAATGCAACCCTGATCATACCGGTGATATTGGCCGTAGCTTTTGGCATCTTATTAGTATATATGAGAGGAAGAAAGAATTCGCCGAATGTTTCTGCAGCGTAAGCAAAGGCTGGTTAATTTTAAAGTGTAAATTTTGTTATGTCTCAACAATCCGATAGAAGAAAAGCCATTAAAAACATCCTGGCAGGTTCTGCGGCACTGGCTGCCGGTGCAACTGCCATTCCCTCTTTTGCCACAGGCGAAAAAAAAACGGCTATGTTAAAAGGTAATATCCAGCACTCCGTTTGCCGCTGGTGCTTTGGTTCCATATCGCTCGATGATCTTTGCGTTGCCGCCAATGATATCGGGCTGAAAGGAATTGACCTGGTTGGTCCCAAAGACTGGCCCACACTTAAAAAATACAATCTTGTTTCCACCATGTGCAATGGTGCCGAGATCGGTTTAACCAAGGGCTGGAACGATACGCAGTATCATTCCACACTGATCAAAAGTTACATGGAACATATTGATCTGGTTGCGGCAGCCGGGTACAAAAATTTATTCTGCGCCAGTGGTAACCGCAATGGGATGGATGATGAAACAGGGTTAAAAAATTGTGTGGACGGACTGAAGCAGATCATCGGCTACGCCGAGAAAAAAGGCGTGGTGTTACAGATGGAATTACTGAACAGCAAGATTGATCATAAGGATTATATGTGCGACAGAACCCATTGGGGTGTTGAATTGTGTAAGCGCTTAAGCTCACCCAATTTTAAACTACTGTACGATATTTATCATATGCAGATCGATGAAGGGGATGTGATCCGTACCATTCGCGATTACAATACCTATATCGGTCATTACCATACGGCTGGCGTTCCGGGAAGGCATGAGATCGATGAAACACAGGAGCTTTATTACCCTGCTATCATGAAAGCGATTCTCGCAACCGGCTTCAGCGATTATGTGGCACAGGAATTTATTCCCGTGGCAGCAGATAAACTGGGATCATTGCGTAAGGCGGTGATGATATGCGATGTGTAGATAGATAGTCGACAGACAACGGTCGACTGTCGACCGTTGTCTGTCGTCTAATAATCATAAACCAATAAATCAAACAGAATCATGTCCGATCAAACATTCGACGCCATTGTTGTCGGCTCCGGGATCAGCGGTGGCTGGGCAGCAAAAGAGTTAACAGAAAAAGGGCTCAAAGTTTTGCTGCTCGAGCGCGGGCGCAATATTGAGCATGTGAAGGATTACGTGAATGCCAACAAAGAAGCATGGGATTATCCGCACCGTGGCAAACGAACGCAGCAGATGATCAACGATTATCCTGTGCTGAAACGTGATTACCCGTTGAATGAAACCAACCTTGATTATTGGGCAAGCGATAAAGAAAGTCCATATACAGAGATCAAACGTTACGACTGGTTCCGTGGTTACCATGTTGGCGGTCGTTCACTCATGTGGGGAAGACAATCCTATCGCTGGAGTGATTTTGATTTTGCAGCCAATGCAAAAGACGGGATAGCGGTTGACTGGCCTGTTCGTTATAAAGAAATAGAACCCTGGTATGATTATGTAGAAAAATTTGCCGGCATCAGTGGTAACCGCGATGGTTTGGCACAATTACCCGATGGCCAGTTTATGCCACCGATGGATATGACCTGCGTTGAGAAAGATGTGGCAGCCCGTTTGAAAGAATATTATAAAGGCGCCCGTGCAATGATCATTGGCCGTACGGCAAATATTACACAACCGCTTGAAGGAAGAACCAATTGCCAGTTCAGAAATAAATGCTGGCTGGGTTGTCCGTTCGGTGCCTACTTCAGCACGCAGTCTTCTACTTTGCCTGCGGCGATGAAGACCGGGAACCTTACGCTTCGTCCATGGTCAATCGTAACCAAAGTATTGTACGATAAAGATAAAAAACGCGCTACCGGTGTAGAAGTACTGGATGCGGAAACAAATAAGACCTACACTTTTAATTCCAAGATCGTATTCTTAAATGCCTCAACGTTTAACTCTGCCTGGATCATGATGAACTCGGCAACCGATGTATGGCCCGATGGATTGGGCAGCAGCAGTGGTGAGTTGGGACATAATATCATGGACCACCACCTCGGTGTAGGTGCGGGCGGACGTGTAGAAGGGTATGAAGACAAATATTATTTTGGTCGCCGTGCAAACGGCATTTATATTCCACGTTACCGTAACCTGTTCGGCGATAAACGCGATTACCTGAGAGGCTTTGGCTATCAGGGTGGTGGCAGCCGCCAGGGCTGGGGCCGCGATGTGGCTGAATTAAGTATTGGAGGTGATTTCAAAGATGCACTTTCAGAACCCGGCAGCTGGACAATGGGTATGGGTGGTTTTGGAGAGATCTTACCAGACCATAGCAATAAGGTAACGCTGGATAAAACCAAAAAAGACAAATGGGGACTGAATGTACTGGCTTTTGACGCAGAACTGAAAGAGAATGAACTGAAGATGCGTAAAGACATGCAGCAGGATGCCATAGAAATGCTGGAAGCCACAGGTGTAAAAGATGTAAAAGGATATGATGGCAATGGTATACAAGGCCGCGGCATTCACGAAATGGGTGCAGCGCGAATGGGTGCAGATCCTAAAACATCTGTCTTAAATAAATTCAACCAGGTTTGGGATGCGCCAAACGTATTTGTAACAGATGGTGCTTTCATGACCTCTGCTGCATGCGTTAATCCATCCCTTACCTACATGGCTTTTACTGCCAGAGCGGTTGAGCATGCGGTGTCTGAATTGAAAAAACAAAACTTATAGGGTAAGTAGTGAATGGTGAGTGGTCCGTAAAACCACACTCACCATTCACCACTGCCCATTCACCATTAAAAATTAATTCTCATGAATAGAAGAGAAGCCTTATCCAGTGTAGCCCTGCTCCTGGGTGGAACTATTATAGGTGCCGAAGCGTTTTTATCGGGCTGTAAAACAAAGACCGATGCGGGTGCTGCTTTTACGGCCAGCGATATTTCTTTTTTGGATGAAGTAGCCGAAACCATTTTACCCGCTACCGGCACACCTGGCGCGAAAGCCGCCAAAGTGGGCGAATTTATGACAGTGATGGTGAAAGACTGCTACGAAGAAAAAGACCAGAAAACATTTATGGAAGGTATGGCCAAGTTAGATGAGGCCAGCAAAAAGAAGAACAGCAAATCCTTCATGGAAAGCACACCGGTACAGCGTCATGACTTGTTGGTAGAACTGGACAAAGAAGCCAAAGAATACCAGAAAACCAAACAGAAAGATGATCCCAATCATTATTTCCGCATGATGAAAGAGTTAACCTTAACGGGTTACTTCACATCAGAAATAGGTGCCAAGCAGGCGCTTCGTTATGTAGCCGTTCCGGGTAAATACGAAGGATGTATCGATTACAAGAAAGGCGATAAGGCCTGGGCAACTTAGGGTTAATTAGTAATTAACAAGGGTATTGTGTGAGTAAAAACCCCTCTGTGTACACCGTGGCTCTGTGGTGAAGAGATAATACGCGTAGTTCGAAAGAACATTTTTTCAACACAGGGATGCAGAGAGTAGGAGTTGCACAGTGGAGTGGCTTGCAATGCCAGCTGCATTTAATAAATAGTACAACACTTTTCGCTATTCACGAAACCGAGTTTGATATTTTATTTCAGAACTATTAAAAGAATCAACCATGTCTACTTCCAGACGCGATTTTTTACGCAGCGGAACCTTTGCTGCCTTGGGTTTATCACTACCTTTTGCAGGAAAATCAGCTTTGCTGAATGGACTGGTGCCGTATAAGAATATCCCCGCTTTCGGTATCCAGTTATGGACCGTTAAAGAAGATATGGGTACCAATGCAAAAGATACTTTGCAGAAGCTGTCTAAGGATGGCTATAAATTGATCGAAAGTTTTGAAGGACAGAAAGGCATATTCTGGGGTTGGAAAAATACCGAGTTCAAAAAGTATATGGATGACCTGGGAATGAAGATCATTTCCGCTCACTGTAATAACACGGTAGATTTTGAACGCAAGGCCGCCGAAGCTGCAGAGATAGGAATGAAGTACCTGATCTGCCCGTATAAAGGCCCGCAAAAATCCATTGACGACTTTAAAAAGTTCGCCGATGAATTCAATAAATGTGGAGAGGTGTGTAAAAAGAATGGGATCCGTTTTGCCTACCATAACCACGATTATTCTTTTAAACCCATCAACGGCGAAGTGCCGCAGGAAGTAATGATGAATAACACCGATAAAGACCTGGTTGATTTTGAAATGGATATTTACTGGGTAGTGGCTGCAGGAGAAGACCCCAAAGCCTGGTTTGCGAAGCATCCGGGCCGTTTCAAACTCTGTCATATAAAAGACCTGGCCAAAACAGCCAAGGGACACGAATCAGTACAAATCGGAAAAGGCACCATCGATTTTGCATCCATCCTGAAAGTGGCAGAAAAGAATGGAATGAAATATCATATCATCGAACAGGAAGCATTCACCGGAACCAACCCACTGGAAAGCGCGGAAGCAGATGCGAAGTATATGAAAGGGTTTAATTATTAAACAACCGGCCCCTGAAGGGGGAATATCGAACAGGTGAACAAGGAATGTTGAATGATGAAATAAAGAAACATAACATTTAAATAGTAAAAAAGCGGCTCATATAATGTGGGCCGCTTTTTTACTATTTAAACTATTCTCTTATTTCATCATTCAACATTCCTTGTTCATCTGTTCAATATTCTCACACCCCCAAACTCCAACCTTCTCTATACGCCCGCTTCACAAACTGGTTGGCTTCGTCGAAGTTGGTGATCTTCATATTCGGACCATCCCATAAGAGTTTGATGTTGCGGCCGGGGTAAGAAGTAGTGTCTTTTCCTTTCGCGTCTTTTCCTTTGATGCCGATATTGTAACTGCGTATAGCGAGGTTGCCCATTAATACACTTTCTGTTAATGGTCCGGCGATGTCAAAATTAGAACTTAGGTTTTTAGCTTTTTCAGAACCATATCCTGCAATCGCACCTTCTACCCACGCGGCGTAGTGACCGTTGTCTCCGTTAGGAACACGCTCAATCGTTTTGGGTACGGTTGTTTCATTGGTGCGTGAAGTAGGCAAGAGATTAGGGAACTTACCATAAGTGCCACAGATCATTTTACCTTTTGTGCCGAGGAAGATAGCACCATTACCACCATCGCCCATAATTTCATTCGCACCAAGTTCTTCCGGGCGGTCTGGCTGAATACCACCATCCATCCAATGCAGTTTTACATCGGGTTTACCATTCACGCCTTTAAAGGTTAGTGTAATGGACGAAGAAACAGGCCCGGAATCGGGGTAATTACCACGGGTCCAGTTTTCTACATACGGAGTAGCTACGCTGCACTCTGCAGAAATTGGATAACCGAGACCGAGTACGGCAAATGCGGGTGCCATGATATGACAGGCCATATCGCCAAGGGCACCGGTACCATAATCCCACCAGCCACGCCAGTTAAACGGAATCAGTTTTTCAACATAATCGCGGTAGGGAGCGGTACCTAACCAAAGATTCCAGTCGAGCTCAGCAGGTACTGGTGGCTTGTTGGTACTCCATGGAATCCCTTGTGGCCAAACCGGTCTGTCGGTATAGCAATAAATAGTATGTACATCGCCAATGATACCGGCATTGTACCAATCCTGCAACTGGCGAACACCATCGCCCGAAGCTCCCTGGTTCCCCATCTGTGTTACCACTTTGTAATCGTGCGCGGCTTTGGTAAGCATACGGGCCTCGTAAATATCGTGGGTCAATGGTTTTTGAATGTATACGTGTTTGTTCAGCTGCATGGCGGCCATACCGATAACAGCATGCATATGGTCTGGTGTAGAAACAGAAACGGCATCAATGTTTTTGTGTTCTTTATCAAGCATTTCACGGTAATCAGTGTAGAGTTTGGCTTTGGGATAGCGTTCACGGCTTTTGCGTGACTGGCGCGAATCTACATCACACAGGAAACCGATCTCGGCTTTGCCGCTCTGGAAAAAATTCCACAGATCGCTCTCGCCCTTACCACCGGCACCTACACCGGCTACTACCAGTTTATCACTGGGAGCGGTAAAGCCGCGGCCAAGAACGTTGCGGGGAACAATGTAAAATCCGGCTGCTGCTAAAGCCGCGTTGCGGATAAAGGAGCGGCGTGAATCCTGTTTGCCCGAATCGGGTGTTTTGTTACTTGAAAGAGATTTCTTTTTCATGCTTGTCAATCGTTGGTTATTAGAGGAAGAGAATGAGACATCAATTTAATAAAATAACAGATGGGATGATGAGAAAGACGCAAATAAAAATTCTTGCGGACCAAGTTTAATTCCCCACGATCATAAGATCAATTAAGCCGTTGATGAACGGACAATTTTAAACCGTAGAAAAGGAAGCCGCATTTGGGCAGAGGGTTTCCAGTAACCTGGCCAGGATACAATTACGGGATGGTGAGAACCCAAAGAATACCGATAAGATGAATTCGTATTTAATTACAATGGAATGGGCAACAAAACAGGTGTTTTGAGCGTCTATAGGATAGTTTGAATCCAATTTTCAGCTGCCTGTTCCGCAAGGAGCAGGCAGCTTTAGCTTTATACAATTGAGTCTTAAGGATTTGTGTTACAAAGAAGGCGGTCTGCGGTTTTCGCTGAACAGATCAATGCCGGTATATTTGCCATTAATTTTCTTCAAAAAATTTGTATCCACATACCCATATTTTTTAGCAATTGACATGGAATCGGTACTGGTATAATTAATAATGATCCAGCGGTCGGCATCCAGCGAAACGGGTTTGCTAATGGAAACGATTCCTTTATCGGTTTCTACGGCTACATTATAGAGACCTTTGGCAAATTTGCCGGCAGCTATTTCCTGGATACCAGGCCTCAGCGTCTGTGAAATTGTTCTGGAAACAGTATGACTGCCTGCATCGGTAATGGATACCTGTAAGGGAACATCTTTGTTACTATCGTTATTGATGATAATATGTGCTGAAGGGCGAACACTACTACAGGAAATAAGAAAACAGGCACAAAAAAGGGCAAATGAAGAAGATATACGTATACGCATATTGAGACATTGGGTTTTAAAGTGCATCTATAGAATCCGCAAAAATAGGTGCAGGTATCATAGCTGACAACACATATTCATGTGAACTTACAGTAGATTGACACATGATAATCCAGCTTCGTTGCCTTCCGTGGATTTATTTTATGAAACACCGTTTTTTTCCCATGAAGGGCCAGGCGAACTACTACACGAATGCACCCTTTTAAGAAGAAAACCTGTAGTACTGCAACATGTTTTCTTCTTTGTATCAACCACGAAAAGAGATTGAACTCGAAGAGTTACCATTACAGTTCAGTCCATAGATTGCTTCGTTCCTCGCAATGACGGCTGATTACATTTCCTTACCTTGTTATGGCAAATCATGCCAGCCCTATGTCTATTGTTCCGCAACTGACGGCCATGCGCCAGTATTTTAGCAGTGGGGTTACCAAACCCTACGCTTTTCGCAAGCAGCAATTGCTGGCATTGAAACAGGCAGTGGTGACACATGAAGCTGAGATTTATACAGCGTTGTATGCTGATCTTAAGAAAAGCAAGGAAGAATGCTGGGTTACCGAGAACGGTTTTTTCCTGGCTGAATTGAACGATACACTTACGAACCTGAAAGATTGGATGCGGCCTGAACCCGTACACACTAACCTACTGAACCTGCCATCCAGCAGCCGCGTTCTGCGCGAGCCATTGGGGGTTACGCTGATCATTGGTCCGTGGAATTATCCTTTTCAATTGTTGTTTACGCCATTACTCGGTGCCATTGCCGCAGGTAACTGCGTGGTTTTGAAACCCAGCGAATTTGCACCGGCCACAGCTGTAGTGATGCAGCAAATTATCGAATCGGTTTTCTCAAAAGAGTACATTCTCTACATTCCCGGCGACGGTGCTACCGTAATTCCGGAAATGATGAACAATTTTTCTTTCGATCATGTATTCTATACCGGCAGTACTGCCGTGGGTAAAATTATTTATAAAATGGCCGCTGAACGACTGGTTCCGGTTACGCTGGAACTGGGCGGAAAAAGTCCGTGTGTAGTGGAACGCGATGCCAATATCTCTATCGCCGCTAAACGCATTGCAATGACCAAGTTCTCCAATGCCGGACAAATGTGCGTGGCCCCGGATTATGTATTGGTGCATGCTTCTAAAAAAGAGGAACTGGTAACTGCGCTTAAAAATAAGATCATTCAGTTTTTTGGTGAACGGCCTGAAGAGAGTGAGAACTATGGCAAACTGATTAATGAAAAACAGTTTAACAGGGTTGCCGGTTACCTCTTACAGGGAAATATTGTACATGGCGGCAGACATGATATGAGCCGATTGTTTATTGAACCCACTTTGTTGGATAATATACATATTGACTCTCCGGTAATGAAGGATGAGATCTTTGGTCCCGTATTACCCATTCTTTCTTTTGAAACGGATGAAGAAGCGAAAGCCATTATTGCATTGAATCCTAACCCACTGGCTTTTTACATATTTACTTCCAGTGGTGAAACGGAAAAGCGATGGCTGGATGCGGTACCTTCCGGTGGCGCCTGTGTTAACAATGCGAGCTGGCATTTAACCAACCCTTCGCTGCCCTTTGGTGGCAGGGGTTTCAGCGGTACAGGAGCCTATCATGGTAAATATTCGTTCAATACGTTCAGTCATAAAAAAGCCGTGATGAAAACCCCCACCTGGTTCGATCCGGCATTGAAGTATCCGCCGCTGAAAGGAAAGCTTGGAATTTTTAAATGGATTATCAGGTAGTTTTTCACCGCGGAGGCACGGAGTTGCCAGAGGTTTAGTAGAAAAACCCTCTGCGAAACCTCCCCGTTCTTTGCGGCTCTGCGGTGAAAAAAATCAATCAACGCACATGAAAAAAATAATACTTGTTTCTGTTGTTATTATTGCCGTTCTCTTCCTCATCAAACGCAAAGACATGACCTGGCGACAATCTATCTTAAAAACCGTGTACCCATTGATCATGCTGAAAGGCAAGCTGTTTCCAGGTAAAAATGATGTGCAGGTAAATACAGACAAGGCACAGCCGGCCGTTTCCTTTTATTCGCTTAAAGCCATCAGTAACAAAGGTGATACCATCGATTTCAGTGCATTCAGGGGAAAGAAAATATTAATCGTAAATACCGCCAGCGATTGTGGTTTTACCGGTCAGTACGATGAACTGGAAAACATACATCAGCAATACAAAGACAAACTTATCATGCTCGCTTTCCCTGCCAACGATTTTAAAGAGCAGGAGAAGAAAGATGATGCGGCCATTGCCGAATTCTGTAAAATAAATTATGGAATTACATTCCCCTTGATGCAAAAAAGCCATGTAGTGAAAGGCGCAGACCAGAACCCGGTATTTGCCTGGTTAAGCAACGCCTCGCAAAACGGCTGGTGCAACCAGCAGCCGGTCTGGAACTTCAGTAAGTATGTAATTGATGAGAATGGCGTACTGACGCATTTTTTCTCGCAAACAATTTCACCTGTGAGCAAGGATGTTCAATCAGCCATCCGTTAAACGGGACATTTTTCGTGGTAATTGATCAATTCAATCGGGGTGCGTTCAAATGTATAGCCCTCGTAGGTCGTTAACACTTCATCGAGTACCGCTTCTACTTCTTCAAGTGTTTTTTCAGTTACCAACCTGTTGCGGAATTCTTTGATATTGGGCAGCCCTTTCAAATAATTCGCGTAATGCCTTCTCATTTCATTGATACCGGCAATAGGTCCTTTCCATTCAAGTGATTTGCGTAGATGCTTGCGTGCTACGTCTACTCTTTCTTCTAATGTGGGAGAAGGTAGTATTTCGCCGGTGGCGATATAATGTTTTACCTCACGGAAGATCCAGGGATAACCAATGGCCGCACGGCCAATCATAATGCCATCTATACCATAACGATTTTTGTATTCCAGTGCTTTCTGCGGACTGTCGATATCTCCATTGCCGAAGATCGGGATCTTGATTCTCGGGTTGTTCTTTACTTTGGCAATCAGGCTCCAGTCGGCCTCGCCTTTGTACAGCTGCGCCCGTGTTCGACCGTGAATGGCGAGCGCTTTGATGCCTACATCCTGCAAACGCTCGGCTACTTCTTCAATGTTCTTACTGTTATCGTCCCAACCCAAACGGGTCTTTACGGTTACGGGCAGACGGGTACTTTTGATAACGGCTTCGGTAAGACGAACCATCAGGTCCACATCTTTTAATACGCCGGCCCCAGCACCCTTGGATACTACTTTTTTTACCGGGCAACCAAAATTGATATCAAGCAGATCGGGGTTTACAGCTTCTACAATTTTGGCGCTGAGCGAAAGGGCCTCTTCATCACCACCAAAGATCTGGATACCCACGGGGCGTTCGTAGTCGAATATGTCCAGTTTCTGGCGGCTTTTGATTGCATCACGTATCAATCCTTCACTGCTGATGAATTCCGTGTACATCAGGTCGGCACCATTATCTTTACACACGGCACGGAAGGGCGGATCGCTCACATCTTCCATAGGTGCGAGCAAGAGCGGGAAATCAGGTAGTACGATCTGGTCTATTTTTACCATATTGTGCTTGCAAACCCTTACGGATAGCGGTTTTCTACCATTTATCCTTCGGGTCGGGCTTTGTTTTTAAGAATTTGCAAATTTACAATCTTATTTTTCAATCAATGAATCAAAAGCCAACGGTTAATTACCCCTCACAGTTCGCTTTTTTATTGGGTTTGATGGGCGTGTTCATGGTTTTGACCGCTTTTTTGGTCCCTTTTATCGGCAGTTTGCTCATGCATGTGCCTTTTCTGGAGGTGCTGAAACAGCTGAACCGGCCAGAAAATGCCAATATTTCCAGGTTTTTGAATACCATGGCTTCCTTTCTCATTTTCTTGTTACCACCATTGATCCTGGCCAGGGTGATGAGTAAAACCCCCTTTACACAGCTTGGTTTCCAATCGGCTATAAGCAGCAAACAGCTGGTACTGATCATGGTTTTAACGGTTACCAGTATCATTTTCAGCGGAGCACTCGGGCAATTGAATGAATGGATTCCCTTACCTGCCGCTTTGCACGCAAAGGCCAAAGCGTTGGAAGATGCCTACAAAGAATCGATGATGAGTATGGCCAATATGAAGAATACTACCGATTATTTGTTATCAATATTGGTACTGGCCGCCGCACCCGCATTGTTTGAAGAAGTATTGTTCCGCGGTGGTTTTCAGCAGGTGTTTATAGGCTGGACAAAAAGCAAATGGGCCGGTATCATCATTACCAGCATTGTATTCAGCCTGGTGCATTTTTCTTATTTCGGGTTTCTGCCAAGGCTTGCCCTGGGACTGGTATTGGGACTGATCTTTTATTACAGCAAAAATATCTGGCTCAACATCTTTCTCCATTTCCTTAACAATGCATTGGTGGTAACGCAATTGTACATCAGCGGTAAACAAGGTAAGCCGATCGAGAAAACCATGGACGAAAACCTTCCAGTATGGTGGGGTATTGGGGCATTGGTATTGCTGGTGATTATGCTGAAAGCATTTAAGAAAGAAAGTGTAAGGGTGCTGGCAGAGAAAGAACATAACCTACATTCGTCTCCTGAAAATATTGTGTCTTAATGGAACCCTGGCAAAAGATCTTCGCAACACGTAATCCGGCAGAAGCAAGTATTATACAAGGTATGCTGGAAGAAAACAATGTACCGGTGCAGGTAATGAATAAGCAGGACAGCAGCTATCTCAATTTTGGAGATATAGAACTCTATGTGCCCGGCCATCTTGCAGAAACGGCGAAACAGTTGGTGGGTTCAAATTTATTGAACTAAATATCCGAGGCCTTCTGGCCGCGACTCATTTGAACTTTTCTTAACCGCTAAGACGCAAGGGCGCAAGGTTATGAGGGGATGCTTTCAAATAGCTGCTTAGCGGATCTTCGCGCCCTTGTGTCTTAGCGGTTAAATCTACCCCAACAAGTGTTCAGAAATTAAATTGTGGCTCTCCCCCTTCTCACGGTATTTGGTTATCTCCCCGATACGTTCGTACTTCGTACTTCACCAATCGTACCTGATCCATGGCATTCAACCTGCAAACATTTAAAACACGCGCCTTAACGGCAGTGATCTTTGTAGTGGTGATGCTTGCTGGCTTGTTATTGAACCCATGGGGTTTTCTCGCGCTTTTTACGGTGATCCATTTTGGTTGCTGGATAGAATACCAGAAACTGGTCGGATTGATTGATAAGGAATACCAAACCATTAGCCCATTGCACAGGTATGGCATTATGCTGATCGGTTTCGGCATCCTGTTATGGAATACCGATGCGGGTTTTCATATCGGCAGTATTACACTCGCTATCATTGGATGGAGCCTGGTTTGGGTAGGTTTGATCGCTTTTGTGCTCAGCGAATTATTGCTTGCCAAAAAGCTAAATCCCCGTTTGTGGGCACATTCCGCCCTAGGGTTGCTGTATATTTCTTTGAGCTGGGGTTTGATGATGCGCCTCTATGGAAACCTCAATGGAAAAATATTTGAAAGCAATGCATGGATGCTGCCCGTTATCCTTATCGCTTCTATCTGGATCAATGATACGATGGCTTATATAACCGGTTCTTTTATTGGCAAAACACCTTTATCACCCATCTCACCCAAAAAAACATGGGAAGGTACCGTAGGCGGCGCAATATTGGCGGTAGTGATCGTTACTGCCATTGGGTACTATACACTCGGATTTTCTGTAAAAGCATTACTGGTTATTTCCATCACCGCCGCCATTACCGGCACGCTGGGCGACCTGTTTGAAAGCAAACTCAAAAGACTGGCCGGTGTTAAAGACAGCGGGCAGATCATGCCGGGCCATGGTGGGTTTTTGGATAGATTCGATTCCCTGCTGGTGGCTACGACTGCGGTATGGGTGGTTCTTTACCTGGTATATTAAATGGCACACCGATGTCGCGGATTAGGCAAATGATTGTTGATCTGATCCATGAAAATCAGTTCAATCCATCTCTCATCCACATGCCATTCTCCTGCAGAAAGATGCTGCTCATAAAGCCCGAGATTCTCAACATTCCGTTTTACATTTGCCTTTCAATTATTCCCAATGACCATTCACAGAGAAGGATACAAGACCATTGCCATTACAGCCCTATTATTTGGGTTGTTTAACCTGGCTTCTTTTACATTTTTAAGCGGATCGCTACCCTGGCTCGCCATGATTTTGTTTGCAGTTACCCTATTCCTTTTTCTTTTTATCATTTCTTTTTTCCGCATCCCTAATCGCATATTAACCATTAACGATAACCAGGTGATCTGCCCGGCCGATGGTAAAGTGGTGGTAATTGAGGAAGTGACCGAAGTGGAGTATTTTAAAGACAAACGCATACAGGTTAGCATTTTCATGAGTCCGGCCAACGTACATGTGAACCGCAACCCCATGAGCGGCGAAGTGATCTATAACCAGTACCACAAAGGCAAATACCTAGTGGCATGGCATCCGAAATCATCCACTGAAAATGAGCGCTGGAGTGTGGTTACCCGTAATAGCCACGGCGAGATCCTATACAAACAGATCGCCGGCGCCCTTGCCAAACGGATCTGCAATTATACCACTGTTGGCCAACAGGTTAAGCAGGGCGATGAATATGGGTTTATCAAATTTGGCAGCCGGGTGGATGTATTGTTACCGCTGAATGCCAAGATCAATGTACAACTGAACCAGGTAGTAAAAGGCGGAGTTACGGTATTGGCCAGCTGGTAAAACCCTATTTTAACAGTAGAAAAACTAGGGGGAACCCGGATTTTGCTTATTTTTAAGTCAACACAAACACATAAAAAGCCAGATATGAAAAAAGTATTTTTAGTAGCGGCCACTGCTTTCCTCGTTACAGGTATGGCATTTGCACACGATGGTGCCGGTAAAAAATGCGGTAATGGAAAAGATTGCTGCAAAGGCAAAACCGAGTGTAAAGACATGAAGAAGGACGAGAAGAAAGAAACAAAAACCAGCGTAAAAGCAACAACGGCTAAAGTAAAAGCGAAAGCCTAAACGCTTCAAACACATAAAAGCCCTGCAGTTTGCGGGGCTTTTTTATGACATAACAAGAGGTATTGGCCGCAGATTCGCAGATTATGATTTTCAGAAATCTGCGAATCTGCGGCTATATTATTTTATAAAATATTCTCGAGTTCTTTCAGATGGTATACCACATAAGTGGGTTGTACAATCGGTGCCACATTGAGATGGTTTACAAAAATGGTGTCCATACCGGCATTGATGCCGCCTTGTATATCCGCATCCTGGTTATCACCGATCATAATGCTTTCTTCGGCGTTTGTACCCGCTTTTGCAAAAGCGTATTCAAATATTTCCCGGTTGGGCTTTAAACTGTTACTGGCTTCGGAGGTAATCACATGATCAAAATAACCGTGTAGCCCCGCCAGTTGTATTTTATGATGCTGCACTTTTTCAAAACCGTTTGTTACCAGGTGCATGCGGTAATTTTTCTGCTTCAGGTATTCCAATATTTCGATGGTATAAGGAAACAAGGTGTTTTTGGTAGGTAGTTTCTCTAAAAATTGAACGGAAAGATCGCGTGCCAGCGGCTCATCGGCCAGTTTAAAATCCAGCAGGGCCAGCCACATTCTTTTCCATCGCAGTTCATCTTGTTTGATAAAACCCTTTGTGTAACGGTCCCAGAGTCGTTCGTTATGGTAACTATAACGTTCAAAAAACAAATCGAAATCAGGAATGTTTTTGACAGCCAGCGAATTGGTTTCATACAGGTCTGCCATGGTTTGTTTGGCATTGGTTTCAAAATCCCACAGTGTATGATCAAGATCAAAGAATAAATGACGATACTTCATAGTGCAAAGTACGAACTACGAGGTATGAAGTACGAATTTGCTAAGCAAAAATGTTCGTACTTCGTACCTCAAACCTCGTACCTATGAATATTGTTATTACAGGCGCATCCAAAGGGATCGGCAAAGCTATTGCCGAACAGTTTGCTGCAGCGGGCCATACTTTGTTACTCGGAAGCCGTGGTGAAAAAGCTTTGTATGATACGATGTCGGAATTACAAACTAACTATCCGCAATGCACAATCAAAGCAAAACCGGTGGATATGAGCGTGAAGGAAGAAGTGCTGAAGTTTGGAGTTTGGAGTTTGGAGTCTGGGGTGCCTGATATCATCGTAAACAATGCCGGACAGTTTTTGCCAGGTAGTGTACACAATGAAGCGGATGGTTTACTGGAACAAACAATGGAAATAAATCTTTACAGCGCTTACCACCTTACGCGTTTCTTATTACCCGCTATGATGGAAGCCAAACGCGGTCATATCTTCAATATTTGTTCCATCGCATCACTGAATGCTTATCCCAATGGCGGCAGTTACAGCATCAGCAAATTTGCTTTACTGGGCTTCAGCAAAAATCTTCGCGAAGAAATGAAACCGCATGGTATTAAAGTAACAGCGGTTTGCCCGGGAGCAACTATGAGTGCCAGTTGGGATGGTTTTGGGATAGACCCTAATCGTATTATGGAAGTAGACGATATCGCTAAAATGGTCTTTGCCGCTTCACAGCTTTCACCAATGGCAGTGGTGGAGGATATTATTATGCGGCCGCAACTCGGGGACCTGTAACAATAGGAGATTCTTTATTTAACATTTTGTGCTCTCAGAATGATATAACGACTCTGCGAAAGCCTCCCCGATCTCAGCGCCTCTGCGGTGAAAAAGATTCTATTCACCGCGGAGGCGCTGAGTTGCAGCGTTTTCGCAGAGTTGAATGCCGGAAAACTGACAGTACTTCTTTACTCATCACGCACGATTCACGGCGATAACAATTTCTTCACACACAAATCATATTCGCATAACACAGTTGTAACATTCACATCATCTGCCTGAAGGAGTTTTGCTAAACCCTTTGTATGGAAAGACGCGAAGTTGATGTTGTTGTAATGAGTGATCTTCACCTGGGCACATATGGTTGCCATGCCACTGAGATCGTTAATTACCTGAAAAGTATCCATCCCCAGATACTTGTCCTCAATGGAGATATCATTGATATCTGGCAATTCAATAAAAGGTATTTTCCTGTTTCGCATATGCAGGTGTTTAAAGAGATCATGAATCTGCTTAGCAAAGGTACCCGTGTAATATACATTACCGGTAACCATGATGAAGTGCTTCGCCGCTACAGCGATATTGAAATGGGCAACTTTCAACTCACCGATAAGGTAGTAATGGAGATCAATGGTAAAATGACCTGGATCTTTCATGGCGATGTGTTTGATGCCACTACCAAAGGAAGCGCAAAGCTGTTGGCCAAACTCGGCGGACATGGCTATGATCTCCTCATTCATATCAACAGCCTGATCAACTGGTTTCTGAAAGCGATGGGCCGCGACAAAATGAGTTTCAGTAAAAAAGTAAAGAACAGCGTTAAGAAAGCCGTTGCCTGGATCGGTGATTTTGAACAGACCGCTGCTGAACTGGCCATTGAAAAGAAATATGATTATGTGATCTGCGGACATATTCATCAACCACAAAAAAGAGAAGTGGTTACCAAAGACGGTAAAGTGATGTACCTGAACAGTGGCGACTGGATCGAGAATTTAACCGCGCTGGAATACCATCATAACGACTGGACCATTTATCAATACGATGAAAAACAATTTGCCTCGGTAGCCACACCCGTTGTTACCATGGAAAGAAAATTACCCGAGCTGAATGTAGTAACCGATGAGATCGCTTTATTTCTTCACTCATTAGCTATACCGTTATGAAAATATTATATGCAGTACAGGCAACCGGAAACGGTCATATTAGCCGGGCCATGGAATTGATGCCCTATCTGGAACAATATGGTGAAGTGGATGTTTTTTTGAGCGGAAGCAACAGCCACCTGCAACCAAATCTTCCTGTAAAATACAGAAGCAATGGGGTTAGTTTGTTTTATGGTAATACCGGCGGACTGGACTACCTGCGTATGTGGAAAGAATTCAGCCTGAAACGGATCTGGAAAGAAGCGAAGGCATTACCGGTAGAAAAATACGATGTGGTACTGAACGATTTTGAATGCATCACTTCACTGGCCTGTAAATTTAAAAAAGTACCCAGCATTGGATTTGGCCACCAGGCAAGTTTCAGAACGGATGCAACGCCAAGAAGCAGTAAAAAAGATTTTGCGGGAGAACTGGTATTGAAACAATATGCAACAGCAACGGATTATGTAGGGCTGCACTTTAAACCGTATGCCGATTTTATTTATTCGCCTGTAATCAAACAGGAAATTATTCAAGCCAATCCAACCAATGAGGGCCATGTAACGGTATATCTTTCGCACTATAGCGACGAAGTGGTGCTGAATACTCTACAGAAAGTAAAAGATGTTCGGTTCGAAGTGTTCTCTAAAAAAGTAGCACAACCAACTCTATTGGGTAATGTAACCTTATTACCCATCAGCAATGAAGGGTTTACAAAAAGCCTGATCCGCTCACAAGGAGTAATTACGGGTGCCGGTTTCGAAACACCTGCAGAAGCTTTGTACCTGGGAAAGAAAGTATTGGTATTGCCCATACGTGGCCAGTACGAGCAGTTGTGTAATGCAGAGGCGTTGAAAGATTTTAATGTAGTTGTGGTTGATAAGATAGAAGCAGGCTTTGCTGCAAAGGTTGAAGAATGGCTGCAAACACAATCCATCATCCCATTACAATTATCACACAGTACGTACCAGATTGTACAATTGGCTGTAGAGAAAGCAAGGGCCTTGCAAACAGCAAATGCTTCTTTCAACGATGGGTTACTTACGGAAGATGACCTGCTGGCTATGTTCTAATTATTTTCTCCGGCAAGTAAAATCTGCCAGGCTTCTGCAATCTTACCTTCATTTAATAATTCACCCGCATAGATATGCAGTTCCTTTTCCATTTCCGTTGGATTGATGGAATAATACTGAATGATATTCTTCAAACGCATATCATCGAATGCAGGATTGATCTCTGGTATATCATGTACATTACCCAACATGCCCAAATGATTCCCCGTTAAAATGCGGCTGCTACGAATGCCCGCAGGCAAATTATCCACGCCAATCCCCAGCTGTGTATTGGGCTTGGGTACTTTGAAAAGATTGGTTTCATCTACCTTGCAATACCAGTCGCCACCGAGCCTTGCCACCAGGTGCAGCTTACGTTGATCGATCTTTCCATCATCGCCCAGGATGCTTTCATCAACGTGCATGTACAATATTTCAGCAATTACGAGTTGTCCGGCACCACCTTCTTCGCCTAAGCTTTTTACCTCATTGATCTTACACTCGAGTTTGATCTTTGCTTCTTTTACCATGGGTGGTTTTACCAGGGTAGCGGCTTCTTTGGTAAAGCCGGCTTTTACAAATTCATCCACCCCTTTCGGAAACTCACAACTGGAAAGACTGGCCTGTTGAACCATGTCATAATCCACAATATTGATCACACATTCCGGTACTTCATGTACGTTTTGCAGGGTATGTTTGGTTGTGTTGTCCCTTACTCTTCTGGCGGGAGAGAAAATAACAATGGGCGGCTGTGAACTGAACAAATTGAAAAAGCTGAAGGGGCTCAGGTTTGTATTGCCTTCCTTGTCAATGGTACTGGCAAAACAAATGGGCCTCGGTGCAATGGCATGGTTAAGCCATTGTTGTTTTTCCTGTGTTGATATTTTTGAGAAGTCTATTTGCATATACTTTTTTTTCACCGCAGAGGCGGGGAGAAGCTGAGGTTTCGCAGAGTTAGAACCGATAAACCAATCTTCTGAAGCCATCCTTGAGAAGCGGTACATTAAAATTTATCAGGTAACCTAATCTTTTGTCAGCCAATCGTAAATAAGTAATCAGCTGCGATTCAAAGATAGGGTTGATTGATTCTACCGATTTAATTTCAATAATAATTTCTTCTTCTACCAGAATATCCATCACATAAGCTTTATCCAAAGAGACTCCTTTATAAATTAACTCAACAGGCACGAATGTTCGGATACGTATATTTCTCAACTCCAACTCCCTGGCCAACGCCAGTTGATAAGCTGACTCCAATAATCCAGGCCCCAGCTCTTTATGCACCGTAATAGCTGCATCAAGGATAATACCCCCTAAACGATTAAAAGATTCCTTTGTCATACTCTGCGTTTAGCTCATGCGGTCTCCGCGGCTCTGCGGTGAAAAAGACTTCGCACAAGCAACAGCTAAACTATTCCAAAAGGATACGCTATCCAACCGTATTTATACGTACTATCCTGAAATAAATCACTGTTTCTTCTTCGCCAAAATAGAAAAACTACTCTCCTCCGCAACAATGGTATTGTTCAATCTGCCTAACCCTTCAATTTCCATTTCTATGGTATCTCCTGCTTGTAACCACTGTTCGGTGTAGTTCGGATCATTGAGCTTGCCGGTTCCGTTCAGTTCCAGAAAACATCCGGTTCCTACGGTGCCGCTGCCGATTATATCACCGGGATGTATATCGGCGCCATACGCGCAACGCTCAATGATCTCCGCAAAGGTCCAGTCCATATCGCCCACATTGCCATTGCTTACCTGGATACCGTTTACCAAACATTTCATAGGCAGGTTCCAGCTCTTACCGATATGTCCTTCTTTGCTGGGAATTTCATATTGGGTAAGTTCATCGAGTGTTACCAGGCAGGGACCGATCACGGTAGAAAAATCTTTTCCTTTAGCAGGACCAAGGTTTAACAGCATTTCTTCCATCTGCAAACGGCGGGCGCTCATATCGTTCATGATCATTAAACCGCCAATGTATTGATCGGCCTCTTCGACAGGGATGTTTCTTCCCTGTTTACAAATAACGATCGCGGCTTCCAGTTCAAAATCCAGTTTCTCAAAATGATCGGGCATGCATTTGATCTCGCCCGGGCCCTGTATGCTATGGTGGTTGGTAAAATAAAAAATAGGGTATTGATCAAATTCGGGAATCATGTCCACTTTACGATTGCGGCGTGCGGCCGCTACATGCTGGCGGAAAGCATACCCATCCCTGCAGGATGTTGGGAAAGGAACCGGCGCCAGTAATGCGGTGTTCTCAATCGGCATACCCTGCTCGGTACTGATCTTACCATTTTTAATGGCGGCATCTACCTGTTGGGCAATGGGGTACATATCATCCCAATAATGCAGGAACATATTCATGCTATTGGGCAAATCGGGATGTAAAAGATCACAATCGTATAAAAAACCTTCTACCAAAAAAGCCAGTTGGTCGCGGCCATCATTGAGATAAGAAACCAGTTTCATAAAGCAAACAATATTAGGAGGCGAAAATAGCCCAAAAACACGAGGCAGTAACAGGCGCGGGTGAGTATCTTTAAGGCCGAATCGGATTGTTATGAAAAAAATTCAGTTACTGTTACTTGCCATGTTTGCCTGCGGAGCAATCATGGCCCAGGAAAATACCTGGATCCGTATTAACCAGCTCGGCTATCCCACAAAAGGAATCAAACTGGCTGTTTGGGGTAGCAAGCAAAATAATGCCATCAGCAATTTTGAGTTGGTAGATGCCAAAACAGGCAATAGCGTATACACCCATTCTGCAGGTAAAGCCTTTGGCAGGTATGGACCTTTTACAGAAACCTATCGACTAGATTTTTCTGCGTTTACAAAAGCCGGAACCTATTTTCTGAGAACCGGCAAAACGCAATCGCCGGTATTTACCATTGATGATGATGTATACAAAGGAGCAGCAGATTTCTGCCTGCGGTATATGCGCCAGCAACGGAGTGGCTTTAATCCTTTTCTGAAAGATAGTTGCCATACACACGATGGTTATACCATGTATGGTCCCATGCCCGACAGTACCCATATCGATGTAACCGGCGGCTGGCACGATGCCAGTGATTATTTGCAGTACACCACTACTTCAGCCAATGCCACCTGGCATTTGTTATCGGCCTACCGTGATTTTCCGGGTGTGTTTGGAGATGTGAAACAGGCCAATGGACTGGACGGAAAGAATGGAACAGCGGATGTATTGGATGAAGCGAAATGGGGACTGGACTGGTTACTGAAAATGAACCCCCGTAATGACTGGATGTTTAATCAATTAGGTGATGACCGCGATCATATGGGCATGCGCATACCGAAAGAAGATACGTATTACGGAAAAGGATTCGAACGGCCGGTTTATTTTGTCAATGGCAAACCACAGCAGCGTGGTAAGTTTATGAATGCCACAACCGGTACCGCTTCTACTGCGGGAAAGTTTGCGAGTACCTTTGCTTTGGCTGCGGGTGTATACCAGAAAAAAGACCCTGCATTGGCAAAACTGTTTACAAGCAAAGCCATTGCTGCGTATCAATTTGGTGTAGCCAAACCAGGTGTGGCGCAAACAGTATCTGTTAAATCACCCTACATATATGCTGAAGGAGATTGGGCCGATGATATGGAACTGGCCGCCGCGCAATTGTATGGCATAACCAAAGAGAAAAAGTATGAACAGGACTTTTATCATTACCTGCGTATAGATTCTGTTGCGAAATGGATGGGCAAGGATACCGCGGAACATTACCAGTATTATCCATTCAATAACCTCGGCATCTATGCCATGGACAAGATCCGTGGGGTCAACGCTTATAACCTGGAGCTCGAATTAACAAGCGGCGAGGTACTTAACAGGGTTGCGGTTAAAGCAGAGAAAAATGCTTTCAATCGCGCAGTGCCGTTTATCTGGTGCAGCAATAACCTTACAGCCTCACTTGCTATTGCCTGTTACTGGTACCGTACAGCATCCGGAAAAAATACGTATGCCGAATTGGAACAAGCCAATTTCGATTGGTTATTCGGCTGCAATCCATGGGGAACCAGTATGGTGTATGGGCTACCCGCTAATGGCGATACACCGGTTGATCCGCATTCGGCGTTTACGCATCTGAAGAACTATCCGATTGATGGAGGACTGGTTGATGGACCGGTATATACTTCTATTTACAAAGGGTTGATCGGAATACAATTGAAAGATGCGGACGAATATGCCGATTTTCAAAGTGATCTTGCCGTATACCACGACGATTATGGTGATTACAGCACCAATGAACCTACCATGGACGGAACGGCATCCTTGATTTATTTATTGGCCGCCAAAGAAAATACCTATAATAGATCTATCGCAGCGCCCATTTCAAAATCACAGGGTGCGGTTATTCGTGGAGATTCAACAAAGAGGCAGGTAGCATTGGTTTTTACCGGGGATGAATTTGGAGATGGATTAACAACAATCGCTAATACATTACAAAAACAAAACGTAAAAGGTTCTTTCTTTTTTACCGGACGATTTTATCAAAACAAATCGTTTGAATCTGGTATTAAAAAACTGTATCAACAAAAACATTTATTAGGACCACATTCAGACCAGCATCTTTTATACAATGACTGGACCGAACGAAGTAAAACACTTGTTACAAAAGATTCGATGCTAAACGATCTCGGAGCCAACGAAAAAGCGATTTCTAAGCTGGGCATTATCAATGCCAATCCAAAGCATTTTTTTATTCCGCCATATGAATGGTGGAACGAGGAAGTAGCCAGCTGGTTGAAGTCTGCTTCGTACCAGGTATTCAGCTTTACACCCGGCACCACCAGTAATGCCGACTATACCTGGCCCGAAATGGGCAAGTCGTATAAGAGCAGCGATGCGATTATGGCTTCCATCAAACAATTCAATGAAACAAGGCCGGGCGGATTGAATGGGGTCGTGTTATTAATTCATGCCGGCACAGATCCGCGCAGGAAAGACAAACTCTATAATCGTTTAGATGAACTGATCGTATATTTAAAAAAGGAAGGGTATGACTTTAAACGGATCGATGAATTATTTCGCTGATATCTCTGCGAAACCTCCCTGCCCTCTGCGCCTCCGCGGTGAATGATATTTTTTCATCGCAGCGGGCTACCATTTTTCATCTTCCGGAATCTCTCCCTCCTGCTTAAAAAGCTTCTTGTTTTTCTCTCTTTGCGCAATGCGATCCAGTATCAATGCGGCAATCATTTCACCTGCATCGCCCGTAGGGTGTTCGAGTAAAACGGAGCGGAGTTTCTCCTCACTTACATCCAGCCGGTACAACAACTGAACCAGCCGGGAGAAATCTTTATCGATCAGTTCATGAATAAATTGGGCCAGTTGTTCCGGCCCCAGATCTTCCAGTCTAAGCAATTCATTTTCAGTTCCCATACAGCAATAAAGATAAGGTGTTGCATTAGTAAAATGACGGTCGTGTTGGTTCTGCAATCGCCACAAGTTCACTGATTATCAGAGAAAAATCTGTGATAATCAGTGAATCTGTGGCGGATAAATTTCTTTGTGATCTCTTCGGGGCCCGTTCGGAGCAGACTCGAAGAAATCCCGAAGCAGACCCGAAAAGTATTCGAAGCGAAGTCGAAGAAAAAGCTTGCCTAAACCAGGCGGGTTTGCGTGAAACACCTGTGGTCAACCTCCATCTTTTAAGGCGGGGGTTGCTGTAGCATATAAGAACCCCGTAGAAAAGACATTCCGGCTCGAAGAAATACACAATCCGGTATAGGATAATAAACCGCCGGCCGGTTTCCAACCTTTTGACGAGGGGCTACTCTTTACAGTACACACTGTATAAATGTTAGCTACTCCATCCATAAAGCCCGTTCATCCTTTGCTGGCAGCATTTGTTTTGCTTGCCATAGCAACTTTGCTTTTCTTTTTCAGTAAGCCGGTTTCGGTAGAGACCCGCCAAATGGAAACCAGCGAAGGAGCGGGCCTTTTTCATTCTCCACTGATGTGCATCTAAAGCTTCGGGGCTTAACCGAAAATCTAAGGCCATTGACCGAAAATACATTAACAAAACGTTTCATAACTAAAGTATTAGTTTTATTTTCGTATCCCCAAGATTTGCTTTTTCATTGTATGATCACTATAAGGGAGCATCATCAGTAAACCTATACAAGACCCACTAACTACCGTATGAGAAATGTTTTCATTACAGCTCTGGCATGCCTGCTCATGTTATCGGCTAATGCGCAATCAGGTACTATTTCAGGAAAGATCACAGACAGCTCGGGTAAAAAACTGTTGCCGCTTACAACCATTACGGTGTTTAAAGCAAAAGATACCACCATTATTACCTATCGTTTAAGTACCGATGCGGGCGAATTTAAAATTCCCGGATTGCCGTTTGATGTTCCGTTACGGGTAATGGCAACGTATTCTGGTTATGAGGCATTCAGAAAAGATTTTACTTTATCCGCCACGGTACCCACCGTTAATTTCGGTACCATCAAAATGACGAGCACGTCTAAACAACTGGATGAAGTAATTGTGATCGCGGAACGTCCGCCGGTGGTGATTAAAAAAGATACGATCGAATTCAATGCATCCGCTTTTAAAACATTGCCTACGGCATTGCTTGAAGACCTCCTGAAAAAATTACCCGGTATCCAGGTAGATGAAAACGGGGACATTACCGTTAATGGGCAAAAAGTAAACCGCATACTGGTAGATGGAAAGCGTTTTTTTGGCGATGATCCCAAAATGGCCACCCGCAACCTGCCCAGCAACCTGGTTGATAAAGTGCAGGTGGTGGACGATAAAGATGAAATTGCCCAGAACAATGATGGCGATATGAGCAAGATCGGGAAAGTGATCAATCTTACGCTTAAGAAAAATATCAAGAAAGCCCTGTTCGGAAAATTATATGGCGGATATGGAAGCAATGACCGGTACGAAATGGGTGGCATCATCAATACTTTCCGCGATACCTTGCAAATGAGTGTACTCGCGTTCAGCAACAATATCAACCGGAGCGGATTCAGTATACAGGATGTAACACAGTTGGGCGGTTTTAACCGAAGTGGTTTTAACAGCATGAGTGTTTATTCCGGTGGAGGGCGCGACGGATTTGCCATCAACGGTATTTCATTTGGCGGCATGGGTAACGGGCTAACGACTACAACCGGCGCCGGTTTAAACCTGAATCATTCGCCCAGTAAAAAATTATCTTTTTACGGACAGTATTTTTATGGTGGCTCGCATAACCATGTGGTAAATGAGGGAAGTACGCAAAGACTGTTTGGCGACACTGTTCTTACTTCGGTGAACGCGGGAGCCGGAGATACCTATACCAATTCGCACACCATTAATGCAGGGGGTAACTGGCGAAAAGATACATTGAATAACCTGAGCTTTAGCGGCGGTGTAACATTCAATACAAGCGATAACAGGTATGATGGTGCCTCAGCTACACAGAACAATAAATTCGGATCGGTAAGCAATACCAGCGGACTTGGAAAGACCAATGGAAGAAATGAATCGTATAATTACAGTATCTCGTATACACATCGTTTTCCAAAGTCGAAAAAATCATTGGCAATCTATCACAATGTTAATTACACCCGTAATCCGATAGATAATATTTCAGAATCCGTTAATCAATATATCTACCCGTCGGTTTCCACCATCCTGGTGCAGAATTTCCGTGTCAACAATTCGCCAACAACCTCCGCCAGCTTCAGTGCAAACTATAGCGACCAGCTGAGTAAGAACCTGACACTTCGCATCAACGAAAGATTTGAATACAGTAACCAGGCGCAGCTGGTGTCTGTTTATTACAAACATGCGGCCAGTGGTTTTTACGATAGCCTAAGTACTACACTGAGCAATGATATCAGGAGAGAGCATACCAGGCTGTCGAACGGACTCACACTTAGTTATCGCGTTAACAAAGTGGTATTTAACCTGGGTGCAAGCTTATACGATCAATGGATCAACAACCGTTTTGTAAAAGGAACCAACAGTAACCTGCACTATTCCAATATCCTGCTTAATACAGGGTTTAACTGGAAAAGAATTAATGTGAACCTTTCACAATCGGTAAATCCGCCTTCTATCAATTACCTTAACCCCGTTACCGATAATACCAATCCGTTTTATATTGTTTCAGGAAATCCGGATCTCCGCCCCTCCCGCAATACCAACCTTAATGTGAACGGAAGCATTTTTAACGTGAAGTCGAACATGAATTACACATTTTACCTGAGCGCCGGCTGGCAGGATGATGTTGTGATACAATCCATTTCGGTAAACAGCTCCGGTGTGCAGGAAGTAGCGCCGGTGAATGTGAACGGGGTAAAACAATTATTCTCCAATATCCGTATCAATAAACAATTCAAAAAGAACCCCAAATTTATTTTCTCCGCAGACCTGAATTTATCTGGTAACGTAAACCAGACACCGATGCTGTTCAATAAAACAATGAGCGAAACCTCTTCCTATGGATTTATGCCCAACCTTCGGTTGAATTTTAACTGGCATGATGTGGTAGAGTTTAATCCTTCGGCAGGTATCAATCTCCGCAAAACGGTTTATACCAGTTCGGCTTTTTCTACGAACGATTATACAGGACAAACCCTGCAAGGCGAGTTTGTCGTACGCCTGCCAAAGAAATTCGTTTGGGAAACCAACCTGGCTTACAGTTATATCAGCAACCTTGCACCCGGACTTCCGAAAAGCAATGTTTACTGGAATGCGGCACTTACGATGCTGATGTTTAACCAAGACAAGGGCCAGCTGAAATTTGCCGTATACGATATTCTCAACCGCAATAACAGCGTAAACAGGTATATCAACGGTAATGCAATTATCGACTCGCGCACCAATGTTTTACAGCGTTATTTTATGCTTACTTATAGCTATAATATCCGTTCACTGGCGGGACAAAAAACGAAAGTGGGTGGTAAGCAGTCCAATATGTTTTTCTTTTAGAGCAGAGAAACCTAGCGGTATTTTTCCATAACACCCAGTCCGAACAATGCGAAATCGTATTTAACCGGATCGACTGGATCAAGTGTGCGTAAGTAAGTAGTTAATTCAACTGCTGCCTGCCAGTCTATCTGTTTGCGGTTTAACAAACCAAACCGTTTGGCAACATGTGCCACATGCAGGTCTATTGGGCAGATCAGTTCGGATGGTTTGATCTTTTTCCAGATGCCAAAATCTACGCCCTGTTTGTCTTTGCGCACCATCCATCGCAGATACATGTTCAACCGTTTACAGGTAGAACCTTTGTAAGGTGTGGCAATGTGTTTGCGAGTTCTGTTGGGAACATGTTCGAGAGAGAAGAAATAATTGTGGAAATGGGTTAAGGCGAATTCAACACCACCCCCGTTCATTTCACCTGCGGTGAATTGAACGGCCCCTCTTTGGGAAGGAGGGGAATTCTTTTTTTGTGGAAGGAAAGCCTCTTCAAGGCTTTTGTGGTTTGTGTAATGGTATTTCAGGAATTCAATAAAGTATAAAAGATCGGTTGCGTTGAAAGTGCGGTGTTTGAACGCGGTTAATTTTTGCAGGTCCTTATCTGAGTGATGCAGGCAGAAATCATGGGGTGTCATATCCATCAGTTGCATCAACTCTTTTGATTTGTTGATGATGGTGGTACGGTTGCCCCAGGCGAATACCGCGGCGAATAAACCGGCAATTTCAATGTCTTGTTTTTTAGTGAAGAGATGCGGTATGCAAACAGGATCGTCCTTAATAAAGCCGGGCTGGTTGTACTGCAATACTTTTTCGTCAAAGAATTGTTTAAGAGATATAGGGTTCTTTGGTTGCATTGCAACGAAACTACATTATTTGACAGGATGCGAAACCGTTGTATTAGAGGAGTTGTACGGCAGTTTTTTAAAGTATTGCACCATTAACAGATACCAAAATGGCAAGAATTCTCTGTGTAACTCAGTGATCTCTGTGCTTCTGTGGTAAAGCCTTCGCTTCGAGCTTTTTTCACCACAGTGGCACGGAGATCACTAAGTTACACAGAGACATTTTTTTATCCGATGGCCTGGTTCAGATCATCGATCAGGTCATCCACATCTTCAATGCCCACACTTAAGCGGATCAGGCTGTCTGTTAAGCCATTCTTGATCCTCTCTTCTCTCGGAATAGAAGCATGTGTCATGGATGCAGGGTGATTGATCAAGGATTCCACACCACCCAGGCTCTCTGCCAGTGCAAATACCCTGGTAGAAGACAACACCCGTCTTGCATTTTCAACGCTGTCGTCTTTCAAAGTAAAACTCATCATGCCGCCAAAGCCGCGCATTTGTTTTTTGGCGATGGCATAATTGTGGTGGTCTTCAAAACCGCACCAGTACACACGCCCTACTTTTGGGTGATTACGTAAAAACTTCGCGATCTTTTCTCCGTTCTCGCAATGACGCTGCATACGAACATGCAGTGTTTTAATACCGCGTAATACCAGGAAACAATCCATCGGTCCCGGAACAGCGCCACAGCTTTTTTGGATGAAGTACAATTGTTCACGAAGGGCTGCATCATTCATTACCAGGCAACCCTGTATTACATCACTATGGCCGCCTAAATATTTGGTAGCCGAGTGCATTACTATATCGGCACCAAGGTCCAGTGGATTTTGCAGGTAAGGAGAAGCAAAAGTATTGTCAACACATAACAGCGCCTTTGCCGCTTTGGCCACGGCTGCAACAGCAGCAATGTCTGTAATATTCATCAATGGATTGGTTGGTGTTTCAATCCAGATAAGTTTGGTCTTGGCAGAAATGGCTTTGCTGATATTGGTTACATCTGTGGTGTCTACATAAGTAAACTCGATTCCATATTTTGAAAATATCTTGGTAAACAAGCGATACGTGCCGCCATACATATCGTTGGCCGCAATCACTTCATCGCCCGGTGATAATAATTTGATCACCGCATCGGTTGCTGCCACACCGCTTCCAAAGGCAAGACCGAACTTTCCGTTCTCGATCTGTGCATAGGCATCCTCCAGCGCTTTACGTGTGGGGTTCTGGCTGCGGGCATATTCAAAACCCTTGTTTACGCCCGGTGCCTCCTGTACATAAGTAGAGGTTTGGTAAATCGGTGTCATGATCGCACCGGTAGAAGGATCGGGTTCTGTGCCGGCGTGTATGTATTTGGTAGCAAGTTTCATATGAGGATTTTAATGCTGAGTAATTTTATTTTTACGTGTTATTCTATTGATGCTCTCTGTGTAACTCCTGATCTCTGTACCTCTGTGGTAAAGTCTTCGCTTCGATCTTTTTTTCACCACAGAGGTACAGAGATCAGGAGTTACACAGAGAGGGCGTGTTATTTTTTAACAACGGCACTTACCGGTAAAGCGGCTTTGATATCATCCCAAAGGAAAAGCAGGTTAGTGCCTGTTTTGGAATCATCAAAATACATGGTGAAAGCTTCAACGGTTTCGGTATTCTTATCTACATCTATATCGGTGCGCAATACATCCTTCTTACTGTCGTAACTGAAGTTTCCCCAACTGAAATTATCCCGGTTCAGGATGATGGTCCATTTGGTTTCGGCCGGAATGCAATACAAGGTATAACGGCCTTTACTTACGGGCTTACCGGCAATTTTAACATCGGTAAAAAATTCGACTTCAGTTGCTTCATTGGCACCCAGGCGCCAGATCTCGTTATATTTTAAAATGCCGCCGAAAATATTTCTTCCATTCTTCAGCGGACGGCCATAGATCACACGGGCAACCGGCATGTCTTTTACTTTACCGCTCATTTTCAGGAGGGGATAATTGTTGGGCCAGTAACTCATGTCCATCGGAGACTTATCCAGGTCTGTTGGTCTTTGTTGCGCCTGCACACCTAAAACAAACAGTGTACATGCAAGGCTAACGAGAAATTTCATGTATCAGATTTTGCCAAAGATAAATGCTATTGTATTAGCAAAACGGCGAATTGTGCCGAAGCATATGCTTTTACTTCGGGGAAAAAGGATTGGTAATGTATTCTTAACTTTTCATATTGTTCCAGGAACAGGGCGAAGACGCCGGAAGCATCATCCAGGTATGCGGCACGACGGGCCAATCCGCCAAAACTCTTCTCAATTCCTTCTGTATCCCTGTAATGATACAACCAGTTCTGGCTGCGCATATATGGGAGTATGCGGACAAATTTCTCAGGTAAAACAGATTGCTGTTCAGTCAATTGCGCATATACCTGTGTAGCAAAAGCTGCCAGGCTATCATCTGGGAATTGGTTGGTATCGAGTGCAAGAAAATGATCGTACACCACATCCATGAATGCGCCGGCATAAGCACCAGCTGCCGGTTTTAAAAGGTTTTTGGCTTCTTTGGTAACGGCATGCTGGTCTGTAAACGTATCGATGGCCCTGTGCAGGCGGATGCCTTTTTGTATCAGCTCAGGATAATCGTATTGCTTTTTTCCCTTTACAAAATCGCTGACCATATTGCCTGCCAGTATACCGGGGTTATTAAAAGAAAGGGATGCATGGGCGAGGTAATTCATATCCTAAGGTACGAAGAACGTGAGTCGTGAGTCGTGAATGGTCAATGGAGAATAAGTTTTATAATACCCGATACTTTACTCACGACTCACGTAATGCTATCTATTGTGTTTGCTCTTTTATCCAGTTGCAGATGATCTGTAAGGCAGAGGGTGCGAAAGTCTCTTCAATGGTTTCATAGTTATCCGCAGGTGTTTTACAGGTCTGGAACATATGATTCAAATTAGGCAGGATCTTTACCTGGTATTGTTTGTTATTACCTTTTTTAAGAGCCGCTTCAATGGCCGATAGGTTTTCTTTGCAGGTAATCTGTACATCGCTCTCTCCATTCAATGCTAAAACGGGACATTTTACTTTTTGCAAATTTTCTGCGGGCTGATAAGTAAAGAAATAATTGGTCCATGCCAATCCATGCGCTGCCTTTATCAAACTGGCCCATTCGATAAAACCGGCATCACCGCTAGCTATGAGTAATCTTGCTTCCATAGTGTCCGATACTTGTTTTTTCCATGTTTGATATACATCATTCATGCCGGTTTTGATCGTGTTATAATCCGTCGATTTGGCGATGGTATTGAACATAGTATGGATCAGTTGTTTCGCTTTCTGATGATCCTTAGCATTCAATCCCGGTTTTATGAAATTTTTTTCCATTTGGTAATCCCAGATCTGTTCGCCCAAAATACCCGGTCCGGCCATTAAAACGATAAAAGCCACATCATTTCTTCGCGCTGCAATCATGGGTGCGATCATTCCACCTTCGCTGTGGCCGATCAATCCAATTTTTTTCTTATCAATATCTGTACGTGATTGCAAATAAGCGATTCCCGCTTCTACATCCTTCGCAAATTCTGCGCTGGTTAGCTTGTCAATATCATTGCCAATTGTTGTTTCTCCAATGCCTCGATCATCTACTCTCAATACAGCAATACCGTTGTTGGTTAGATAATCAGCCAATACTGCGTAAGTTTTATGTGTGCCGATGGTTCCGTCCCTGTCTTGTGTACCACTACCAGTAATGATAATCACTGCCGGGAATGCACCATCGCCTTTGGGCTTCGTTAATGTA
This sequence comes from Bacteroidota bacterium, assembly GCA_040390405.1. Lineage (GTDB taxonomy): Bacteria > Bacteroidota > Bacteroidia > Chitinophagales > Chitinophagaceae > Sediminibacterium. The sequence goes on from JAZJYJ010000002.1 coordinate 49,963, forward strand.
GCGCCAAAATGTACAGAGTGGTCCAGGTTATCATACAAGACATTTTCACTGTTATATGAATAAGGCGGCGTAGGTGTTTGTGGTTTGTATTTTACAACAGCCGGTTTGGGTATTTCATCCTTCGCAACACGTTTCAGATCAAATGCAATACTACCACCGTTTTGCGTATACATGCCTTTTATTTGATCTGCACCATCCCATTTACCCCGATAACCTCCTCTCAGGATCTCGATGCCAATCAGTAAGCTGTCGCTGGTAACGGTTGTTTTACTGCATTGAATACCGAATGCATTTTGATCGGGGCTATCCATGGTTGCGGTATAGCTGCTGCCAGATTTGCTGATATTAAAAACGAGCCTAATGTTTTTTCCACCTGCAGGAATAAATCCCATCCAGCTACCGGTAATATCCTGTGCCGTTGATATAACCCCGGTACAAATAATGAATAATATGATGAATAGACGTTTCATAAATGACTATTGATTTTTTTTGAAGTATTGATAAGAGAAAATAGCCGGTATTGCAACCATTAACACAATGATGCTCATAAATACAACAAAGCCGATTTTAGCAGGAAAGACCAATGTAGCGAGTGTTATCAGTAATCCCCCCGGTACCCAAACCTTTCCTACCAGTTGGTGTGTTTTGCGCCAGTTGTCTTCATTCTCCAATGCCCACGGTGTTCGGAATCCGATAAAATAATTGGGTTTGATGCTGTGCATATAATTGCCCAGTACGGTAAAAAATAAGCCTAGTAAAGGAAGCAGGAGATTAGCTATATTGATGGAACCTGCTTTGGTAGCATATACAATTACCAGGTTTATGGCACTTAAAAAGATCACGATGGTAGTGGCGATTTTATGGTATAGTTCAGGCGACTGGCCTGCCGTTTTTTTTGGATCGATCTTTCCCAGGTTACGTATCAACAGGTAAACGCCTGCAGAGACTACCGCGAGTAATACGGTAACAAACCAGATCTCATCCTTGCTGCCAAACCTGTCTGCCTTGCCATTGATATTGAAATGCAGGGGAATGGTATAAGGCAATTCCGGGTAGATAATTGCCGTATAGATCAATGGCAGACAAATGATCAAGGCAATCAGCAGGATACCCAATGGAGAAGTTTGTTTCATATCAGGCCTTTTTTTTGGTTTTGGTAAACTGGATGAACCATTTCAGCATCTCGTCCATCACCGTTGTATTCAGGGAATAATAAATGAACTGACCTTCTTTTACAGCTGTTACCAGTTCTGCCTGTTTTAACAGGTCAAGATGGTGCGAAATACTGGGCTTGCTCATGCTGAATTTATCTGCAATATCTCCCGCAGTCATATCTTTCTCTTTCAGCATCTCCAGGATCTCTCGCCGGGTAGCATCATTCAGGGCTTTGAATAAAGCATTCACAATAGGGGGTTGTTTGTATATTTAGGCAAATGTCTAAATAATACCCCTGCCCTGCAAATTTATTTTCTGAAGGGCGGCACGGTCCATTCATCAACCACTTTTAAAAATTAACCCCAGCATAACGGCATTTGTGTTTTTGTTAAGAAATCTCCTGAAATGCAATACTGTATTGCATTTCAGGAGATTTTAGAAAGAATAGTATAACAGACCCTCTACCGCTCATACCAGCCAGCTGGTTTTGTGGGTTGTTTCGTCACAATTCAAATAAAGATGGAAAAACGGGTGGGTACATTTGGTTTGTCAATGTGAAAACGACAACAAACAATACTTATTACAAACAGAAAAACAAGTCTAATGAAAAAATTATTTATCGCAGCCCTCATTATAGTTGCTGCAGGAACCAGCGCTTTCGCGATGGATGCAAACAAGGTAGATTACCAGGTGAAAAGAAATTTTGAAGCAAGATTCAACGGAGCGCAAAATGTAAAATGGAGTGCCAAAGACGATTTCTTTAAAGCAAGTTTTACCTATGCAGAAGAAAATGTAGAAGCATTTTTTAACCAGGATGGCGACCTGATCGGTACCAGCCGTAAGATCGATTTTGAAAGATTGCCTTTAAGCGCGATCCAGAAGATCAAAAAAGAATACGCTTCTTACAAAGTAGCGGAATCGATTGAGTTCGACCAGGATGGCGACCGCTCTTATTATGTATCGCTGGAAGATGGGAACAAACAACAAATTCTCCAGGTTTCTTTATACGGGAATGTATGTGTATACAAAGGCGCAAAAAAATAAGCATAGGTTAGGTTGTAAAAAAAAGAGGGCCCCGTTATCGCGGGGCCTTCTGCTTTATGTACGCGTCCATCGTAATAAAATCGGCTTCTTTTTTCAGGTCATTGATCAGTTGCAGTAAGCGCTGCAGTAATGGCTGACCGTTTAATTTTTTAGTAAATCCGGGCAATCCATAGTTTTCAATATCCGTAAACTCCCATGGATGAAAATACAAACAGAGATAACCGTCTTTTTTCAGGGTTTGTAAAGCCAGTATTTTAAAAACAGCATAGGGAAGATTTTTAAAACTGAGCCAGAACAAAGGCATCCGTATACCCGGTGAAACAGAAGCGGGTACACGCAACATGCCTTCATCCCTATACATTGTTCGGGGCAGGTGAAAATTATTATACCTCCCCGGTAGCCAGGTTGGGTTAACAGATGAATCGTACGCATATCCCGCTTTCTTTACTTCACTCATGGCTACTTTACGCATACGGGGCATACGAAGACCTGTAACGGCCTGTCCGCTGATCTCTTCCAGTTTTTGTTTGGATAGAAGAAGATGCTCGTCTGTAAAATCTGAATGATAAAATGTATGCGACGCGATCTCATGTTGCCCGGCTAGTTCCCTGATCTCTTTCGGGAAATGCATGGCAAAATTGGCTGTGGTAAACAGGGTCGCCTGTATGGAGGGATCGGAAAGAACGGGTTGAATTGCACTAAGTCCGCGTTTACCAACCGCCATCTGTTCTTCAGGGGAGATGGCAAAATTGTATTCTAGCGGCATATCAAACTCTTCCACATCAAAACTCAGCAGCACATAGCGGTTCATGCAATCAGGTTTGATTCTTTCACAATGTAATGCGGCCTTTGTTTACTCTGCATAAACAGTTTGCCAAGGTACATACCAATGATACCAAGTATCATGAGCTGTAGTCCGCCAAAAAAAGCAATGGTGGCAATCATAGAGGCCCAGCCTGAAATGGCATGACCAAAATAAATGCTGTAAATGATATATGGAACGTATAAGAGCGATAATAATGCGAAACTAAAACCCAGGTAGGTAGCAATGTACAAAGGTCTTGTGCTGAAAGAAGTAATGCCCTGTAAAGCAAAACGGATCATTTTCTTTAGCGTATATTTTGATTTGCCGTGTGTTCGTTGTGCAGGATCGTACTCAATACCAATCTGCTGAAAGCCCATCCATTTTACCAGCCCGCGCATAAACAGGTCGACCTCTTTAAAAACGCGGAATGCCTCTACTACTTTTTTATCCATCAAACGGAAATCGGCAGTACCCTGTTCCAGATCAATATCAGAAAGGTTATTGATAAGGTTATAAAACATCGTTGATGTTTTACGTTTCATCAATGGCATTTCTTTATGGTCTTTGCGGATGGTATACACAATATCGTATCCTTCTTCCCAATGGCTGATCAATTCGGGGATCAGGTCGGGCGGGTGCTGCATATCGCTGTCCATCATGATCACAGCATCGCCATCGGCCATATCCAATCCGGCTTTTAAGGCATTCTGGTGACCAAAATTCCGGGCAAGGGAAAGATAGAAAACATTGTTGTGCTCAGCTGAAATACGTTTCAGTTCAGCAAGTGTTCCGTCGGTACTGCCATCGTCAACAAATGTAATGCTGTAAGCATAGGAAAGACCCGCAAAGGTTTTTTGCAGGGCCGCAGTGATCAAACTCACATTGGCTTCTTCATTGCAGGCAGGTATAATGATGGAGATCCGCTTTTTCATTTAATCAACTCACTTAATGTTTCAATGCACCAGCAAAATACAATTATTTCGGCAGTTGCCTGTCAAAAACAGCGGAAGGGTATGCTGGGTTATTGCTGCTTTTCTTTTCCGGAAAAATCCTTACATAACAATTGATAGGCGATCACACACCAGGCCACAAAACAAGGCAGGGCTTTTAATGAATAAGGCAGAATGAAATGTTCGCGTACATAGGGCGGAAACAGATCCGTAGCGGATAAACTGGTTAAGATGATCACAAATACAAGTAACGCGTTATTCCATTTTTTGTTTTCCCCGCTTTGCGTGATATACCAGATACCGATACCGGTAACCGCCAGCACAAACGTGGATGATTCTGCGGACGAACTGAAGATCACCACACCGATCAATGCCAGGCACAGGTAACTGGTTCGGAATGCCACCTGTTTGTACTGGCTGATGCGGAGAAACGGCAATGCGTAAACGATGGCCGCCGGAATGGTTACAAAATAATTTTTCAGGTGATCCAGGTTACCGATACGGCGTATCATGCCCATCACGGAAATATCCTGCATAAAGTTTTCATCAGCCGCATCTATGTTCTGTGCATTTTTTTCAACCAATGCATGCAGCCAGTCTTTGTATGACTGAACAATAAAGCCCGGTGAAGAAATGACCATCGGCAGACAAAACAATACAATGAGCCAGAATAAGCAGGACAATACAAATTTGATCTTATGACGGGAGAACCAGAAAAAAGCGATACCCGCAATGCCATAGACCTTAACAAAGAATCCAGCAACAATAAATAAAGCTGCCCAGAAATCCTTTTCTTTCTCAACCAGTACAAAACTGAGAATGATCCAACCGGTAAGCATGGGATTGAACTGCACATTGTGAATGGCCGTCATCATTTCAATCAATCCAATCAACAATACAATGTTCTGCTGCTGTTCTGTAACCTGCAACTGGCGGATAGCATAAAACAAGACTCCGGTATTTACCATGCACCATAAAAAACAACCCAGGTAATCGGGAAGCAGAGCAAAAGGAGCGATCAATACACTGAATAAAGGGCCATAATGGTTGGTGTCGATATATTCTGAGGGATAGGCAATGTATAAATTCTTGCGGGCAATGGTATGTTCAAAAACACCGGAGAAAATATCATAGTTATTAATGGCTGCGTGACCGCGGCTGATCTCAGCAATGGCTGCCAGCATAGCCAGTACAAACCAGGCCAATACCGGAAGCGGGATATTCCATCTGCCAATCTTTATGTTTCTGAGTAATAACTGCATCTTGGGGGCAACACGCAAAAATATCGGTAAGATTCGGGTACAGGAAAATAAATATTGCTTAAAGCCTTATTCCGGCCAAAAACCGTTCAAAAAAATTACTTTTGCCCCTCTAAACCAAGAATCATGAGTAAAGGACCTGTTTCACAATTCATAGAACATCATTACCGGCATTTTAACGCGGCTGCATTGGTTGATGCCGCCAAAGGATACGAGACCCACCTGCAGGAAGGTGGTAAAATGCTGGTTAGCCTGGCCGGTGCCATGAGTACCGCCGAACTGGGTATCAGCCTGGCAGAAATGATCAGGCAGGATAAAGTGGCCATCATCAGCTGTACCGGTGCCAACCTGGAAGAAGATATCATGAACCTGGTGGCGCACAGCCATTATAAACGCGTTCCCAATTACCGCGACCTGAGTCCGCAGGAAGAATGGGACCTGCTCGAAAATCACTACAACCGTGTAACCGATACCTGCATTCCGGAAGAAGAAGCTTTCCGCCGTTTGCAGCAGCATATTCATAAGATATGGGCCGATGCGGATACAAAAGGAGAAAGATATTTTCCGCATGAGTATATGTACAAGATGTTGCTGAGTGGTGTGCTGGAACAATATTATGAGATCGATCCGAAAGACAGCTGGATGCTGGCCGCCGCCAAAAAAAATATACCGATTGTTGTACCGGGCTGGGAAGACAGTACCATGGGTAATATCTTCGCATCGTATGTGATCAAGAATGAATTGAAAGCGAGTACCATGAAAAGCGGTATTGAATACATGGTATGGCTGGCAGACTGGTACAGGCAGAACAGTGGCGGAAAAGGCGTAGGCTTCTTCCAGATCGGTGGCGGTATTGCCGGCGATTTTCCGATCTGTGTAGTACCTATGATGTACCAGGACCTGGAATGGCACGATGTACCTTTCTGGAGTTATTTCTGCCAGATCAGTGATTCCACTACTTCGTACGGTTCTTATTCAGGAGCGGTACCTAACGAAAAAATTACCTGGGGTAAACTGGATATTCATACTCCCAAGTTTATCGTAGAAAGCGATGCCACCATAGTGGTGCCGTTGATCTTCGCTTATTTGCTGGGTTGGTAATTTTTATTGCCACTGATGGCACTGATTTTCACTGAAGTTTATTCAGTGAAAATCAGTGCCATCAGTGGCTTCCCTAACTAAAATTACATAGTAAAAAACTACAGGGATCCTGCTGTTTTACCCGCTTTCCTTCTTATCTTTCTTTTCATTTATTAACAGAAATCAATACCATGAAAAAGATCATCCTGCTTGGATTCAGTTTTGTACTGCTGTTACAGATCCATGCGCAAACCAAGGTTACCAAAGCCAATGTGGTTGGTAAATGGAACATATCGGCGGTAGAAATGACCGGCCTGTTTTATTACAGTATTGAGAAAGATTCTCTGGCCATTGGCGATATGATGAAGAGCCAGATACAGGATCCATCGCAACTGGCTACCATTACCTCTACCATGAAAATGCAAATGGCCATGTTCAGTACAATGGCTTTTATTTTTAATGCCGACGGAACCGCCAAACTAGGTGTAGGTACCGGGCAGGAGCAGGATGTTACCTATACGGTTGATGAAACCGAGTCGACGATTACTACGGTAGACAAAGACAAAAAAGAAGATACCCTGAAAGCAGAAATGGTAAACGAGAACCTGCGTTTGGTACTGAAACAGCCACAGGGTGAAATTATTATGATTGTAAAGAAAGTGAAAGCGTAATTCAATTACACCAGAATGAATAGATAACCTTCATGAGATTAGATTTCTCCTTATTCCTCGTAGGAATAACGGCTACCAATAAAGAAGCCCCATCTGCATACAGATGGGGCTTCTTCTTTATTACTTCGTTCTGGAGAAATTATTATCTCGCAGGCATATTCAGCGGGATATCTCTTTTCAGCATATCATCGCGGTTGGCAATTACCCAAGCGGTATGAAATACCAGTTGTGCCCTTCTCGACATTACTTCGAACTGGATCTTATCAACCGTATCCGTTGGTTTGTGGTAATCTGCTCCTAACATACCATCGTAAAAGAACAAGATAGGAACGCCTTTTTTGGCGAAGTTATAATGGTCGCTACGATAGTAGATCCTGTTCTGATCGTTAGGATCATCGTATTTGTAATCCAATGCCAGGTTGTTGATGTATTTTTTATTAACCGCTTCGTTGATCACAGCGAGGTCGGAGCTTAATTTGTCATGACCAATCACATAAATATAATTCAGGGTATCTGCTTTACGAGAAGAGTCCCCTCTTCCGATCATATCTGTGTTCAGGTCGGCAGATGCTTTTGCCAGGTCAATAGTAGGATGTTCGGAATAATATTCAGAACCCAGCAATCCTTTTTCTTCACCGCTAACAGTCATGAAGATCATGGTTCTTTTGGGCTTGTTGCCATTTTTAGCAGCAGCAGCAAATGCTTCTGCCATTTGAATAACGCCTACACTTCCAGAACCATCATCATCGGCACCATAATAAATCACATCGCCGTTTTTACCGAGGTGATCGTAGTGCCCGGTAAGGAAAACGTATTCCTCTTTTTTGCTGGTTCCGGGTATAATGCCAATTACGTTGCTGCTCTCCAGTGTAACGTTTGTACGTACGGCACTAACAGCCAGTTCGGAATGATAAGTTCCTTTATTAATGTTCTTCAGATCGGCCAATGTAATAGTAGAGGTTCTGCCCAATAAAGCAGAAGCTACCGTATTAGATACGGTGGCTGAGAAGAACGGAGCCGGTGTACCGGTAGTAGCAGCTGCTGCCGGAGGAGCAAGCGTCATACGGCCTTTGGTATTGGTAGGTTGTTTTCCTGCAAAATCCGCAACGGTTATCATACCAATCGCGCCTCTTGTGCGAGCCGCTGCGGCTTTTAGTTGCGCAGCTCCGCCAAAACCACGCCCTGCCTGTCTGCCGGCGGGAGCTGGCATAGTACCACCATCCAGCACCATTACGATCTTTCCTTTCAGGTCCAGTCCTTTGTAATCATCAATACCTTTGGCAGAATCCACAATACCATATCCCGCGAACACGATATCATTGTATTTCCAGTTACCCGATGTGATAGGAAAAGAATAGTCTTTGTCCCACTCAAATGTCTTTCCGTTTACCATCAGTTTTTTATCAGTCAACTGGTCCTGGTAAACAGGATATAATTGCTGGTAGCTGCTACCATTACCGGGCTTCAGTCCAAAACTTTTGAATTGCTCTTCAATCCAGGCAGCTGCTTTTTTCTGTCCCGGAGAAGCGGTTTCCCTTCCTTCCATTTCCGGTCCGGCAAGAATGGTCAGCTTTTCTTTCAATGCTTCTTTGGTAATGAGGGCCGCATATTTGGCCGCCTCATCTGTTTTCTGTGCCAGTGCTACGGTTGCGGCAAAGGGCAAACAGAACAAGAGTAGTTTTTTCATCATGTTTGTTTATAGTTTGAGTTAAGAGCAAGCAATTTTACCAACGCGGGTTGCATGACGTCCACCTTCAAATTCAGTGGTCATGAACAGATCGATCATCTGCTCGGCCAGTACCAGCGAAACAAAACGGGCGGGGATGCAAATGATATTGGCATTGTTGTGCTGGCGAACCAGTTTGGCCACATCATTCTGCCAGCAGAGTCCGGCGCGTATATGCTGGTGTTTATTGGCGGTAATGGCTACGCCATTGGCACTGCCGCAAAGCAGGATACCGAAAGCCGTTTCACCATTCTCAACACTGGAAGCGGTGGGATGCGCGAAATCGGGATAATCTACCGAATCAAGTGAATAGGTGCCGAAATCCTTAACCTGGTACCCCTTGGCCGTTAACCATTGTACCAGGGCGGTTTTATACTCAAACCCTGCATGGTCGCAACCGATGGCTATGGGTTTGGAGGGGTCGAAAACAAAGCTCATGTTGAATAATTAGGGGGACTAAGATAATAGATTGCCCTTAGAGACCCTTAAAAATATGTACGAATGGATGAAGGGGATAGGTGAATAAAGTAAATAGGGTATATAAAAAGTAAATAGGGTATAAAAAGTAAATAGAGGTTATCGATACACCCTATTTACTTTTTATACCCTATTTACTTTTTATATACCTTATCTACTTTATTTACCTTCTTATATACTTATCATACAAAAACCTAATCCCACTCTTCCTCTTCCGCTTTCTCCTGATCTTTCAGGGCGCGGGCGGATACGATGATGCTTAATTCGTACAGCAACCAGAGCGGCGTGAAGACGATCATCTGGCTCATCCAATCGGGGCTTGGTGTAATGAACGCCGCAAGGATCAGGATCACCACAATGGCGTATTTACGCGTGCGCTTAAGGAAGGCTGGTGTGATCAGTCCTATTTTAGTGAGAATAAATGCCAGTACGGGCAGCTCAAAAGCAAGACCGCAACCGAGAATGATATTGGTAAGATTATCAATATAATCGGCCAGTGTGGGCATGGTGGTAATAAAACCCTGTGTACCCAACTGAAAACCACCGAGGAAATTAAAAGTAAACGGTCCAAGCAGGAAATAACCAAACAGGGAGCCGGAGAAGAAAAAGAAAGAAACCCAGAATATCACAAAGCGGGTGCTCTTCAGTTCCTTTTCTTTCAGAGCGGGTTTTACAAAACGCCAGAACTCCCAGAAAATAAAAGGGAAAGCACCAATGATACCACCGATCAGGGCCATGGAAATAGCGCTCAGAAACTGTCCGCCAAAAGTATTGCTGATCATATTTACTTTCACCGCAGGCATACAGAGTGCATCGCCCATATGTGCCCAGTGACTGAACTGACAGAGTGCGCGGTAACTGATAAAATTAGGATTCAGCGGACCATAAATGATGTTATCGAAAACCCAGTTACGGTAAACGAAGAGCACAATAGCCATCACCAGGATAGCCAGTACAGAGCGGATGATGTGTACCCTTAATTCTTCGAGATGATCTATGAATGACATCTCCGGTTTGTCTGAGCCCCTGTTTCTGTTAAATAGTGCCATTGCTTTCTTTGACTGTTATCAGCCGCCAAAGTTACGGGTATGGGGAACATAAAAAACAAGGCTTTTACGGATGTGAAGCTTATTATTCCTGGCACGAGAGTACTTCAGCCAGCTTTTGCGCCAATTGATTCCTGTTTTCATAGACAATTGTATGGTCCGCACTGCCGGAAGCGGTGGTTGAATGTTCGGAACCTGCTTGCCTGAGATAGATAATTTGTTTTTGCAACGATGCGGCATAACCGATCTCAATACCTACCCCGATGGCTTTTTCGGATACTTCGGCAATGAGGAGATCGGAAGAAGTGATTTCTGCAAAAGCAGCCTGCATCATTTGTTTTTCTTCCGCGGCGGTAAAACGGTAGCTATCTACAAAAACAAATAAAGAGATCTGTTTTTTGGCTAATGATTCATGTATGGTTTCAATTTCGGCGGATAGCTTTCGCCTGCTTTGGTAACCGATGGAGAGATATGCTTTTTTCATGTTGATAGAAAAAACCTCTGCGAAACCCTCCCTGTTCTCTGCGACTCTGCGGTGAAGCTGAGTTAACGCAGAGAAGTTATCTGAGTATTTTCATCTTAACCGATTCTATACGCGTTTCGCTTACATTCAAAACGTCAAAACGGTAGTCGCCGATGATAATGGTTTCTTTCTGTTTAGGAATGGTTTCGTGTTCGTTGATGATATAGCCGCTGAGTGTTTCCGATTCTCCCGAAGGGAATTTCATATCGTATTTCTCATTCAGGTAATCGAGTTCCATGCGGCCGCTTAAAATGAATTCATCTTCCGCTAACTGCTTTTCTACCAGTTCTTCCACATCGTATTCATCTTTGATCTCACCAAAGATCTCTTCCAGTACATCTTCCATGGTTACAATACCGGCGGTTCCGCCAAACTCATCAACCACCCAGGCAATACTTTTTCTGTCTTTGGTGAATTTGCTGATCAGGTCCGTGGCACTCATGCTTTCCGGAACCGGCATAATGGGATGTAGAATAGAACGGATGGAATCGGGTTTTTTAAACAGATCCAGCTGGTGTATATAGCCCAGTATCGAATCAATATTATCATCGTATACCACCAGTTTGCTTAGTTGTGTACTGATAAAAACTTTTTTGGCATCTTCTACCGAGGTATTGATATCAAGTGCTTCTATCTCGGTGCGGGGTACCAGGCATTGACGGATCTTGACCATGGGTAAACTCAATGCGTTCTCGAATAATTCCGTATTCAGTTCCTGGCTGTCTTCATCCTGTTCCTTTGTTTGCTGGAAAAAATGTTCCAGGTCTACTTTGGTAAAGGCATCGCTCCTGTCGTTTACCCGAACATTGAACAGGTAGGTAAGGATCCATTGCGAAAGATCTACAAAAAAGTTAGTGAGTGGCAGGAACAGGGTATGAAAGAACTGCGCTACTGGCGAGAAGAAACTAAGCAGTGGATCATTCTTGGCGCGGAAAATAGCTTTGGGTAAGAATTCGCCGATAACCAATACCACGAGCGAGGAAAGAACAGTATCAAAACCCAGTTTCAGGTATTCGTTCTGAAAATGAAGCGGATTCCAGAGCGTTTTTTTAAGCAGCTCATGAAAAAGCAATCCATAGATAACCAGGAAAATATTTAACCCGATCAGGCAGGTGCCGATAAAGCGTGCCGGATGCTCCATAAAGTTCGACAGGATCTGGCCACTTCTTTTGCCCTGCTTTTTCTTCAATTCAATACTGAGGCGGTTGGCCGAAACAAAAGCGATCTCATAGCCCGCGAAAAAGCCGATCAATATCAGCGTTACGCCAATGCAGATAAGGGTATAGAGTTCTGTCATGGAGGAAAATTAGAACAAAATTGCTGATTGGCAAAGACGTGAGGCGTGAATCGTGAGACGCGAGTAAATTTCCTCTGTGAAGCTTTGTGTACTCTGTCACTCTGTGTTGAAAAGGCGTTTTTCAACACAGAGTGACAGAGATACTGAGGTCCACGGAGATTTCACTCATGTCTCACGATTCACGTCTTACCCCTCACGAAAAAAAGTGCCCCGTAAAAACGGGGCACGGTCACCGATAATTTAACAACATGAGAAAATCGGCTGTGTGAGAGATGTGGGAATAATGAATATTGAACAAGGAATATCGAACATTGATCGGAATTTCCGTTCATCATTCGATATTCCTTGTTCAATGTTCGATATTCAAACCATTTATTTAAAATCTACCGTACAATTCTGGCATTTCATTTCAATCTTCAACCCTTTGCCATCACCCACCGTAGCGGTGAACCTGGATGGGCCGGTACTGCTGTTGAAGTTAGAGGTTGAATAAGAGGAAAGAGCTCCCCTGAATGTCTGCACCTGTCTCCCATCAACTATTACATTATTGACGCCTGGTATCGTTGTGGCTTTAATGGTGCCGGCTGCTTTTTCATCGGTTACTTTTTCTTCCTTTACTTCTTTCTTTTCAAAATTGCCGTATACGGAACTGTAGTAACCTGCAAAATCCACTGTATAGTTTTTGTTTTCGCGAAGTGGGATACGGACATCCGCGTACTTATCATCCAGTTTGATCAGGCTTAAAGAAGGGCCTACTTTCCGCACTTTCACATCGGCATTGGTTCCTTCCACGTCCATAGAGCCGTTGAGTTTGGTAATGCGGAGGTTGCCGTACGATTTTCTGCCGCGGACATCACCTGCATCTTCCAGTTCATATTCGTCATTGGTGCTGCGGAGAACCAGTTTTTTTACAGCGGCCATTTCAATGGTAGAGTATTTGCTGTCGATATCCAGGTCGTCGATATTTTTGGCGCTGAAGCGGCCATTGTTAAATTCTACCTCAGCGGTCTTTACATCACCGATATTGGCATTGGAATATTTGGAACGAAGCACAAGTTTGTTGAGGTTATCCGCTTCCAGGTTGCCATTGGAAATATCCAGGGTTACATCTCCGATGCTGGCGGGTAAGGTTATATCCGAATACTTGCTTTCAATATCCAGCTTGCTTCCCACAGGAACGGTAACGGTAACAATCCGTTTCAGGTTTCCTTTGGTGCCAATGTTTTGCCCGTTGCCATTAAAAACAGCCACGCCGCCATTGCCAGATGATCCATACATGGTAGTGGTGTTTATACTGTTGGAATAAAAAACACTGCTGCCCGGACTGCCTGATTTGATTTTTACGGAACTGCCCAATGTTTTGAGTGAAAGATTTACTTTCTCCAGCCATTCCTCATCTGTTAATTTGCTTTCCCCATCATAAAATACGGTGGTGGTTACTTTTACCTTGGGCTGGTCCCAGGTTTTTACCACGATGCCGCGGGAAGAATTTTCAATATAGATCTCACCACCTTTGGGTACGGCAATTTCTTTGCTTACTTCTTTGGATTTGAGATCCTCTTCTTTGAATTTTTTATCATAATCATTGTTGTAGCTGCTGGCAGTGCCGTAACCGGTTACGGTAATTGGTGTAAGCGAATTCAGCGATCCGGCAGTAGCAACCTGCTGTTGTGCGTTTGCGAGTACTGCAGTGCCTAAGAAGCAGCCTGCTAAAAAAAGCGTACGCGTCATTTTTTTCATGTTATCGATCATTTAGAGTTTCAGGAAATAGGTTCTGGCAGAATCAACAGGTCCGCGGTTTTGTTTGTAGCGGTTGTTGGTTTTGTTCATTTCTGTTTGTAATTGTTTTAAAATATTGAGCTTTTGTTGGTACAGATTGATCAGCTGATCCAGTAATGCATCATTCATGCCGCGCCTTGCAATGTCTGATTTGATCACTTTCTCATCTTTCTCCATCTGTTTGATCTGTATTTTGAAATCGTCGAAATATTCCGGTGATTCTGCATACATCGGTATGCTGCTTACCCTCTCTCGCTGCAGGTTGATGACCTGTGTAAAACTGTTCTCCAGGTTATGCAGGCCGGTCAGATCGGCCATATTATCCTGTGCCTGCTTTTTCAGGTGTATGTTTTTGCTGCTTTTGGGTGCTGTTTCTGTTTTTGCCGCCAGGGTTTCTTCCTTATTCCCTGTTTCTATGGGTGCTTTTACATCCGGTGTTACCGGCGCAATGATTTTGTTTGTTTTTGCAGCTACGGGTTGTTCCGCTGTTTTCTTTTCACCCAGCAGGTACCAGGTGCCGATACCGGCCAGTACCAATACACAGGCAGCTACTGCCCACCGGGTAACCATCATTACCACATTGGGTTTTTGCGGCACGATTGACTGCCGCTGTATGTTCTGCCATACACGCGCACCGGGTTCGTCCGGGTTCAGCTCATTGGCATGACTTTGTATGTATTTTTTTAACTCATCCATGTATCTGTAATTGGCGGGTAATTCGATCTTTTAATAATTGCCGTGCCCGGTGGTATTGGCTTTTGCTGGTAGATTCAGATATGCCGAGTTGTTCGGCAATGTCTTTGTGACTGAAATCTTCTACCACAAAAAGGTTAAATACCTGCCGGCAGCCATCGGGTAAGCCTTTGATCTCCTGGTGAATGATGTCGAAACTTACCGTTTTCCACCATTCCGTTGCTTCATCGGCCAGCTGGTTATTCTTTTCATCCTCCCACTCGTTCCAGCGAACTGTTTTCTTGCCAAACCGGATGCATTCATTTACCACGATCCTTTTAAGCCAGCCCCCAAACTGCATGGGATCCTTCAGCTGTTCCAGGTTACGGAATGCCAGGATAAAAGCATCCTGCAGAATATCTTCCGCATCGTTGCGATTCCCCGTCATACGCGTACAGATATTGAACATCACCCTGCTATATTGTGTGTATAGCCAAGCCTGCGCTTCTGTATCGCCCTTGCAGGCTTTTCTCACAACAGCCGTTTGTATGGTGTTAGCCTGTTCCAATGGTTGTCTGGTAGTAAGAGTGTTGGGTGACGAAAAGGTTGGAAAGAAGGGAGGGGGAATTTTGAAATTTTGGAATTGGGAAATTGGGAAATTGAAAAATGATTCCAAAATTTCCCAATTTCCCTCCCGCTGGAGCGGGACCAAAATGGGTTTACGCCAGGTCTAAAACCGGTTTATTCTGAAGAATGGCTTCTATTTTGGCCACCAGCTCATCTGTCAGCATTGGCAGAACTTCCAGCGCTTTCAGGTTCTCTGTAAGCTGTTCTTTTCTAGTGGCACCCAGTATCGCCGTAGTGGTATGGGGGTTTTTAATGGTCCAGGCAATGGCCAGGGCGGCCAGCGATACACCCATTTCATTGGCCAGTACACTCAGTTTCTTTACTTTTTCCAGTTTGGCATCCTGTATCCAGCGGTCCTTTAGCCAGTCAAAACCCTCAATGGCCAGTCTTGACCCTTCGGGAATACCATTGTTGTATTTGCCGGTCAGAAAACCTGCCGCCAATGGGCTCCAGATGGTGGTTCCCATACCTGCGTTCTTAAATACGGGCAGGTAATCCTGCTCCATTTTAAAACGCTCGAACATATTGTATTGCGGTTGTTCAACCGTTGGGGCGATCAGGTTAAAACGATCGGCCACTCTATGCGCTTCCATAATTTCGGCGCCGCTCCACTGGCTGGTTCCCCAGTACAAGATCTTTCCCTGTTGTACCAGGTTGTGCATGGTCCATACCACTTCTTCTATCGGTACATTGGTATCGGGGCGGTGGCAGAAATAAAGATCCAGGTAGTCTGTCTGCAATCTTTGCAGGGCTTCGTGGCAGGCTTCCATCAAATGTTTGCGGCTTAAACCGGTTTGGTTGGGTTTATTGTCTTTGCCACGCCAGCCAAAATAGGCTTTGGATGAAAGGGTGTACGAGGTTCTGTCCCAGTTCTTGTTCTTTAATACCCTTCCCATCATTTTCTCACTTTCTCCCAAGGCATAGGTTTCCGCGTTGTCAAAAAAATTAATGCCGCTGTCATAAGCCAGGCCCATTAATTCATCGGCACTGTTATCGGCTATCTGTTTGTGAAAAGTTACCCAGCTGCCAAAACTGAGCACACTAAGCTGCAGGCCGCTGCGGCCCATTCTTCTGTATTCCATAATGAGGATTGATTAGAGAAGCAATTTAACCGATAAACTGTTGTGGTTTTATTTACAGGCGGATTATTTCCCTTTTGGGGAAGTTTATTTTTTCTTCTTTGTTGTATCAGCCGGCGGCATTACCGGAGTGGCTGTTGCGGGCGTAGTGACCGGATTTCCCTGTGCCGTACTGTCTGATATATAGGCATAACTCACCGGCAGTATTTTATAGAAAGAGATATCGGTGAGGTTCTGGTTGGCCGTCATACCTGTACCCGCAATGAATGAGTGGCGGAAGCCCCTGCTGAACACCACATGTTTATCGGTGTGGAATTTTTGCAGGTTTTGGTCCCAATAGAGGTCTTCGCAGAAAAGTGTATCGCCCTTGATGTTAAAGATCACGACACTATCCCGCAGGTAAACCCTGTTCTGGCCTTCCATATAGCGGGCATAGCGGGCATTGAGCTGGCTTTCAATTTTGATGCTGTCGTTGTAAAAATCTACGTGCAGCGATTTGGGAAACTCGGTCATCCGGCCACTATCTGACAGAAAACGAAGTAATAGCGGAGCCGTTAACTGTGCACGCATCTTCCCGTTCATACTATGAAAAATGCGGATGTTCTTTCCTTCTTCCACATTGTTTTTTTTTCTGCCCAGGTCCCTTACCTCATTCACATCGTTTTCGCAGGCGTACATAAAAAAGCAGCCGGTTATAACGGCTGCCAGTAATGTTTTTGTATGCGGAAAGAGATTAGTCATACTTGCGTTTGATAAACCAAAGATCGCTTAAACTCATACCCAAAGAAAACTGTACATAATTTTCTGTGATATTATTAACAGCCGATCCGCGTTTTCCAAACTGTAAAGCTGTGTTCAGGAAAGTAAACTGGTTATCATATCCCACTCTCCATTTGCGTACAGGCAAACCCGCACCGAGCGAAAAGCCAAACTGTTTCAGCCCATTACCATCCGCATTGATATAATCCTTACCCAAATAAACACCCGCACGGTAGTTTACAGAACTCCAGTATCCGCGGCCGGCAACAGGGTCGGGGCAGAACTGAAAGCCCAGCTTTCCCTGCCAGCTATCAGACAGTTTATCGGGCTGGTCGTAGAAACGGTATTTGGTCCACTGGGTAGCTGTGTATTCGCCGCTGATAGACCAGAGTTCAAATACCCTGCCCGAGTTGGTAGTGGTTTTATGAAAAGTAATGCCCGCCGCATAAGTAGCAGGCAGTAAGATCTTTCCTTTGATATCGTGTTGTTCTGCAACAGAATCGATCTTGATATCGCCCGAGGTACCAACGGTATAGGTTTGCTTAACCAGGCTCTGGTTGGCACTCAGATTTTGCTGCAGGGTTCCGGTAACGCCCAAACGGATCAGGTAATTATCGACGGTCTTATCGGCATTTACTTTTTTACCGACATTAAACTCATACTGCAATCCGCCACTCAGGAAAACGCCACCGTAATTGGTTAGGGTAGAAGATTTAGACTGGTAATAGAATACCGTATCGTTGATAAAATTCTTGCGGGTATTGATTTCCCTGCGGCCAAAATTATAACCGGTATTAAACCCGATGCTTAGTTTTTTCCATTTTTTACCGAGGCCCACAAATACCTGGTTCAATCCACCTGATCCTTCATACGTGGTTTGTAAACTATCGCCACTGCTTAGTCTTTCATTGTTGGAAATGGAATAGTTAATGGTGCTCAGCGGCTTTAAACCAAAAGCCAGTCCCCAGCCTTTGGCCCTTTTCAAAGGAATGCCTAAAGCGAGGTAGGAGGGAATGAAGTTATTGGAAGTAAATTTCCCGGCAGGATTCTGGCTGTTGAGGGTTCTTGAATCGATTGTTAATCCCAGGTCAAAAGTTACCATGAACAGGCTTCCGTAGGTAGCGGGGTTGCCAAAGTTCACAGACTGACCGATATTATTGTTCAATCCATCGGCATATGTGGCTGAAATACCACCCATGGCCCGGCTGATGATGTGCTGGTTGGTATAAAATTCACCCAAACCATACCTGGTAAAAGGGGAGTTCTGTTGCGCCTGAGAGCTAAGCAGAAATAAAACCGGTAAAAAGGCCAGGCATAGCCTAGCGGTTATTGTACTCACTGATCGCATACAAGCCTTTGTAGATTAAGTTAGGGTCGGCAAATATCTTGTTTTTTAGGTGCGGTACAAAAAAACCCATATCCCCCCCGGTTAACAGCACGTTAAAGTTGCTGTATTTCAATGCATAAGCATCAATAATTCCATCAATTTCCTTACTCATACCAAGGATTACGCCGCTCAAAATATTGGTTTTGGTGTCGAAACCCACCAGTGGGAAGTTGGCTTCGGCCTTAATCAGGGGCAATAAAGCCGTTTGTTCGTGCATGGCGCGGAAACGCATATTCATGCCCGGGGAGATACTTCCCCCAAGAAATTCATGCTTGTTATTGATGTAATTGTACGTGATGCAGGTACCCAACCCGATGGCCAGGTTATGCCCGTTGGGAAACAGGTCCACGGCTGCCGCACAAATGGCCAGCCTGTCGGCACCAATGGTTTCAGGTTTACCAACCGGTGTGGTAAGCGGCAGTTTGCTGGTATGTCCCAGTTTGTGAAACAAAGTGTGTTTTGCCAGCAGAATTTCCATTTCGGGCGGATGGTTGATGACCGACGATAAAATGGATTTATGAGGCTTGTATTCATCAATCAACCGCTGAATGCTGTTGTTATCCGCGTTTTCCAGTACACGTTCCGCTACAAAATCGCGGTCGTTAAAGACCGCGCATTTTAAACGGGTATTGCCAAAATCGAAACAGAGGGTGGTTTGCATAGTAAACTTTTGTGCGCATTCACAAATCAAAATTAAATCCTTTCGGCTCTTTAAAGTGGCCGTTCAGCTGAATCTTTTCTTTTAATGTTTCCATTCCGGCCATGATGGGCAATACTTTGTTCAGGTGGCGTTTCAGGTATTCGAGTCTTTGTAATTCGTGCAACAGACCAAGTAATTCATATTCTTCTTCCAGCGATAAACCTGCATGGTGTGCAAGGTCGTAACTGGTCAGTTCGGGGTCTGGCTTGCTGAAATTCTTTGTTACGTTCAATAAACGATGAAGTTCACGTATCCCTTTTACTACTTTTTGCAGGAGTTGTTCCTGGGCGGTTTCTTCATTATCTGGGTAATTTACAATAGCGCCGCTATATAGCTTACCGGGAACGGATTTGACCAGTTCCAGCACGCGGAATACTTTTAGGCCCGTGGTTCGGATATCCATCTTACCATCCTCATATACTTCCGCTATCTGCGCAATTTCTACCTGCGTACCCATTTCCGCAACGCCTGAACTTAATACTGTGGGAATTCCAAAAGGCTTGCCCTCCGCATGGCACTCGGTAATGAGTTGTTTGTACCGGGGTTCAAAAATGTGCAGGTTCAGGTTTTCGCCAGGATAAACTACTATACCGAGTGGGAATATCGGAATGAAATTCGTCATATAGCAAATGTAATCCTTACCCTGTTGGCGGAGTTGGTTGTAAAAAATCAGCCCTGCCTTCCGCTGTACAATAGCCATAGGTTAGCTGTACCTGGTTCGTACCTGATCCGTGTTTTGTTCGTATTAAACCCACAGTAAGTCCACATTAACTCCACAGTAGCTCCACATTAATGTGGAGCTACTGTGGAGTTAATGTGGACTTACTGTGGGGCTAGTGCGAAGCAAGATCGAAGCAATTACGAACAAATATGGGCTGTACCATCCCAGAAAAGCACGGGCTTTAGGAATAAATGAACAACCTTGTTTTCAGGCTTTTTCCGGTAAGTTATTGAATAACAATAGATTGCCATTTTTGGTACATGGCTTGTTTACCCTGCCTTAAGCCCCGGCAACGGGTTCGTCCTCAGTATGAATTGTGATTGGATCTGTTCAACTCGCGCAGGCGTATGTATTTTAGCCAGGTGTACCAGGCATTCATTCTGGCTACGGTAAAGCCCGCTTCGCCATCGAGGAATCCAAAACGGAACAAATAATTCTTGATGAATGAGAATGCGGGCGCCACATGGCATTTGAGCCAACCCGATTTTTTGCCGGCCGCATGGTATTTCTGTGCATTCAGCATGGCATAGTTTACGGTTTTGGCAGCAAAATCATCAATATTTCTCGACGTGTAATGATGAATGTATCCTTTGAGCGTAACGGTTTTTGTGTGGGCCGGAAACGGAAGGCTTTCATGTACAGCCGCTTCGTTCCAGCCCACATGGTTGCGGTTATATAAGCGGATATGCTGGTCGTTCGACCATTCGCCATAACGGATCATCGCATCTCCCAAAAAAGCGCGGAAGCGGATATTATATACGATGGCCTGGTCGGTAAGCGAGAGTTGCTGTAATTGCTGCAGCAATACTTCATCCACTATTTCATCGGCATCAATTGACAGGATCCATTCGTGCTTGGCAATGGATACGCCCTTGTTCTTATTGGGGCCGTATCCTTCCCAATTCGTTTCCAGCAACCTGGCGCCGGAAGAGGTAACAATGGCTTGTGTGCCATCGGTACTGCCACTGTCTACCACTACTATATCGTTTGTTAAGGCATTCACCGCGGCAATGGTCTTGCCAATGATATGCGCTTCGTTACGACAGATGATCACAACAGAGATGGATGGGTTCATGCGGGGGTACCGGTTAATTTCTGTTGCCCAAAGAAAGCAATAAAAGCCAATAGTACTACACCGTATTGTCCTTCGAGCGTATCATCGATCAAAAATGGAATCACTGAAAGGACCGTTAATGCGATTGACAAAGCATTTTTTGAAGTAGTGCTATACAATAGCAAACAGAACCCCGCAGTAAAACAAAGCAAACCCGGCAAACCACTGCCGGTACCATATACCAGCCATTCATTAGCGGGTAAAAAACGTTCGTAAGCCAGGCTGCCGGGATGGTTTGCCTGGTGCCATTGGTTTACTTTACCAAGCATATCGCCAAACCCAACGCCGTATAAGCTGTTTTCTTTTGTGATGGCATACCCTGCTTTGATCGAAAGCACGCGCGATGCGTCCGTATATCCCGGCAGCAGGTTGCCTTGTGAATAATTGCTGAAATCGTAGATCACATACTGCATGCGGTTTCGTAAAGTAGGGATGGTTTGATAACAGGTGAAACCTATCGTTACTGCAACAACTAGCAGTCCGACACCTGTTTTCCATTTTTTCTGAATAAGCATTACATGCAGTAGGTAAACCAAACAACCCGTGTAGAAACAAACCAGCCCCGTTTTAGCGGCCAGTATGTGCAGATAGATAACCAGGAAAGACAATAGTGCCATCAAAAGAATCTTCAATCCCGTTTTTTTTTCGCGTAGCATAGACTGCCATCCGAAAACAATGGCCACTACTACCATCCAACTGAAACGGATATGATCATTATCCGTGGGGGTAGGAAGTGTTTTGGCTTTGAGGTAAGCGGCATTGATGGCTGTTGTTTCACTGGCATATTGTAACATACTCCAGCCACATCCTGCAACAACCGCGATGCAATACAGCCATACCAGTTGTGTCCATTGTTTTACCGATAAGCTTACGGCACTTATGCCGAGCAGCATGGTTACCAGTGGCAGTTTAACGGAAACGCTGTTCCACCAGAGTTGTTTGTTATCGCTCCAGCTAACAGAGAGTACCACAGGTAGCAATAGTAGAAAAATGGCCAGTAGTTTTTTTTCATCAACCCTCACCTGCCGGTAATGGAATAAAAAAGGAACAACCATTAATACGGATGCAAACGAAACCAGTGCGCGGCTTAGTAATAACCCTGTAAAAAGCAAAACCAGCATTCCCATGACCCATGTTTCGGGCCATTTATTTTTCAACACTCTTTGCATCATGCATCTAAATTCGTTCTTCCAGATTACTTTAGCAATCATGTGGCAGGAATTATTAAAGGATATTGAGCAGGCAAACACCAAATCACTCGCCCGCGCCATTTCGCTGGTGGAGAATGAAGTGGATGGATATGAAAGTTTGTTACAAGCGCTTCCCGTTTCTGCCGCCGCAAAAATTACAGGCATTACCGGTCCGCCTGGTGCAGGAAAGAGCACATTGGTAGATGCGTTGATCGGTGAAATCATTTCTCAAAACCAGAAAGTGGCGGTATTGTGTGTAGATCCTTCTTCTCCTTTTAACCTGGGTGCTTTGCTGGGCGACAGGATACGGATGAGTGAATGGTACAACCATCCCCATGTATTCATCCGCTCACTGGCTACGCGTGGCAGTTTGGGCGGATTACATCCCAAGATCATTGAAATAGCTGACATGGTAAAAGCCGCGGGCTTTGATCATATCATTATTGAAACGGTTGGCGTGGGCCAAAGCGAAATTGAAATTGCCGGGTTGGCAGATACGACCGTGGTAGTGGTAGTACCCGAAGCGGGTGATGAAGTGCAGACCATGAAAGCGGGATTGATGGAGATTGCAGACATATTCGTGGTAAACAAAGCCGACCGCCCCGATGCGGATCTGTTTGTGCGAAATCTTCGTTTAATGCTGGCACCTGCTTTTCATCGTTCTGCCAATGAAATAGCTATTGTAAAAACAGTGGCTTCGCAGAAAGAAGGCGTGAAAGAATTGTTTGAGAAAATACGGGTTCACCAACAACTGGTGCAAAGCTCGGATAAGAAATACTGGCTGCTGGCGGAGAAAGCTTTTTACCTGCTGCAGCAATACCGAATGAAGGATATCCGCAAAGCGGAATTGAAAAAATTACTGGAAGAGAAGGAAGAGGTGAATTTGTACCGGTTTATTCAATCTTATATTGTTTCTGAAGGGTAACTCTATCTTAGCGAAGGGTTCAACACAGCGTTACAGAGGGGAGGAGTTGCACAGAGAGATTTTCGTGGATCTCTGTTGGTTAATGCCTTTGTATTGAAAAAATATTGGCAGGCTGCAATCAGTTTTCTTCAATATTCAAAATTCCTTGTTCGATATTCTATTTTTCTGCTTTGTGCAGTGCTTTCTCATTCTTCCACCATTTCCAGCCAATATAACCCACGATCATAAAAGGGGCGGCAGCAAGGTATAAGATGGCTGAGTTTAATGCGGAGGCCGGGCCCTCGCCCAGTTGCGAAGCGGTTTTGGTACAGATAGAGCATTGCGCCAGAAGCGGAGCGCTGAATGCGGAAAGCAACAGGCCACTGATCAATAAAAATCCTTTCTTACTCATCGGTTCTTAATTTCTACGGCAAAGATAAGACAGGAATAAACGCATAAATCGTTAACTTTCTCATTCAATTTTACCAAGTGGAACCACGCAGAAAGTTTATCCAAAAAGTTGGCCTGCTGGCCGGTGCCTTCTCGGCCAATAGCCTGTTTAACCAGTTACATGCCGCTTCCTGGGAAGCCGCGGACAAAAAACTAGGCGGTCTTTCTCCCGAAGCTGTTGCGGCCGATGAAGATTACTGGAGTGTGATACAGCAATCCTATACCGTTAATTCCAATCTCATCATCCTGAACAATGGCGGGGTAAGTCCGTCGCCACGGATTGTGCAGGAAGCAGTGGAACGTTATAACAGGCTTTCCAATGAGGGGCCCTCCTATTATATGTGGCGCATTCTTGACCAGGGCCGTGAACCTTTGCGGGCAAAGCTGGCCGTATTGGCTGGTTGCTCGCCCGAAGAAATTGCGGTTAACCGGAATGCAACCGAGGCGTTGAATACGGTGATCTTTGGGCTGGACCTGAAAGCCGGCGATGAAGTGATCGGTACCAAACAGGATTACCCTAATATGATCAATGCCTGGAAACAACGGGCAGAAAGAGAGGGTATCGTGTACACACAATTGAATTTCAAATTTCCGATAGAGAACGATGAAGAAATTGTGAATGCGTTTGAAAAAGCCATTACACCCAAGACCAAGATCCTGCATATAACACATATCATTAACTGGATAGGCCAGATCATGCCCGTGAAAAAAATTACCGATATGGCAAAGAAGCATGGCCTTGAAGTAATTGTGGATGGCGCGCATTCGTTCGGCTTGCTCGATTTTAAAATACCCGACCTGGGCTGCGATTATTTTGGCACCAGTTTGCATAAATTCTTAAGCGCACCCATTGGTAGCGGCCTGTTATGGATCAAAAAAGAAAAGATCGGAAAGATCTGGCCGCTGGTATGTAACGATAAACCACGCGGAGAAGACATTCGCAAGTTTGAAACCCTTGGTACCCGCAGCTTTCCCATTGAACAGGGTATTGGCGAAGCGGTTAATTTTCAGAATGCCATTGGCAGCAAACGCAAAGAAGAAAGGGTTCGGTATTTAAAAAATTACTGGGCCACCCGCGTGAAAGATATTCCGAAAGTAAAAATTCATACTTCTTTTAAACCGGAGTATGCCTGCGGTATTTGTGGCGTAACGGTAGATAGTATGACACCGGGCGAATTAGACAGTGCGTTGTTTACCACGTACAAAATTCATACAGTAGGTATTGTATGGGAAAATATTTCCTGCGTACGCGTTACGCCGCATGTATATACCAAACTGCAGGACCTTGATAAACTGGTGATGGCGATTGAAGAAATCGCGGGAAGGAAGAAATAAATGTTGAAATGGAAATAGGAAGCCGCAGATTCGCAGATTATTTCTTATAAAGAAATCTGCGAATCTGCGGCTTAATTCATTCTATCGGTCCAATTTCAAAATATTGGTATGAGCAGCTTAAGATGCTTTAACAGCAACCGGCTTCTTTGATTTGGTTGTTTTTGCAGGACGGCTTTTGCCGAATGAGCCCTGAAATCTTTTTCCTTTTGCGGTTTTTTTGTCACCTCTTCCCATGGTAATGTTTTTTGAATGAATAATGATAAGGCTGTAAAAATAGAAAATCCCGGTGGATTTTGCCTTGTTCATTTGAATTCACGCCAAAATCAGCGGTATTTACACCTAAACAGATCAGGCTGGGCAATAAAAAACCCCGCGGGTTAGCGGGGTTTCAATGTGTTTGGCTTGTCATTAGAGCTTAGCGCTTAATTCTTTACCTGCTTTGAATTTAGCAACTTTTTTAGCTTTGATCTTGATCGCAGCACCGGTTTGTGGGTTACGTCCGGTACGTGCAGCACGCTTAGATACAGAGAAAGTACCAAAACCTACCAATGTAACTTTGTCACCTTTTTTCAATGTTTTGGTTACAGCACCAACAAAAGAATCCAGGGCAGCATTGGCCTGTGTTTTTGTTACGCCTGCATCTTCAGCGATCTGCGCAATTAATTCAGCTTTGTTCATAAATGTGTTTTTTATTGTTTTATTAAACGGAGACAAATTTATTCGCTTTTCGCAATCAGCAAAATATTTTATTATTTTTTTTAATGCGGTTATTTTCAATAAAACCCCTATGTATAAAGGATTTCAGCAGAATTCAAAATAACATATAATCCTTTCCGTGTTTGCAACATGCTTCCGAAAAGCCTGCTGCATAAGGGTTTGGGTAAACACCGGCTGAAAATCAATGCCTGAGCGGGTTTCAGGGGAATATAGCAAAGATTTGTGATTGCCAAAATGAATTTCGCAAACTATCCACACTCAATTCACAAGTTCCATCAAAGAGCGAAAGCCGATAAACTGGTTGCCCCAGGTATCCAATGCGTCTTTGCGTAAGGCTGTGGCGTGCGTGTTGATGTACTGCTCATACTGCGCTTTGTTTGCTGCATAATATTGCGTAGTGTAGGTAGGGCCCTCAGTATCATCTGTTTCCAGCAAACGGGCAAAGCGGTATTCTGTAAAACACCCTTTACTCATTACCTCTGGGATATGTTTTTCCAACATCCATTGCACCCATGCTTCGTGTATGGACCAGCTGAGTTTGGTGGTTACGTTGTAGATAAGCATGAAGGGCTAATTAAAAATTAGTAATTAGAAATTGAAAATTGGAAATGGTGGGTTAACAAGTACCGGATGATTTTTAAACACTGGTAATTGTTAATTACTAATTGCTAATTTTTAATTTCCACAAAAATCGGGCAGTGATCGCTGTGTTTTACATCGGGGTAAATGGTTGCGGATTTAAGTTGCGCTTTTATATTTTGCGTTACGCAGATATAATCGATACGCCATCCCTTGTTTTGCAAACGAACGGTTGGGAAACGCTGGCTCCACCAGGAATAGGCGCCCTTGGTATCCGGATTCAGTTCGCGGAACGTATCTACCCATTCATGTGCGAGAAACTTATCCATCCATGCCCTTTCTTCGGGTAAGAAACCCGATGAATTCTTATTTCCCTTCGGATCATGTATGTCGATTTCTTTGTGCGCGATATTGTAATCGCCTACCACAACCAGTTTCTTGCGTTTTTTACGCAGGTCCTGCAGGTAATCGAAAAACTCATCCAGCCATTGGTATTTGTAGGTTTGTCTTTCATCGCCACTGGTACCGGATGGATAATACGCGTTGATCAAAGTAATATCGCCAAAATCGGCACGGATCACCCTTCCTTCAAAATCACTTTGTTCTTTGGCATGGCCGTATTCTACCTTATCCGGTTTGATCTTTGTAAAGATGGCCACGCCACTGTACCCTTTTTTCTGCGCAGAAAACCAATAGGTCTGGTAACCCAGGTCCTCTATTTTTTTGTAATCAACATTGTCTTTCATGGCCTTGGTTTCCTGCAGACAGATAATATCCGCGGGGTCTGTTTTCAGCCAATCGGTAAAACCTTTGGTAATGGCCGAACGAATGCCATTCACATTATAAGAGATGATACGCATAAAAAGAAGTTTATGTTATTCTAAAAAACGGTTAAACCCGATGATGAATAACTGGTTTAATTTTTCGGAAGATAAAGATGCATCAAAAAGCACAAATTTTTCAGGGATAAATTTCCCCTGTGCAATACAGACCAGTTTATCACCCAGAAAGATCTCTTTCAGCGTATTGCGGTTACCGCTGCATTTGATGCGAAAGGGCATGCCCTGCAAAGAGCCATTGATTACATAAGTATATAGAACCGAAATATCAGCCGACCTGTTTATCGGAACGGGCAGCCGTACAACAGAAGCTGTATCGTATCCATTGTACACCAGGTCGGGAAATACTTTATTCGTTTTTTCTGTTACCTGCTTCAGGATAGAGAAACTGGCCAGGGTATCTTTTTCGAGAAATAAATAATGATGGGAACCACTCAGAAAATTGGTAAACAACAGGCTTTCGTCTGCTGGTATAGCCAGTGGGTTTACCTGTGTAACCAGTTTAACCAGGTAGTTTTTATCCCGCAGCACATCTCTTGCCTCCTGTCTCAGAAAAACATAGTCGGAACCGGAAAAATTAGAACTGGCCTTAATGGCCGCAGTTAGTTGCTCAGGATATTTTTCTGCTTTCTTTCCTTTGATCCGGATCTCTTCATAAATCGGTTCAGCCAAGCGGAGTAATTCTGTATGATCGCCCAATTGATAAGAAAGAACGCCCTTGTTGTTTGCTACAAAAGTACGCGTCCGTCCATGGGTTCTGGCTGCAATAAAATTATCGCTGTAATAAGCGGGCTGTACTTTTAACTGAACCGATGCCATATCGCTCGCAGAATCAAGCGCAAACGTGAAGCCCGTTTTGAGAATTTCCGTAAATGTTTTAGGGATCACGGCCAGATCAGTAAAGCGAATACCGTTTGAGTAGCGGATTCCTATACCCGGTGTTTCTGCTACGCTGATCAACAGGTTGACCGATTCACTACTTAATTGCACTTTAGCAGACGAAAACAGCGTTGCCTTTACAGCAAATACGGTTTTTACATTGGTTATCATAGCAGAGTCTGCCGGGTAAGTACGCAGGCCACGAAAAAAATAAAAAGGATCCGCCTCCACAAAATCAATATACAAATGTGCATTATCGGGATCCTTGTCTTTAAAGTCCGGTTTTGCTTCGGGCACTATCCGGGTAAAATCAAGTAATTCAACATTGATATCAGTTGTATCTGCCAGTGGTATTTTACGGTATTGCAGAAGTATTTTATTCAGTTGAACTGCAATGGTTTTGCGAACTTCATGGTTATAGAGATAATTGGTAAGTGTTGTGTTCTGGTCATAGCAGCGGAACTTTTCCAGAACAATCTTTTGTTGTGCAGGAAGCAAGCGGGCAAAAAATATCATTGAAACAAAGAGGATTATTTTTCTCATAATGCTACAGCAGTTAAGTCAGTGGTATCTTTACCCAGCAAATAGTATGCTAATTTGATGTTTTATTGAATATAAGGATAGTATATGGAAAAATCAGAACGGATCATACCCGCCAGTAAATCGGTTTATCTTGACGGTCCCAGACCAAGAATCAACGAGTTTTTATTTGCCTGGAGTGTTTTCAGACAATTTATACGCGGATTTCGTACACTGCATTTTGTAGGCCCCTGCATTACGGTATTCGGATCGGCCCGTTTTAAACAGGGCGATAAATATTATGAGGCCGCGAGGGAATTTGGTAAAAGAATTGCAGCACTGGGCTTTACCACCATGACAGGCGGCGGCCCGGGTATTATGGAAGCTGCCAACCGCGGAGCGTTTGAAAATGGCGGTGTTTCCGTGGGTTGCAATATCAAGCTGCCATTTGAGCAAAAGCCAAATCCCTACATGAATAAATGGCTTACGTTTGATTATTTTTTTATCAGAAAGGTATTGCTGGTTAAATATTCTTATGGATTCATCATTATGCCCGGTGGCTTTGGTACCATGGATGAGTTCTTTGAAACACTTACCCTTGCGCAAACAAAAGTGATCTACGATTTCCCGATCGTATTATTTGGGAAAGAATATTTTCAGCCGCTGATGACCGCTATTGATGAAATGGCGGCTGCGGGAACCATCTCATCCAATGATAAGAAATTAATGCTGCTTACGGATGACATGGATGAAGCCATGCAATACATACAGGCATACGTTGCCAAAAACTTCACCGTAAAGCCGCGTAAGCGCTTGTGGTGGTTGTTCGAAAAAAGATAAACGAATACCGTAAATCATTCTGTGTAACTCTGTATCTCAGTGTCTCTGTGGTAAAGCCTTCGCTTCGATCTTTTTTCACCACAGAGACACTGAGATACAGAGTTACACAGAGGGTTCTTCGAGTTTATTTATCGGCATTCATTCTTCTGCCTGCATC
The DNA here is from genome assembly GCA_040390405.1 of Bacteroidota bacterium. Lineage (GTDB taxonomy): Bacteria > Bacteroidota > Bacteroidia > Chitinophagales > Chitinophagaceae > Sediminibacterium. The sequence goes on from JAZJYJ010000002.1 coordinate 79,243, forward strand.
AATGGTAAAACCGAGGCTTAGGATCAACTCGTAGGTGCCGAAAGCCTGTTTGGCCGTACCCTGGTAAACTTTTAGTCCTGAATAGCGGGCATAATCGAGTTTATTTGAGAACTCGAGAAATACATGTTTGTAAAAAGTAGCGCGAACAGCGGCTTCCACTCCCATGTTCCATCCACCGATCTGGAAACCGGGTTCATTGGCCTTGCCAAAGAAACTGTTCTGTACATGTGGGATCAATGGACCAATACCAGCTTTACCCAATGCATCAAGTTTAAACTGGCCGCTCTTGCTTTCCTGCCAGTTCCATCGTTTTACGATGTTAAAGAGTAAGAAATTAGCGCCATTGTTCAGGTAATAATAGAAACCATTTCCTTCGGAGAAGTTGATGGTGGAATCTACCCTTCTACCGCCCAATGTTCCGCTCAGGCGAATGTTCTGGCCATCCTGTATGATGTGTTTGGTATGATCGAAATTGATCTCGAATGCCAACCCTTTTTTCTTATTGAAAAAATAACCTAACCGGTAATTGTATTGCGGGATGCTGATGGGTGCAGTGAATAAGCCTTCATCCCAACCCGGATGGTCGTGTGAGTGAACACTGTTTAAAGTATACTGGTTATTCAGCGAGGGCTGGGTCACTCTTACATTGGAACGGGTGTACCATTCCTTGTTGTAGCCCCAGGAAAAATAGAGTTCGCCTTTGCGTTCTTTCTTTTTTTCCTGTGCGTGGCTGATAAAGGGTAATGCGAGTAAAAAAAGTGTTGATAAGGTAAGTAGTCTCACGGTTTCTGTATTTCAGTCCGCAAAAATAGCATAAAACTCTGCGAAAACCTCCCTGTTCTCAGCGGCTCTGCGGTGAATGAGATTTTTTCACCGCAGAGCCGCTGAGATACAGAGTTAACGCAGAGGTTATTCCAATACCGGACTCAACCATCTTTCCGCATCCGCTATAGACATATTCTTACGCCGGGCATAATCTTCCAATTGATCGCGCTGAATTTTTCCGATGCCGAAATACTGGCTTTTCGGATTGGAGAAATACCAGCCGCAAACCGAAGAGGCCGGGAACATAGCAAGACTTTCGGTAAGTTCCACCCCAATGGTTTCTGTTGCATTCAACAGGTCGAACAGTTTGTATTTTTCAGTATGGTCCGGACAGGCGGGATAACCTGGTGCAGGGCGTATACCCATGTATTGTTCTTTGATCAGGTCTTCGTTGCTCAAATGCTCGTCTTTATCATAACCCCAGTAATCCTTTCTTACCTCAAGGTGAAGCGCTTCTGCAAAAGCTTCTGCAAACCTGTCGGCCAGGGCCTGCAGCATGATCTTGTTATAATCATCCAGGTTTACTTCGAAGTTTTTGATATGTTGCTCAATGCCATGCAGGGTAACGGCAAAGGCACCGATAAAATCCTTTTTACCGCTTGCTTTGGGTGCGATAAAATCTGCCAGTGATAAATTGGGCTGATCAGCAGCTTTTTTGATCTGTTGACGCAGGAAAGAAAGCGTGATGGGTTCTTTTCCTGTGCTTACTTCCACATCATCCTCATCGCTCGATGCTTCCCAGAAACCGATGGTTCCTTTGGCAGTCAACCATTTTTCGGAAATGATCTTATCGATAAGTGCATTGGCATCGTTGTATAGCTTGGTGGCTTCTTTGCCTACCACACTATCGGTTAAGATATCCGGAAAGTTACCATGCATCTCCCATGCAATAAAGAAAGGCTTCCAGTCGATGAATGTGCGCAAACTGTTGAGGTCATAATCTTCAAATACTTTGGTGCCGGTAAACGTGGGTGTTTGTGTAGTATGATTGTTCCATTCTACCGCTACTTTGTTTCGCAATGCCTCCGCATAAGGCAAATAGGTCTTAACGGATTTCTTATTGTCGAAACCATGTTTCAGTTTTACGTATTCCTCTTTTACGCCGGAAAGGAATTCTGGTTTCTGTTCCTTGTTTAACAGCGAACCCGCAACGGTAACACTACGGGATGCATCGAGTACGTGTACCACACCTTCCTGGTATTCAGGAGCAATTTTTACGGCAGTATGGATGCGTGAGGTAGTGGCTCCGCCAATAAGCAGGGGCTGCGTCATACCACGGCGTTTCATTTCTTTGGCGATATGGACCATCTCGTCGAGAGAGGGGGTGATGAGGCCACTTAAGCCAATGATATCCGCCTGTTCGCGCTGCGCGGTTTCCAGGATCTTGTCTGCCGGAACCATTACGCCCATGTCAATGATATCGTATCCGTTACATCCCAATACAACGCCTACAATGTTTTTACCAATATCATGCACATCGCCTTTTACGGTGGCCAATAATATTTTAGCGGCTCCGGCGGCTTCGCTGTTGGTTGTGCCGGCGGCAAGGTGTGCCTGTTTACGTTGTTCTTTTTCTGCCTCGATATAAGGGGTAAGTATGGCCACACTTTTCTTCATTACACGTGCGCTTTTTACAACCTGTGGCAGAAACATTTTACCCGCACCAAATAAGTCGCCTACAATACCCATTCCATCCATTAAAGGGCCTTCAATTACCTCGAGTGGTGTGGGGTATTTCTGGCGGGCCTCTTCCGTATCAATATCGATATAATCGGTAATGCCGTTAACCAGTGAATGCGACAAGCGCTTTTCAACGGGTTCATTGCGCCAGGCTTCATCCTTCACTTCTACTTTACCTTTTGCTTTCACGGTTTCAGCATGGGCAATCAGTTTTTCGGTGGCCTCGTTGTTGTCGTTATTGCGGTTCAGGATCACATCCTCGCAAAGCGTTTTCAGTGTGGGTTCAATTTCATCGTATACTACCAGCTGGCCGGCGTTTACGATACCCATATCCATTCCCGCTTTGATCGCATAGTAGAGAAATACGGAGTGAATGGCTTCGCGCACATGATCGTTACCACGGAAAGAGAAAGATACATTGGATACACCACCACTGATTTTGGTAAGCGGCATCAATTGCTTGATCTCGCGGGTGGCTTCAATAAAATCTACCGCATAATTATTGTGCTCTTCAATACCGGTTGCGATGGCGAAGATGTTTGGATCGAAAATAATATCCTGCGGATCAAAACCTACCTGTTCGGTTAATATTTTATAGGCACGATGACAGATCTCTACCTTGCGCTGTTTGGTATCGGCCTGTCCTACTTCATCAAATGCCATTACAATTACCGCTGCGCCATAGGCTTTACAGGTAAATGCCTGCTCAATAAATTTCTCCTCTCCTTCTTTCATGGAGATGGAGTTTACAATGCAACGGCCCTGCACACATTTCAACCCCGCTTCAATGATCTCGAATTTCGAGCTGTCGATCATGATGGGAATACGTGCGATATCCGGTTCGCTCTGTACTAAATTGAGGTAGATGGTCATGGCGCTCACACCATCCAGCATGGCATCATCCATGTTCACATCCAGTACCTGTGCGCCGTTCTCTACCTGCTGGCGGGCCACAGACAGGGCCTCTTCGTATTTGCCATCACGAACCAGGCGCGCGAATTTTTTAGAACCGGTTACATTGGTTCTTTCGCCCACGTTCACAAAATTGGTTTCCGGCCGGATCACCAAAGGTTCTAACCCGGATAAACGCAAATAAGGTTTGATTGTTGCACTCATGTTTTCTGTTTTGAACCACTAAGACCTTTAGATTAAAATAGTTAAAGGATCTCTTCCAAAACCGGCAAAGGTCTTGGCGAAATCTTTCTTACGTTATCTGCAATGTGTTTGATATGATCAGGTGTGGTGCCACAGCAGCCGCCCACGATGTTCACAAAACCCTCTTTGGCCCAGTCTTCGATGAAGTGAGCGGTTTCGTGGGGTTGCTCATCGTATTCGCCCATGGCATTGGGTAAACCCGCATTGGGATAAGCCGATGTAAAACAGGCCGCGATCTGTGCCAGTTCTTCAATATGGCTTCTCATTTCCGCGGCGCCCAGTGCGCAGTTCAATCCCACACTTAAGGGATTGGCATGCATAACGGAAGTATAGAACGCTTCGAGTGTTTGCCCGCTCAGGGTACGTCCCGAAGCATCGGTAATGGTACCGCTGATCATAATGGGTAGTTCCGCCTTGTTATGATCGCGGAAATATTTTTTAACGGCGAAGATGGCGCCCTTGGCATTCAATGTATCGAAGATGGTTTCGATGAGCAGTATATCAACACCACCATCCACCAATCCTTTGATCTGCTCGTAATAGGCGGCAACCACTTCATCGAAGGTAACGGCGCGGAAACCGGGATTGTTTACATCGGGGGAAAGACTAAGTGTTTTATTCAATGGACCAATGGCTCCGGCAACATACTTGGGGCTGGTGCCCGGGTTTTCAGCAATATATTCTTTCACGGCATTGCGTGCGCATTGCGCGGCGGCTACATTCAGTTCGTAAGCCAGCGCTTGCATATCGTAATCGGCCATGGCAATTACGGTACTGCTGAAGGTATTGGTTTCAATGATATCGGCGCCGGCAGCCAGGTATTGTTTGTGAATACCTTTGATGATATCCGGCTGGGTAATGCAGAGAAGGTCGTTATTACCCTTTACATCCGAATGCCAGTCTTTAAAACGTTCGCCACGGTAATCTTCTTCGGTAAGTTTATGGCGTTGTATCATGGTACCCATGGCACCATCGATTACGAGTATTCTTTTTTCGAGTTCTTTTCTGATATCCATACAATTCAGTTTTATACCTATTCCGGCATACCGGACAGGGATGATACAATGCCGAACTGTAAACGCTTTGGAGAGTGTAAGTGGGGGTCACTTCAAAACGTTTATTAGTTCGATTATTTCCGCCCGGGGGCGTAAAATCAGGCCGAACAATAAACAAATCCGCCTGTGGTAAGAGTTGCAAAGATAAAGGAAAAGAGGAAGGGAATATTGAATATTGAACAGATGAACAAGGAATTTTGAATGTTGAAGCAGGAACCAGGATTAGAAACAACAAAAACTGCGGCTTAGCGCCTTTGCGAGTAAATTTCTCGCAAAGGCGCT
>JAZJYJ010000003.1:0-175314 GCA_040390405.1 Bacteroidota bacterium
CGTAAAGTGGCCATGAATGAATGTTACCTGAAAAAAGGGTTCAAAGAAGTTTTTGGTACCACCATATTCGATTTTTACCAACAGCAAAGAATGGAACATGCCAAATACCTTCTGTACGAAAAAGGATTGAGTGTGACCGATGTATCTGCTTTGCTCGGCTATTCTTCTATCTCGCATTTTTCTGCGGCGTTCAAGAAGCATACGGGGTTGAAACCGTGCGAATTGTTGAAATAGGTTAGAGGGGTTAAAATTGTTAAAGGGGGTTAAAGAGGTTAAAATAGTTAGAAGGGTAAATGAGTATTGCATACTTGTTTACCCTTTTTATTTACAGGCAGTATCACCTGATTTTACTAATTTAACCTCTTTAACTATTTTAACCTCTTTAACCCTTTTAACTAATTTAACCTCTTTAGCTAAATCACCCTCATACCTATAATCAAAACAACTACTATGCGAAAATTGCTTCCGATTGCATTATTCTTTGCACTGGCATCCTGCTCCTCCAATAAAGTGGACACGATTGTTCACCATGGTATGATCTATACAGTTGACTCTGCATTTACGATTGCTGAAGCAATGGCTGTGAAAGATGGAAAAATTGTAGCGGTTGGTAAGAATGATGAAATACTCGCGAAATATTCAGCCACGGAAAATATTGATGCAAAAGGCGCGGCAGTTTATCCCGGCTTTATTGATGCGCATGCTCACTTTATAGGGTATGGAAGTTCCTTGTTCCAGGTAGATCTTTTTGGAACCGCTACATGGGAAGAAGCGGTTGCCCGTGTAAAAGATTTTGCAGACAAACATCCGGACCTCCCATGGATACAGGGCCGCGGATGGGACCAGAATAAATGGCCAGGCAAAACATATCCGACCAATGAAGCATTAAATGCATTATTTCCCAACAAACCTGTTGTATTAAAAAGAGTGGATGGACATGCTTCCATCGCCAATCAAAAAGCAATGGACCTGGCAGGCATCAAAGCCGGGCAAACGATTGTTGGCGGAGCGATTGAAGTAAAAGATGGAAAATTAACCGGTGTATTGATCGACAATGGTGATGATAAAGTATATGAGCAGATTCCCGATCCCACAAAGGAAATCTATATTCAATGGCTACAAGCTGCACAGAAGAATTGTTTTGAACAAGGTTTGACAACGATCACAGATTGTGGCGTAAGCTATCATGATGTAGACGCGATTGATGCCTTGCAAAAAGCAGGCAAACTGGATATGCGTTTGTTTCTGATGTTGAGTGATAATGAAGAAAACCTTAACAAATACCTGAAATCGGGTCCATATAAAACAGATAAACTATTTGTTCATGGATTTAAAGTGTATGCAGATGGTGCATTAGGGAGTCGTGGTGCCTGTTTGGTGCAGGCGTATAATGATAAAACAGGATGGTACGGGTTTTTACTTCGCAATAAATCACATTACGATTCATTGGCGCAGGTATTGGCCGGCACCGATTTTCAAATGTGTACACATGCCATTGGTGATAGTGCCAACCGCGAAATCCTCAACGTATATAATAAATACCTGAAAGGGAAGAACGATAAACGCTGGCGTATTGAACATGCGCAGATCGTTAACCCAAATGACTTTACCTTATTTGGTTCGGCAAGTATTGTTCCGTCAGTGCAACCAACACATGCAACGAGCGATATGTATTGGGCCGAAGAAAGATTGGGTAAGGAAAGATTGAAAGGTGGGTATGCGTATAAGCAATTATTACAACAAAACGGATGGATACCCCTTGGAACGGATTTCCCGGTTGAAGATATTTCACCATTCAAAACATTTTTAGCAGCTGTTGCGCGCAAAGATGCCAAGGGATTTCCGGCTGGAGGGTTTCAAATGGAAAATGCGTTAACGCGGGAAGAAACGATTCGCGGTATGACCATCTGGGCAGCGAAAGCGAGTTTTCTGGAGAAGGAAGTGGGTAGTTTGGAACTGGGCAAAAAAGCCGATTTTATTTTGTTGGATAAGGACCTGATGAAAGTGGCCGAGACAGATATTTTGAATACCAAAGTATCTGCTACTTATTTGGGGGGGAAGAAAGTTCATTAGTATCAATTTTGTTCGCCACAGATTCACAGATTTGCACAGACCAGTCTGCCGACAAGCAGGTTGTTTCTGTGGTAATCTGTGCACCTGTGGCGTTTATATGTTTTGAAACTTGTTTCCCTGAAAACCCGAAATAGGTTAACTTTAAAATGACAAACCGATTTCTGCATGCGCTTGCCCCCGTTTCCCAAAGCTTTATGGATCATATTGATACTGGTGCTTGGGGCGGCAGGATTTACATTCCTTGTATCAGGACATACTGTAGACTATAATACCGAGATCAAGCCTATCTTCAATAAAAAATGCATCACCTGTCATGGAGGAGTGAAAAGACAAAGCGGATTTAGTGTCTTGTTCCGTTCCGATGCATTGGCGGTAAATAAATCCGGTAAGCCAGCTATCATTCCCGGTGATCCTTCGCATAGCGAACTCATCAGGCGGTTAACCTTAAAAGATCCCGAAGAAAGAATGCCATACAAACATCCGCCCTTAACGGATGATGAAATCAATACACTCAAAAAATGGATCAAACAAGGCGCCAAATGGGGCGACCATTGGGCCTATGTTCCGGTTGAAAAAGTGGTAGTGCCAAAAGTTGATAACTGGTTGTTCGGCACAACGGGTGGTGGCGATTGGGTAAAGAATGATATCGATCATTTTATCTATCAACGTATCAAAGCAGAAGGACTGAAGCCATCAGCAGAAGCAGATAAAGCAACTTTATTGAGAAGGGCGAGCATGGATATAACCGGATTGCCCGCTTCAACCTCTCTTGCAAAATACTTTTTAAGTGATACCCGGGCTAATGCCTATGAAAAATTAGTGGATACTTTATTAGCATCTCCACATTACGGGGAACGCTGGGCTGCTATGTGGATGGATCTGGCACGCTATGCCGATACCAAGGGCTATGAAAGAGATGATGGACGCTCTATCTGGCGTTACCGTGACTGGTTGATCAAAGCATTTAATGAAAACAAGCCCTATAATCAATTTTTAATTGAACAATTGGCAGGTGATCTTTTACCGGATCCTACGGATGCAAATTATATCGCCACAGCTTTTCATCGTAATACTATGACAAATGATGAAGGCGGAACGGATAATGAAGAATTCAGAACGGCTGCTATCATCGATCGTGTAAATACTACCTGGGAAACATTGATGGGTACCACATTTGCCTGTGTGCAATGCCATAGCCACCCTTACGATCCTTTTAGACACGATGAATATTACCAGTTCATGGCTTTCTTTAATAATACAAGAGATGAAGATACGTACGATGATTATCCATTGCTGCGCGAATTTCATAAAGAAGACAGTGTGAAGTTTTTGCAGTTGAAAAACTGGCTGCATCAAAACACATCTGATAGGGAAAAGGAACTGACGACGTTCGTTAAAACAGGGGAGCCCGCTATCAATTCTATTGCAGCAGATAAATTGATCAACAGTGCATTGAGCGATACCAAATGGTTGGTATTGAGAAATGGTGCAGTAGGAAGAATACCGAATGTTGCACTGGATAATCATTCTCAATTACTCTATCGCTACAAAAGTTGGAAACCGGGCGGTACCTGGGTGATTCACCTGGATCGCCCAGACGGACCTGTTATGAATTCGGTTTCGGTTGAAGATTCAAAAGGTGGATGGAAATTAACCGCCATCCCTATTCCTCCTACCAAAGGATCACATGACTTGTATTTCACGTACGGTAATTCAAAACTGAAAACACCCGAAGAAACCGGTATGCAGTTCGACTGGTTTTTCATTACGGATCCTTTTCCCGGAAAAGGGACCAAAGGATATGATAGTGCCTATAAATATTTTAATGATCTCCTCGTTTCGAAGAAAGTAACCACCACGCCTGTGATGATGGATAATCCCAAAGGACTCTTCAGACCCACACATGTATTTGAACGGGGTAATTGGTTGGTGAAAGGAAAAGAAGTAGAACCATCTGTACCAAAATCATTGGGTTCGTTGCCTGCTGGTGCACCCAAAAACCGAATGGGTCTTGCCATGTGGGTAACCGATAAAAAAAATCCGCTAACAGCCAGGACAATCGTTAACAGGATATGGGAACAATTCTTCGGGCAGGGTATTGCAGAAACGCTGGAAGATATGGGTACACAGGGGATACAACCCACGCACAAAGAATTGCTTGATTATTTGTCCTGGAAATTAGTGAATGAATACAATTGGGATCTGAAAAAACTGATGAAAGAAATATTGATGTCTGCTACCTATCGCCAGGATGCGAAAGTCAGTAAAGATGCATTGGAAAAAGACCCGTTCGATAAATTATATGCCCGTGGTCCGCGTGTTCGTTTATCGGCAGAGCAGATTCGCGACCAGGCTTTGGCGATGAGCGGATTGTTGTGCGAGAAAATGTATGGTCCCGGCGTGTATCCTTATCAACCCGAAGGTATCTGGATGTCGCCATGGAACGGTGCATACTGGAAAAAAAGTGATAGTTGCGATCAGTATCGAAGAGCAATGTACACTTACTGGAAACGGTCAGCGCCCTATCCATCCATGATCACATTTGACGGCACTTCGAGAGAAGTATGTACAGCGAGAAGGATAAGAACGAACACGCCATTGCAATCATTAACTACCTTAAACGATTCAGCATATTTAGAAATGGCACAATATTTTGCCTACCGCATGCAGTCTTTAGGAGGAAATGAGTTGAAACAACAGATCAGCAAGGGGTATGAACTTGCTTTATACAAACCTATCACCACTGAAAAATACCTGGTGTTTGAGAAATTATATATGAATGCTTACCGCCGATTCCGTGCAGATGAAGAAAAGATGAAATTGATTTCGGGTACGAACAAAGAAAAACAAAATCCTTCTACTGCTGCATTGATCGTAGTAGCGGGCGCAATGATGAATATGGATGAATTCATCACAAAAAATTAAAGCATGAGCAAAGACAATCGCCGGATACTAAAAGAAGCACAGGAGAGGCATCTGGAATTTGTTACGCGCAGGCTTTTCTTTAAAGATTGTTTCCTGGGTATGGGTGGGATGGCCATTGGTTCTTTATTAGGTGGCTGTAACTGGCTGGGATCAAAAGATGGGCTGGCATTTAATAGTGAGAATCCATTATTACCTCATGCGCCACATTTTGCACCGAAAGCAAGATCAGTGATCTACCTGCATATGGCAGGCGCTCCTTCACAACTGGAATTATTTGATTTCAAACCCGACCTGATGAAACTGGATGGACAGGATTGTCCACAATCATTATTAGAAGGAAAGAAATTCGCATTCATACGCGGCGTACCAAAAATGATGGGGCCGCAGGCTAATTTTAAACAACGCGGACAAAGCGGTGCATGGGTATCGGATCATTTACCACATTTTGCATCAGTGGCCGATGAAGTGAGTTTTTTAAAAGCAGTACAAACAGACCAGTTCAACCATGGACCCGCGCAATTGTTGATGCATACCGGCTCGCCAAGATTGGGAAGGCCAAGTATGGGATCATGGGCAACCTATGGATTGGGGAGTGAGAACAGTAACCTACCCGGCTTTGTTGTGTTAACCTCTGGTGGCAAATTTCCGGATGCAGGTAAAAGCGTTTGGGGTAGTGGACTTTTGCCATCCGTATACCAGGGGGTGCAATGCAGAAGTGAAGGTGATCCTGTTCTATTTATCAAAGATCCCGCAGGAATGGATCGTGATCTGCGCAAAGCATCGATTGATGCGATCAATGAAGCGAATAAATTGAGTTATGATGAATTCAAAGACCCGGAGATATTATCCCGTATCTCGCAATACGAAATGGCGTATAAGATGCAGATCTCTGTTCCGGATGTAATGAATATTAATGATGAGCCGGATTATATTCACGAAATGTATGGAACCAAACCCGGCAAAGCCTGTTTGGCAAACAATGTTTTACTTGCAAGAAAATTAGTAGAGAAAGGGGTTCGCTTTGTGCAGTTGTTTGATTGGGGTTGGGATAGTCATGGAACCGATGAAAATTTAGCGATCGACTATGGGTTCGTAAATAAATGCAGAACAATGGATAAACCCGTTACAGCTTTATTGCTCGACCTGAAACAAAGAGGACTACTGGATGAAACATTGGTAGTTTGGGGTGGCGAGTTTGGCAGAACACCCATGCGGGAAAACAGAGATGGAAAAACAATGCCATTCAAAGGTCGAGACCATCATACAGAAGCATTTACGATCTGGATGGCTGGTGGTGGAATTAAAAAAGGAACCAGCTTCGGCGAAACAGATGAGATCGGGTATAGCGCTATTAGCGGAAAGACAACTGCATTTGATATCCAGGCAACCATATTAAACCAGTTAGGATTTGATCATGAAAAATTGACTTACCAGTTCCAGGGCAGACCGTTTAGGTTAACGGATGTGCATGGGAGGGTGATCAATGAGATTATTGCGTAACGTCATTGCGAGGGGTTGCGAGGCACGAAGCAAAGCAATCTGTGTTTCGAATAGCAACCCGAATGTGGTAGCACAGGCTGCTTTGCTTCGTGCCTCGCAACCCCTCGCAGTGACGCCCAAAAATTAATTGTTATGAGTTTAGACAGAAGAAAATTTTTATCTATGACCGCAACCTTAGGCGCATTAGCCATGACTCCCTTCGAGGAATTATTGGCATCGAAACCTGCATTTCAAATGCCCGCAGGTTTCGCATTAAAAGTAATGGGTACCAACTGGGGTTTTCCCGGAACAATGGATGCATTTTGTGCCAAAGCCAAACAGGCAGGCTATGATGGCGTTGAACTCTGGTGGCCCGGAACGGCTGCGGCACAAAAAGAAATGTTTGATGCATTAAAAAAGCACCAATTGGAGATTGGTTTTCTGGCCGGAGGCTCGGATAAAGATCCTGTAAAACATTTTGAGCAATTCAAACAAATGCTGGACGGTGCGGCTTACCAGCAAATTCAAAAACCATTGTACATCAATTGCCATTCGGGAAGGGATTTCTTTTCAATGGAAGAGAATGGAAAATTTATTGAGTACACTTCGAAGGTCGCGAAAGAAACGGGGATCATGATTTGCCATGAATCGCACAGAAGTAGAATTCTATTTGCGGCACACATAGCCAAACAATATTTTCAAAAATATCCTGACCTGCGGCTGACACTGGATATTTCTCATTGGTGCAATGTGCACGAATCTTTGTTGCACGACCAGGAAGAAACTGTTCAATTGGCATTGTCGAGAACAGACCATGTGCATGCAAGAATAGGCCACCAGGAGGGCCCGCAGGTAAATGATCCACGCGCACCTGAATGGGCCGATGCTGTTAAAAGGCATTTGGAGTGGTGGGATACCGTTGTGCAAACCAAAATCAAAAATGGTGTGAACAGGTTAACGGTATTAACGGAGTTTGGTCCGCCACATTACTTGCCCGCCTTGCCATATACATTACAGCCGGTTGCAGATCAATGGGGCATCAATGAATACATGATGCAATTACTTCGCAAAAGATATCTTGCTTCCTGATGAATGGATTGATCGAATTTATCGGACGTTTTCACCCCGTATTGGTACACCTGCCGATCGGGTTCCTGTTGCTGGCATTGGTTTTTCAATGGCTGAGTGGTAAGGAAAAATATGCAGGCATTCTTCCTGCCACCAAAATTGCTTTTTTGTTGGGGATGGTCAGTGCGCTCCTTTCCTGTGTAACAGGCTGGTCATTATCATCCGGTGGCGAGTATGATGAGGATACTTTATCATTCCATAAATGGATGGGCATTTCGGTTGCGGCAATTTCAATTGTGGGATACTTATTGGTAGCAAGGCCCAATACTTTTCTTAAGCGTACTATCTCCCTGATTACTTTTTTATTAATCATCATCACGGGGCATTTAGGTGGAACATTAACACATGGAGAAGGGTTTTTAACGAAAGGGATTTCTATTAAATCAGGCGATAGCAGCAAATTGACGAGGAAAAATATCGCGAATGTTCAGGAAGCGCAGGTGTTCGCAGATATCATTCAACCTGTATTACATGATAAATGCGGAGGCTGCCATAGTGCCACCAAACAAAAAGGCGGATTAAGACTGGATGGAAAAGAATGGATCCTGAAAGGCGGGAAAGACGGGCAGGTATTTTTATCCGGCAATGCTGACGCGAGTGAATTGTACAAACGCGTGATAATGGATCCATTGGAAGAAAAACACATGCCACCCAAAGGCAAACCGCAATTAACAGAGCAGGAAGTGAACTTACTTCATTGGTGGATCAACAGCAATGCGGGCTTTGAGAAAAAAGTAAAGGAAGTAACACAGCCTGCGCAGATCATGCCAGCTTTGCTGGCTATGCAGTCGGCAGCAGTTACGGTTAAAAAAGCAGCTATCCCAGATAGCGCCGTTGAAAAAATTTCGCAGGATGTATTGGATACCTTGCGTAAAGCAGGCATTATTGTATTGCCGGTTGCTGTTAACAGCAATTACCTGCTCGCTAATTTTGTGAGTATCCCCAAACCAGATGATACGAAGGTTGGTTTGTTAAGGCTGATTAAAAAGCAATTGGTGTGGTTAACATTGTCGGGTGTATCCATTTCCCCTGCCTCATGGAAAACCATTGCCGATTGCGCTAATCTTACCAGGCTACATATTGATCATTCCAATATTACGGATGATGGCTTGAAATCATTCTCTACGCTTAAGCATTTGCAATATTTGAACCTGGTCGCCACACAAATATCTTCACAAGGAGTGCAGTCATTGAAAAGCTTACCAGAATTGGAAAATGTTTTTCTCGGACAAACTTCTGTGAAAACAAATGATTTTATTGTATTGCAAAAGATGCTGCCGAAAGTGATGCTTGATTCAGGAAACTATCACATGGAATTTATAGCAACGGATACACAAGTAGTAAAAGCTTCCCCAGTGAAGAAATAATTAGTAATTAATAACGAGTTGTGCTGTTAAACGTCCTCTGTGTAACTCAGCGTTCTTTGTAGCTCTGTGTTGAAAAAAGGGGCGCACTCTAAAGATAATTTCTTTTTTTTCAACACAGAGCTACAGAGATTAGAAGTTGCACAGAGAATACCTGCTATTGTCATGTCTTCTAATAGCACAACACGTTAATTAATAGTTAGTAGTTAGTAATTGGGCAAAAAAAAGAGGCTTGCTCTAAAACAAAGCCTCTCCAATTACTAATTATTTAATCTCCCCTACCATATTCCCCGGAATCACCCATGCATCAAATTCTTCTGCAGTTAAATAGCCTAATTTAATGGCCATCTCTTTCAGGGTAGTTCCTTCTTTATGCGCGGTTTGTGCAATCTCAGCAGCTTTGTAATAACCGATCTTTGTGTTGAGTGCTGTTACCAGCATCAAACTATTGTCAACATGCTTTTTGATATTGGCTTCGATAGGAGCGAGACCAACAGCACATTTATCAGTAAAGCTAACGCAACCATCACCAATCAAACGTGCACTATGGAGAAAATTGGCGATCATAACCGGTTTAAATACATTCAGTTCAAAATGCCCCGTAGCACCGCCGATGCCGATGGCTACATCATTGCCCATGACCTGTGCGGAGATCATAGTAAGCGCCTCACATTGTGTAGGGTTTACTTTGCCTGGCATGATAGAAGAACCGGGCTCATTATCCGGAATAAACAATTCGCCGATACCACTGCGCGGACCGGATGATAACATACGTATATCGTTGGCGATTTTCATCAAACTAACCGCAACTGTTTTCAATGCACCATGTGCTTCAACGATCGCATCATGAGCGGCTAATGCTTCAAATTTATTTTCCGCTGTAACAAAAGGCAAACCGGTAAGATTGGCAATATGTTTTGCCACATTTACATCATATCCTTTTGGCGTATTGATGCCGGTACCTACTGCGGTTCCGCCCAATGCCAGTTCACTTAAATGGGCCAGTGTATTATTGATGGCTTTCAGTCCATGATCCAGCTGCGAAACATAACCGCTGATTTCCTGTCCTAAAGTAAGTGGCGTAGCATCCATAAAATGCGTACGGCCGATCTTTACCACGTGCATAAAATCTTTGCTCTTCTGTGCCAGCGTATCCCTTAATTTTTTGATACCGGGGATGGTGGTCTCAACCAGGATCTTATACGCCGCGATATGCATGGCAGTTGGAAAGGTATCGTTGGATGATTGTGATTTGTTTACATCATCGTTCGGATGCAGAAACTTATCCTTATCGGTTAATGCGCCACCTTTGATCACATGACCGCGGTATGCCACCACTTCATTCACATTCATATTGCTCTGCGTGCCGCTACCGGTTTGCCAAATAACGAGTGGAAACTGGGTATCTAATTTTCCTTCCAGGATCTCATCACAGACCTGGCCGATCAGTTTGGCTTTTTCTTCGGGTAAAACGCCAGCATCCAGGTTGGTTAGGGCAGCTGCTTTTTTCAGGTAAGCAAATGCCTTGATGATCTCTTTCGGCATCTTATTGATGTCCTGTGCAATTTTAAAATTTTCAATACTGCGCTGGGTTTGTGCGCCCCAATACACATCGGCCGGTACATGCACCTCACCCATGGTGTCTTTTTCAATACGATAGTCCATGATCTCTGATTTTTAAGGTTGGAAGGTTCCTTTTTGCTCCGCAAAGGTAAGCGTATGGGGTGAATCGTGAGACGTGAATCGTCAATCCTGAGGCGTTTTTCCTCATGTCTCACAATTCACGTCTCACGAATAGACAGCCGTCCAATAATTCGCCAGATTTTGTTACTTTTCAGCCATATCTCAAACAACATGAAAAAAACGATCCTGCTTGGTCTTTTGGCAGTAGTGCTTTCTGCATCGGCGCAACCCTATCAACCTACCTGGGAATCTTTAGACAAACGCCCGCTTCCAACATGGTTCAACGATAGTAAATTCGGCATCTTTATTCATTGGGGAGTGTATGCGGTTCCGGCTTATACTACCAAAGGCGGTTATGCGGAATGGTACCAGAATGGTTTGGAAAATGGCGATAGTGCCAAGAAAGCCTACCACGCGGCAAAATTTGGTAAACAAACCTATTACCAGCTGGCCGATCAATTCAAAGCCGAATTGTTCCAGCCCGATGAGTGGGCCAGGCTGTTTGAACAATCCGGTGCCAAATACATTGTACTCACATCCAAACACCACGATGGCTTTGCCCTCTGGCCCAGTAAAGATGCCAGCAGAACCTGGGGGTTCCCATGGAATGCAATGGAGGTTGGCCCTAAAAGAGATTTGCTTGGCGATCTTTTTAAGGCAGTAAGAAAAACATCGGTGCGTGCGGGCATGTACTATTCTTTGTACGAATGGTTCAACCCTTTGTGGAAGACTGATCACAAGCGATATGCTACCGAACACATGTGGCCACAGATGAAAGAATTGATCAATACCTATCAACCTGATGTATTCTGGACTGATGGTGACTGGGACGAAAGCGAAAATACCTGGCGGTCAAAAGAATTCCTGGCATGGATGTATAATGAGAGTCCCGTAAAAGATAAGATCGTAACCTACGACCGTTGGGGAACTGGTGTTCGTTTCAAACATGGTTCAGTATATACACCCGAGTACCAGCCCGAACTTGATTTTGAGAATCATGCATGGGAAGAGAGCCGTGGCATGGGTTATTCATATGGTTATAATAGGGAAGAAGATGCCTGGGATTATAATTCGGCGCAATCGCTCGTATATCATTTGCTGGATAAAGTGAGCAGGGGCGGTAATTTTCTGCTGGATATTGGTCCGGATGAACATGGAAAAATTCCCCCTATTATGCAGGAAAGATTACTGGATATTGGCGGATGGCTTAAAATAAACGGGGAGGCTATTTACGGAACCACGAGATGGAAACAGGTGGCACAATGGAGCGAAGGCAAACAGGATTATAAAGCGAAGAAAGGAGAAGATATCATGATGAAACTTACTGTAGATCCCTCACCTGGTTATGCAACCAAGGAAGTGTTTTATACCTACAACGCAAAAACCAATTCGTTGTATGCCATCTTCCCGAAATATCCCTCTAATAAAAAATTGGTATTGAAGCATATGGATGTTGCGAATGCGTTTGCCGATGTAAAGTTTCTGGGTACCAATGAAAAGCTGATCAATAAAAAAGAAGGTAATTCCATTGTGATCTCACTGCCTGAGTACGATCCCAACAAAATCAAATCGCCTTATGCCTATGTGGTAAAGATCAGTAACTATGGCGCCTTTCTCCGTAAGCCAAAAATTGATGTAGTGTATAAAGAAGATATGTCGGGTGCAACCATCAGTATCGCTAACAGTACAGCCGGAGCTACCCTGCAATACAGTAGTAACAATGGTAAATTCATAGCCTATACACAACCATTTGAAGTAAAAGGCGATGCGGTAATCAAAGCATTTGCAACCAAAGGAAACAGTTATTTACCAAGTGATACAGCTGAAACAAAAACAGCAGGGTTAAGTTTGATGAAATCCGTTACAGCAACCAAGGTGTTACCGGGACTTAATTATCGCTATTATGAATCTGATGTGATGAATATGTCTGTATTCAAAGAGGCGGCCGCATTGAAGCAGGGTGTTGCTGATAAAGTTTCGGTAACAATAAAACAACGCAAAGAAAAATACGGGTTGGTTTTCGAAGGATATATTCGCATCGACAAAACAACAGGCTATACTTTCTTTACTACCAGCGACGATGGTAGTATACTGGAAATAGACGGGCAGGTAGTGGTAAACAACGATGGCAACCATGGCTTTGAGGAAAAAGAAGGGCGTTGTTACCTGGAGAAAGGATACCATACAATAAAACTCCGGTATTTTGATAGCGGTGGTGGTAATAACCTGCTGTTCAGTTACCAGCCAATTAACCAAGCCAAAACAGAAGTGCCGGCTACGGTTTTATTTCATTAAGTTGTAAATGTATTGTACTGCTAAAATTCTCTGTGTAACTCCGTGTACTCCGTATCTCTGTGTTGAATAAAATATTATTTTAAAGCACTACTTTTTTTCAACACAGAGATACGGAGATAGGGAGTTGCACAGAGGGAGCTTACAATACCAGAAGCATTTAAAATGCACGAAACGTTGCGTTGTAAATATATTTCATCATTATATCATTCAGAATGAAACGAATTTTGTTTGTAACAACCCTGGTATTCACCAGCTTATTTGTATCCGCACAACAAACCGAGAACATCATCATTATTACCACCGACGGTTTCCGCTGGCAGGAAGTGTTTTGGGGAATGGATAAAGAGATCGCTAACGACAAACGTTACAACCAGGACGATAGCCTTCACATCTTCAAAAAATACTGGTCGGATAATGCGGATGAACGCCGTAAAAAACTATTGCCTTTTCTCTGGAATAATGTAGCAGCTAAAGGACAGGTTTATGGCAACCGCTGGCTGAATAACAAAGTAGATGTATCCAATCCGTACTGGTTTTCATATCCCGGTTATAGTGAGATTATGTGCGGGTATGTAGATACGGCCATCAATAAAAATGAATACAAGGCCAATCCCAATACAACTTTACTTGAATTTTTTAACATGCAGAATAAGCTGAAAGGAGAAGTAGCCGCGTTCGGTGCATGGGAGGCATTTAACCGGATCCTGAATGAAGAACGAAGCGGTATTCCGGTAGTAGCGGCTTATGATCATTTTGGTGGAAAGAATCCCACTGCCAATGAGAAGCTGATCAATGCCATGCTCGATAATTCGCCTCATAAGTGGGCAGAAGAATGTTATGATGTGTTTACACATTACGGCGCGATGGAATACCTGAAAACAAAAAAACCACGGGTACTCTATATATCTTATGGCGAAACCGATGAATATGCGCATGGCCGCGAATACCGGTCTTATTTAGATGCGGCACACCAGGTGGATGCCTGGCTAAAAGAGATCTGGGATTTTGTACAAAGCGATCCGCAGTATAAAAACAAAACCACTTTATTCATAACTACTGATCATGGCCGTGGCGATAACCCAAAAACAAAATGGACAAGCCATGGGGCTTCTGTAGAAGGGGCGCATGAGATCTGGTTTGCCGTAATGGGCCCCAATGTTTCGGCCAAAGGTGAAGTAAAAACAGAAGGGCAATTATACCAAAAACAGTTTGCGCAAACCATGGCCCAACTAATGGGGCTTACCTACAAAGCCGAACACCCTGTGGCGGATGAAATTCCATCAGTTCTAAAATGATTCCTCTGTATTAAAAATTTTCAACACAGAGATACAGAGTTGCACTGAGGGGGTTTATTTCCCGGTAAAAACAGGCTTTCTTTTTTCGAGGAAGGCAGTTGTGCCTTCTTTCATATCTGCCGTCTCGAAACAATCGCCAAAAGCATTTACTTCTGTTGCATAGCCGTTTTTGGTTTCATCAAAAACAGCGTTGACAGCTTCAATGCATTTGCCAACCGCAATCGGCGCCTTGGTATTAATAATGTCGAGAATAGCTTTTGCTTTTGAAATCAATTCTTCCTGTGGTACTACATAATTAACCAACCCGTATTGCAGAGCAGTAGCCGCATCAACCATACCAGCACTCATCAATACTTCCATCGCTCTTCCTTTGCCAATCAGTTGTACGAGTCTTTGCGTACCACCATAGCCCGGTATCAATCCAAGATTAACTTCCGGCTGGCCAAATTTTGCATTGTCTGATGCAATGCGGAAATGGCAACTCATGGCCAGTTCACAACCACCGCCTAAAGCAAAACCATTTACACAAGCCACAATGGGTTTGGGGGCATTCTCAATTCTGAAGAAGGTATCCTGTCCCGCTTTTGCCAATGCTTTACCGGCTTCCAGGCTTAATCCATTGAACTCGGTAATATCGGCACCTGCAACAAAAGCTTTGGGTCCGGCACCGGTAATGAGCACAGATTTGATATCGGCATTGGAATACACTTCATCCAAAGCCTTGTTGAGGTCGGCAAAAACATCTTTGTTGAGTGCATTCAGTTTATCGGGCCTGTTGATCGCGATGATGAATATGCCGTTCTCGAGACTGGTAAGCAATGTTTGATACATAAGTGAATTGTTTGAAGCAAAGGTAAGCAGGAGAAAGCATCTTGTAAAGACGATATATCATTGCGGCAATATGCAAGCTAAATGTTCGAATGGGGTTGTTGCAATTTTTTAACCGCAAAGACACAAGGGCGCGAGGGTACGCGAAGTATTCGCTTGAAAAGATTCCTTGCTCACCCTCGCGCCCTTGTGTCTTTGCGGTAAAGAAACTGCAAAACAAGTCATTGCCATTTTAAGGAATCAATCATTTATATGTTTTGTTTTGTATTTTGAGGAATGAACCCGGTTCAACTCATCATGTACATAGGGATCTTTGTGTTTGCCGGAACCGGCGCACTAAAGGCCCGTACCCACCAGATGGATGTGTTTGGCGGCACTGTGATTGCCTTTGCCACAGCCTACGGCGGCGGAACCATCCGTGACCTGCTGATTGGCGCGCATCCTGTTAACTGGATCAACGATTACCTGGCGCTGGGGCTTGTGCTTGGTGCGGTGATCATTGTTTCATTGTTCAAATCAAACCAGATCCGTTTTCGCAGAACCATTTTCTTTACCGATGCCATCGGACTCGGAATGTTTACCGTTACGGGTATTGAAAGAAGTATCAGCTACAATATCAATGATGGATACGCGATCATTATGGGGGTAATAACCGCTACTTTCGGTGGGTTACTGGCTGATATTCTTTGCGGAGAAAAGCCCGATCTGTTGAAACGGGGAGAACTCTATGCCACTGCGTGCGCCATTGGTGGGGTGATCTATATTTTATTAGGCAAAGCGGGTATTGCGCATAACCTCGGATTGTTCATCTGTGTTTGCAGTGTGGTCTTCATCCGTATCTTCTCCAAACAAAAAAGATTGCGCTTGCCGGAAGTATAGGACTAAATAAACCCGGGAATAAATTGATCTTATCTGTACTTGTTAAGAATAGAATTTGCCATCAGTAGCGATAAGGATGGATAGTTAAGAAGCGGTTAGATAGATAAATAATTTTGGCCGCAGATTCGCAGATTGATTGCTTGTAATCTGCGAATCTGCGGCTAAATAATTATACGGATTAAAAATTTCTATGTGTAGCAACCCAATCAGAAATATAGGCAGCAATATCAGCCGTAGCAGCACCAGGTGCAAAGAGTTTACCTACACCAAGATCATGTAAGGCTTTCATATCCTCTTCCGGAATAATACCGCCACCGGTAACGAGAACATCATTCATTTGTTTTTCTTTCAGCAAAGCCATCATCTTGGGAAATACTGTCATGTGCGCGCCGCTGAGAATACTGATGCCGATAGCATCCACATCTTCCTGCAGAGCGGCATTCACCACCATTTCGGGTGTCTGGCGAAGGCCGGTATAAATAACCTCCATACCGGCATCGCGTAAAGCAGTGGCAATAACTTTGGCACCACGGTCATGGCCATCGAGTCCAACTTTGGCAACCAATACTCTGACAGGTCTTTTCATATAGAAAGTAAAAATAACTATAATAGGCGGATTAGCGAATTTGTGGATTGACGAATTCTGGTTGCCGGATCTTTGCTCACTATATTCAATAATCCGCTAATCCACAAATTCACTAATTTGTCCTCATGAACTACCGCAAATTCGGAAATACAGACTTATCCGTAAGTGAAATTGGTTTCGGTACATGGGCTATTGGCGGTGCCGCTTTTGCTGGTAAGCTGGCCATTGGTTGGGGGCCTTCAGATGACACCGTTTCGATTGCTGCTATTCATACCGCTATGGATGCAGGTATCAATTTTTTTGATACAGCTGATTTTTATGGCCTCGGTCATTCTGAAACTTTACTGGGAAAGACCATTGGCAACCGCAAGGATATGATCATTGCTTCCAAAGTCGGACAAAAGATTGGTGAGGATCAGAAAGTAGCCCTGGACTATACCAAAGACTATATGATCAAAGCCTGCGAACAAAGCCTGAAACGATTGAAAAGGGATTGCATCGATTTTCATCACCTGCATGTGGCGCGTATGCATCACCTGGAAAACGGCGAATGCATTGAAGCGATGCAGCAATTGCAACAGGAAGGCAAGATCCGTTACTGGGGTATCTCTCTTATTACATTCAATCCTTTTCCGGAAGCGGATTTCTTTTTCAGGAACCATTTGGGAAATGGCTTTCAACTGGTGTTCAACCTCATCAACCAGAAAGCCCTGCCCATACTTAGCAAAGCGACGGAACATGGATATGGTGTTATTGCACGAATGCCCTTGCAGTTCGGACTGCTATCCGGTAAAATCAAACCCGATACAGTATTCACCAGCGATGACCACCGTAGCTACCGCGTGGTGCCGCCGATTACAGAAGCGGTATTGAACATATTACAAGACGAAGTATGGCCACTCTGTAAAAAATACAACACCACCGAATCAGGTCTTGCTTTGAGTTATATACTCAGCTACCCCGAGATATCTACCGTAATCCCCGGCATCCGCACGCCGGAGCATGTGGCGTTAAATACAAACCACCTGGTAAACATCGATGAAACGGATAAGCAACACCTTCAGAAACTATACGAAACCCATTGGCAGCCAGTGATGGAGATGATGGAGAAACAAGGCTAAGGGATAATTAACAATTAATGTATTGTGCCATTTGGCTACCTCTGTGCAGCTCAGTGTCCTCCGTATCTCTGTGTTGAAAAAATTGTCCTGAAGATATTTTTTTTCAACACAGAGATACAGAGGTTAGGAGGTACACAGAGAAATTCCATCATTGTAGTATCTTTTAATAGCACAACACGTTAACAATTAATAATTAGCAATTAATAATTCACCGGTGCGGCATGGGTTTATGCTGCAATAAGCGTTGACATTCTCTTTCGGTTATTTTTGCCACTAAGCGCCAGGCAATTTCGGAGAACTGCATAGGTTCAATTACTAATTACTAATTATTAATTACTAATTGTTAATTAATCCACTCTATCGAAGCTTGAATTTCTGTTTCCCTTCCAGAATTTTACTTTCCGCAATTACTCTCACCGAATCATCGGGTTGACTGTAGAGAATGATCTTGGCCCTGTATTCCCTGGCCAGGGGTTGCGTAACAGAATCCAGGATCTCGCGCTTTTGCCAATGATTGAAAAAGCTATCGCCTGCATCGGGTAATTCAGCTGTTACAAACAGAAAATATTTCTGTGTAAATTGATCGGGCAACCAGAACACATAACTGGCATTATCACTAAAGATTTCGGGCAGCCCCAGTTTTTTTCCGTAAAAACTCAAGGCACCAGCTTCGCCATAATTATCTCCATACACCATGGTTTGTTTTTTAACCGAATCTGGTAAGCTGTTGTATACTTTGGCGGTTTTCTCTGCCATTTCTTTCCAGCCCAGCATATCGGCAAAATCCTGTGGTAATGCATGTTGCTTGTGGTCTTCCCAGATCAATGCGGGTTTACTAACGGCATGAGAACGATAATAGTTGGATAAATTTTGCGGCGACTGATAAGGAAGCAGCATGGGCAAAATTCGCCAGGTAAGAAACAGTGTTGCCAATGGAGCCGCAACCTGTAACCATTTCCATTTACGTTGCTCTGTTACCTGCGCCAGCCATACACCGCCAAAAGCCATTAAAGTAGGGTAGATAGCCGCGGCATAATAACCTTTGCCATTGAAATACAAAAGCAATCCTACAATACCGAGATAGATGAAAGCAATAACCATGTATTTTCTCCCCTGCCTTTTCATGAGAATAAACCAAAGTCCGCCTATCCAAATAAAAAAAGAGGGAAGTGAGAGTAGTAACTGATCAATGATAAAATCTTTGCGGCTATTGTATTGCAGTTGCTGTTTGGTAAGCAGGTCCATATGGTGCATCAAAGGAAAATGATGTATGATCTGCCAGAGTAGGTTGGGCAAACAAACCAGTACACCCAGTAACATGGCAAAATAAAAATGTGGATTGAGCAACCATTTTCTTTTATCGGTTAGCAATACGGCTACCGCAAAAGAAATGATGTAAAAAGCAGTGGAATACTTGCCGAGTATGCCTAGTCCAAAACAAATACCCAGCCAGTACAAATATTTTTTATGACCGGTATCGATCTGGCAGATGATGAGGTAAGAGGCCCATGTCCAGAAGAACACATCCAGGAAATTGGGTTGAAACAGAATATGCATTCGCAAAAAACCTGCGCATAGGAAAGCGAGGCAGGCAAAGAATACCGCAATGGCATTGCCTTTTAATTGCAGAACCATTTTACCAACTACAATCATGGTAAGTGCACCAAACAGTCCACCCCAGAAATATACCGTGTATACGGTTCCGCCGGCCAGTTTACTCAGGTAGCCCAATGTGGCCAGCATGGGTGGCATTTCAATATAACCCCATGCCATATGATCGGCATCGGCGAGATAAAGATATTCATCGCGATGGAGCTCGAATTGGGGATGGATGAGAATGAAGGGAACCAGGAACTTGATTAATGCAAACGCAGCGATGATATAGGCCGACCGGGAAGCAGTTCTCATCTGTAAATGATTTGAGAACAAGATATAAAAAAACCGCGCCTTAGCGGCTTTGCGGGAAAACATCTCGCAAAGTCGCTAAGGCGCAGTTGGGAAATATATTATTGTAACAAGCCTAGGGTATGCTCAATCCGTTTTATGGTTTCTGTTTTTCCAATAATGGCGGCGATATCAAATACACCAGGACCAAACTTGCCGCCTACCAGCATCACACGAAAAGGTAACATGAGCTCACCTGGTTTTAATTGGTTAGCCGCGGCCAGTTCCTTGAATTCGGTTTCCAATCCATGTGGTTCCCAGTCTGAACTTAATTCGTAGGCACGGATCAGTTCGGTAAAGAACATATTTTTTTTGTCGTCCCATTTCGGCTTAATGGCATCGGTTTCTATCACGGTAGGTGATTGAAAAAAGAAAGCGCCCTGCTGTACAAAATCAGGTAATAAGGTACAACGGTCTTTCACCAGCTCAATAACCCTGGCTAATAAAGTATCGTCTGTAATGGTAATCCCCTTCTTATCAAATTCCGCTTTCACTGCTAACTGTAAACGGCCAGCTGTCGACTGTTTAATCCATTCGTGATTGTACCATTTCGCTTTTTCATAATCGAATTTGGCCCCGGCTTTATGTACGCGTTCCATTGAAAATTTTTCAACCAGTTGCGTTAAGGTAAAAATTTCCGCATCGGTACCATCGTTCCAACCAAGCATGGCCAGCAGGTTAACAAACGCTTCTGGTAAGAATCCTCTTTCTTTAAAACCGATCGTGGTTTCATTGGTTTTCGGATCGGTCCAGTCCATGGCAAAAACCGGGAAGCCCAATCTGTCGCCATCGCGTTTGCTGAGTTTTCCGTTGCCATCGGGCTTTAGTATTAAAGGCAGATGCGCCCATTGCGGCATCTCTGTTTCCCAGCCTAAATATTTCCATAGCAGGATATGTACGGGTGCAGAAGGCAACCATTCTTCGCCACGGAATGCATGACTGATCTTCATCAGATAATCATCAATTACCACCGCCAAGTGATAGGTTGGCATACCATCTGCTTTCAGCAATACCTTATCATCTACCTGTGAAGTATTGAACGAAACTTCACCACGGATCATATCATGGAATACAACGGTCTCATCTTCTCTCATTTTGATACGGACCACATAAGGTGTAGAAACTAATTTTTCTTTTACCTGCTCATCGGTCAAGACCAAAGAATTATTCATGCCCCCACGTGTAAACTGGTTGTATTGAAAATTGGGAACTTCTTTTCTTTTTGCATCCAGTTCTTCCGGTGTGTCAAACGCATAATAAGCAAAACCATCTTTCACCAATTGCTCGGCATACTGGCGGTAATTGGCCTTGCGCTCACTTTGGCGATAGGGAGCATAAGGTCCGCCGTGCAGTGGGCTTTCATCCGGCTCCAGTCCACACCATTTCAGGGTATTAAAAATGTATTCTTCGGCACCCGCCACAAAGCGGCCCTGGTCGGTATCTTCTATGCGTACAATAAAATCGCCGCCATGCTGTTTGGCAAACAGGTAATTGAACAAAACCGTTCTCACCCCACCCAAATGCAGCCCTCCCGTTGGTGAAGGGGCGAAACGAACACGTACTTTCTTACTCATGGGGCAAAGATAAACGAACAGAAGAATATTGAACAGGTGAACATTGAACAGATGAACAAGGGTAGTTGAAGTGAGGAAGTCTATTTGTAGCGCCTCTGTTCAGGATAAAATATCCTTCAATATTCATCTGTTCCTTGTTCATTATTCGATATTCACTTCATAGTCTATCTTTACTTTATGTATCTCGTAAAAACGCCTTTTTGGCTTAGATGGGTGTATCCTGGTTTAACCTGGCGGATGAAGGGAGAGGATAAAACCATTTACCTTACGTTCGATGATGGCCCGCACGAAACGGCCACTCCTTTTGTACTGGATCAACTGAAACAATACGGGGCCAAAGCCAGCTTTTTCTGCATCGGGAAAAATGTAGTGGACCATCCCGGAATTTATCAACGAATCATACAAGAAGGTCATGCCGTAGGTAACCACACACACAATCATGTTAATGGGTGGAAAACGAGTGATGAAGGATATATTGCCGATTTTACAGAAGCAAAAAAACATATTCAGTCGAACCTGTTTCGTCCGCCTTATGGACGAATCAAAAAATCTCAACAAAAAAAACTCACTACTCATCACTCACCCCTCAATATCGTGATGTGGGATGTTTTGAGCGGAGATTTCGACACTGATCTTAACGGCGAAGCCTGCCTGGGTTATGTTCTCTATCATACCAAACCCGGATCCATTATTGTATTTCACGACAGTGCCAAGGCCTGGAACAGGATGCAGTATGCCCTTCCTAAAGTGTTGGACCATTTTACCCAGCTCGGTTACCGGTTTGCTGCTTTGCCGCAGGACTGATACGTTTTGAATGATCTATTACCAGTTAGGGGGTAAAACAACGATGCCGGTGTAGATACACCAGCACTTATATACCGTATCCTAAACAACAAATTCAGAAAGGCGATAGGGTGGTTCCATACTGCCGGTTAGTAATAAACGATGGTATTGATTTTTTTATTTCCCCGGTCCGTAAAATCCCCCTTGCTTTCTTTGTTCCTTGACCATAACTGTTCGGAAGAAATGCACTTTGTTTTTACACTGTATTAACCCATTGGTGAGGTTAATACAGGTTGGTAGGGCTGTATACAACAATCGAATAAATTATTGTTATTCAATAACTTGTCAGAAAAAAAATACACGAATTGTGTTGCTCCTCTGTTCTTTAGCCGGTGCTTTTGCTTGGGTAGGCAGGCCCTATTTGGCTCGTAACTACTTTGTACAGAACACCCGTAAGTATCCCGTAAATAACCCATAGATCTCCCATAGATGTCCCGTAAATGACCCGTAGATATCCCGTAGATATCCCGTGTCTAACCGCTGTCTCATCCGATGCTCATCCGATACACATCCCCACATCTTCCTATGCACATCCTATGCTACCGGTATGCTAGTCCTATCCTATCCCTATGTTCCTGTACCCTTTAGCCGTTGTTGGTTTTTAGCCGTTGTTGGTCTTTAGCCGTTGTTGGTCGCCGACCAACAACTTTCCTTTCTTTCTTTCAAATTCAAAGACTATTGTTGACAACACCAACAATGGTCGAGAGAGATTGTTGGTCGGCGACCAACAATGGCGGAAGAAACAGATCCGCCACAGATTCACTGATTACCACAGATTTTTTATTGATAATCTGTGAATCTGCGGCTTATAATGAACTTCCGTTTTGGGAATGCTGTTGATATAAATAGCTACTAGTCTATATTTTACAGTCTTTCGAACACTTGTGGTCAGGGACCAACAATGGCAGAGATTCACTGATTAGGGTAGAAAATAGCAGCAAGTGGTAAAGCCCCTTGTGTAAAAAACCAGCAATTGGGATGGTAACCAATAATTCAGGAATTTTGCGGTATGACCCTGATCGATACCCATTGCCATCTCTATTCAGAAGAATTCAAGGATGATATAACCGAAGTAATTACCCGTGCGCAGCAACAGGGCGTTAAGCAGTTTTACCTTCCAGCCATTGACAGTGAAGCCATACCCGGTATGCTGGCCCTCGAAGCCGCGTACCCGGGCGTATGCATAGCTATGATGGGGCTGCACCCATGTTATGTTAAGGCCAATTACAAAGAAGAACTGGCCATTGCCAGGGAGTGGATAGACAAACGCCCCTTTGTGGCCATTGGTGAAATAGGGTTAGACTTTTACTGGGACAAGACCTTTGAACGCGAACAATACGAAGCCTTCGACCTGCAGATGAACTGGGCCCTGGAGCGTAATCTCCCCATTGTGATCCATACCCGCAATGCCCTGAGTGAGACCATTGAAACGGTAAAACCCTATGCTGCCAAGGGATTGAAAGGGATCTTCCATTGCTTTAGCGGCAATGCCGAAGAGGCGGGGCAGATTACCCAAATGGGGTTTATGCTGGGCATAGGCGGTGTGGTTACCTATAAAAATGCCGGCTTACCCACCGCGCTCGAAAATATTGATCCCCAATGGCTGGTATTGGAAACCGATGCGCCTTACCTGAGCCCCGTTCCCTACCGCGGTAAACGCAATGAGAGTGCGTATCTGCAGCATATTATCGAGAAACTGGCCGAGGTAAAACAACTGCCCGTAACCGAACTTGCAGCCATAACCACGGCCAACGCCCAAAAAATATTCGGTGGCTAACGCTGAAAAGCTATTTTTGCAGTCCTTCAAAATTGGGGCCGCGTTCCAACGACCCTGAAATGCCTCAAAGAATACAAACAGAGAGGTGTTCCCGGCTAAGCCGGGATAGAGGGAACTTATATAAACAGAGAGGTGTCCGAGTGGTTGAAGGAGCACGCCTGGAAAGTGTGTATACGTGAAAGCGTATCGAGGGTTCGAATCCCTTCCTCTCTGCACTGCCCGCCAGGCTTTAGCAATGGCGGGCTTTTTTTGCTATAGCAATACTGATTTTTCTTCACAGCTACTGCTTGACAAAGGGCTGTCTGGCTAGTATTTCCCAATGATGAACTGTTGACCTACCGTATCCCGCATTCCAAAACCACCTGTTTCTACCCGGAAATATCCTGTACAAGGTTTTAGTATATTTTTCAGAGAAAGAAAATATCTTTCACCAATAATACAGGCAAATACCATTTGTATACATAATCGATCAAGCCAGGGAATATGCAGTTATTGAAAACAAAACCAGGTTGTTTTATCCTGTATGCAGGGATTGCTTTTTTTACCACCCAGGCAACAATGGTATCGGCTCAACAGCCCAGGAACAAACCCACCAATGTGGTCTTTATCCTGGCTGATGATATGGGTTATGGCGACCTGGGTTGTTATGGACAAACCCTGATCTCTACTCCCCATATCGATCAACTCGCAAAAAACGGGATGCGTTTTACACAGTTCTATGCGGGTACTTCTGTTTGTGCGCCCTCACGCGCATCGCTGTTAACGGGGCAGCATACCGGGCATACATCCATACGTGGTAACCTGGAAGTAAATCCGGAAGGCCAATGGCCCATACCCGATTCCGCTTTTACGATAGCCGAACTTTTTAAAAAAGCGGGCTATGCTACCGGAGGTTTTGGTAAATGGGGGCTCGGCTATATAGGATCTGCAGGCGATCCGGTTAAACAGGGCTTCGATAAATTTTATGGCTATAACTGCCAGGCAAAAGCACACGATTATTTTCCGGATCATTTATGGGATAACGACCAACGTGTGGAACTTGGCAATACACCCGCTAACCAACCACAATACGCGCCCGACCTGATACAGCAGAAAGCATTGGCGTTTATAGATGCTAATACGACAAAACCTTTCTTTCTTTTTCTCGCCTACACATTGCCACATGCCGGGTTACAATTACCCGCCGGCGATACCAGCTTTGAGCGATACAAACAGCAGTTCAAAGAAACAGCACAGCCTGTCAAAAAAGAATGGAACGGTACCGGCTACCAACCGCAGCCATATCCACGTGCAGCCTATGCGGCCATGGTTTCGCGGCTCGACAGGTATGTAGGGGAAGTAGTAGCAAAACTGAAGGCACTGCATATCGATCAAAACACACTGATTATTTTTTCGAGCGATAACGGTCCACATGCGGAAGGGGGAAACGATTACCGCTTCTTCAACAGCAACGCGGGTTTCAGAGGTATCAAACGTGATCTTTATGAGGGTGGTATACGCGAACCAATGATCGCAAACTGGCCATCGGTGATCAGGCCGGGATCGGTATCCGGCCAGGTGGGTGCATTCTGGGATTTCCTTCCAACATTCGCATCCCTGCTAAAAAAAAATGCTAACCTACGTACAGATGGCGTTTCCATTCTGCCCACACTGACGGGGAAAGGCAAACAGGAACAACATGCCTATTACTATTGGGAATTTCATGAAAATGGCGGAAGGCAGGCCGTATTGATGGGGAAATGGAAGGGAGTCCGTCTGAATGTGTTCAAAGCACCGGATGGAGAGATTGAACTATACGATCTTTCAACAGATCCACAGGAAACAAAAAATCTGGCAGGGGCCAATCCTGTCATTGTGCAGCAAATCAACCAGCTCATGAAACAGGCGCATGTAGAGAACAAAGATTTTCCTTTTGTACAACGGGCAAATAAATAAAATCCGGTACAGGGGCAACCACTATTGAAACAGTACAATTTACCTATCGTATGACGATGCGTGTTATCCCATAACCGCTAAAGCCGTATCTGGAACGAGTGATCTGTTTACACAGGTGTTTATTTATAAATAGGCTTACTAGCTCGTATTGTTTTCTGTGCAGAGATTTTTATTACTGTTTTTTATTCGCCAGATGCACAGATCAGCACAGACCTGTCTGCCGACAGGCAGGTTTTTTTGGCACTAATCTGCGAATCTGTGGCTATTTTGTTTTTCGCATGACTCGTGAAATACCATTCACCGAACTCCTTCTCCAAATAATTGAATTTATCCTATATTGGTTGCCTCAAATTGTAAACAACCACACCCCCAAACACATGAGAAAATACCTACTCACGGCAACGGTGGTAGCTTTCGGTCTGTCTGCACAGGCCCAAACCGCACTAACAGCCAAAGATTATGAACGCGCAGAAAAGTTCATGAACTACAATACCGACCCTTTTATCGATGGCGGCAATGTTCGCCCCAACTGGCTCGAAGGCGACCGTTTCTGGTACCTGAATACCAGCAGTAAAAAAAATGAGTTTATCCTGGTAGACCCGGCGAAGAAAACACGAACCGCAGCATTCGACCACCAGAAACTGGCCGAAGCTTTATCTGCCGCAGCCGGTACCAAATACGACGGAAACAAACTGCCTTTTCAAACCATTGCATTTTCGGCAGATGGGAAGTCGATTTCCTTTACAGTAGAAACTAAAAAATGGAAATATGAGCTGGCCACTTCGCAGGTAACACCTGATGATGGCACCGGTGCTACAGCAGCAACTGCATCAGCCAGTGGCGGGCGTGGGGGTCGCGGAGGCGGACGTGGTGGTTTTGGTGGAGGCAATGATATTCCATCTCCTGATGGCAAACGGTCTGTATTCATCAAAGACTGGAACTTATGGGTGCGCGACCTGGCTACCAATAAAGAAACCCAGCTTACGACCGATGGTGTGAAAGATTTTGGGTATGCCACCGATAATGCCGGATGGAAATCGAGCGACAGACCTGTTGTACGCTGGTCGCCCGATTCTAAAAAACTAGCCACATTTAAACAGGACCAACGCAATACCAGCGATATGTACCTGGTAACAACCAATGTGGGTAAGCCAACCTTAAAAGCATGGAAATATCCTTTGCCAGGCGATAAGGAAATTGCGATGATCCATCGTGTGATCATTGATGTGGAAACTGCCAAAATGGTGAACCTACAGATTCCACCCGATGCACACAGGGCTACTTTGAGTGATGATATTTCAAGCAGCGGAACTTTTGATGATAACGACTGGAAAGAAGATGGAACAGAACTTGCGTTCCTTTCTACTTCACGCGATCACAAGAATGAAAAGTTCCGTATTGCCAATACCGCAACGGGTGCCGTGCGCGAAGTGTTTGAAGAAACAGTGGCCACGCAATTTGAATCAGGCCGTGGTGCTATTAACTGGCGCTACCTGCCTGGCTCAAATGAAATACTCTGGTATTCTGAACGCGATAACTGGGGTCATTTGTATTTGTATGATGCTACAACCGGTAAACTGAAAAACCAGGTTACCAAAGGAGAGTGGGTAGTAAGTCGTTTGGTAAAAGTAGATGAGAAAGCGCGTGTATTATATTTCACCACCACGGGTCGCGATGCATCCAATCCTTACTTCTCCCGCTTGTGCAAAATCGGGTTTGATGGAAAAGGACTGGTAGAATTAACACCGGGCGAAGGAACACACAATGCTGCTTTTTCACCATCGGGCAATTATATCATCGATACCTATTCCAAACCGGATGTAGCACCGGTAACGGTGTTGCGTGACCTGAATGGTAAACTGATTACTGAGCTGGAGAAAACGGATGTATCACGCCTGGTAGCCACCGGCTGGCATCCGGTAACACCCGTGTCTGTAAAAGCGCAGGATGGTAAAACGGATATTTACGGATTGGTATTTACACCAACCAATATGGATCCCAAGAAAAAATACCCGCTGATCGATTATATCTATCCGGGTCCGCAGGGCGGCAGTGTGGGCAACTGGGCATTCTCTTCTTCACGTGGCGATAACCAGTCGCTGGCCGAATTGGGATTTATTGTGGTAATGATCGAAGGAACCAGCAACCCTAACCGCAGTAAATCTTACCATGACATGAACTATGGCAATATGGGTGAGAATACATTGCCAGACCAGATCACGGCGATCCGTCAACTCTCCCAGAAATTCCCGATCGATACCAATCGTGTGGGGATCTGGGGACATTCCGGTGGCGGCTTTGCAACAGCGGCTGCCATGTTCCGTTATCCGGATTTCTTTAAAGTAGGTATTTCAGAATCGGGTAACCATGAAAACAGGAATTACGAAGATGATTGGGGCGAGCGTTACAATGGCCTGGTGGAAAACAGCAATTACGATGCACAGGCCAACCAGAACATCGCCAAAAACCTGAAAGGGAAACTAATGCTGGCGCATGGCATGATGGATAACAACGTGCCGCCTTACAATACCTTACTGGTTGTAGAAGCATTGGAAAAAGCCAACAAAAGTTTTGATCTCGTGATCTTCCCGAATAGTGCGCATGGATATGGAACCTATGGTCCGTATATGATGCGTCGCCGATGGGATTATTTCGTGAAGAATTTATTGGGGGCAGAGCCGCCGGTAGATTACCAACTGCGTGCAGCCAGTGCGCCGCCTGCAAGGAACTAAGGGTTGAATCAGGTTTTTAAATGGAGCCGCAGATTTGCAGATTATTTTAGAAATTAATCTGCGAATCTGCGGCTATATTTTTCTTGCCTTAGAAGATTTCCTCACCACTAATTCAGTTGGCAAAATGCATTTTTCAAACCCGGAAGGTGGTCGCTTGTTTTCGATCAGTTTAATTAATAATTCCGCCGCGGCGCGACCAATTTCAAATGCGGGCTGACTAATGGTTGTCAACTCCGGTTCAAATATTTCAGGGGCACTAAAATTGCTATAACCCACCAATGCCATCTGTGAGGGAACCTTGATCCTTTTCTTTTTCAGAATGGCCAATGTGCCAATCGTGATCCTGTCGGATGCGGTAATGATGGCTTCAGGCCGAGGTTTTGTTTTCAGTAGCTCATCAATGGCCGTTTCAATTTCATCGAAGTCCTTGCCACCATGATTGCAGTATTTAATGTAAGCAGGGTTGATGGGTATGCCTTGTTCCTTTAATGCTTTTTCATAACCTTCCAAACGTTCTGCTGTTATTGACAACTCTCTTGAACTGGTAATATGTGCAATGCGTGTATACTGGTTATGGATCAGGTGCGTGGTGCCGGCATAGGTACCGCCTACATTATCAGAAACTACCTGGTGGGTCTTGATCTCATCGGTAACGCGGTCATAAAAAACAATGGGTATGCCTGATTCGTGTACTTCTTTAAAATGTTTAACGTCTTTTGTTTCAGCAGAAAGAGAAACCAGTAGACCATCCACCGCACGCCAGGTAAGATGTTCCAGGTTTTTCTTTTCGCGCTCTACCGATTCGAGACTTTGTGTGATGATGATATGGTAATCTTTCTGGTGAGTAATGGATTCCATACCGTTCAGTACCTCGCTGAAAAAATTATTGGGAATGGCACCAATGATCACGCCAATGCTTCTTCCATTCTTATGCCGAAGCATCTGCGCCATAATATTGGGACGGTAATTGTGCTTTTGTGCATACGCATTCACCAATTGCTTGGTAGCATCACTGATCTCATGACTATCCCTGACGGCTTTGGAAACCGTGGCAACAGACAGGTTCAATGCCTTGGCAATGTCTTTTAAGGTAATTACGTCCGATTTCTGTTTCATACTCAAACCATAAACGATTATTCTGTGTTAACCTATTGTGTTATTAAATCTCCTCTGTGTAACTCAGTGTACTTTGTGGCTCTGTGGTGAAAAAAGATCGAAGCGAAGGCTTTACCACAGAGTCACAAAGTACACGGAGTTTCACAGAGCCCACACCCTGATAATTTTTAATAGAACAACATATTATGTGTTAATCTGTAAACCTGTGGCGAACACTCAACCTCCAATCAGCTTTGCAATACCAAATGCACAATCCGCTGCCAACGCACCAATCAAAGCCACTTTTGCAGCACCATTCCATGGATTGGTGCCGGTGAGTTTGCTTTTGAAATAACCAAATACAAAAAGACACAACAAAGTTACAACAGCCGATATTTTTAAACCGGTGATCCCGTCGTCCACAAAAAAATAAGGACTCAAAGGAATCATTCCCCCAACGATATACGACATGCCAATATTAAACGCGCTCTTGCTTGCTCTTTTAGGATCTGGCTTTTCCAGTCCCAGTTCATGCTTCATCATGAAATCGGCCCAGCGGTCTTTGTCTTTGCACAGCTCAGCCACTGCCTGGTTCTGTAGTTCTTTGCTAAATCCCAACCCTGCGAAAAATACGCGCACTTCTTCTTTTTCTACTTCAGGAAGCCTTTCGATCTCGTCATATTCCCTTCTCAGCTCGCTGGTATAATGATCCTGTTCTGTTTTACCTGCAAGGTAGCCGCCCAATCCCATGGCAATGGAACCCGCGGCGATCTCGGCAATGCCGGCAATTACGATCAGGTGAACATCTTTTACGGCGCCGCTTAAACCAGCGGCCAGGGCAAAGGGAACGGTTAATCCATCCGACATACCTATAACGATATCCGTTAATATCTCAGAACTGGTTAGATGTTCTTCAGCATGATGATGGCCGTGATGGGAATGTGGATTGGGGTGAAGATGGGTTTCCATGTGCAGAAAGGTTAAAGTTTAGC
Organism: Bacteroidota bacterium; assembly: GCA_040390405.1. GTDB lineage: Bacteria > Bacteroidota > Bacteroidia > Chitinophagales > Chitinophagaceae > Sediminibacterium. The sequence goes on from JAZJYJ010000003.1 coordinate 30,549, forward strand.
TGTTTGAAATTAAGGCATTTCAAACTGTTTCCTTATTGTAAAAGTGATTCCTGGCAGGTAAAAAAAGCCTTTGTTAACACGCAGGTAACCTTGGCATAACAATTCGGTAACATAGCGTGGGCACCTTTGCAGCATCAAATTAAACTGAATGTTATGTTAAAAAAGATGCTTGCAGTTCTTAGTTTCCTAGCCATTTTACTGGCTTCTGCAACAACCTATGCCCAGGAAACCTCGGCAACCCTGAGCGGTCACATAAAAGAGCCCAAAGGCGCTTTTGTAAGTGGTGCAACTATTACGGTAAAGCACGAGCCTACCGGTTTTGTTGTCACGGGTCAATCGAATAGTAAAGGTATTTTCGTGATCCCCAATTTAAAATCCGGCGGACCGTATACCATTAAGATATCATTTATCGGATTTAAAGAAGAAATTTTTTCTGATGTTAACCTGGGATTAGGTAATAACCCGGATGTGAATGTAACCCTTACGAATACTTCTACTATTTTAACAGAGGTTACCGTTTCTTCTGCAGGAAGAAAACAAATCCAGGGAGCCACAACAGTAGGCGCAAGACAACTGGCCACACTTCCTACATTGGGTAGAAGCCTGTCTGATTTTACGCGTTTAACTCCGCAATCAAATAACAACTCTTTCGCGGGTTCCAATTTCCGTTACAATAACCTTACCATCGATGGAGCCGTGAACAATGATGCGATCGGTTTCAGTAATTCATTTGGTGGTGTAAGTGGTGGTGGACAGAGTGGCGCTGCCGGTGCCGGTACCCGTACCAACCCGTATAGCCTTGACGTGATCCAGGAAGTGCAGGTGCAGCTGGCACCTTATGATGTGAAGCTGGGTAATTTTACCGGTGGTAGCGTAAACGCGGTAACCAAAAGCGGTACCAACGATATACATGGTTCCGTATATGGTTACGGAAGAAGCCAGGCATTGGTTGGTAAAAGTGTAGATGGACTGAAAACGAAGATCGGGTCTGATTATTATGATTACCAGTACGGTGCTACCATCAGTGGCCCTATTGCTAAGAACAAAGCTTTCTATATTGTTAACTTTGAACAAACACGCAGACAGGAACCTACTTTTTACAATGCAGGAGATCCTGGTGCCGCTGTAACATTGGCTGATGCAACCAGCATCTACAACCAGTTAAAAACAAAATACGGATACGATGCAGGTGCTTATCAGGGTGCTTACAAACTGTTTACCAACAGTGATAAATTATTTGCACGACTTGACTTTAACCTGAATCCTAAAAATACATTGACCGTACGTGCGATCTATACCAAAGGTTGGGGCAATAACCTGGAACGTACTTCTACCAATTTCCAGTTTGGATCTACTGACTTTACACAGTATACCAATAACCTGAATCTCACCGCTGAACTGAAAAGCAAGATCTCGAATAACGTGAACAACCAGTTCAATATGAGTTATATTGATGTACATGAGTACAGGGATTTCCCCGGCACTTTATCTCCTTTCATGGATATTGGAGGCGGTGCTGTTTGGGCCGGTACATGGAGAGAAGCTTCAATCTACAACATGAAGCAAAAAACGTTTGAACTGTCGGATAACCTTACTGTAACCAGCGGCATCAATAAATTCACTTTTGGTACACACAATGAATTCTATAACCTTACTTACGGGTTCATCAATTCATGGAATGGCCGTTGGGAATATTCCAACTTAAACAATTTCCTGGCGGATAAGCCCAGCAGGATAAGAGGTGCTTACTCAATTGATCCTAAAACACCAAACGACAGAAACGCGATCTACAACAATCCACCAAGTCCATACAAAGTTGCCTTGATGAGTGTTTACGCACAGGATGAAATTGCTGCGAGCAAAAACTTTAAAGTAACACCAGGCCTGCGTGTTGATTATTCAGCACTTGGTGATCAAATACCTGTTGACAAGGATTTCGGAACCGCGGTAAATAACACTACGAATCCAACCTATAGCAATACCTCTTTTAACCAGCTTAACAACAAATGGTTGGGCAAAGCCACGCTTTCACCAAGAATTGGCTTTAACTGGGATATCAACAATAACCAGTCTGTTATTTTACGTGGTGGTACCGGAATCTTTATCGGAAGAATGCCATTTGCCTGGTTAGGTTATGCTGAAACACTGAGCGGTGGTTACTACAATAACATCGACTTCAGACCATCTGCCAGCAATACCGTAGGTGGAAACACAACAATTCCATTGGCAATTAACCCGCTTTACCTGAAAGATACCATCAGTGCGCATGCATTGGCCAGTGCCAACGCTGCCACAACAAGAGAAGTGGATGTGATCGATAATAATTTCAAACTGCCACGTGTGCTTCGTTCCAATATCGCTGCTGATATCAAATTCGGCAAAGGGTATAAATTAACATTGGATGTACTGTACACCAAAACATTGTATGATGTACAGTTCCAGCAGATCAACATCAAGGACCAGGTTGAGTATTATACATCCGGCCCTGCCCAATCACCTGTATATGTAGGTGGCAAATTAAACGGCCAGTATTCGAATGTTTACCTGCTGACCAATACAACACAGGGATATCGTTATAACCTTACCGCGCAATTGAGTAAAACAACCAATAATATCAATGTTGGAACTCATTTCCTGAACCTGAACTGGAGCGCCGCTTATACCTATGGCATGAGTAAGGACCTGAGCAATGGTATCCGTAACTCTTTCCAGTCAAACTTTGAAGTAAACCCTGCGATCGTTGCCAATAACCCACAGTTAGCGTATTCCAACTTTGATCTTCGTCATAGGATCGTTGGTACATTCGGCGCAAACCTTGTATGGAACCAGAAGAACGCTACTTCTTTAACTTTCTTCTATTCAGGTCAGTCGGGTAGCCCGTACAGTGTGGTATACAATTCGGGTGGCGCGCCATTTGGTAATGCGGCCAATGCCAACCTGCCCTATATTCCCAAAGACCAGAACGATATCCGTTTGATCAATAGCGGTAGCTATACGGCAGCACAGCAATGGACAGACCTTGATAATTTTATCAAAGGTGATAAATACCTGAACAGCAGAAGAGGACAGTACGCAGAAAGAAATGGTTTACGCACACCATGGAACCATGAACTGGACGTGAAACTGATGCACGAATTCAAACTGAGCAAAACCAACAGCAAACAAAGTTTACAGATCAGCCTGGATGTTTTCAACGTGCTTAACCTGATCAACAGTGACTGGGGCCATATCACATTTGTTACCAACGTTAATAACTATACCGTTAACCTGTTAACCTTTGCGGCGGACCCATCCAATACCAACCCTGCACTGATCAGCGCATCAAATCCTACAGGTATCATTCCAATCGGAAAGCCTAGTTCAGGATACCAGCCCGCATTCACTTTTAACAAGCCTACCGGCCTTGACGGACACTACTATACAGTAGACCCCATCAATTCACGCTGGCAGGGACAGTTTGGGGTGAAGTATAATTTCTAATACTAAGTTTACTAGGAGTCATAAAAAAGGTTCGCTGTGAGTAGCGAACCTTTTTCGTGAGTGGTGAGTCGTGAGTGGTGAGTGGTCAATGGTGAGTGAAGCATAATCGCTTAGTATAAGCAGTCGTCTGTCGTCCGTCTACTGTCGTCCGTCGACTGCCGCAGACCGGCCTACCAGTTATTCATTTGCTCCGGTACAATTCTTTCCGGTTTTTCGAATGGATGATCTCTCCATTTGGGATCGTATTTTACGAACCAGCTAAGCCAGAATGTTCTGGATAAGCGCATCAATACGGGCTGCAGTATAAAAAGCAGGGTGAAGGAACAGCCCATCCAGTAAAAGATGCGGTTGTCGTCGATCGAGAAGGTAACGCCGATCAGTACTTTCCACGCAACAAAACTGGCCGCGAGTACGGCAATGCTCAATGCATAACTCACATAGCCGGTGCCGTAGTAAAAACCAACTTCAATTTCGGTAGGTTGCTTGCAAACAGGGCATTCTTCATGCATTTGTACACTGTTCTTGGAATAGGCATTGTCTTTTACAAATAATTTTCCTTCGCGGCACCTGGGACATTTATTGGCAAGTACGCTGGGCAGGTAATACCTTGTTTTATTATCGGGCATGGGAATAAGGATTGATTCGACTGCAAAGGTACTTAATCCCCGGGAGAGAATTTTGATCCCGGCTTAGCCGGGAGGGAAATTTCGGGATGTCAAACGAAGTTTTATCCGTTATTGGTATTATGACTTCAAGAGTTGCGAAGATGATGTACGTTCATTTCTTCTGTTATTTTCGCCACAGATGCACAGATTTTTTTTCTGTTAATCTGTGCATCTGTGGCGAAAATAGTTAGGCGGAATGTAATTCCCAGATCAGCCTAAGATTTTTTCCATCTGCATACTGCGCGAGCCTTTGATGAGCAGGTGGGTATTGGTAAAATCCTGTTGTATAAACCATTCTTTTGCCTGGGTTGAATCGGGGAAGTACAGGAACCCATGATCGATCTTTCCGAAATCGCCACCCACCAACACTACTTTTTCCCAGTCGTATTGTTTGATGAGTTGGGCAATGGCTTTGTGTTCGGCGATACTTTCTTCACCCAGTTCCATCATGCCCCCAAGCATTAATACTTTTTTTTCGGCATGCAGGTGCGCGAAATTATCAATAGCTGCTTTCATGCTGGTGGGATTGGCATTGTAGGCATCCAGTACAATGGTATTGGTTCCGCGTTGTATCAGCTGCGAACGGCTGTTGGATGGTGCATATTGTTCAATTGCGGCCCTGATCTTTTCTTCCGGTACCGAAAAATACTTTCCGATCAGCGCAGCGCATAAAATATTCGGAAGATTGTAATCGCCCACCAGTTGCGATTGGATGGTGGTTGCTTCTGCAAATCCCTCTTCAATCAATACAGCCAGAAAGGGTTCGTTGGATTGGATCCTGCCCTGGATCAAACCGGCCGATTGTCCATACTGTATGATGTGGTTCACTTTAGCACTCATGGGTTGCAGGTAATCGTAATCGGCATAAATGAACGCCGTACCATCGTGTGCTGCGAGGTAATCAAATAATTCTCCTTTCCCCTTACGTACACCTTCTACGCCGCCAAAGCCTTCCAGGTGGGCTTTGCCAACATTGGTAATTACGCCATGCGTGGGCTCTGTGTACACACAATAACCGGCAATTTCTTTCTGGTGGTTGGCGCCCATTTCTATCACCGCCATTTCTGCATCCGGTTTTACACTAAGCAGTGTGAGCGGTACACCAATATGATTGTTCAGGTTACCCTGTGTGGTATAGGTCTTATAATGCGAAGAGAGAACCGCATAAATCAATTCCTTGCTGGTGGTTTTGCCGTTACTGCCTGTAATGGCAATAAACGGAATATTGAATTGTTCGCGATGGTGTTTAGCCAATGCCTGCAATGTTTCCAGCACATCGGCTACTTTAATGAGCCTGGTATTGGCAGGGTCTATTTCTTCATCGATCACGGCATATGCGGCACCCGCTTCCAGGGCTTTTACAGCAAATTCATTGGCATTGAAATTTGGGCCCTTTAATGCAAAAAACAGATCTCCTTCCTTTAATTTCCTGGTATCCGTTTGTACCGATGGGTACCCCAGGAATAGTTTATATAGATCGCTTATGGTCACGTACTGTTTTTTTCAAACTTATAGAATAGTTTCCTGTGCCGGAAAATAATTTGTTGCTGATGAGTGAAGTGGTAATTGTGGGGACACAATTACTGCCCGCTGTCGCCATTGATTGTGTCCTCACAATCATATGATAATTATGCCCTCACAATCAATCATACCCAACAAAAAAAACCACCCCTTATCCAGGGATGGCTCTTTCGCTGTATGGCTCTTTTCCTTTTCTATCTCTTGTTACGGCGTGGCGGGAAGAACGTACCTGTTTGTGCTTTCTTGGAAGTAGATTCAGGGGCACCATAATGGTTCATGGCGCAACGGAAACCCAGTTCCTTCGTACTCAGGTCTTCCTCCAGGAAACGACGTGCACCTGGTGCGAGCCAGTAGGCCCTGTCGTTCCAGCTTCCACCCTTGTATACCCTTGATTTATCAGAGATCAGGGTGGTGACACCGTAGTTATATAAAACATTACTTGTTGAGTCGCCATCCAGGTAGTTGGTGGCATAAGATTTCTGGTAGTTCCTGCGGTTGCGCAAAGCAGAATCCGATTCAGGTGTCATTTTAATACGTCCCTTATCATCTCTCAGGTTACCAGCGCCACCGCTCATATCCACTTTCTGGAATACGTTACCACGGTAGGGATTGAAATCATCATCGCCCACATTGGTAATCGGACGGTAAACATCCAATACCCACTCATTCACATTTCCGCTCATGTTATACAGGCCAAAGCCATTCGGCATAAAGGAAGTTACTTCCGCGGGGATGGCGGCATTATCGTTCAAGCCACCAGCCACACCCATGTTATCACCGGCGCCACGTTTAAAGTTGGCCAGGAAGGCGCCCTGGAAAGTACTTTTCTTGGTATAACGGATATTGTCAAAGCCATCATTCTTCCAGGCATAGATCTGTTTGTTGGAGATCACTTCTTCACCACGGCCCTTACCTTTCTGTTTCCGCTGCGGGTTCTGCATGATGTACCCGTATGCGGCATATTCCCATTCGGCTTCTGTAGGCAAACGGTAATCGCCAAATACAATACCATCAGAAGAATTTACAACGGTTCTGGGTCTTCCCTGTGCATCCTTCAACGGATTGCTTTTGGAAGTGGCTTCTTTACCGGGAGTTGCCTGGTATTCGCCCATGAGGTAGGCCTTTGTATTGAAATTGTCCTGGCCGGCGCCATTCATTTCTTTTTTGATCTGGCTTCTCTTATCGAGGAAGCCTTTGTTCTGAAGGGTCAGTTCATTTACCCTGTCGGTACGCCAGATACAATATTCGGTAGCCTGTTTCCAGCTCACACCCACTACAGGATAATAGTTGTAGGAGGGGTGACGGAAATAATACTCTACATAAGGCTCATTGAATGCCAGTTCGCTTCTCCAAACAAGGGTATCGGGTTTGGCCTGGTCAACCACAGAATCCATACCAGCCTGTCCGAACACATTCTCCAGCCAGTACAGGTACTCGCGGTAATGCACATTGGCTACTTCGGTCTTATCAATAAAAAATGAGTTTACGGTAATGCGGCGGGGAATATTGTTCCAGTCGGCCATCACATCTTCCTGGGCAGCGCCCATGGTAAACGTACCGCCCTGTACAAACACAAGGCCGGGAGCCGTTTTAATATCCTGTGGTTTGGCAACCGAAAAATTGCCCTGGTTTTTATCATTGTAATTCCAACCGGTTGCTGTAGACTTCTCATTCTTTTTCTTCAGGATGCTACAAGAGGCTACAGAACCCGCTACGGCCAGAAGCAGTACTAAATTTCTGGTTGTTTTCAATAATTGCATTTTCAATAGATTGAATTTGGAATATGGTTTCTTTCAGATAATGGATATACGTCTATGCGAATATAGAAGATTTCTGCTAATCATGTTAAAGGCCTGAGGGCTTTGATGTTAGCAAAAGCCTAATTTTAAATATGATTCTGTGCCAGATGCATACGCTGCCCAAGGTATAATCAGGATCTTACACATGTATGAAGCGGTTGGCAGTTTTTTTTGTAGTGATATTGGTGGCGGTTGGTAGTAATCCGGCAGGTGCACAGCGTGCCTATGCGGGCAATTCGGTATTGGCCACCGGAAACTGGTACCGGATCGGGATCAAACAGGAAGGTGTGTATAAGGTAGACCTTACCCTCCTGGCCAGCCTGGGCATCGGTACAAACGGACTCTCTTCTGCTTCTATCAGGCTATACGGCAATGGCGGGGCCATGCTGGATGAAAACAACGCCATACCAAGGTTAGACGACCTGTTAGAAAACCCGGTTGACATGGTGGATGGTGGCGAGGGCTTGTTTAACGGCTCCGATTATTTTCTGTTCTATGCGCCCGGTCCGCATCGCTGGATCAAAGACAGCACCAATCAAAGTTTTCGTCACCAGAAAAACCTGTATGCGGATACGGCCTGGTATTATATCAGCATCGGCGGCCAGGGCAAACGGCTTCCGTTGCAATCACCCGCAGCCACGGCAAATGTTACGGTAACCAGTTATTCCGAAAGATATTTTTACGAGAACGACCTGGTGAATCATCTCAATAGCGGCAAAGAATGGTATGGCGAAGAATTTAATACCAACCTGGGCGGAAGCAGTACCAGAAATTTTACGGCAGACTGGCCGGGGTTGATCTTATCGCAGCCCATAAGTATTGCAACCGACCTTGCGTCGCGGAGTGTAGGTGGTGCGAGTAGTTTTTCGGTTAAGGTTAATGCACAACAGGCGCAAACCGTAAATTTCTCAGGAGTTACCGGCGGTTTCCTGGATCTTTTCGGAAGGGCATCAACCCAAAAAAACAATCTCTCCGTCTCGCAAAATACGTTGACTGTTTCTTTTGGATTTACTACTTCCGTAGCTGGCGCGCAGGGATGGCTCAACTGGTTTGAATTGTTTGGCAGAAGAAATCTTTCCATCAATGGCAATACCCAATTGCTGTTTCGCGATTGGGCCTCAGTGGCACCCGGTGCCATAGCCAATTATTCCATTGCCAATAACGGAACGGCCCTTGCTGTTTGGGAAACCACCGATCCGTTGCAACCCGTAAAAATGAACACCGCTTCCAATGCATCGCAAACAAATTTCACGAACGATGCTTCGCGTTTGCGGGAGTATGTGGCTTTTACCAACGCCAATGCGTTGCCGCCCATCGCCATGGGAAAACTAAACAACCAGAACCTGCACAACAGTAATACGGCGGATTATCTCATCATCACACATCCTTCATTGCTTACAATGGCGCAAAAGCTTGCCCAATTTCATGCTCAGCGCGATGGGTACCGAACGGTAGTGGTAACCACGGACCAGGTATTTAACGAATTCTCCGGAGGAATACCCGACCCAACCGCATTGCGCGATTTTATAAAAATGTATTACGATAAAGCAGGCGCAGCGGCCAACCGACCCAAATATGTACTGCTGTTTGGAACTGCATCCTATGATTACAGGAACCGGGTAAGTGGAAACAACAACCTGGTACCGGGTTATGAAAGTGTGAATGCACTTGATCCGCTGGCTACCTATACTTCCGATGATTTTTTCGGGTTACTGGAAGATGCGGATGATATCAACCTGAGCGATCCAAAAGCAAACATCGATATCGGTATCGGCCGCATACCCGCACGTAACGCAACAGAGGCCCAAACAATGGTGGATAAGATCATCCGTTACCATAGCAAAACCAGTCTTGGTGCCTGGCGAAACCAATCCGTTTTTGTGGCCGATGACCAGGACCAGAACCTGCACCTGACTGATGCGGAACTGATTTCAGCGGATGCTGATTCGGTTAATCCCTTACTCAATCAATATAAAATATACTTAGATGCTTACCCGGTAGTAAGCGGCAGCGCGGGAGCACGTTACCCGGCCGTAAATGATGCCATTGTGAACCAGGTGTTTAACGGAACATTACTCATGAACTACAGCGGGCATGGAAATTACCTGCGATTGGCCGATGAAGCCATTCTTACACAGGATGAATTGAACCGCTTCAATAACCCCGATAAACTACCTCTTTTCATTACAGCCAGCTGTGATTTTGCGCCGCACGATGACCCTGCCAAGAATTCTTTGGGTGCGGGTATTTTAACGGGCAGCGCTAATGGGGCCATTGCTTTGTTAACCACAACGCGTTTGGTATTCGCATACAGCAACCGCCTGATCAACGATAATTACCTGAAGATCGCATTGAAGCCTCAATCCAACGGTCAATACCTGACCCTGGGAGAATCGGTTCGCCAGGCCAAAAACCTTACATCGCAGGGTTCAGGTGATTTCCTGAATAACCGAAAATTTACTTTGCTCGGAGACCCCGCCATGAAGCTGGCTTTGCCGGAACTGAGGCTGGAATTAACCACTATGAATGGATCGCCCATTACCGGAACCGATACCCTGAAAGCCTTGCAGAAATACAGTTTTGCCGGCCGTGTTACCGATGGTGCCGGTAATCCTGTGAACAATTTTAACGGCACGGTTCATCCCACTGTTTTTGATAAGGCACAAACCGTAAAAACATTGGGCAATGATCCCTCCAGCCCGGTAACATCGTTTAACCAGCAGGCGGGCGTTTTGTACAAAGGCAATGCAACGGTAACCAATGGGGTATTTAATTTTTCATTCATCGTTCCCAAAGACATCAGCTACAAAGGTGGTAAAGCCAGGATCAGTTTATACGCAGATGACGGAACCCGAGATGCCAATGGTGCCAATACATCTTTTTTTGTGGGAGGAAGCGGTAATGCGGCGATCACGGATAATACCGGCCCGGATATCAAACCGTTTTTAAACGATGATAAATTTCAGGATGGGGGATTAACGAATGAGAACCCCGTATTACTGGTAAAACTCTCCGACTCATCCGGTATCAGTACTTCCGGAAACGGGATCGGGCATGATATTACGGCCGTAATAGACGGCAATGAACGGAATATGCTTGTACTGAACGATTTTTATACGGCTTACCAGGACAGCTACCAGCAGGGCCAGGTATTGTTTCAGTTGCCCACCCTGTCAGAAGGCAAACATTCGATCCTGCTCAAAGCATGGGATGTGGCCAATAATTCCAATACGGCTACCCTTCATTTTGAAGTAGTAAAACAAGCCCGCCCGGTGATCAGGAATGTGCGCAATTACCCTAACCCATTCAGTGTTTCCACCACTTTCGCTTTCGAACACAACCAGCCCAATACCGACCTTGCGGTAACCATCCTGATTTATAACAGCAATGGAGGATTGGTAAAACAGATCAGGCAGGTACTAAACACAGGTGGAACCCGCAATTGCCAGCTAAATTGGAACGGCGATAACCAATCGGGTGCAAAACTCACAAAAGGTATTTATATTTACAAGGTAATTGTTGTTGCGGGCGGTGTTCAAACAGAAAGTGCCCAACAATTGATTCTATTCTAAATTTGTCTGAATGGTTTGATGTCTACACTTTTGTAAGGTTCTTTACGGTATTGTTTTTCTAATTGTTATAGATAATCTTTTTACTCCCGGCAAGCGCCAGGAGTAATTTAATGCTCTAATCAGTGGTCAGGAGTGGTCGGGGCGCTAAAGCGACCTGAACACTCGCATGGAGCACCAACCACTGAACAACAAGAAATACGCTAAAAGAACCATACAAAACCTATAAAGAACCCTAATAAGATTAACAGTCATTATCGTTCGGATCATATAACGTTCAGCTTGCTTGGCATTCTGGCCGCGAAACATTCCGGGCATTCTAAAACCATCTTGATGAGCCTGATCACAAAAAGAATAGGTACCGGCGCTGCTGCTTTGTTTTGCCTGGTTTCTTCCTTGAATGCACAAACCGATTCCATTAACATCGTATCCACTGCGGTTCCGTTCCTGCGGATCTCGCCCGATGCGCGTGCCGGCGGTATGGGCGATCTGGCCATAGCCACTTCTCCCGATGCCAATGCCCCTTTCTGGAACCTGGCCAAAGTGCCTTTCGCCAAAAAAGCCACCGCCATTGCAGTGAATTATACACCCTGGTTAAAAGACCTTGGTCTTACAGATGTTTACCTGGCCAGTCTCGCGGCTTATCATAAACTGGATGATCAACAGGCCATCTCAACCTCGCTCCGTTATTTCAGTCTCGGAAATATCCAGCTCACAGATTATTCAGGCAATATATTGAATACGGTAAAGCCCAGCGAGTTTTGCATAGATGCGGGTTATTCAAGGGTATTGAACGAAAAAATGAGCATTGGCGTAGCGCTCCGTTACATTAATTCAAGACTGGTGGTGGGCGATGTGGGTACGGGTGTAGTGTACAAAGCGGGCAATGCGGTAGCCGGAGATGTATCGCTGTTTTACCACGGTGTTGACGAAGCCGGTGAAGGATTGAACTGGGGTGTAGTGTTGTCAAACCTGGGAAGCAAAGTAGGGTATACCAATGATTCACGTAACAAAGATTACATACCCGCCAACCTGGGTATTGGCGCTACCTATACCACGGCCATCAATGAAAGCAATAAAATGACGTTTGGTCTTGATATCAATAAACTGCTGGTGCCCTCCGCACCCGCTGCAACGGGAAATTATTCTGTTGATTCGGCCAACCTGGCCAGCTATCGATCCACCAGTGTAGTATCCAGCTGGATGAAATCTTTCAGTGATGGCACCAACCAGTTAACATCGCTGCAGGCATCGCTGGGTGCAGAGTATGCCTACAGCGACCAGTTCTTTGTTCGTGCGGGTTATTTTTATGAGAGCAAGAACCGCGGTAACCGAAAATTCTTTTCAGTAGGTGCCGGTTTCAATATTGACCAGATGAGTATTAATTTTTCTTACCTCGTTCCTTCCGGAAGCGGTGTAACCAGGAATCCATTGTCCAATACATTGCGTTTTGGTATTGTGTTTAACCTGAATAGTAACGAGTAAAAGCATTTCACGCAAACCTGCCTGACGGCAGTCAGGGGAGCAAAGTTGGCAAAGCGGCAAAGAAAAGATTGTTTTGGTGTTAAACTTTGCGCCTTTGCAAACTTTGTTTCTTTGCGTGAAAAAAAAATAATACAGAAATCCGCAGTTACTCAAAGTATACCTTTGCCCTGATCAATCTTCATGTTACTTTGTGCTTCGGTGTCTTAGTGGCAAAAAAACATTTATTCAGGAAGAGACACCCTTCCTGAGAAATTATTTTAACTAACCACCACATGGGTTTACGAATAGGCTACGGCATAGATTTTCATCAATTGGTAACCGGAAGAGACCTGTTTATCGGCGGCGTAAAAATTCCGCACGATAAAGGTGCACTGGGACATAGCGATGCCGATGTATTACTGCATGCCATCTGCGATGCCCTGTTAGGCGCGGCATGTCTTGGCGATATCGGCGTTCATTTTCCCGACACATCTGCGGAATTTAAAAACATCGACAGTAAAATACTGCTGGCCAAAACATTTGAACTCATCACAAAAGAAGGCTATACCATCATCAATATCGATTCCACCCTTCTGCTGGAAGCGCCCAAGATCAAGCCCTTTGTACCCCAAATGCAGGAAGTGATCGCGGGTATTCTTTCCATCTCCATCAAAGATATTTCCATCAAAGCCACTACTGCCGAAACCATGGGTTTTATAGGCAGAAAAGAGGGACTGGTGGCACATGCCAGTTGTTTGATACAGTCGTAGTGTAGGTTATCTTTCATTCTAATCGCTTTTTATTTCGAAGGGCCATAAAACTGTTTTACTGCTAAGCAACCGTAACGACCGTATTTCCGATATCTGTCAGTAGCGGCAATAGGGTAATATCATTAAGTTAAGAAAATAGTTAGTTAGAAGTCTGGAGTTAGCAGACTGAAGTAGGCGTGTTGCAATGTAGTTGCATCCGAAAATTTCAACAATCCAATTCCAGACTACTAACTCTTAACTTAATGGCATTGGGCTAAAAGTTGGTGTCAAAATGAATCCTGATAATAGGGGTATATGTTGATACCCGAAAAATCTTCGTGCCGCTTTGCGCCTTGGCGCCTTTGTGGCGAAAATATTTGCTACGAAGACCAGGATACAAAGTAACACGACGAAAAAGCAGCAAATAGGATAATTTCAATAGTGCCATATATTAGAAGCTGGTTGAGTTAATTAGTGGTAACCACTCATTTCTCTGCGAAACCTCTCTACCCCCTGCGCCTCAGTGGTGAATTGTGATTGACATTCACCGCTGAGACGCAGCGAACGCGGAGTTTTTCGCAGAGAAATGAGCATCAAACAATAGACATGACGAATTAAAATCAATTAACGCAAACAACTTCTTAATACCTATTCCCATTCATGAAACGGGCATTACTCAAACAACTCTTTTCCGTTCTGGAACCTTATTTCCGGAAACAGGCATTTATGTTGCAGTGTTTCCTGCTGATCGGCGTTCTTTTCGAATCGGTTGGCCTGGGAATGATCGTGCCATTGATCAAGATCGTTACGGATACCAGCCTGGCTTCACAATCCGGCCCTTCACGATGGATACCGGAACTCTTTGGAAATGTGTCAGCCAACCAGAAGCTATGGATCGTGATCGTTTTTTTTATTCTGTTCTATATCGTTAAAACCATTTTCATTTCCTTATTGGTTTGGAAACAATCGTCTTTTATACAAGGACTCTCGCAAAACATTTCAACAAGACTGTACCGGCGATACCTGTTTCAACCCTATGCTTTTTTCATCGAAAACAATACCGCTATCCTGATGAAACAAGTGGTATCGGAAGTGCATTCGTTCACCGGGTTTGTACAATCGTTCCTGTTTTTACAAACAGAACTGGCGGTGCTGCTGGGTATTGTGGTTACCCTGCTGGTGCTGGAGCCAGTGAGCGCCCTGCTTATTTTTTGTTTTGTAGGAGGGGTTAGTTACCTGCTTTTTTATTTTTCAAGGAAGAAGATCTCCGCATGGGGAAAGGACAGGCAGCAATATGACGGGCTTCGTTCCAAAACGGTATTGCAGGGTTTATCTGGTGTAACTGAAGTAAAACTGTACCACAGGGAAGATCGTTTTACGGATGTATTTGATGGCTATAATAAAGTGTTTTACGGATCGCAGAAAAGAATCCAGTTCCTCTCGCTGGTACAAAGGCCATACCTGGAGCTGGTAATGATCAGCAGTATGGTATTGCTGGTGTTCGCGCTAACCATGCAGGGGCGTACCCTTCAATTGTTATTGCCCTCACTTGGGCTTTTTTTATTTGCATCGCTGCGCCTGCTGCCATCTGCTAACCGTATCATCGGCAGTTTACAGACCATGCGTTTTACGGAACCAGCGGTTACCTTGATCTGCGATGAACTTGGGCAAGAGGAACCCATCGCTTTTCCGGATAATCTATATCAGAAGATCGAGATCAAAAAATCTCTAAGGCTTACGGATATCAATTACCATTATCCCAATTCAACTCAAAACATATTGAAGGGTATTAACCTGGTCATTCCACTCGGTACTGTGGTCGGGATAACCGGACATAATGGGTCAGGTAAAACCACATTGATAAATATTCTCACAGGGTTACTGGAACCTTCTTCCGGCCAGGTATGGGCCGATGAAATAGATACAACCCGAAACATCCGGGCGCTTCAAAAACAGATAGGGTACGTGCCACAGCATATTTTTTTAACCGATGATACCCTGAAAGCGAATATTGCTTTTGGCCTGGAGGAGGAGGAGATCGATCCCGAAAAACTTGCAACCGCAATCGCAACCGCTTGTTTACAGGAAGTAATCGACCAGTTGCCGATGGGTATCAACACAGAAGTAGGGGAAAGAGGTATTAAACTTTCCGGCGGACAAAAACAGCGTGTGGGTATTGCCCGTGCCTTATACCAGCAACCGCAGATACTGGTACTGGACGAAGGCACCAGCTCTCAGGATGGCATGGCCGAGAATGGGCTAATGGAATCCATACTTCGTTTAAAAAAAATGGTCACGGTAGTAATGGTTACCCATTCAACGGCAATGCTCGGTTTATGCGATAGGGTATATGTGATGGAGAACGGGAAAATTAGAGAAACCTGATGTAAATTCGCAAGCGCTTTGTTTTGCAGTAAGAAATTAGATGTATGTTTCCCTGTAAAACCCAGATCAACTTGTTTTAATTAACGTGTTGGTCTTTAAAAAACAGCAGGATAACAGGTGTTCTCTGTGTAACTCCTAACCTCCGCGTCTCTGTGGTAAAGCCTTCGCTTCGATCTTTTTTCACAACAGACATGCCTACCGGCAGGCAGGAACACAAAGGACACTGAGTTACACAGAGGAAGCTTACTGGTACAAAACGTTACTAATTAGTTTAACGGATAAAAAAATAAAATTGTCAGAATACAAGATCGCGATCATTGGGTTAGGGTATGTTGGCTTACCGCTGGCAATGGCTTTTGGAAAAAAGTACCAGGTCATTGGGTATGATATTAACGAAAAAAGAATTGAAGAGCTCAGATCCGGTATCGACCAGACACAGGAATTTACCAAAGAGGCCCTTGCCGATCAATCCAGGATATCATTTACAAAAGACCCTGCACAGATTGCTGACTGCACTGTATTTATCATAACGGTACCCACACCACTCAACACGAAAAAAGAACCCGACCTGCAATTTCTTTTGCAGGCATCTGCACGGGTGGGCAGTGTATTAAAAAAAGGCGATATCGTTATTTATGAATCAACCGTATACCCCGGCTGCACGGAAGAAGATTGTGTTCCTGTGCTGGAAAAAGAAAGCGGGCTTGTTTTCAATACAGACTTTTTCTGCGGCTATTCGCCGGAACGGATCAATCCCGGCGACCGTTCAAGACCCATTACCGCAATACGGAAAATTACTTCAGGGTCTACTCCGTTGATAGCGGAAAAAGTAGATGCCCTGTATGCCAGTATCATTACAGCAGGTACTTATATAGCTCCCAGTATCAAAGTAGCCGAGGCAGCCAAAGCCATAGAAAATGCCCAGCGCGATGTGAACATTTCCTTCATGAACGAACTGGCACTGATCTTTGATCGTATGGGTATCGATACGCATGAGGTATTGGCGGCTGCGGCTACAAAATGGAATTTTCTTCCCTTCACACCCGGACTGGTAGGTGGTCATTGTATTGGAGTGGACCCACATTACCTGGCACACAAAGCCATGATGCTGGGCTATCAACCCAAAGTCATTCTTTCCGGAAGAGAAGTAAATGAACAGATGGGCATATTTGTAGCCGAGAAAACCATTGCTTTACTGGCGGCAAAACAAAAAGGCGCCATACAAGGATGCAAAGTATTGATACTGGGCTTTGCGTTTAAAGAAAATTGCCCTGATACACGCAATACCAAAGTAGCGGATATTTATCATACACTGGTCAATGCGGGACTATCGGTTACTGTATTTGATCCTGCTGTGCATCACGAAGCTGTTCAAAAGGAATATGGTATTCAATTAACAAATGCCATTGATTACAAACAACACGCGGTTGTGTTAGCCGTTGCCCACAATGTGTTTACTGATATTGATTTTACCGGGTTCAAAAAGGAGGGTGCCATTATTTTTGATACCAAGGGTGTATTGGATAGGCATTTGGTGGATGGGAGATTGTAGTTGATAATACCCTGGGTGTTCGAAAGAAATGTATCCGCCACAGATTCACAGATTACGACAGACCTGTCTGCGGACAGGCAGGTTTTTTCTCTAATAATCAGTGAATCTGTGGTGCATGTATTTCTTTCAAACACCTATGGGGACAACACCAACATCGGAAGAAATACGATAACTTGAGTTGCTACGAATTTTAGGAATTAATACCAATTATTGGTACTTTTATGCAAAAGCACATTATGGCACGCAACACTTCCATATTATTAGGTGAACACTTTGAGGCATTTATTTCTGCAAAAGTAGCATCGGGCAAATTCAACTCGGCAAGTGAAGTAATCCGAACTGCGCTACGGCTTTTAGAAACGGAAGAATCCAAAATGAAAGAACTCACTAAAGCGCTTTCTCAGGGCGAGAAGAGTGGGATGGAAAAGAACTTTGATCAAAACCTGAATTTAAAAAAACTGCACGGAAAATTTTTATGAGGGCATTGCCATTTGTCATTAGTAAGAAAGCAGTCTCCGACCTGGAAGAGATCTGGCTTTACACTTTTGAAAACTGGTCTAAAGAGCAGGCGGATCGCTATTACCATTTACTATTCGATGAAATTAATTACATCTGCAGAAATTTTAATAGCGGCAAATCAATGGAACATGTTCGAAAAGGGTATCGGGTATCGAAAGTTAAATCGCACCTTATTTTTTACAGGGTCGTAAATGATACAATTGAGATAATCAGAATCCTGCACGAACGAATGGATATTGAAAACCGCCTTAATGGCTAAGAAAGGAGAATGTTTGCAGTGCTTGCAATATTTAATAACACAATAGGTGTAAGAAAGAAACGCTATTCATAAATCGGATAAGGATTGGCTAGGAATCCTCCAGAAAATACATGCCATTCTTGATCGCATAGATCGCTACACCGGCGGTTGTTTTCACATTCATTTTCTTCAATATCCTTGAGCGGTTGTTTTCCACAGTACGGATACTCATAAAAAGAAGGTCCGCAATTTCCTTATTGTCTTTTTCTTCGCAGACCAGGTGTATGATCTTATTTTCTGTTTCAGAAAACGCGGTTCTTTGCAGGGTGTTGTAAGGATTAAACCTGCTGCGGCCAATCAATCGCACCATTTTTGTACTGGTGGTATAACAATAATAAGGGTACCCCCTGATCACCTGGTCAAGCGCCGCAAACAGGTCCTTCTTGGGTATATTCTTGGTCATATATCCTCTGGCACCGGCTTCCAGTGCCTCTATGATCGACAGGTCATTTTCATAACTCGTTAATACCATGCAGGCAAGCTGTGGATTTACCTGGAGCATCTGATGAATGGCCGCCGCACCCGATAACAGCGGCATTTTGAGATCGGTAAGTACCAGTTGTGGTTTCAGCGAAACAGCTTTGCTTACCAGTTCTTCGCCATTACAGGCCTGCCCGATAATTTCATAGAGGGGATGGTCTTTCAGTAAGGCATGTAAACCATCAAGGTACAATTCATGATCATCGGCGATCAGTATCCTGATTTTGTTGGGGTTCATACGGGATATTGTAATAGGATATATGGGTATGGCGCTATTAAAATTAATGCATTGAGCTATTGAAAGCGCTCTCTGTGCAACTTAGTGTGCTCTGTACCCCTGCCTGACGGCAGGCAGGTCCGTGTTGAAAAAAATAATATTTCGAACGACAGATCCTTTTTTTCAACACAGAGGTACAGAGATTGGGAGTTACACAGAGCCTACTCACATGCCTGCAGTATTCGATAGCACAATACATTAGGATATGGGCAGGGTAATGGTATAACAACTGCCCCTGCCTGGCGCGGTAATAAGCGCCAGGTTTCCTGATAACGCGGTTATCCGGGTTTTAATATTGCTAAGCCCACTACCTGTAAGGGATGCATTGTCCGGGTCAAATCCTTTTCCGTTATCGCTGATCTGTAGCTTCAGCATTTGTTTTTTCTGCACGATATGGATCACTACTTCTGTGGCAGCGGCATGACGGTATACATTGGTTGTGATCTCTTTTACAATACGGTAGATATGCACTTTCTGCGCGGAACTGAATCCTGTATCACACAACGATCCTTTTTGTACAATCCTGAGTTTGCCAACGGCCCGCATTTCTTCCAGCAGGTCAGTTAACACCGCATCCAGCCCATGAGTTTCCAGCATCCGCGGGCTCAGATCCTGCGCGATATCCCTGAGCATTCCATACTGCCGGTTCAGGTGGTCTATTGCCTTGGTAAGGGTAGGGTCGCGATAGTGCTCATTACGCATACGCATCAGCATACAAACGGCTGCCATACCGGCGCCCAGTTCATCATGCAGGTCAATGGAGATCCGGTTCCTTTCACGGTCTATCAATTCAACCTCATGCCTTACCTGGTTCCTTAGTTCCCGCATCCTGTAACGCAGGTTCCTGATCACCATACCGATGAAGAGAAGGAGGAGTAAAGTAATAAACGCAAGGGCAAGCGTTACCGTTAAGTATAAACCCTGTGTGTTGGTATCCATAAAACAGATAGCGCGATGATTAAATTAACAAGCATATTCACAATAGACAATATCAGCCAGAGTGTAGTATAAAACGCGGGCGAAGCACCGATGGGAAACAGCAGGAATAAACTGATAAAAGCCTGGTAACTGTAATACAAAAGAAAAGCGGCCAATAGCAGTATTTCTGAACGATGGGCCCTGCTGCCGGGTGCCTGGATCATCAGGTACCCGATATGGTCCATGCTGATCACCACGATCATAAGAAAAGCGAACAGGTCCGATACAATATTATCCGATGTAACCCGATGCAGTACCAGGTTATCCAATACCCATGCTGCAACCATACAGGCGGCCAGTATGGAATACACGAAGGGTGGGTACCGTCTTCCCCAGCGGTAAAAAAAGAAAAGCAGCAGCAAACATTCCACCAATGAATACAGGTTGGCATTCAGCATATTGTTGCCATGCGCCTGTATCAGCAGGTAACTCAGGGCCTCATTCAATACACCCGCCCAGATCAGGATGGCCAGTGGCCTGTATCTTTCTCCAAGCCGGCCAAACCTTGCCACACAGGCAAATGCCGGCACCAGTATAGACAGGGCAGATAAAGTGGTTACCAGGAAATGATTCATCAGCAACTTGTTGTACTCGTTTAAAATAAACAGGCTGGTAGCAACATAAATACCTGAACACAAAATGCACTGAGCTTCACGGAAGTGCAGGTGTATCATTTCAATAAGAGAAACCAGAGAAAAAGAGGTAAAGAGAACGACTCCTTCGCTCTTTTTCTCTTCAGCTCTTATTGAAACAGGTTTACCCGGAAAACGATCCTTTAACAAGAATCCTTCAACCTGTTTATTTTACAATAGCGAAATACATGCATCATCACCCGTTCAATGGCGAAGGAGGCGGGCAAATAGGCGGACAATGAAAAGCATTTTCGAGAAGAATACCTTCATCGTCATCACTCATGGCTGCCTGGGGGGCTGGGGGTAGAATGTCTTTGCCATCGGCATCTGCGGCAACCAACACGGTGCAGATGCTGCCGTCTTCCTTTCTACCCAAATATAAGCGAAAACTTTTGCAAGCCGGTTGTTGCAACAAAGCCAAAACAGAAGCGGCATCATAGGCTTCTGAAAGAAACAGGCCGGTAACCGGCTCTTGCCTGTAACGGCTGGTCAGACCAATGGCCTCGGCCAAACTGATCTGGTGGGGAATGAATTTGTTCATACAATAATTTTTCAGCAATACTATCTGCAATGATGTTTACCATCCTGCGTGCTGGCACTCTATCGGAGAGGGTAGCCACGGTGTTTGCCAGCGATCGGAGCGCTAAAGCGATCTGACCGCTCCAGCATGAATCATGAATCGTCAGTCGTGAATGGTGAGTGGTGAGTCGTGAATCGTGAATGGTGAGTGGTGAGTCGTGAATCGTGAATGGTGAGTCGTGAATCGTGAGTCGTGAATGGTGAGTCGTGAATGGTGAATGGTGAGTCGTGAAACGTGAGTCGTGAATCGTGAGTGGTGAATCGTGAGTGGTGAATCGTGAGTGGTGAATCGTGAGCGTGGATGATAAGTGTGCGGTATCCAAATATCCCCTCCCCGCAAAGCGGGGAGGGGTGCCCCGGCGGCTGAGCCATGGGGCGGGGTGGGGATGCTTGTTCCTGCACAAAACCCTCTCCCTACCCTACGAAAATACTCTATGTATAGTGGGTAGTACTCTATCTCATACCGGGCTATAGCAAAAGCCATTTAGGCTATGTAGTTTTCGGGAATACTGAAATCCTGAGCCATGAAAGGTACTCTAACACTAATAACCTGCTCGTTGCTAATCCTGCTGTTCTCTTATACGGCCGTGTCCAAACTTATCGATTTGGATGGCTTTGCTTATGATATGCATAACCAGCCATTTCCCAGGTGGTTTTCATCAACACTTGTGTACCTGCTACCTGTAATGGAATTATTGATCGCGGGCTTGTTGTTTTCCAACAGAACACGGGCAATGGGGCTCTGGGTAGCGGGGATGCTAATGACGTTCTTTACAGTCTATACCTGTCTTGTGCTGCTGAAAGTATTTTATAAAGTGCCCTGTTCCTGCGGCGGTGTTATCAAAAGGCTGAACTGGCAGCAGCACTTGTTTTTCAATCTTTTTTTTGTCGCACTGATCTTTCTTACGATCCGGTTCAATCGGTCAAAAAATATTCATGCATGAAACAGGGGTAACCGAAAACCTGTAAAAAAGAGTAGGTATTATGTACACTAAAATTCGATTTATGAAAAAGTTAAGCATCTTTCTGCTTGCCGCCCTGGTAATGGGCGTTGCAAGCGCGTTTACCACTACTACCAAAATGCCAATGGATATCGCCTATGGTAATGACGGTACTTGGAATGAAGTTGACCCTTCACGTATTGGGGAACAATTTGACTGTGTGGAAGGTAAAGAATATTGTCTTTACCAGGACCCCAGTTTCAACAGCCCGCTCCCTGGCCAGACACAGAACAAGCTCTTTATTATGCTTGAAAACAAGTAGGGTGTGAACCAGCAAAGGGTTACTGATTTCAGTAACCCTTTGTGTATTCATTCCGAACAGGGCCTGTTGGGAATATAAGGCGTGCATCCCCACCCCGCCCCTGGCTAAGCCGCCGGGGCACCCCTCCCCGCAAAGCGGGGTGGGGATATTTGTACGGTGTTTTCACCATTCACATTTGGCAATCACTGCTTCGCGGCCTCTAGCAGAAGCTTTATGAGTTCCTGCGCTTTTTCGGGGGTTACCGGCCTGAATAAGTTGGCAGAAACCAGGTTGCCTTTTGCATCTATCAGCATCAACCTGGGGCAGGCATTTACCTGGTAGTACTGCCAAAGCGGATGTTGCAATCCAAGCCCACCAGTATAGCTATTGATATCATCCAGCTCACTGTATTTTTCGGAACGAACACTTGCCAGCCATAGGTCCCTGTTGGTATCGGCCGATATACTCAGGAATTGAATATTATTCATTCTCCCGACTTGTGCCTTAACTTTTTTCAGCGCTTTCGCCACTTCTATACAAGGCATACAACCAGAAAACCAAAAATCCAGCAGTACCGCACTTCCTTTTAGTTCGGATGCTTTTATCTTCTCGCCCTTCATCCCCGTTAGTTCAAAAGGGAATATGGGCACCCCTTTCTGGTTTACCGTAATGCATGAATTTAATATCGTTTTCAACATGGGTTCTGTAACCCTGCTGTTTGCATAGTCTATAAAGCTTTGACTATCTACTACATTCTTCAGCAGCCCGGTAATATAAGCAACCATACCTGTGAATGCCCGCTCTCCGATCACTCCTTTTGTTTTTTCTATCTCTGGAATGATCCTGGTAATCGGCCCTGTATTTTCTATTGCCAGTTTGCATTTTGTAATGAGCAGAGACCGGAATATCAAAAAATCGAGGTATTCTTTGGAATAGCGGCGGCCCAAGTAGCTGCCAAATACCATCGGGTTTTCCCATTCCTTGAGTGCATAATCGGTCATAAACTTCCGGCGTGCAAGCGAATCGGGAAACTTGAATCCACCATACCATTGATTTATTATAGATCGGATTTTGACTACTTCCGTATTGTAGAAAATATTACACCTGAGTATTTCATAAACCCCCGTACTAATACCTTCTTTTAAGCTGTCGAGAACATGCAATTTATAATCACCCAGAGGTTGAATATGATCCTTGCTTCCTAGTAATAGGGTATCTAGGTTTGCCTGAAGCCTTATAGTGTACATAGGTAATTCAAAGTTTTTTTTTGCTGCCAATTGCTCCACTATGTAATTTGCCCGGAATTTCTCAGCGCCTTTACCGGAAAACGAAAGACCCGAACGGGCTATGCTTTGTCCAGCTTCAGCCTGGCTGGGATCAATGGTGATATGTACACTATCACCGGCTTCCACTAAGTAATCAAGAAGATAAAGCCGGGGACTGTTACCAGACGTTAATGTTATATAAGCCGGATGGTCTATCTCAGGAAGTGCAAAACAGAATTTTCCATTTTTTGAAATGGTTGTAAAATGATCCGAGCCGGCTTCACTCAGGCCAAGTTTTTCCCGATAAAACGACAGGTATAGTGTATCAGTAGGCCTGTTCAAAAAAGTTCCGCACAAGCGTGTCTTTTGCGATGATTGCGCTTTCAATTCAGCAACCATGAAGGTGCTGATTATCAGTAGTACTGCTAATAAATTCTTTTTCATGTTATCTTGGGTTTTGGGCAATACCACTTAAACTGATTTCATTATCAGGTATGGGAAATACATATAAGGGGCTATTGGGTGTGAGCGAATAGGGTTGGTTATTCAATATCCGAGTAAGGTTGATACCGGCGTTTTCTTTATTCAGCCGTTTAAGGTCGGGCCAGCGCAGGCCACGCCATATGAGTTCCTTTCTTCTTTCGGTTAAAATCTTCTGTAGTGCTTCTGCTGCAGTATTGGCGGTCTGCGGTACATACGTTCCTGTCTTCCATCTTTTAACCAGTACTGTATTCAAATCATTCATGGCTGTAATGCTATTGCCTGCCCTTGCATAAGATTCTGCCCTGTTTAAATACATTTCTTCTGTTGACAAACCGGTAAACGGATAGGTTGTTCCGGAATGCCCTCTTTTAATTCCATAATTCGGACCACTGATCTGGCGGAAATAAAGCTGTTTCCGCAAGTCATTTGCGGCGTATGATTGATAAAGTGTGGTATCGACCAGGGTAGTTGTTGAGATCGTCAGTAGTACATTATAATTGATGGCCTGGCAGTAGTAAATGTTTTCATCATTAAGTCTGTCAAAGGGTGTGGTGGCTGTGGTGCTGAGTGTATTAAAATTGATCAGTTTGTTATAGAGCAAAAGGCAACTGTCTGCATAGCTTCCTGCCTTATCATACTTACCCATACTCAGGTAAACGCGCGAGAGTAATCCGAATACTGCCGGTTTTGAAGGGCGGTTACGGTAACTCGCGGAAACATTCTCGGACAAAAGCGGTGAGGCTGCTGACAGATCAGCCAGTACCTGGTTATAAGAGTCCTGCACACTTGCCCGCTCACGCAGGTCATGGATATTGGTGGTTAAACGTAATGGTATGCCCGGGTCTGTTGTTGCAGTGGCGTTATCATAAGCTGCTGCAAAATGCAAGAGAAGGTTATAGAAAGCGTGCGCGCGGAGAAAGAGTGCAGAACCTTTGCAATCCTGCCATTCTTTTTGCATGGAAGAATCAACGGATAGTTTGTTCAGTTGCTCAAGTACAATATTGGTGTAGAGTACCTGTTGCCATGGAATGTTCCAATCGTCTATGGAACGCACACCGCCGTAACTGTCTTTCTCCCATGAGTAGAGATTGTGTTCTAACTGCGAGAGTGATTGCCAAGTGGCGGTAGATACATAATAATTGTCTGCCGAAATCTCTCCGATACCAGGAGAAACCGTAAAAACATTGGTATTATCCAGTAAGGCTCTCAATTCTTCAAGACTCGTTGGAATAATAATGCTGGCATTAGGCTTGGCTTCGAGAAATTCGGTTTTATGGCAGCCCATAAGTGAGCCTACCATAAAAAGAATACTGAGTAAGTATTTAGTAAAATGATTCATGTTAAATGATTTAATGGTTAAAATCCAATGGTCATGCCAATGGCCATGGTGCGAGGTTCGGGTATACCCGAAACAGAATTGGGATCAATACCCGAACGATTAGCGCGCCAGAGAATGCCAATATTGTTGATGTAAGTGTAAAGCCTCAATGAAGAAATAGGGTTGCGCTTTCTTGTATTAATCCGCGGTTCATAACTGATCTGAATATCGCGCAGCCGTATATGATCGCCTTTTTCTACAAGTGCTTCGGAATACTGGTAAAACTCATCCCTGGCCGTGGTAGCAGGATAAATAAAAGAAGGGATATTCGTTACCAACTCATCACCGGGTTGTTGCCAACGCTTCGCATAATCTCCATGGATCATGCCCCCTGCTGCAAGTATGGATGCAAAGGCATTGTTGTAAAAAATGGAGGAGCGGCGGTAATAAAATCCGAGTTCGTAGGTAAGGTTGGCCGAAAAACTGAACCGGTTCCAGCTAAAAGTATTGCGCAGGCTGCCGTAGCTGGTAGGTCTGCCCGATCCGATATAGCGGATATCAGCTGTTGTTTGCGGCGTTGTTAATTTTGGTGCATCGGTACTGATTTGCCCATTGATCCTACCCTGCGGATCACCGGTACTGGCACTGAGTCCGGCCCAGGGATAGGCAAAGAGAGCAGACCATGGTTTGCCCTCCATGGGGTTAAGGTTATTGGCAGTAACATAACGTTTTACCTGTGAGGCTTTGAGTGCATAATCCGTAACGATATCTGCTGCACGGCTGTAAAGAAGAACGATATTCCATTGAAAATTACCCTTGAATGGTGTAGCTGAGAGAACAAGATCAAACCCTGAGGTTTTTGTATCAGCTATGTTTTGACGGAATTGGGTTACACCGGTCTGGGATGCTGTTTCGCTATTGCCGATCAGGTTTATTCCTTGCTTGATAAAGTAGTCAAAGCTACCATTGACCCTTCCGTTCCAGAAAGAAAAATCTACACCATAGTTCTGAACAGCCACTTTTTCCCAGGAGAGATCGGGGTTGGGCGGATTTACCAGGAAAGCAGTGGGTTGCAGAAATACACTACTCGTGCCTGTTCCCGCAGTGGTGTAGGCAGAAGTACTTTTATCGAGATTGCCGTTATAGCCAAAGCTTGCCCTTAGTTTGAGGGAAGAAAAAATCGTATTCCGGAAGAATTTCTCCTGGCTGATGATCCAGCCTGCACCTATGGACCAAAGCGGAACCCCTTTTTGATTTGCGGCTACACCGAAAAGATTGCTTTCATCTTTTCTGGCACTTGCATTGAAAAGATATCTTTTCCGATAGCTATAACCGGCATTGGTAAAAAAAGACAGGTAACGGTCTGTACCACTGCCCTGATTATTGTTGTTCTGAATTCTTGCCTGCGATCCGGCTGGAAGGGTTGGAAACAAACCAATGGGATTGATGACAATATCGGTTGCGTTATCAGCATTGTATCCATATAGCCTGCGCGAAAAAGATACAGTATGGTAATCTTTGATCTCGTTACCCGCGAGCGCCGTTAATTCATGATCTCCGGCTATATGATGCCAGGCAAACTGAATTCTTGCATTATGAGAAACGAAACCTGATTCGGTCCTGTCGAGAATATCTCCCAATGGAACGGGCCTCACCACAGCCCTGGTCAGATAATCTGGTTGTGAATAACGGTTAATAAGGTCTCTTGTATAATACGACTGCTTTGATTGCAGGTTTTGCAACTGGGTATTACCCTGCTGGTACTGGTACTGTGCTATAGCTTCGAGCTCTTTGCTGATCTTCCAGTTCAGCGAGGTCATAAGTCTGATCTCCTGGGTGCGGGTTTCATTATTGGCCAGCGAGAGATCTTCGATTGGCCGATAACTCCAATCGAGTAGCTGCCCCTGGCCAATGGTATCAATCCAACTCTTGCGGAAGTCGCGGTAGAAGGGAGTGGCACTACCGGACTTATCCACAAGGCTGGTATATACGGGATAATTATTCCCGATGGGAGTGGTTGCTGTACGGGATCTGCTGCTGTTGAATAGGAGCTGGGTAAGCCATTCAAGTTTGTTGGTAATTAACTGGTGGTTATTTTTCCAGTTCAGTGTTATTTTTTCCTGGTTATTGTATTGTGTATTTGCGAGGTTTTTATCATAACCCAGTGAAAAATAATAATTGTCTCTGCCAGTACCACCCTGCAGGGAAGCTGCATATTGCTGTAGCAGGGATGGGCGGTAGAGGTAGTTGTTTAATTGTTCACGCACATCATTCCCCGCAAGTGAATTGATCGCGGTAGCAGAATCTGCAGAACTAATCAGGCCAGCTTTTCTTTTGGCAATGATATCTACAGCAGCAGGTAAAGACAGGTAAGATGAAGAGGTCCTGCTATTATAATACCCTTTGTCAAACAGCAATGATTCCAGCCCGATATAAGCCGGTGCGTCGAGTATGGGTTGATAATAAAGCCTGGGCCTTTCACCGAAACTAATATTTGTAGTGAGGGTAAGTTTTGGCTTACCTGATTTACCTTTTTTGGTAGTGATCACGATTACGCCGTTGCCAGAACGCACACCCCAGATAGAAGAGGCGGCAGCGTCTTTGAGAAGGGTGATGCTTTCTACATCATTGGGGTTAAGAGAGCTGATATCACCATCGAATGGAAAATTGTCCACCACAATCAGTGGGTCTGGCGAAGCAAAAAGTGTACTACGCCCGCGGATTTGTATGGACGATTCATTGGCTGCTGCTGCTTTATTACGGTTGAAAAGTAAACCGCTTGCTACACCATCAAGTCGGTCAAGGATATTGTTACCTACTTTGCGGTTGAGTAGTTCATTGTTAAGGAAAGTAAAGGAGCCTGTAGCCCTTTCTCTGGGCAGCGCCTGGTAGCCAGTTTGAATAACTACTTCTCCCAGGTCAACTACCAGGGTTTCTAGCGTAATCTCCAGAAAAGGAAGCCCGGGCCGGATAGGAATTTTCCTGGCCTTGTAACCTGTGAGAGATACAACCAGGGTATCCGGTATGGTAACCGCATCGATATGAAAGGAGCCGTCTGCCGCTGAAACGGTCCGGCTTTTACGATGAAGTAAAACCAGGTTAGCGCCAGGTAAACTGGGATAAGGGGGGGTATTTGTGATAACTTTCCCGGTAAGGGGAAAGGGTGTATTGATTTGAGCAACTAGAAAGTAAGGGCATAGGAATGCCAGTAAGCTAAATATTCGAAACATTGCAGTTAAGGTTTTTGTGAATGAAAGAAAATAAGGGATGAAAAGCTGCGTCTTACACCGGGTTCTTTGGCTTCTTGGCAAACTGTGTTTTCAACAAACAAAGCGCCTTGCCCTGGGGTGAAATAAGTATTACCTGGTTTTTCATTTTAAATGCCTGGCGATGGGTAACCACCCTGAAATGGTAATGTATAAAAGGCATACTGCTTAACTGGCTTGCCAACATCCGTTTGCTGAAATGGCATAGCATAATGGCCAGGACTTCTTTTGAAAGAGTACCCTGGCTAGCCAGTTTTGTTATATCAATTCTTACAGACATGGGTATGCCATTCAGGTTTTGTTCTTCTGTTTGGGTAAGTCTGGGGTAAGTGGAGAAAAAAGGGGGCGCAGGTCTCTACTTACTGTCTTAGAGGTCCTAGGAGACCCATGGAACGAATAAGTGAGCCCACGCCCTTTGAGCGTGAGCTTTCGACTTATCGCCTTGTTCCATTTGAAATTCCTAGGTTTCTAAGACAAGACTCAAAGCGAATGCTTCAAATAATATATGAAGTATCGCAAACTTAGTTTTACAGAGCTAATATAGCAATTTTTTTACATTTTGTCCAATAGGACAATTTTATTTTTCCCCATTAGTCCACTTTCACTCAGTGAAAGTTAGAAATCAGAAATATCTAATCGCGTTTGGTAACAATCTTAAAAATTTGATTGCCAATAGAAAAAAAACTCCTGAGGAAGTGGCTGCTTTGGGTTGTATTGAAACAAAACAAGTTTATCGTGCGATAAATGCAGAACGTAGTATAACTCTTTCAAGTCTTGTTGCTATTGCCAAAGGCCTAGAAGTTGCACCCAAGAAGCTATTGGATTTCGACTTTGACTTCGAAGATTAAAGTGATGGACTTGACTCATACATGCTGTAGTGAATAGGTATCAGTTAAATATTGGAAATGCAAGAAAACTAACATAGATGCCCAATTTATTATTCTAACTTTTAGAAATCCTGGATACTCAATTTATTTCTTTCAATAGTTGCCTTATCTTTTCCAGAGATTTTTTGATAGAAGCATGAAATTCTGGAAATAGATAAGAGGTGGGTGCTGACCTAGCCAATAAGTAAAGTACTCCTTTTTCCAGCTGTTCCAATTCTTCGTTTTTTTGTTTTTTAGTCATACCATAAAAATAGAAAATGAAACGATTTTTTTATTAGGTATTTATACGCAATCTTATTAGGTTAAAACACCTAGTTAAATCCGGACAAGCGGGCTAAACACCCAAAGTATATAGGAAAAACAATGCAAACGGAACATGCAGTGTACCTCAGCTTGTCGGTTGGATTCATTGACCATATCGAAAACCTCAATTTTATTGTCAAGTTCAAACCGGAATTAACTGATCAATGCAATCGGATTTTGCACTGAAGACTGCGAATTTTCATGTAGCTGTATGTATCATTTTAATTGCACAATCCAGCAAAATTAATTGCTCATTCCCCCTCACATACAAATTTCCCAAGACAAAAACAACCGTTTAAACACCCCCCAAAATAGAGTGGTAGCCACCAATGACGTTACGAGGCAATTGTAAATCAGTTAGTTAGCAGGGTGTTTTTTAGCGTAAAAACCACCAAAAAAACTTTGCACCGGCCCTCCGGGTTTGCAGAAAAGGAAACAGCGATTATTTTCATGTCAAATATTCTATGCCATGAAATCCATCCTACATCCCCTTGCCCAGCTGGTGTATCAGGCAATTACCCCCTCACAACTGATACAGGAAACAGAAGCTTCGGTTCAGGCTCGTCAGGTAGCAACTAACCTAGCTGCCAACCTCCAGATCAACTGTATGAAACAATACTGGAGCGCCTCCAAGCGCAAAATGCAAACCGCGGGCATCCATGCCAGCCAGGCCTGTGCAGTGCACCTGGCGGATAAAATACAAGACTATATCTCGGAAGTCAATCAAATGGTATTAAAGCCTTCCGAAAAAAAGGATTGCGTGGCCTTTTATCAAAACATAGCGGAACACCTGCTTAACCTGCTTCTGTTTTTAGAAACCCATTTTCAACAGCAGTTTAATTCTAGCCAAAACTTACCCAGGGTGCATCATGAAGCTGTAAGGCGTTTTTTGCTGCAATCGCTTGCGCAGCTGAAAACAAAACCCATCGACCAGCCCTTGCTGGATTTGCTTATCGAATCTGTGCAGAAAATACTTGACAAAAACAGGTTTACCTACGGCAGACATACCTACTGGAAAACCCTGTTTGAACACTTACTCGAACAAGAACCGTTAACCCATACAAATCTATTGCAAACCCTGGTATTGCATAATTTTAACGATGGCCGTTTTATCCATTATGTGATGGAGAACTGCTATCGCGAAATAACGGATAACGACTGCTTATCTATGGCAGTATGGTCTAAATGGTTTCAGCAAATCAACTGTCTGCACCCCATTTCTTCCCTGGCATTGTTTGCGAATGCCCCCAGCTGTAAAGAATTATTGCTCACGGCCATCAAAGCCGAATACCATCTCCAAAAACAACAGGCTGCCCGTCAAGGTATTTCCGCCCAATCCGCTGGCGGTGCAAAACTGTACGAAACAACGCTTTCGGTGGCTCAATTGGGGGTATTCCTGCGCCTTCAAGTAGATGCCAAAATTGTACAAACCAATAATATTAGTGCCTTTATTAGGCAGGTAGCCGAGCAATGCAGTACCACACGCACCCCGCATATCTCCCCTGAAAACCTCTACAAAAAATTCTACACCTGCGACCCCGCTTCCGTGTCTATTATGCGCACTCACCTGGCGAATATGCTGAACTGTTTGAGGAACTTTGAATGATGAATTTTAAATAGCTCAAGCAGGTTTGCGTGAAAAAAATCAACCCATTGCTCTTGTTTCTACCCCGGATAAGGAATTTTAAATGAATTATAATAATTAAACATATAATATTCATCATTTAAAATAAAGGCCTTTTGGGTCCCTTTGTTCGTATTTCGTTCGTTATTTGTTCGCCCTTTCTTCGGGAGTTCTTCGCTTTTTACGTCTGTTTCCCGGCCGAAACCCGAAGAACACTCGAAGAAAGGGCGAAGAAAACACGGTTTAAGTAAGAGAAAGAAGCCCGGGGGAGCCGTTATTTTGAATGATGAATTTTAAATTTTATATGTTTTTTCATCCATCATTTAAAATTCAACATCCAAAATAAGCCCAACAAAACTGCCCAAGGGTAGTAACCAGCATGAAGCCCTCTATCGATTTTTAAGAGATACAACACTCATATACAATCGTTTACCCCTGGTACTACTACCCTTGCTACCTCCAGCCACCCCCATCCCTGAATAGTTTTGTGTTGTTAACAAACCACTAGTGGCCCGTCTGCAGCGGGGAAGCAAAACAATTATTCATTTTTTAAAATTTTGATTATGGCAACTTACAACAAGGGAATCCTGGGCGGATTCTCAGGAAAAACAGGAAGCGTGGTGGGCACCAGCTGGAAGGGCAGGGCGGTAATGCGCAGCCTTCCTTCCAAAAGAAGCAAAACGGTTACCCAGGCACAGTTAGACCAGCAGGAGAAATTCAAACTGGCTATCTCGTTCCTTTCGGGTATGGCCGATCTGCTATCCATCAGCTTCGGATCATTGGCAGGTAGTATCTCGGGATATAATGCCGCCGTATCGTACAATATCCAGAAAGCGGTTTTGGGCAGTGTATCGCCGTTCAGTATCGATTTTTCGCTGACACAGGTAAGCCTGGGTGTATTGCCTGGGGCATCCAATCCTGCAGCCCTGGCTGTTGCGGGTAACCAGGTAAGATTCAACTGGGCCGATAATTCGGGTACGGGTAAAGCATTGGCTACCGATATCGCTGTTTTGGTGGCTTTTTGCCCTGAAACCCAGCGTTCGGTATACACTACCGCAGGGGCATTGCGCAGCGGTCTTA
The DNA here is from genome assembly GCA_040390405.1 of Bacteroidota bacterium. GTDB lineage: Bacteria > Bacteroidota > Bacteroidia > Chitinophagales > Chitinophagaceae > Sediminibacterium. The sequence continues at coordinate 62,964 of JAZJYJ010000003.1, forward strand.
CCCAAACACTGGATACCAGTGTGTATGCGGGCAAAACCGTAGAAACCTGGCTCGCTTTTATGAGCGCCGATGGTAAAAAATGCTCCGACAGTGTGTACACAGGCCAGCTAACCCTGGTACCGTAAACCATGGAACTGTTACTCATAAGAACTTACCATCCCAAGGGTACCAATGGTTTGCTTTGTTCAGATGGCCAGCTGATCTGCAACACCATTGAATTGCCCTGGCTGCAAAACCTTCCCGGGGTATCCTGTATACCCGAGGGCAGGTACCTGGTAAAAAAGCGCTACAGCCAAAAGTTCCGGTGGCACCTGCATCTAACCGATGTTCCCGGAAGAGAACTGATATTGGTTCACCCGGCCAACCATGCACTGAAGGAACTGAAAGGTTGTATTGCCCCTGTTACGCAGATCATCGCGGCGGGGCAGGGTACCGGTTCGCGGCTGGCAAATGGTAAGCTCATTGACATAACAGATCCGGCTTTTCAAAAAGAAGAATCTTTATTTATCACCATCCGGGCGCTGGAAACAGTGCCCGGATAAATAAATCGTTATGAAAAAAATACTGCAAAGGGCAAGGGCCCAAACACCGCCTTTTTTTACCAGGCTGCGAAATATTGGATTGGTGGCTGCCGGACTGGCTACCGCCCTGCTTAGCGCACCGGTAGCATTACCGGCAATGGTAAGTACACTGGCCGGTTACCTGCTGGCGGCGGGTAGCATGGCTGCTACCATCAGCCAGTTAACTGTAAATGAGGAAGCGCCGATACCCCCCGTGGGCGAAGCCTCAAAAGGAGGGGAGCATGGCAACGCTCAACAACCATAAAACCACTCTGTTCATCACTTTAGGCGGCTCACTAACCGGCTTTTACAAAGCCATCGCGGCCGAAGACCTGGTTCGCACCTGTTTTCTGGCAGCCGCGGGAACGGTGGTTAGTTTTCTGCTTACGGTGTTGTTGAAGAGATGGTTTAAGAAGTGGATCTAGGGTTGGGGGTGATCGTGAATGGTGAATCGTGAGGGGTGAGTAGGAGGGACTTTTTCTTGTCCATTACACTCGTTACGGTAACAAATAACCGATCATGCTTACCATAACCCTGATGCAAACAAGGCTCTGGAAACGGAGCCTTGTTTATTATATCCTTCCACAAATAAAAAGCTACCATTAAGAGACAAAAAAGATAAATCCCTCCCCCAAAAGACTAAAGACCAAAGACCAAGAACCAAAGACCACAACCAAATCCCCCTCTCAATTGAATTTCGAAACCCCATAATCACTTATTTTCGCATCGATTTAAAAAAAAGTAATGAAAAAAGCACTTGTTACAGGGATTACCGGTCAGGATGGGGCATATTTAGCTGAATTATTATTAAAGAAAGGATACGAAGTGCATGGTATTAAACGCAGGAGTTCACTGTTTAATACCGGTAGAATAGATCACTTATACGAAGATCCCCATGTGCCACACCGGCACCTTGTTTTGCATTATGGAGATCTAACAGATTCTACGAACCTGATCCGTATTATCCAAGAGGTGCAACCCGATGAAATTTACAACCTGGCTGCCATGAGCCATGTACATGTAAGTTTTGAAACACCCGAATATACCGCCAATGCGGATGGGATTGGAACACTGCGGATCTTGGAAGCGGTCCGGTTACTAGGGTTGATAAAGAAAACAAAAGTGTACCAGGCTTCTACTTCAGAATTATATGGGTTGGTTCAGGCTGTTCCACAAAGCGAAACAACGCCATTTTACCCCCGCTCACCTTATGCAGTGGCAAAAATGTATGCTTACTGGATTACAGTGAATTATAGAGAAGCGTATGGCATGTTTGCATGCAATGGTATCCTTTTCAATCATGAATCTCCGTTGCGTGGCGAAACTTTTGTAACCAGGAAGATCACTCGTGCGGTAGCTAAAATTGCCCTGGGTTTACAGGATACTTTATTCTTGGGTAACCTCGATGCCAAAAGAGACTGGGGCCATGCCAAAGATTATGTAGAAGGTATGTGGCGCATACTGCAGCAGGATACACCGGAAGATTTTGTACTGGCCACCGGCATCACCACACCTATTCGCGATTTTGTGAAAATGGCTTTTGCGGAAGTTGGAGTAGCCCTTGCGTTTGAAGGCTCCGGCGAAAATGAAATTGCTAAAGTGGTTTCATCGGGCGATAAATACCCCGTGCCGCTTGGGCAGGTAGTGCTCAAAGTAGATCCCAGGTATTACAGGCCTACCGAGGTAGATTTGCTAATAGGGGATGCTTCCAAAGCCAAAGAGAAACTGGGCTGGGAACCTACCTATACACTGGCGGAAATGATCAGTGAAATGGTTGCAAACGATCTGAAAATATTTCAAAAGAACAAACTTTTGAAGGATAAAGGATTTGATGTAAAGAACGAATTTGAATAAGGAACGGTCTTTAGTCTTTGGCCTTTAGTCTTTGGTCTTTAGTCTTTGGTCTTTGGGGGATTAGTTTTTTTGCGTATAAGCCGTATTGGGGGATTTGAATTGTTCTGGTATATTGAGGGCCATCAAATTCTTTAGCGTTATGCGCGATTTTAGAAAACTGGATTTGTGGGGGCAGTCTGTATTATTTGTGAAACGAGTATATTCTATTACCCATACATTCCCCCGGCAAGAACAATATGGGCTGGTTTCACAAATGAACCGGTCTGCTGTTTCCATACCATCCAATATTGCCGAAGGCTGCAGCCGTAAAACAGCAACTGAGTTTTCCCGGTTCCTTGAAATAGCCCTGGGCTCATCCTTTGAACTGGAAACGCAAATAGAAATTAGCTACCAAATAAATTATATAGATACAGATCAATATACAAGCTTACTACAGGAGTTACACATCATACAAAAAAGAACGAATGCCCTAAAAACCAGCATCACCCCCTAAAGACCAAACCCCAAAGACCAAAGACCAAAGACCAAAGACCAAAGACCAAAGACTAAAACCCAAAGACCAAAGACTAAAGACCCAATACCAAAGATCACTACCCAAATGGAAAAAAACGCTAAAATATACATCGCCGGCCACCGAGGAATGGTAGGCAGTGCTATTGTAAGAAAATTAGAAAAAGACGGATATACTAATATTATTACCCGTACATCCCAGGAAATGGATCTTCGGAACCAGCAGGCAGTAAATGATTTTTTCAGTTTAGAAAAGCCCGAGTACGTTTTTTTAGCTGCCGCCAAAGTGGGTGGTATAGTGGCCAATAATACCTATCGTGCTGATTTTATTTACGAAAACCTGATGATTGAAAGCAATATTATCCATGCTTCCTATGTAAATAAAGTAACTAAACTGCTTTTCCTGGGATCGTCCTGCATCTATCCAAAGCTTGCACCGCAACCTTTAAAAGAAGAATCACTTTTATCAGGTTATTTGGAACAAACCAACCAGCCTTACGCCATTGCCAAAATAGCCGGTATAGAAATGTGCGATGCCTACCGTGCCCAGTATGGCTGTAATTTTATTTCGGCCATGCCCACCAATTTGTATGGGCCGAACGATAATTACGACCTGGAAAAATCGCATGTATTGCCTGCTTTGTTGCGTAAGTTCATAACTGCTAAGCGTAATCAATTACCCGAAGTAGTTTTATGGGGAACCGGTACCCCCAAACGCGAATTTCTGCATGTAGATGATCTGGCGGATGCGAGTATTTTTTTAATGGATAACTATAACGAGCCAGGTTTGGTAAACGTGGGTATTGGTGAAGACAGCAGCATCCTGGAACTGGCCGAACTCATTAAAAAAATTACAGGATACACCGGAACCATCTCGTTGGACAAAACAAAACCCGATGGAACACCACGTAAACTGATGGATGTTTCTAAATTAACCAGGCTGGGATGGAAAGCTTCCATTCAACTGGAACAAGGAATCAGGAAAGTATACGAGGAAATAAAAGACAGTAATTGGTGATAGGAGCTAAGCACATTAATTTTTATGCCCCAAAGACCAACCCCCAAAGACCAAAGACCAAAGACCAAAGACCAACAGCCAAAGACCAACCCGCCACCCCCCCCTTTTTATATTCCCTTATTCCCCTATATTTGCCAACCTGAAATAAGCACCCTACCCCCCTAAAACGCTTAATACCATGTTGATACTGTGCAGGATAGTGCCATTATGGCTGTAAAGCTATAGTTGGTTAATACACCATAAAATCCAGGTCCTGTTATAGCAGAAACAACTGTTACCTTTTTATTCACACAAACTATAAAGTTTACCCAGAGTTTTATTGTAATTCTAGTTATTCTCATACAAAATAGCTTAGCTTAGCTACTCAATAATGTATCATTCTGCTCATTTCTGTGGGTCAGAGTGGCGAAGCCGTTCTTTTATATACCTATCCTTTACAAATTGTTATTAGACAATCTTTTCACCGGTAAAATACGTATCCGATTATTAACCAAGCTGCTGTTAAATCCTGCCAGCAAGGTTTATTTACGTGGACTGGAGAAAGAACTGGGTGTTAGCAGTAATACCGTTCGGCTGGAACTGAACAAATTGTCAGAAATGCACCTGATCGAAATGGAAGAAGGTGAGGCGAAGGCCAAGGTAAAACATTACGCGGTTAATATTCAGCACCCCTTATTTTCATCCCTGCGTTCTATCATCTTGCAGCATGTAGGCCTCGACCAGATCCTGGAACAGGTGATCCGAAAACTGGGGAATCTTGACAAAGTGTACCTTACCGGCGATCTTGCCACAGGTAAAAACTCCAGTTTTGTAGACCTGGTAATTGTGGGCGATATTGATAAAACCTATTTACACAAACTGATCGATAAAGTAGAACCCCTGATAGGTAAAAAGATCAGAGTAGGATTATTTACACCTAGTGAGTTTAACAAGGAACATTTGAAAGACCTGGGGGTGGTGATAAATTTAATAGAAGCGTGAGGAGGTCTTTGGGTAGTTGGTCTTTGGCCATTGGTCTTTAGGCTTTGGTATTTTTTCTTTAGCCTTGGGCTAAAGGAAGTTTAAAGCCGAACCCCCAAAGCTTTAAATCCCTTTCCCAAAGACTAAATCCCAAAGACCAATACCCAAAGACCAATACCCAAAGACCAATACCCAAAGACCAATCCCCCAAAGACTAAAGACTAGACTCCAAAGACCAACCATGAATAAATTCTTCAAAATCCTCACCTTCCTCCTGGTCCTCATTTGCAGCACCCAATACCTGCAGGCCCAGGATCTGCTAAAAGGCAAAGACCTCAGTCAGGTTAGAGTAGACCAGTTAAGTGATGCCGATATCGCCAAGTTGAAAACCCAGTTAACCAGTGCAGGCATGACGATAGACCAGGCCGAGCAGATGGCATTGGCAAAAGGAATGAGTGCTGCCGAATTTACCAAACTGAAAAAAAGACTGGAAGCTAGCGGCGTGGCAAACGGTGAAGGCGTTGGTAAATTAAAATCACAAACAGGCTCAAATAAGCTCTCTGCTGAAAAAGCCGATAATAGTTCCGACTCCCTTGATGCGGGTAACTACAAAGAAAAACCACCCAAACCATTGATCGATCCCCTGATCTTTGGATCAGAATTGTATACATCTGTTTCCCCCAATTTTGAACCCAATATGAAACTGGCTACGCCGCTGAACTATGTGTTGGGAGCAGATGACCAGGTACTGGTTACAGTATATGGGGTACAGCAGTACGAGGGCGATCTATTGGTATCTGCCGAAGGCTTTATCACCATACCCAATGTGGGCCAGATCAAAGTAGCCGGTTTAACCATCGAAGCCGCTACGCAGAAGATCAAAACAACCATGGGTAATACGGTATACGCTTACCTGAAATCTGGCGGTTCCAAAATTTCGGTAACCTTAAGTAAGATCCGGAGCATAAAAGTATTGATTATCGGTGCCAACCGGCCCGCTACCTATACGCTTTCTTCCTTATCTACCGTTTTTAATGCATTATACGCCGCAGGTGGGCCAACCGCTTTCGGAAGTTTTAGAGAAATAGAACTGATCCGAAACAACAAACTGGAAAAAAAAGTAGACCTGTATAAGCTCCTCCTACATGGCGATCAATCGGATAATATCGGGTTAAAAGACAATGACGTGATCCGGATTCCCGCTTACAAAAAAAGAATTGAATTGCAGGGACAGGTAAAACGCCCCGGTTATTTTGAAGTATTGCCCAACGAAAACTTTGCCGATATCCTTGAGTTTGCTTCAGGGTTTACCGATACGGCTTACAAAGCCTCTCTGAAAATATTCCAACAAAGCGATAAGGAACGCAAAGTGCAGGACCTGGCGTTAATAGACTATACCAAATACCAGCCCCAAAGCGGCGATGTATTTGTAGTATCTAAAATTTTAAACCGTTTCGAAAACAGGGTTAAAATAACTGGTGCCGTATTTCGCCCCGATGCTTACCAGCTCTCACCCGGCCTCCGTGTGGCCGACCTCATCCGCAAAGCGGATGGACTAAAAGAAGATGCGTTTACCGGCCGGGGGCAGATCATCCGCTTACAGGAAGACCTTACCCGTTCCATCGTATCCTTCGATATCAAAAAAGCCCTGGGTGGCGATCCGGTGCATAACAATCTCCTGCAAAGAGAAGATGAGGTATTCATTAGCTCCATACTCGATCTGAGGGATTCTTTTAAAGTAACCATACAAGGAGAGGTTCGTTTGCCTGGGCAGTACGAATACGTAGAAAATCTTTCATTGAAAGACCTGATCTTGCAAGCGGGAGGTTTTACCGATGCGGCGTATAAAAATATCGAGATTGCCAGGTTAATTAAACGCGATTCTATTTCGGCAACCGATAACCGCGCCAGTACCATTATCAATGCAGAAATCAATGGAGATCTTACTTCCGCTGCTGCCAATATATCATTACAGGCTTTTGATGTAATCACTATTCGAAGAAAAGCGGGGTATACCATACCTGAAACCATAACCGTATCGGGGCAGGTTCAATATCCTGGTCCGTATGCCTTAAGCAGCAGAACCGAAAGAGTAAGTGATATCCTGAAACGCGCTGGAGGATACACGCCGGATGCGTATCCTGAAGGAGCTTATTTAAAGCGCTTTAAAACAGATGTAGAGAAATCAAAATCACAGGATGTTGCCAAAAAATTGCAGAAGAATGTAAAAGATACGTCTTCAAATATTGTTGAAGAAATTATAAGAGAATATGACCAGATTCCTTTGGATCTTCCATTGATTATGAAATCAACGGGATCTGTGGAAGATCTTGTGGTTCGTTCAAAAGACGAACTGTTCATTCCCAAATTTGATGGCCAGGTTAAGATTAGTGGAGCAGTGTTACTGGCTACTCAGGTGCCATACCAGGAAAAAAACAATTTGAAAGATTATATTAATGATGCAGGCGGTTTTAATGGGGATGCCTGGCGAAAAAAAGCGTACGTAGTATATGCCAATGGAAAAGCGGCTACCACAAAACATTTTTTCTTTTTTAAGTTTTATCCTAAAATATTACCAGGAAGTGAACTGGTTGTACCAAAAAAACCTGAGAAAAAAGGTGCAAATACTGGGGAAATTATCGGTATTTCAAGTGCTTTGGCAAGTTTGGCTGGGGTGGTGATTGCTATAATAAGATTGTAAACTGTAAAAGAGTATAAATGGACGAAATACAAGCAAATGAAATTTCAATTAAGGAAATATTTGCTCATTTGAGAGGATGGATATATTATCTTAAAACCAAATGGGTATACATTTTTATATGTGCCTTAATAGGTGGGGCCAGCGGGTATTTTTTTGCTAGAAAAACTAAGCCTAAATATTCGGCAAGTATTTTATTTGTTCTTTCTACGGAGAAAGGAGGGGGAGCATTAACGGGCCTTGCTAGCCAGTTTGGGTTGGATATGGGAGGTGGTTCGAATAATGATGTTTTCGCAGGGGATAACATTATTGGATTGATGAAGTCTAAGAACATGATCATAAAAACTTTATTGAAAAAATTGCCTGATAATAAAGGGAATCTAGCCAATTTGATTTCTAAAGCTTTTAGCCTAGATGAAGGCTGGCTATTAAATGAACGGACTAAATCAGCTTATCCATTTCCAGATAACGGAAATGAGAACTTGAACCCGATTCAAGATAGTTTGCTAAGGGGACTCTATTCTATCGTAGCAGGAGAAATGGTTCAAGTAACGAAACCTGATAAAAAGCAAAGTTTTTTTCAAGTAACCACAATGTCAGGAAATGAAAACATTTCTTTCTACCTAACGAATTATCTTGTAGAGGCTACATCCGCCTTTTATATCGATACCAAAACAAGCATAGCTCGACAAAATTTAAATATGCTTCAGCATGAAGCAGATAGTCTAAGGCTATTATTAGGAGGATCGATAAGTTCAATAGCCAACACCATGGATATGACATTTAATATGAATCCAGCGTACTTATCCAAAAGAGCTACTGCCCAGGAAACCCAGGTTATGGCCACTGCATTGGGAACAGCTTACACAGAAGTACTGAAAAATCTAGAGTTGGCGAAAATCAACGTTCGGAAAGAGACACCACTCTATCAAATTATTGATAGGCCAACTTTGCCACTTGAGGTTATTAACATGAACAGAAGGATGGCTGCTAGTGTCGGGTTGCTATTATCACAATTTCTAATTTTGTCTTTTTTCCTAATTACATACGTCATGAAGAAAAGAGCAAAAAACTAGAGCGATGAAATTAATTTGAAACAATCGAATACAAGTAGTGACTTTATGGTTTATATTTTCCGATTAAAAATTACAATATAATAAACAAATGACAAATCTGAATGACAAATCAATATTAATTACTGGAGGGACAGGTTCTTTTGGAAAAAAGTTTGTTGAAACGATCCTTAAAAAATATCCCAGGGTAAAACGGCTAGTGATTTTCTCCCGTGATGAAATGAAACAGTTCGAAATGTCTCAAATTTATTCAGAAAAAAAATATCCAGCTATCCGCTATTTTATTGGTGATGTTAGAAACGCTGAAAGAGTAAAAAGAGCATGCGAAGGTATTGACGTTATTATACATGCCGCAGCACTCAAACAAGTACCTACAGCAGAATACAATCCAATGGAATGTATTATGACAAATATCATGGGAGCTGAGAATGTGATCAATGCTGCTCTTGATTGTGGGGTTAAAGATGTAGTTGCCTTATCAACCGATAAAGCGGCAGCTCCGATCAACCTTTATGGCGCCACAAAATTGTGTTCGGATAAATTATTCGTTGCTGCAAATAATATAAAAGGTCAGCGTGATTTAAAATTTTCAGTGGTCAGGTATGGAAATGTAATGGGGTCGAGAGGTTCTGTAATTCCCTTTTTCCTGGCGAAAAGTAAAAGCGGGGTGTTGCCAATAACAGACGAAAGAATGACCAGGTTCAACATTTCACTTGAAGATGGAGTAGCCATGGTAATGTACGCATTGGGCAATCATTGGGGAGGCGAAATATTTGTGCCTAAGATTCCTTCTTATAGAATTACAGACGTTGCTGAAGCAGTAGCTCCAAATTGTAAAAAAGAAGTAGTTGGTATCAGACCTGGTGAAAAAATTCACGAGGAAATGATTACAGAAGCTGATTCCTTTTCAACAATCGACATCGGTAAATATTATGCAATTCTCCCACAAGTACCTAACTGGTCTTTCGAAGAGTATTGTAAAAAATTTAATGCGAAAAGTGTTGCTATAGGATTTAAATATAACTCTGAAACAAATGACGAGTGGGAGACTGTCGAAAGTTTACGTGAACTGATTGTTAAACACGTTGATGGCAATTTTGTTGCATAATTGATATTTTATGAAATCTATCCCCTACGGCAAACAGCACATAACAACCGAAGACATAAATGCGGTTATTGAAACCCTACAGTCCGATTATTTAACACAGGGTCCAAAGATCAAAGAGTTCGAAGAGGCTTTTGCAGCATACATAGGATGCAGGTATGCTGTAGCTGTTACAAATGGTACAGCGGCCCTTCATTTATGCACATTGGCTTTAGGAGTAAATGAGGGGGATAAGGTAATTACTACCCCCATAACTTTTGCAGCATCGGCTAATTGTGTCAAGTATACTGGCGGGGAAGTTGTATTCGCAGATATAGACCCCAATACTTATTTATTGGACATTAATAAGGTAAGAACAGTGCTCGAAAGTGCGCCGAAAGGTACCTACACAGGAATTATTCCTGTTGATTTTGCAGGACGTGCCGTAAACCTAGAGCAATATCGGGATCTGGCCAATGAATATGGGCTCTGGATTATTGAAGATGCCTGCCATGCACCAGGAGGATACTTTATAAATAGTAAAGGTGAAAAGCAAATCTGCGGAAATGGAAATTATGCAGAACTGGCCATTTTTTCTTTTCACCCGGTGAAGCATATCGCATGTGGAGAAGGTGGTATGATCACGACGAATGATGCGGATCTGTATAAAAAACTGATGATGCTTCGTACCCACGGGATTACTAAAAATGAAGCTGATTATGTAAATGATGAAGCTTTTGCCTTTGGTTATACTGATAATGAAGCTGAACATCACAAAGATCACGAACCAAAAGACGGAAGATTTCCCAAATGGTATATGGAAATGCAGATTCTAGGGTACAACTATCGTATAACCGATTTTCAGGCTGCGTTAGGTGCCAGCCAGTTAAAGCGTGCTGATGCAGGAATAGCTAGGAGAAGAGAAATTGCATCGAAATATCAACAGGCCTTTACAGGAAAACCTTTTATAAAGGGACAATCCGGGGTGGTTGAAGGGCATGCATATCATTTATACGTGGTCGAAGTTGATGACCGTGCAGGTTTGTATAATTATCTGCGCAATAAAAACATTTTTGCACAGGTTCATTATATACCCTGTCATTTAATGCCGTATTACAGGAACCTGGGATGGAAAGAAGGCGATCTTGGTTTTTCAGAAAATTATTATACCGGGTGCCTGAGCCTGCCTATGTATCCAACTTTGGCTGAAGATGAACACCAGTACGTGATCGATCAAATATTGGAATTCTACAAAGCATAATCCATTTTTGTGATCAAACGGCCTACCGATAATTTCCTTATTATATGAATGATTCCTCCAAACAAAAACAAGCCTTTTTAGAATACGAAGCGAATCAGTGGTTTGCGCGAAACAAGAGTGTACTCTCAAACTATAGTCCTGAAAAGGATCAAGCTTATACCTTGATTAAAAACTATTCCATCAGTCCTACCAGTGTGCTTGAAGTTGGTTGCAGTTCTGGATATAGGTTAAACTGGATAAAAAACAATTTTTCAAACTCTTCAGTTTATGGAATTGAACCATCGAGGAAGCCATCAAATATGGTAAGGAACAACACCCGGATGTCAATTTTTTTAAAGGTACCGTTGATGAAATGAGCATGTTTGAAGATGCGAAATTTGACCTTATCATAGTGGGTTTTGTTTTTTATGTAGTAGACCGTAACCTGCTCTTACGGGCAATAAGCGAAATCGACAGGCTGTTATCAAACAATGGGCATTTAATTATTACCGATTTTTTTTCGGGCCAGCCTGCAAAAAAGAAATATCACCATATCGAGAAGATCGAAGCTTATTCTTTTAAGCAAAATTATGAGGCTATGTTTACCGCCTCCCAGCTGTATTTTTTATTAGATAAGTCTGCTTATAATCACAACACCTTACTACACGACTCTGTTGATTTTGACGAGATGTATTCCGTGTCGTTGCTAAAAAAAGATATGAATGTTGCCTACTGAAAAACTGATACTTGGTACGGTGCAGTTGGGGTTGCCTTACGGGATCAATAACAAAACAGGCAAACCTTCAGAGTCGGGTGCGTTCGATATTTTAGACTTCGCCTATAAGAACCAGGTCAGCTACCTGGATACGGCAGAAGGTTACGGTGATTCACAAAAGATCATCGGAGATTTTCACCGAGCCTCCGTAAACCGATTTTTTAAGGTGACTACCAAAATCGGCAAAGCGCAATTCTCTTCTGAAAACGGTATCAGGCAGCATATTGCAGATACGATTAAGATACTTGGCGTATCTTCTCTTGAAGGATATTTATTTCATAGCTTTGATGCGTACGAGACATTCGAATACTGGGATGTATTGCACAGCCTGGTAAATGAAAGGCAAATTCGTAATATAGGAGTTTCTGTTTATACGAATGAGCAGGCAGAAAAAGCGGCTGGAGATGAAAGGATCTCACTTGTTCAATTGCCGTTTAATATACTGGATAACTTTGCGCAACGGGGAAGTGTTCTGGCACTATTGAAAAACAAAATGAAAGAAGTGCACGTGCGTTCTGTGTTTTTGCAGGGATTATTTTTTATGAAAGAAAATATGGTCCCTTCAAATTTACTTCGCCTTGTTCCCTACCTGGAACAAATCCGGGCCATAATTGATAAAACCGATCTTACGATCAATGAACTTGCATTATCGTATGCTTTACAACAACCACTGATCGATAAAGTATTAATAGGTGTCGATGACCTGGAGCAATTAAAAAATAATATCCGGATAGCTGATTCAGTCAACAATTTCGATCCGGCGTTGTTGGACCAGGTTAATAAAATTAAGGTTCACGAAATTGATTTATTAAACCCAAGCAACTGGTAAGTGAATATTTTAGCCATAACGCAGGCACGGATGGGTTCAACAAGACTCCCGGGCAAAATTTTAAAGAAAATTGGAGATCTTTCCTTGCTTGAGATCCATATAAAACGGCTGCTGAAGTCAACCCGGATCAATAATTTTATTTTAGCAACCACCACAAGTACCGACGATGATCCGATCGTGGATTTCGCCTCCGCTCATAACGTGAATTTTTTCCGGGGTAGCGTACAGGATGTTTTGGATAGATTTTACCAGGCGTCAAAAGAAAGCAGGCCCGACTGGGTGATAAGATTTACCTCTGATTGTCCCTTAGTGGACCCTGCATTAGCAGACGATATTGTTGATTTTTGCCTGGATAACGGCCTGGATTATTGTACAAACGGTTCATCAACATTTCCTGATGGCACTGATGTGGAAGTTATCAGGTTTTCGGCTTTGGAAGAGGCATGGAATAAAGCTGATCTGCTTTCAGAAAGGGAACATGTAACGCCTTATATCATTAAAAGAAGTTCAATAGAAGGTAAAGATCAGTTTAAGGCGGCAAAATTTACCTGCGGGAAAGACTGGAGTGATGTGCGGATAACGATCGATAACGAGGAAGATTTCCTGGTGATGCAGAAATTAGTGACTGATTATGGTATAAACGAGGGTTGGGAGTTTTATGCGCAAAAATATTATGATGACAAACTGAATTTGATTAATGGATTCATCTCCCGTAATGAAGGTTATTTTAAAAGCGTTGAAAACGATAAAAAATTATGAATAAATCAGAATTTGTAAAAAGAATACATGAGCTTATTCCCGGAGGCGCACATACGTATTCGAAAGGCGATGACCAGTTTCCGGCAAATGCACCAACGGGTATCCAAAAAGGAAAAGGCGCATGGCTTTGGGATCTCAACAACGATAAGTACCTGGATTGCAGCATGGGCCTGGGTTCAGTTACATTAGGCCACGCTTATGAGCCTATTTTGGAGGCAGTTACCAACCAACTGCAGTTTGGCGTCAATTTCCAGCGGCCCAGCCTGATGGAACTTGCAGCGGCTGAAAAATTTCTTTCTTTGTTGCCTAACCAGGATATGATTAAGTTTTCAAAAAATGGCTCTACCGTTACAACCGCCGCCGTTAAACTGGCGCGCGCGTTCACCGGCAGAGATGGGGTCGCTTTCCCGTATGACCATCCATTTTATTCATACGATGATTGGTTTATCGGAAAAACGGCTTGTAACAAAGGCGTGCCAAAAGCGATCTCCGATTTGTCTTTCACATTCAAAAGTTCTGATATCGGATCGCTGGAGAAAATGTTCCAGGAGCATCCGGGAAAAATTGCATGTGTGATCATGGAACCTGAAAAATTTCATGACCACGGCGGCAATGAAGTGGGAGATTATTTAAAAACTGCAATAGAACTTTGTCATAAAAACGGAGCTTTATTTATCCTCGATGAAATGGTAACCGGATTTAAGGTTGATTTCCCGGGTTGTGTTACCAAGTATGATATCAAGCCTGATATGATCACATGGGGTAAAGGAATTGCCAATGGATTTTCCTGTAGTGCATTAACGGGAACAAGAGAAGTGATGGCGCAGGGCGGCATACTTGATAAAGGAAAAGAAAAGGTTTTTTTAATTTCTACAACACATGGCGCGGAAGGACATACCCTCGCTGCTTTAATGGCAACCATCGACCTCTACAAAGAGAAAAAGATCGTTAAAAGCATACATGAAAAAGGCAGGCAGATCATAGATGATACGCGTGCGATCATCAGCAAACATGAAATGCAGGATTACATACAGGCCTCGGATAGTGTGTGGACACCTATCTGGATGTTTCATGGTAAAAATAAAGAGGAACAAAACAGTTTGCCCTATAAGACTTTCTTTATGCAGGAAATGATAAAAGAAGGCGTTTTATTTCAAGGCGCGATCGTACCATCGGTAAGCCATGGGAAAGATGAGTTTGATTTCTTTCTTGCCGCATTCGAGAAATCGGTTATCGCTTATAAGAGCGTAATTGAAAATAATAATCTTGCCGAAAAATTGGAAGGCGAATCAATTAAACCGGTGTTCAGGCAATTCCTATGATATTTATATTGACCGAAGCGGGTAGCACTGAAGGGATGGGGCATGTGGTACGATTATTTGCTTTATGTCAGTTGTTAGAGATTGAAAACAGTGTAACAGTATGCATTAAAACAAACTGGGATAAGGAACAATGCGCCGGGATAGACTTTTTTTTTAAACAGGTTAGTTTTTTTAAAACAGAGGTTGATGCGGTTAATGAAATCCCATATGGATCAATAGTATTTATTGACGCCTATACTTTCAATGTTGATGAGATCAACAGATATAAAGCAGAGAAAAATTGGAAACTGTTGTTTATTGCCGACGTACACCTGCGCGTACCCGATGCGGATATCCTGGTTAACCACCTGCCCTGGATAAGTGAAGAGAGCTACCCGGATGCATCGATAGGTAAAATGCTGACAGGAAGCAAATACGCGATTTTAAGAGAAGCCTTTTACAAAAAAAAACCTGTTCAGGAGGAAGACAGTGTTTTTATTTGCCTGGGCGGGGCCGATGTTGTGCAGCAGATCATGAATATTTACAACGGGCTGCTTGAAAATGGGTTTTCAGAAGATAAGATCAATGTGTTATATAATCGGCCTCTTGACAATGTTAAATCCGAAAACCTTTTTTTAAATCTTGGTGCAGAGGACGTTTATTCATTGATAAGTAAAGCCAATCTTTGTTTTATCGCGCCTGGAAATATAAGCTACGAAGTTTTCAGTATTCATAAAACCGCGATAATGGGCCATACTTCAACAACACAGGTGGATGTGGCAATGAAGTTCAATGATATCGGGTTGTGCTATAACATAGGATCATGGGCTACTGCAGATTTTAGCCAGTTGCCCGTTTGGATCGATCGTGCAAAACAAACCAGGGCCATACAGGAATGTTTCTTTAACAGGTCGGACTATTTATATTTAAAGAGCGACTTACTATCTTTTATCCGTTACTAAATTTTAAAACATGAATATCGAATCGGTGATTTCAAGCATTAAAAAAGATGGCTTCGCCATTCTGCCAGACGTTTTGACTGGTGAGGAATGCGATTTTTACAAAGAACTGCTCGAAAAAGATGTAGAAAAGTACACGCCATTTTATTATAAACCCAAAGACCAGAGCACACATGGCCTGGAAAATAAAAAAAACGAGAAAGTTGTTTTTAACCTGCACAACAAAAACCTGGAATGGTTTAAATTATTTGAACATCCCACTGTAGTATCGGTTCTCGATATTATGCTGAAAGAAGGTTCTTATAAGGAAATGGAGCCGTACAACCTCTTGAATATTTCGGCAAGATCTCCGTTAAAGGATACGGGAGAACAACAGTTGCATTTGGATAGCAACCTGCCAGGCGGTGATTTTCCCATTATCATGGTAGTGTTATGGATGCTGGATGATTTTACCAAAGAAACAGGCGCCACAAGAGTGGTCCCGGGAAGCCACAAATTTTCGGTGTATGCAGAAGATAACAAAGTATACGATAACGAGGTTATCGCCGAAGGGAAAAAAGGTTCAGTGTTGATTTACAATGCATCTTTATGGCACGCCGGAGGAAAGAATTTCACAGACCATACACGCTGGGGCCTGGTATTGGGATATGGAAGGTGGTTTATCAAACCTTCTTTTGATTTTTTGAAAAACACACCGCGCGAAATATTTGATCAGCTAACCGATAGCCAGAAAGATCTGCTTGGCTTCCGAAGCGCCCCTCCGAAAGATGAATTTACAAGGATGCGCAGACGTTCAGAAAATTTTGAAGAACCATTGCCTTATTTATTGCCATAAACTAATAACCATTATGTATAAAGTAATTGAAGACCCTCAGCATCATTATTTACGTGTAGATCCGGTACCTTCTGTTGAAGAGGTAGAAAAATATTACAAAGAAGATTTTTACGCAGAAACAAATCCCGCTTTCAATGATTCCTCATTGGATGTACAACAAAAAGACAAGCTGTTTTTTGACGCGAGATGGGAAAGAATACATGAAGTATGCGAAAAACACATCGGTAATACTAACGGGAAAAAGGCATACGATATCGGATTCGGTTATGCGCAGGCGCTAATATATCTGAAAGAAAAGGGACTGATTTGCGGCGGGATCGAGCCTTCACAGGAAGGCGTGGCGTATGCAAAAGAATATGGGATCAATGGAAAAATAGCCGGGATAGAAGAACCGGAATCTTATACATCTGAAGAAAAGCAGGATATTATTTTGTTAATAAACGTACTTGAACATCTTCGAACACCTTATGAAACGCTCGTTAATATCCGGAAGCACTTAATTGCCGACAATGGAATACTGGTGATCGATGTTCCCAACGAATTCAATGCATTTCAACTGGCCGCTAATAAAGAGTATGACCTGAAAGATTGGTGGGTTGTGCCTCCAAAGCATATTAATTATTTTTCACTCAGCAGTTTAACAAAAGTGTTGAACATGGCAGGATTCGATGTTGTTTACGAAGAGGCCTCATTCCCGATCGAACTTTTCTTATTGTTTGGCGATGTGTATGTAGGGAACGGCGAATTGGGCCGCCATTGCCACGAAAAGCGAATGAATTTTGAGTTTGTCATGAGAAAAAATGGATTCGCCGACAAATTGAACCAGTTCTATGAAAGTTTGGCAAAACTGGAATTGGGCAGGCAGATTACTGTTTTTGCAAAACCGAAAGTATAATGGTCAGCATTGCTCCTTTTGATAAAGAACATCTTGAAAAAACATATTTATGGATGTCTGATGCCAACCTGAAAAGAGATTTTTTGTTCACGCGCGATGTTTCTGAAACAGACCATTTAAAGTGGTTTGAGGTATATAAAACTGATGCGGGCCAAAGTATTTTTGCCATTTATTTTGACAATAAGCATGTAGGAAATGTTGGTTTAAAGGATATTAATCTAGTGAATAAGAATGCCGAAACATGGATCTATATCGGAGATCCCGGTATGAAAGGCAAAGGCATAGCGAAAAAAGCGTATGAGCTTTTGCTTGCTGAGTATAAAACAAAACTTCATAAAATTTATGCCCATATCGTTGAGTTTAATCTCGCATCGATAAAAATGTATAAAAAAATCGGGTTTAATATGGAAGGCATTTTCAACGATCAGATATTTATGGACGACAGATATTATTCTATATTCAGATTTGCCGTATTTCTATGAAATGTGCAATTAATCAGCCCACTTACCTGCCCTGGATGGGACAATTTAATTTAATGGATCAGGTTGATGTGTTTGTATTTTATGATGATGTTCAGCTCGTAAAACAAAGTTGGGACATACGGAATTTAATAAAAACAAGCCAGGGACCGCTCTGGTTGTCTATTCCGATACTTCATGACAAATCGTTTTTTGAAATGAAGTTTAACAACACATGCACCGATCAGAAAAAAAAATGGAAACTAAAACATTTTAAAAGTATCCAGAATGCCTATACAAAGGCACCATTTTATAAAACAGTTATTGAATGGCTGGAGCCTGTAATGCTGAATGATATTGAACTATTGGGAAATAGCAATATTCATTTAATTACAAGTATCAGCAGGAAGATAGGGATAACAACGCGGTTTGTAAACAGCACTGATCTGAACTCCCAATCGGGTGTAAAAGATGAAAGGCTTGTTGCTGTCTGTAAAGAGCTCGGAGCTGATTCATATCTTTCCCCGTTTGGCGCCCATTCTTATATTGAGAGCAATAACAGCTCCGGCGCCTTTGCCAATAGCGGTGTTGAGTTGTTTTACCACAACTATACACACCCGGTATATCCACAGATACATGGCGACTTTTTGGAGTACATGTGCGTGCTGGATTTGTTATTTAATGTTGGATTTGACAACGCCTTACCTGTTATCAGATCCGGAAGAAAAGATCCCCTTACAAGTGACGATATAAAAAATAAAAATGAAAAATAAATTCTTGTCGGCATTCAATGATGCCTGTAACAGAGTGAGGAAACCACTGATTATTGCTGAAATGTCTGGCAATCACAATCAATCTTTGGAAAGAGCGCTTACCATAGTTGATGAAGCTGCAAAGGCCGGGGCCGATGCTATTAAGTTGCAAACTTATACGGCCGATACAATGACAATGCCTGGTGCATTCACAATTACAGATCCCAACTCTTTATGGTTTGGAAGAGAATTACATGAGCTTTACCAGGAAGCTTATACTCCCTGGGAATGGCATAAAAAGATTTTTGAAAGAGCCGAACAAAATGGAATTTTTGCTTTTTCTTCTCCATTTGATGAAAGTGCTGTCGATTTCCTGGAAGAATTGGATGTCCCGTGCTATAAGATCGCATCATTGGAAAATACGGACTGGCCTTTATTGAAAAAAGTGGCAGCTACAAATAAGCCCGTGATTATGTCTACCGGCGCCAGTTCTTTAAGCGATATAGCTGATGCAGTAAATGTATTGAGGAACGCAGGATGCACAAACCTTGTGCTTTTAAAATGTACAAGCACTTATCCTGCAAGCCCCGACAATACGAATATCTTAACGATACCCCACATGGCAGACCTGTTTAAGTGCAGCGTAGGTTTGTCTGATCATACAATGGGGATAGGCGTATCAGTGGCATCAACCGCACTGGGTGCAGTATTGATCGAAAAGCATTTTACCCTTAGCCGTAAAGACGGAGGGGTGGATTCTGCATTTTCCATTGAGCCGCGTGAATTGGAGATGTTGGTAAATGAAACAAACAGCGCTTTCCTTTCATTAGGACAAATAAAATACGGGCTGCAGAAAGGAGAAGACATTAGTTCATTATACAAACGGTCGATCTACGCATCGAAAGACATTCATAGTGACGAGCTGATCTCCAGGGATAACATCAAAATAATCCGGCCAAGCCTGGGATTGAAGCCTAAGCATTTTGAGGAGATCATTGGAAAAAAAGCGAAAGTATTTATTAAACAGGGAACACCTATAACCTGGAATATGCTATGAGTACAATTTTATTTGTCTCTTCTAAATCGTGGCATAAGGAAGTATTCGAAGAATTGTCCAGGGAGATTGATGCCCATTGGGTTTTAATATCTTCCAGGGACGAATTTGTAAGCGAGAAGATCGGCCAGTATGATCCTGCGTGGATATTTATCCCTCACTGGTCTTATATTATTCCACCTGATATTTATGAAAACTGGGCATGTGTTGTATTTCACATGACGGATCTTCCCTTTGGAAGAGGGGGTAGCCCTTTGCAAAACCTGATCGCCAATGGTTTTACAGAAACAAAGATCACAGCATTGAAGGTAGACAAGGAAATTGACGGGGGAGATATTTACCTGAAAAAAGACCTTAACCTCGCAGGCACAGCAGAAGAGATATTTATCAGGGCTGCAGTGATTGTGAAAGAGATGATAAAGGAAATTGTAAAATTGAATTTAGAGGCCGCGCCGCAAACAGGTGAACCTACTTATTATAAAAGGAGAAAGCCATCCGAGGGGAACATTGAAACGCTTACCAATATAAGCGACGTCTATGATTATATAAGAATGCTCGATGCAGAAACATATCCAAACGCATTTGTGGAAGTGGGTAATTTCAGGTTTGAGTTCAAACGGGCACATTTGAAATCTGATAATTCAATAATAGCTGATGTTAGAATTACTAAGAAATAAAAAGATAATGATCGTTGTTGCTCATCCGGATGACGAGATCCTTGGATTGGGTGCAACCATGAATAAACTCATCAACGAGTATAACGTAGATACACGCGTGGTTATTCTTGGAGAAGGAATAACATCGCGCTCTTTTGAGCGGGATGAACATAAGTGGAAAAGTGAATTGGAAGTGCACCAGGGGAATATCCTGGCAGCAAAAAAAATGATCGGTTACCACGATGTGAAGATCTATAATTTCCCCGATAACAGGTTCGATCAGGTTGCTTTGTTAGACATCATAAAAATAGTGGAAAAGGAAAAGTCAGACTTTGCACCGGACGTGATATTTACACATCATGGCGGCGACGTGAACATAGATCACCAAAGAACCTTTGAGTCGGTAATTACCGCGTGCCGGCCAATGACTGGAGAAACCGTGAAAACGATTATTACATTTGAAACATTTTCGGGCACGGAATGGAGAGCTTCCACCGATCCCCGCCATTTTATTCCCACTATTTTTGTAAGCCTTGATAAAGTTAACCTGGATGCAAAAATAAAAGCAATGGAATGTTACGAATTCGAACGTCGCGATTTTCCACATCCAAGGTCATCCAAGGCAATGGAAATCGTTGCACAGAGATGGGGCATCATAGTAGGCGCTAATTACGCTGAAGCATTTTGTTTAGTTAGAAATATCATCATATAATTACTTCCCTATGAAATTGAGTTTGATCCCGAGAATCAAAGAACTGTATGATCAAAAAGTGAATATTATTCAATATTTACGTGGTATCGAAAACCGTAAAAATAATTCCATAGAGGATATATTAATCAGTTATGACTTTCAAGCCGGTTCATACATTGAAATTATTGAAAACGATTTAAGTTATATCACAGCGTACACCGATGAATTGTTTAAGATAATCAATACTTATTGTACAAGTAAGCATACTATACTCGAGGTGGGGGTTGGTGAAGCAACTACTTTGTGCCATTTGCGAAAACTTTTTCCATCTGAAGCGAAATTTTACGGATTCGATATCTCCTGGTCCAGGATCAGCAAAGGGGTTGAATATTTAAAACGCAACAATGTTGAAGCATCGTTGTTTGTATCAGATCTTTTTTTAACTCCTTTGGCAGATTCAAGTATTGATGTTGTCTACTCATCACACTCCCTCGAACCCAATGGCGGGAAAGAAATTGAGGCTTTGAAAGAATTATACCGCATAACAAAAGACTGCCTGATATTGTTAGAGCCCGCAAGTGAATTTGCAGATAGCTCTGCAAAAAAAAGGATGGAGGAAAATGGATATATCTCAAACCTGCACGGTAAAATAATGGAATTGGGATATGATCTTAAAAAATATGAATTGTTCCCGGTTACTGCCCATAATCACAACCCGACAGGGTTGTATGTAATTAAGAAAAACAATTCACAACCGGAAGCAGAAAATATGGCACCGTTCACCCTACGATGCCCGTTATCTAAAGAAGCACTGGTGGAGTATCCCGATCACTTCTTTTCACCATCAAGCCTCATCTCTTACCCGAAAATTGATGGAATTCCATGCTTATTGATCGACTATGGTATTTTAACGAGCAAACATCAGTAAAAAGTAAAAGTTGAAAGAATTATATTACTATAATATTGAGTATTCTGATCAGGAGATCGGGTATTTAGCATCTCCTCCTGCAAATTTACCAAGGAAAGGAATTGTTATTCGGTTGTTGGTTCTGGCAAAAGAGTTTTTTATTTCTATACAGAATTTGCGATTCTCGTTTTTTACTGTAAAGCTGGAGCGCGTCGTTTTATTTGCAAATAACCAGAACGAGTACAATTCTTTCAAACCGCTTCTGGGTTTAGAAGAAGAGAAAAGCGATCTGATGGTTTGGGGATTTGACGATCAGGCAAAGAAGTTTTCCCTTTTTCCTAATTTTCTCATCAGCCTGCTCTCCATTTTCTGCGTTCCGTATGTTTTCCTGTGTTATCTGATTGAAAAAAATAGCGGACTAAAGGAAACATATAAATATTGTTTCGAGGTTTATTGCAAGGTAAATCCAACAAGGTTCATTGTATACCTGAACCTCCTTTTGTACCGTAAGAAAATTAAAAAAATCATTTTTACAAATGACCTGAATTATAAGGTAAGAATCATTAAAAATATAAGCAGGTCGTTTGGAATAGAAACGGTCTTTCTTCCCCATGCGCAGGAAGCAGTCGTTTTCCCCGTTTTAACTAATTATGATACCTATTTATTTCCCGGCGCTCATTTTTATAATATACATTTCAATAAAGGCTTAAAGGGCGCCAATATTTTTTTATTGGGAACCCCAAAATTTGATCAGTTAAGTTTTTATACATCCAAAAATAAACGAGAAAAATTAACAATTGGAATCTGCCCTAATACTGCAGATGATATGGAAAAATACAATGGGTTGATCACTCATCTCGCTACGCATTTACAGGAGGCAATTTTTTTATTGCGACCGCATCCTGCAGACAGGAATTATCGCAATTGGCTTTCCATAGCGAACCAATATCAAATTAAAGTGTCCGATTTACTTGCCGAGCCGGTGGGTGAATTCTTAAAAAACATCGATGTATTGATAGCAGGAGAATCCAATATTCATTTTGAAGCAAACTATTTAGGGATCAGGTGTTTTTATTTTGTAAACAATTCCTTTTTATACAAGAGGGACAGCTACAATATCATTAAAAACAAATTGGCAGTCGAGTTCGAAAAACCGGAAGATTTTGTACAATATATTTCCGGCAGTGATTATTTATCGTCGCAAAAAGACGAATCGGGAATAAAATATTATTATGACAATTTTAATTCAAAGTTTCGATATGATTCTACACTCTTATGTAGAAAGATAATAAGCGAAGATGAAAGTTCACTTTTTACAAGTTTGGTGGATGCCAATCATAATAAGGTGCATACGATTGGTGAAAAACAGGCATCGGATTAATGGCTTTATAAATTTAGAATTCCAGGATGAAGACGAAGGAGTATGCACTTTTTACCATAGTCAGGTATTTTAGTTTTTTTTTATTATCACTACGGGGAATAATTCTGGCCAACCTGCTCGGCCCGGAAATGTTCGGGATCTATGGGATAGTTTCGATCTACTTACAATACCTGACATTAACCGGTATGGGATTTCCCCTGGCAGTTAATGTTGAATTGTCGAAAAAAGATGATAAAGAAAATATCCTTTTTGTTGGGTCAGCTTTTTTTGTAACAGCGATGACTGCGGTTATTCTTATATTGACAGCGCTTTACTTAACCTACACAGGGTTTAATATTTTTTCGCAGGATAATTCAAATTGGTACCCGATTATCATAATAGGTATAGCGATTGTTCAAAATTTCCAGCAGCTTTTTTTAAATATTTTCAGGTCGTCTAAAAAAATAAAGACCATTGTTATTTGTGAGCTGCTTGTTTCGGTAGTTACATTTTCGAGTATTTTTTTTTTTAAAGATGCAAAAACAAAAATCCATTTTTATTTTTTAATGTTTTTTAGCACGCTGGCTATTTCAGTATTTATTTACTGGATCTACAGCCCGCTCAAAATTTCCTTTTTACGCAGTCCTGAGTATTTTAAAAAGAACCTAAAGGTTGGGCTTCCCTTGCTTTTATATAGTTTTTCTTTTTTCTTTTTCTATTTAATCACCCGCACCATTGTTGGTACTTTTTATTCACTTGAAGAGAATGGGCTGTACACTTTTGCTTTCAATATTTCGTCGGCGTTTTTCTTAGGTATTGATTCGGTTACCTGGCTGTTGTTTTCTGATCTGATCGCCCGCTATACCAATAATACAGTTATAGAAGCCAAATCGCATTTCTATGTTTTTTCACAGAAGTTCTCAACTTGCCTGTTTGGCCTCGTATTTCTGTTTATGATTTGCCTGCCGGTCCTGTTTATTTACTTCCCCAAGTACCACGATAGTTTGATCCTGCTTGAGGTACTGCTGCTTAGCCAATGTATAATGAATATCCCGTTTGCCCATATAACGTACTTGATAGCCAATAAACTGCAATTCAAATTGTCAATCCTTACACTGATCAATGTATCGGCTATTACTGTTGTTTTATATGTGATGGCAAAACTTCATGTAAACATCAAATGGATCGGATTTGCAACTATGATCGGAATTATAACCTATGTAAACACCATACTTTTGCTGGTGGCCATAAAAGCCAGGTCTTCTTATTTTCAAATCGGAAAACTTTTTAGAATACGAGAGCAGCTATTTGTGATTGCATTGGCTGCACTGATGATATTGGGATATAATTTTGTAATATACCTTGTCCCGGTATTCTTTATAATTGCGAGGTATAAGACCATTTTATCTTTAGGCGATGATCTGAAAATATTCCTGAATAAAATCAATACATACCTTAAAAATAAAAAATATGCAAGTCGATAAGAAAAAATTCGAAGAAGACGGCTTTATCGTGGTTAAAAATGTGTTCAGCCCAGAGGAAGTAGAACAGCTTCGTGCAACTGCCCTGCAAACCCTGGAGATCGATAAAAACGAAAATCGGGTAACACATATTGACGAAGGACATAAATCGGTTTATTATACGATTGGTGATTTACTGGGTAAACCTATCGGTAAGCTTGTTTATGATAAACGATTATTATACCTGGCTACGGAATTGTTGGGAGAAAAGCCTGTATATTTTGGCGATAGCACCTACCAGATCGGAACCGGCGACAGGGGGTTTCATCGTGACAATATCGACAGAACATTTTCCGAAGGCCCGGATTGGGAAGGTGATTACAGTATCATACGCATGGGCGTTTATTTGCAGGACCATGATATTTACAGCGGCGGTCTAAAGGTGCAGCAAGGTTCTCATAAGGCGGTTAAAGGAAAACGTATATTGATCAATTCAAAAGCCGGCGATGTGGTGATCTGGAATTTACGCACATTGCATAGTGGTAATTCTGTCCGGATGCAGTTTCTTCCTAATCTTCCGCTGGGATGCCGGATTGAAAATATCCTGCCGCAGTTTTTAATTAAATCGCAGCAAACCGACCGGATCAGCGTATTTATGTCTTTTGCAAAACCATCGGCTCATCTTGAACGGTTTATAGAAAAATATATGAAAACCAAGATGAAGGAACATTTGCGCGTTAGTTCGGTGCCTGATAATATCGAAACCAACAATAAGTTAGAGATCCGAAAAATACCTGTCTAACGATAAAAACAAAGGGTTGTTTGAGTATCAGTAAAACTGAAGCGAATGCAAGCAAAAAAGAAGGCTTTAATATGTGGTGTTTCTGGGCAGGACGGAGCTTATTTATCTAAGTTTTTAGTTGACAAGGGATATATCGTTTATGGTGGTTCGAGGGATCACCAGCACTCCTCGTTCAATAACCTTGCAGCATTGGGGGTTATTGATAAAATCAAATTTTTGTCAATAACAATTAATGATTTCCGGAGTGTACTTCAGACCATTATAAAGATTAAGCCAGATGAAATTTACAACCTGGCCGGGCAAAGCTCTGTGGCATTGTCTTTTGAGCAACCGGTAGAAACACTGGAAAGTATAAGCATGGGCACACTAAATTTATTAGAAGCGATCCGGTTTTCCGGGCTGCCGATAAAATTTTATAATGCTGGTTCCAGCGAATCATTTGGCAACTCTGAATTTGCTGTAGATGAAAACACGCCATTCCGTCCCAGGAGCCCTTACGGTGTTGCCAAGGCAACCGCCTTCTGGCAGGTAGCCAATTATCGTGAGGCCTACAATATATTTGCCTGCACGGGCATTCTTTTTAATCACGAGTCGCCATTACGAAAGGAAAGATTTGTAACAAAAAAAATTGTCTCAACTGGCTACCGGATAGCAAATGGAAGTAAAGAGAAACTTAACCTGGGCAATACCCATATTTTCAGAGATTGGGGATGGGCTCCGGAATATACCGAGGCAATGTGGTTGATGCTGCAACATGAAACCCCCGATGATTTTGTTATCGCAACCGGCACCACGATTAGCTTATTGGATTTTATCATTTTCACATTTGGTTGTCTTAAGTTAAATTGGGAGGAGCATATTATTATAGACGATTCTTTATTTCGTCCTACGGATATTTCTTTGGGGAAAGCCAACCCGGAAAAAGCACTCCGTGTGCTAAATTGGAAGGCAAAATTAAAAGGCCAGGAACTTTGTGAACACCTGGTGAACTGCGAGACCAATAAAAGCTTCTATTGAATTTTTTTTACTAACCTTATTTTGACCAGCGTTATTCCTTTTCGAAGCATACTTTTACAGGCTGCTTCTACATTTCCGTATTTTGTTTTACAAGCGCTTAGCTGAACTGTCCCGCCCGGTCATAAGAACATTTTTTATTTGCAATTTTCGATTATATGATCATACTTGACGGAATTATTTTTTCTATTCAAAAGTTCGGAGGTATCACAACCTATTTTAACAACCTTGCCAGTGGACTTTCGTTACGGATGAAAGACCAGGTGCAAATTTGGAAATATCCAGGCACGCATCCCGATACCGCTCAAAAGGAAGATCGCACATTGAGGTTGATAGAGAGATACCGCGATGTTGACAGTGTACCCGCAAATTCAATTTTACATAGCAGTTATTACCGCACGTCGGGTAAACCCGGTGTAAGGAATGTAATAACAGTGTATGATTTCACCTATGAGAAATATGGAAAATTTCCACATAAATGGATTCATGGTCTTCAAAAAAAGCATGCTATCAAAAAAGCCGATGCAATCATCTGCATTTCAGAAAGTACAAAAATGGATCTTCTATATTATTTTCCTGAGATCCCCGAAGAAAGATTATTTGTAACACATCTCGCGGCAAGTGACTGTTTTTTTTCGTTTGGTACGCAATCTTCCAGTCGGTTTGATGAGCCTTATGTTTTGTTTGTAGGCGCAAGGGGAGGATATAAAAATTTCAAATCGGTTGTGTATGCACTTTCTGCCGTTCCATCGGTTAAACTGCTTTTCGTAGGTGGTGGGCCAATAACAACGGAAGAGGGTGATCTACTCAATAAATTACTCTCAAACCGATTTCAACATATGGGATCTATATCATCCGAGCAATTAAATAAGCTGTATAATGACGCTTTGTGTTTGATATACCCTTCCCAATATGAAGGATTTGGCATTCCTATTTTGGAAGCAATGGCCGCAGATTGCCCAGTAATTGCAGCAAACTGCTCATCAATACCTGAAGTGGCCAATAACTGCGCCGTTTTGCTGGATACCCCCGATCCCGAAGCCATTGCAAATGCGGTAAAAACGATGATGGACAAAGACGTAAATGACCGGTATGTTGCCTTGGGAAGAGAAAATGCAAAAGGCTTCACATGGGACAAAACAGTAGAAAAAACGATTGAGATATATAGCTCTCTTTAATTTTTTGTAAGGATGAAAAAAGTTAAGCATCTGGTATCCGTGTTGTTGGGCTTGTCTTTGCTAATGACAGTGATATGCATGTATTTTACATTCTCATTAACTGTTCTGTTACTTTTGCCAAGCCTTTTGATACTGATAGTGGTTGCCATCCCGATCCTTATCAGTAAGGATGTTGACTTATTTTCGCCATTGCCCTACCTGTTCTATTTTCTTTTTCTGCATGTTTTTTTGCGCACTTTATATATCATAAATGATGTTCCTGACGAAGAGACTATCAATGATATATTTCTATTGGGCAAGACAAAAGAGTCTCTTCTGTTTCCCCTGATTATTTTTCTGATTGGATTTGTCAGCATGAGTATAGGCTATATGAACAAGCCTATTTCTTTCTGGAAGAGCAATACGATTCTGGATGTGAATAATTGGAACAATACGCGTTTTAATATAGTTATTTCGGTTGCCATTGTTATTTCAGTATGCGCACTATACAAATTTGTAACCATTTCAATTGATAGCATATTTTTATTGGCTGTTGAAAACGCTTCCAGTTATCGAGGCCTTTCTGATGACCTTGCTGACTACAATTCAAATGGATATTTACGGTTCCTCATTCAGTTTTCGGATATCGTATTCTATTTGACTTTTGTAAAGCATATCCTTTCAAAGAAAAAATCGAAATTCAATGTATTGATATTGTGCGTGTCATTTCTTGTGTCGGTCTCTTTTTACTTCTTTGTACAGAGTCGGGCAAGTATGATGCTGCTTTTTATCAATCCGATCGTTCTGCGATATTATCTTGTTAAGAAAGGAGTGAATGCTTTAAGGGTTACGGTGATTGCCGTTATTTGTCTTTCTTTCTTCGGTTTTGTCACATCGCTAAGAGTCGGATCCGGTTATTCACAGGACAAATTGGATATATTATATCCGGTCCACGCGCTTGAACCTTTAATTGTGAACAATGGAGGAATTGATGTCAGTAAAACGGGGCATATTATTAATTACATAGATAAAAATAACGACTTGAGATTTGGCAATACCTTTTCCTGGATATTTATTGCATGGATACCGAGGGGATTCTGGCCAGAAAAGCCTGTGAATCTTGACACCGAAGTGGGGATGAAAATATATGGCGCCACCACCTATGGATCAGGTGCGGTACCGCCTGGATTATTTGTTGAATTATACTGGAATTTCTGGTTTATTGGAATAATTATCGGGTCCTGGGTAGCAGGGCTGGTATTAAAAACAGTGCATAATTATTTTATTACCAAAAACAGGGGGGTTAACGATACTGTGACATATGTTCTTTGTTTTATGCCTATTGGGCTGGGGTTATTTGGAAGCAGCATTAATTCAGTGATTGCAGGTCTTGTATTTAGTATCATCCCGTTAAAAATTGCATTCCTATTTATTACTCAAAAAAATAAGTAGGCACTTAGTTGAATATTGGTTAAAAAAATATTTAAAAGCGTTTGCTCGATAAGATATAATGAAAATATGTGTTATTTCGTCTCATAAAGGCTTTAATGGATGGGTTGCCCTTATGGGCATCTTAAAAAAAGAGATGAATTCGGAAATCGATTTTATTTTCAATTTTTCGGATATAGACTATAGGGAGGATAGGAACCTTATTCAGAAAATTTATTTGCGAATCAAAAATTATGTGTTTTTTCCTTTGACCTGCATAAGAAAGGCCAAGCAAATAAAAAAAAAATACGACCTTATTATTACAGTAACCAACCCATTTTTCCTGCCAATAGTAAATGGGTACCTGTTTTCAAAAAAAAAACACTTAATAGTAAACTTTGATATTTATCCGAAATCACTTGTTATACACGGAGTGATAAAGCAAGATGGATTTTTTGAAAAACTTATTTTGCGATTGATGGGGAAAGCTATTTCGAAATCATCCGGTAGTATCTATCTTTTGGACAGTCACAAAAATTATGCTTTATCCAAAGGGTGGGTGAATAATAATTCGCCGGTTATTCCAATTTGTTCCGGATCGCCGGGAGATTACTTTGAACCACAAAAATATGATGGGGCAGTAAACTTTCTTTACTGTGGGACTTTAGGCCTGATGCATGACTATACAACAATGCTCAACTTTCTTGCCGGAGAAGATATAAATAACTGCAGCGTTTTTAAATTTTATACAAGTGGGAATAGGAAAAACCAGTTTGAAAAGGAAGTGGCATTGCAATGCAAGGGTCTTATGGAAGAACAAAAACTAGTGCTTGGGAATAGTTTAGGGCCAGAGCAATGGAAAGAATTAATGATCTCTTCCCAGGTAGGCCTGGTCTTTCAATCACAAGGAGCGGGCAATGTAATTTTTCCGAGTAAAGTTGTAAGTGTATTATCAATGGGACAAGCTGTATTAGCAGTTTGTGATTCAGATTCAGATTTAGATATTTTGGTGAAAGAGAACGATTGTGGCTGGGTAGTAGACCATGGAGACGTAGAAGGAATGAGAAAAGCAATTTCTGAAACGCATGATCCTGAAACACTTTACCGTAAAAGAACAAATGCGTATAAGCTTGCCCAAAGCAAGTTCTCAATAACAACAATTGTTGATCAATGGAAAGAAGCAATCGATAAGAGTTTGCATTCCGATACTTTGTGACAAATCAATCTTTACGCTAACTAATGGACTACTTACAAATAAAAAATTCGGACCTCCGTATCTCACGTATCGGTTTTGGTGGCGGACCTTTAGGTAAACATGGTTGGTCAGGCGTTGATGTTGATGAGCTGATCTCCTGTATTCCAATGGCTATTGATGGTGGGATTAATTTTTTTGATACCGCCGATTGTTATGGATTAGGTGAATCTGAAACAAATCTCTCTAAAGGACTAAAAGGAATAAGGGATAAAGCCTTTATCGCCACAAAGTTTGGCGTAAGAATCGGAAATGATGGAAAGTCTTATTACGATAATTCGAAGAATTACCTGAGTCAGGCTCTTAATGCTAGTTTGAAAAGATTGGGTACAGATGTAATAGACCTGTACCAGATTCATTATTGGGACGGAAAAACACCTTTAGCAGATATATTTGGCGAATTAAGCCGTAAGCGCGAAGAAGGTAAAATCAAATATTTTGGTGTAACCAATATTGACCTTCCAACGAACTGTAATAGCGAAGGACTATTAAGTTTTTCATACGATTATAGTTTAATTGCTAAAGAGAATGAGCATAAAACGAATCAGTTATTAATGGAAAATGATAATCTTTTGTTTATAGCTCATTCGGTACTTGCACAGGGGATATTAAGTGGGAAATATAATATCAATACCAGGTTCCCTGAAGATGACAGGAGAAGCCGGGATGTCTATGTTAATTTTCATGCCAAACTCCCTGCTATTATTTCATATTTAAATAGCATTCAAGATGAGATCTTGCAGGGTAACAGCATGAGTATGCCTCAACTGGCAATTAAATGGGTCTTACAAAAGATTAATAAGTCTGTTACATTGGTTGGGGTACGTTCAAAAAAACAATTAGAGACCTTTTTAAATTCTGAAACATGGCTTTTATCTGACGAAAGCATGTCAAAGCTGGAAAAAATGGTCATCGGATTTTAATCACAATACCTCTAAGCTGCATTAATTAAATATGAGTTCTAAGCGTTTTTTTGATTTGATAGTTACGATATGTGCCTCTATTATCTTTGTACCTATTATTTTCGTGGCGGCAATGATTGTTTTTTTTGAAGATTTTCATAATCCCTTTTATCTGTCTAAAAGAATTGGAAAAGGGATGAAGGTAATTAAAGTAATCAAATTGCGTTCGATGGTGATCAATGCTGATAAAACTATCATCCGGACAACAACAACGGCGGATGTGCGGATCACAAAAGTGGGAAAATTTATCAGAAAATATAAGATAGATGAGTTACCCCAGTTTTTTAATGTATTGGCGGGAAATATGAGTTTGATTGGACCGAGGCCTAATGTATGGGAAAACGGGGTTGAATTTTATTCCATAGAAGAAAATGGGCTGTTATCAATAAAACCGGGGATAAGTGATTTTTCTTCTATTATTTTTGCTGATCTTGGCGAAATTGTTGCAGGGCAAAACGAGCCAGATGAGTTTTATAATGAAGTTGTAAGACCCTGGAAAAGCAAATTTGGGCTGCTATATGTTCAGAAACAGACGTTACTTCTTGATATGAAGCTTCTTTTTTGCACGGGTCTTAACTTAGTAAATAGGGAAAAAGCATTGGTCTATATATCCCAAATAGTAAAAAAGATCTCACCTGACAAGGATATGTATATAGTATCAAGAAGAAACGTTTTATTTGCGCAAATAAAACCATCAATACAGGTTAAAAACACATAATTATTTTTCAATCAGTTTATTGAGCATATGGAGATAAGAGAAGTTATTGGAATGTCAAAAAGAGTACGAATTCACGTTCTAAAGATGACGAATAAAGGTGGGAGTTCGCATATTGGCTCTATTTTGTCTATTGTAGATATTCTAAGTGTTTTATACGGGAAAGTATTAAACGTAAAACCAACGGATCCCAATTGGAGCGATCGGGATCGTTTTATATTGAGTAAAGGACATGCCGGGGCAGGAGTGTATGCTACTTTAGCAGAATGCGGCTTTTTTAGCCAGGATAAATTAATGACCCATTATCAGGATGGGTCTGACCTAAGTGGACACGTGTCTCACAAAGGGATCCCGGGAGTAGAACTGTCGACCGGCTCTTTGGGTCATGGTTTATCAGTAGGTACAGGGATGGCTTTAGCAAGCAAACTGGATAATAAGAGTAACAAAGTATATGTTTTGATGAGTGATGGAGAAATGGGTGAAGGTTCGAATTGGGAACCGATTATGTTTGCCGCGCACCATAAACTGGATAATCTGGTGGCAATAATTGATTATAATAAAATTCAAAGTTTAAAACTTGTTTCCGAAACCTTAAATTTGGAGCCATTTAGATCGAAGTGGGAAGCATTTGGATGGAGCGTTATTGAGGCAGACGGGCATGATCATCAGAGTTTATCAGATATCTTTGCCGCAATACCACATGAAACAGGCAAGCCAACTTGTATCATAGCCAATACAACCAAGGGTAAAGGGGTTTCATTTATGGAGAACAGTGTGTTGTGGCATTATAGAACGGCACGTGGAGATGAATTTGATAAAGCATTAAAAGAATTAGAAAGTTTATAAAAGTAAGTATGAAGCAATTTAAAACAAATACCGAGTTGGAAGTTGGAAAAGCTATCGGAGAAATTTTTTCACGCAATCCAGATCCTGTAGACATCAAGTTAGAAAATTTCCCTAAGTATGTAAGACGTCAACATCTTAAGCGTTTTCTGGCCCTGTATGAAATTTATAAAAAACTCCTGCCAGTTAAGGGATCAATCGTAGAATGCGGCGTTTTCAGAGGCTTTAGTTTAGCCGCCTGGTCTAAGTTAAGCGCTATTCTTGAGCCCGAAAATCTGACCCGCAGAATTTATGGATTTGATACATATGAGGGATTCCCGAATCTGAGTGAAAAAGATGCCAATGCCACATATGAGCATGAGGTAGGACATTTCTATACGAATGCATACGAAGAGTTATCTGAATTAATTGTTCAGTATGATAAAGACAGATTCCTGGGACATATGGATAAAACACATCTCATTAAGGGAGACTGTGCTGTCACTATTCCTAAATTTTTAGAGGAAAATAAACATTTGATGATCAGTATGCTTTTCATTGATCTTGATTTGTACGAGCCTACAAAAGTTGCATTGGAACATTTCCTTCCAAGAATGCATAAAGGATCAATATTGGCTTTTGATGAGTTAGACAACCCTCAATGGCCAGGGGAAACGCTTGCGCTATTGGAAAGCATGAATATTAAAAACCTCAATTTTGAACGAATTGAATGGGATCCTTATATAGGGTTTGCGGTATTAGGATAGTTACTTAATTATTATAAGCTAGAAGTTAATGAGGGACCATTTCATAAAGACGCTGACTGAAATTGCGGCTCAGGATAAAAATATAATATTAATTACAGGGGATCTTGGCTTTGGGGTTTTAAATGACTTTGAAAAACAATTTCCTACACAGTATATTAATGTAGGTGTTGCTGAGCAAAACATGACTGGATTAGCCACTGGTTTAGGGATGTCTGGTAAAACAGTGTTTACCTATTCTATTGGAAATTTTTGTACACTTAGATGCCTTGAACAAATAAGAAATGATGCTTGTTATCATGAGGCTAACGTGAACATTATCTCTATTGGTGGAGGGTTTAGTTATGGCGCTCTTGGATATTCCCATCATGCTACAGAGGATATTGCAATAATGAGGGCCTTGCCTAATATTGAAATATTTTGTCCCGCAGATTTTTGGGAAACAGAAGAGATCACAAAATATATAGCCACACATAAAGGGGTGCATTACCTGCGCCTGGATAAATCTTCTGCCGGGAGAACTAATAAGGAAGGGGAGGTGTTTCAACCAGGCGTTGCAAGAGTTGTAAGGGAAGGAACAGATTTCACCATTTTTGCAACAGGAGGAATATTAGAAGAGGCAGTGAAAGCCGCAACAACTTTACAATCCCAGGGAATTGAATGCAGGGTAGTAAGTATACATACTATCAAACCGATCGATGAAACAGCCATAATAGCTGCAGCAAATGAAACCGGTGGCATTCTTAGTTTAGAAGAACACACGATCCATGGAGGATTAGGGTCTGCTATATCCGAGGTTTTGATGGATAATAATACCTACCCAAAAAAGTTTCATAGAATGGCATTGAGAAATGGCTTTTCTACAATTGTAGGAAGCCAATATTATTTGCGTGAACAGTATGGATTAAATGCAGACAGTGTATCTAAAAAGATCAAAAGTTTACTTCAGGAAAATCCCTAATTAAGAAATATATACAAAATAAACAACGATAGTTGAGCGGTACTTAATATGCTCAACTATCGTTGTTTATTGTACAAACCAATTTCATTTTTACTGTTAGATATTGAAAGCCTAATCGACTAAGTAGATGCTGTTTAATTCACTCCATTTTCTGATTTTCTTCATTATCGTAACGGGCATATATTTTGCTATGCCCTATAATAAGAGATGGCTATGGCTTTTATTAAGCAGCTGCTATTTCTATATGGCATTTGTGCCTATTTATATAATGATACTGGCTTTTACAATAGTAGTGGATTATGGAAGCGGAATTTATATTGAAAAAGCAACAGGTAAGAAACGAAAACTTTTTTTGATTGCAAGTCTGATTGCAAATATCGGGATACTCGTAGTCTTCAAATACTATAACTTTTTAAATGATAGCATCACAAGCCTATTCAACCTTTCGGGAAGTAGTATACACCTGCCATATTTAAATATCCTTCTACCTATTGGCTTATCTTTTCACACTTTTCAGGCAATGAGTTATACGATAGAAGTATATAGAGGCAATCAAAAAGCAGAAAAACATTTTGGCATATACGCCCTGTATGTAATGTTCTATCCTCAATTGGTGGCAGGCCCAATTGAAAGGCCTCAGAATCTGTTGCATCAGTTTCGTGAAAAACACAATTTTGATTATCGACGGGTAACAAGAGGGTTAAAATTGATGGCTTGGGGATTATTTAAAAAAGTAGTAATTGCAGACAGGTTAACCATATTAGTAGACACTGTTTTTAATGCTCCGCATGACTATAATAGTATAAGCCTGACTATAGCTGTTGTTTTTTTTGCTTTCCAGATATATTGCGATTTCTCTGGATATTCAGACATGGCGATTGGAGCTGCAAGGGTAATGGGGTTTGAACTAATTAACAATTTTGATAACCCATATTTATCCAGAAGTTTAAAGGAATTTTGGAATAAGTGGCATATTTCTTTATCTAATTGGTTTAGAGATTACCTTTATATTCCTCTAGGTGGAAATCAGGTACCTATCAACAGGCTGTGTTTCAATTTATTGATTGTATTTATTATCAGTGGAGTTTGGCATGGCGCAAATTGGACGTTCCTGGTTTGGGGTGTTTTGCATGGTACTTATTTTGTAGTGTCTGTTCTCACCACTGGCATTAGAAGAAAAATAGCTGGTCGAGTACCGCTTTTGAATTCTCCACTGTTGAATACCTGCTTTACCTTTTCTCTTGTTTGTGTTGCCTGGATTTTTTTTCGTGCAAACACAATGAAATCAGCATTTTATATAGTTCAGAGTATTTTTTCGGGCATTCCTGACTTATATCGGGACTATAAAAAGCACTCTGCTGTAATTGAATATATGGGAATGTCTAATGGATATCTTGCTTTGTCAGTATGTCTGATTTTATTGCTTTTGATAATTGATAAATTTAAATCAGGTAAGAAAATATCTTTCTTTTTCGAAAGACAGCCAATTTATATCAGATGGAGTATCTATTTTATCTTAATTCTTGCTGTTTTGTTTTTGGGGGTATTTGAAAATCGCGAATTTATTTACTTTCAATTTTAGTATGCGTAAATTTATTTACAAAGCCTTCATTTTAATTTCGGTTTCTTTAGTTGGTATTACTTTAATGGATATATACGCCAATCAAATATTGAGTGATAAAATTTCCTATAAAATAGATCCCGCTAAAAAAATTTTAATATTAGGGCACTCACATCTTCAATGCGGCCTTAACGACTCGTTGATCGCCAATAGTATCAGTTTAGCTCAGAGTTCAGACGCATATTTTTATATATATTATAAGTTCAAGAAGATAATTGAATCTAATCAAGGTATTAATACATTGATTTTAGGGTATTCGAATAATGTTTTTGCTCAGTATATGGATGACTGGGTATATAAGGGTACTTACATGGGGTATAAGTATCCAAAATACTCTCAAGTGATACCAATAGATGATAAAATGAAACTTTTTTTGAAGAACCCGGCTACGTTCATAAAAGCTTCGGTTGATGCGATTAAAACGAAGAATAAATTATTATTTTCTAGACATGATAAAATTTATGATAGGTTGAATTGGGGTGGTTATCAGTTTATGCGACAAAGTGAAGTAGCAACTGCTATTAAAAAAGAAGGGAAAGGTATTATTGATTCGGCAGGAACTTTCGGTAATAACGTTTCTGAACAGAATATTAACTATCTGCGAAAAATCATCGCAGTAGCTAAAGAGCATAAGCTGAATATAATACTATTGCGCTCGCCGTTGCACCAGAGGTACAAAAAAAACCACGAAAAGAACCTTGAAAAGTTGCTTTTAGAAGAGACTTTTAAGGGGGTACAGTTTTGGGACTATGCAGATTATCTCATGAAAGATGAAGAGTTTATTGATCTCTCCCATCTTAATTATAAAGGTGCTCGTAAATTTTCGTTGATGATAAATGAGCTGCTTCATAAACAAGCTGAGAAGTAAAATCAAAGAACTTTTAAAGGGGAATTAAGTATAAACAAATTAGAATATGCAAATATCTGCTCATAATCAATGACTTAGGCTAGTTTGAATAGAATTATGATAAGCGATATTTTTTGTAGTTTTACAAATAGCTAAGAATTGAAAATTAACAGAAGAATGAAGTTCATTTATGTTTAAGAAAATTAATATAGTGCCCCGTTGGATCATTTTTTTGATTGATCTAGTGATTTGTTGTCTTGCACTTATTTTTTCGTATCTGATACGTGTCAACCTTTCTATTGAAGCAATTAATTTACATGACCTGAGTGGAAATCTGTTGATTCTTGTTTTGATCAACTCCATAGTTTTTATCAATTTCAGAACTTATGCGGGTATTATCAGATACACAGGAGTACAGGATGCATTGCGTATTTGCTATGCGATTGTAATGACCACAAGTGTACTTTTCTTCATCAGCTTGGTTGCATCCAATTCTGGTGGGGCATTATCATTCTCCAATGTCACCTTAATTATTTATGCCCTTTTCAGTTTTCTGTTCTTAATATCTTACCGGGTTTTAGTAAAGTATGCATTCAGTTATTTGCGTAACTATAAAATGGATCGTAAAAACGTGATTATTTACGGTGCAGGAGAAGCAGGGTTTGCTACAAAAAGGGTATTGGAACATGATACAAGCTCGAATGTAAATATTGTCGCTTTTGTAGATGATGATACTAGGAAAGTCGGGAAAGTAGTGGATGGGATACGTATTCAGCATACCATGGATCTACAAAGCTTAACGCTTAACCAGAAAATAGATGAACTAATTATTGCAGCTTTTACCTTGGCACCCTCTAAGAAAAATGACTTGGTGGATTTTTGCCTAGACCATAACATCACTGTACTGAATGTTCCCCCTGTTGACAAATGGATTAATGGACAATTTTCTACTCGACAATTACAGACTATTAAAATTGAAAACCTGCTCGAAAGAGAGCCGATACGCATTAACAACGAGGAAATTGCCAACCAGATCAGCAATAAGCGGATACTGGTTACCGGTGCCGCTGGTTCTATCGGAAGTGAAATTGTGCGCCAATTACTCAAATTCAATCCCCAAACCATTGTCCTTTGCGACCAGGCCGAAACCCCCTTGCATCAGCTGGAATTGGAATTGCAGGATATCAAAACGCCTACCAATTGTGTTCCTTATCTGGGCGATGTAACCAATGAGGGGAGGATGGAAGAGCTATTCAGCCTGTTTGAACCGCACTATGTGTACCATGCGGCCGCTTACAAGCATGTGCCCATGATGGAGCTATGCCCCACAGAAGCCATTTTGACCAATGTAATGGGCACGAAAATAATTGCCGACCTGTCTGTAAAGCACCATGTACAGCGTTTTGTAATGGTATCTACCGATAAAGCGGTAAACCCCACCAATGTAATGGGGGCATCCAAGCGATTGGCCGAAGCCTATGTGCAGCAACTGCACCACCAGGTACACCATGCAGAAACCGGCATTAACGGGACTGCCACATTGCAGCAACAGACAACCAAATTCATTACCACCCGTTTTGGAAATGTGCTGGGATCGAATGGTTCGGTGATCATCCGCTTTAAAGAACAGATTGAAAAGGGTGGGCCGGTAACCGTAACCCACCCGAACATAACCCGGTTTTTTATGACCATCCCCGAAGCCTGCCAACTGGTACTGGAGGCTGGCTCAATGGGCAAGGGTGGGGAGATCTTTGTGTTCGATATGGGCAAACCCGTAGCCATTGTGGAGCTGGCCAAAAAAATGATCCGTTTATACGGCCTGGTTCCGGGTATTGATATTGATATTAAATACACAGGATTGCGGCCGGGCGAAAAGTTATATGAAGAACTGTTAACCGATTCTGAAAATACCACTACTACCTATCACGAAAAGATCATGATAGCCAAGGTTAGGCATAACCAGCTGGATAACCTGCAGGAGCATTTTGAAGAACTGGTGGAGCTGGCCAAACGCAGGCAGGGCTCCATGGAAATGGTGGCCAAAATGAAAGAACTGGTGCCTGAATTTGTAAGTAATAATTCTGTATTTGAAAGCCTTGACAAAGAACGAAAAGAGACCAATGTTATCTCCATATCAAAGATTGTGTAAAATGGCCCTTGGCTTATTGAATCCCCGTGTAACCATCGTGGGATTTTTTTTTGGCCTGATAGCTTGTTTTTTAACGACAACCGTAGCTGGCCAGGCGATCACGATAGGGTCTGCAGAAGATATGCGGCTCCGTAATGAGCAATTGCTGGGTAAATTTGACTCTTCTGTGTCTTTTACCGTAAGACCCCTTATTCGCAGTAAAGAAACGAATTGGAAAAAGCCCTTATTTTCCGTCTTACCCCTTACACTTATCCAGCAATACAATACCCACCACCCCTACGGATGGAACGATGGTGCCATGATAGCGGCCAATGGCTACCAGGCAATGCTTAGCGCGGGTATACGGGCCAGTTATGGGGCTTTTGAGGTACAGCTGATGCCTGAACTGGTGTATGCCAATAATCCTTCCTATGCATCCAATACGGCATATGGTAGCAATGCAGGTGGCCCATACCAGAAGCTATTTCCCGGGCAATCGTTTATCAAGGCATCTATAGGCGCTATTTCTGCCGGGCTTACTTCGCAAAACCTATGGTGGGGGCCGGGTATCCGAAGCTCCCTGCTGATGAGTAATAATGCACCGGGCTTTGTTCATGGTTTTATCAGCAGCCGGAAACCTGCCAAAACCCCGATCGGCGATTTTGAATGGCAACTGATCGGTGGTAAATTAACGGCGGATGATAACCGGGCCTACGAAAACTTTAACCTGAAACCACCGGCATCGCCACTCAACAAAGACTGGCGTTACCTGAGTGCTTATGTGATCAGCTACCACCCAAAATGGGTACCCGGGCTTTTTCTCGGCATGACAAGGGCCATACAACGGTATAAACAATCACTTGTTCTTTCAAAAGGGAATTTCCTAAACGAATATATCCCGGTTGTTGCAAAAGCTTTTTCAAAGCAAAATGAACAGGGCGATGATACATTAGGAACCGACCAGCTGGCTTCTTTTTATGCCCGTTGGGTACTGCCCAAAGCAAAAGCGGAATTCTATGTAGAATGGGGCTATAATGATTACAACTATAATACGCGAGATTACCTGATGGGGCCAACCCATTCTGCCGCACATCTTGTTGGGTTTAAAAAAATAGTTGAGCTTACAAAAGACAGTTACCTTGATTTCGGTGTTGAACTAACAGAAATGAGCCAGTCGCCTGATTATCTTGTACGGGAAGCGGGTAATTGGTATGTACACGGCCAGATATTTCAGGGGTATACGCATCAAAACCAGATCATGGGTGCGGGAGCAGGACTGGGCTGTAATGTGCAAAGTATAACTGCTACCTGGGTAAAGGGCATGAAACAATGGGGTATACTTCTGGAAAGAGTAGAGAGAGACCCACAATACCATGCCAATAAATGGACCGACCTGAGCATTGGTATTATGCCACAATGGAAGTACCAGAACCTGTTGATTTCAGGTATTGTTCAGTTTATCAACAGCAGCAATTATGCCTGGGATAAAGATGTGAACCGTTTTAATGTGCATAGCAGGTTGAGTGTTCAGTACCAGTTTTAAACACATAGCCCTTGCACTTGGCTGGAGGATAGATAGACCCATCTTTGCCTCGTTTCGAGAAACTATTTCACGCAAAGAAGCAAAGATTGCAAAGGCGCAAACGGTCACGGAGAGTTTATATCGAGTGGGAGGGGCTGAAAATAACCCTCCTTCTTCTTCCTCGTGCAACTTCGTGTCTTAGCGCCTTCGCGGTTCAAAAAAAACTCCATAAGACACAAAGATTCAATAGCATATTATCACACTATCTTCACCACAGCGTACCTATATTCATCTATGTATTGTATGATTGACCTGAAAAGAAAACCAGCTGCCAAATTAGTTGCGTATGCAAAACGGATCAGCATCTTGGCTGTATTTGTATTCATAACCGTATGCAGTTTATCGGCGCAAAGCAGTTCTTTTCTAGCGGATGGCGTACAGGATTTTACCAGGCGACAACAGTTAACCGGGAAGATGGGTTTACAATCAGGATTAAACCTACGGTCATTCGAATCGAATTACGCATCGCTGGATACCTTGCTGCCGGAGTGGAAGACAAAAACGAAAAACATCATATCCGGTAAAAACAATTCATTCGCAGTACAATGGCTTCCGGTATCTTCTACCATTCAATTTAACAGTCATCATGCCTATGGTTTGAACGATGGTGCCATGGTTCCTGCAAGAGGAATGGAAACCCTGCTTTCTGCAGGCGTTTTGTTCACTGCAGGAAATTTTTCGGTTCAGCTGAAACCGGAACTGGTATATGCGCAGAATACAGATTTTGAAACTTTTCCCACAGAACATTACGATGTGTATTGGGCGCAGTATTACCGATTACTCAATACCATTGATCTTCCGGAAAAGTTTGGAAACGGCTCGTATAAAAAGATCTTCGCTGGGCAATCCAGCATACGCTATAAACTAGGTGCTTTATCGGCTGGCCTGTCTACCGAAAATATCTGGTGGGGTCCGGGAAGATACAATGCACTTATCATGAGTAATAATGCGCCCGGTTTTGCGCATATTACACTGAATACAATTAAACCTATCGAAACCGGGATCGGCAGTTTTGAAGGACAGCTGATTGCGGGCAACCTAACCTCTTCGGGTATTACACCTCCTGATACCAATCGTTACTATAACGGGGTAAGATTGTATAAACCCAAAAATGAGGAGTCGAGATACCTTGCCGGGTTTATGCTTAGCTGGCAACCCAAATGGGTAAAAGGGCTTTCTGTTGGTTTTACCAGGGTTTCCTATCTGTACAAATCCGACGTTTCCGGTATTGCCGATATCCTTCCGTTGGAAGGTGTTATCAAATCGAATACAGAAAAAAACGGACAGAAAGCGGCAACCGGTTCTTTGTTTGCCCGCTATGTTATGCCTGAGGAAAAAGCGGAATTATACTTTGAGTTCGGGCGAAACGACAAATCACCTTCGTTACTCAATGTGATCGCGGATAATGGATACCCACGGGCTTATACAGCCGGGTTTAGAAAGCTTTTTGCAATACACAAGAAAGACCAGTTTATAGAATTCGCGTCTGAATTTACACAACTGCAATTGCCTACCGGGGAGCTGACGCAACAGGGGTTGAGCTGGTACGAGCATCCTTATGTAAGACAAGGATATACCAATAAGGGCCAGATCCTGGGCTCGGGACTTGGGCCGGGTACCAACAGCCAATTGATAGACATCAGCTGGGTAAAAGGATTTAACAAAGTTGGGTTGCAATTCGAAAGGATTGCCCGGAACAATGATTTTGTATACAATGCTTTTATTATAACACAGGATTTTACCAGGCACTGGATTGATGTGTCAACCACACTGCATGTTGACTGGCAGAAAGACCGCTTTCTTTTCTCGGGCAAGATGGCCTTGATACGTTCATTGAACTACGAGTATTTTATTTTGCCTGGCCTGGGCTATTTTAAGAACGGCTATGATTTCCTGAATTTTCACGGCAACCTGTCTGTGGCTTACAGACTGTAAACGGTTCCTTAATAAATGACAACTAAAACCTGCTGAAAGAATTTCACACAAGTTACTTAGCGAACCTTCGTGCCCTTGCGGCTTTGCGGTAAATGAATGGCCATTAAGCATTCAACAATTCAGAATCAGGTAAGGCTACAATTCCTTAACCGCGAAGGCGCCAGGTCGCAATGGTACGCAAGGATCTTTTTCAATAAGTTACTTAGCGAGCCTTCGTGCCCTTGCGGCTTCGCGGTAAATGAATGGCCGGGGGGTAAACTAAACTCTTCTCCGCGAAGCAATAAACAACAACACAACAGCGAAAACCGCCGCAGCTCCCGCCAGGGCTCCCATATACCATTTCGTTTTATTTTCCTTCAATGGCAATTCCGGACTATCAACCACCTGCACCGTAGGTGTTTCCTGTATCAGGGAGGTTCTGCTTACTTCCAGGTTTTTAACTATTTCTGCGTAAATGGTGCTCTGTATAAACTTGTTCCTGGAGCTGATCTCCGCATCAACAGTTGGGGCGGAATAAGCGGGGTTGCCATCCAGCAATAACTGGTTAACCTCTGCGGCGGAAAGGGTTTTTCTATCCAATACAAACTGCAAACTATCCGCTCTTCTTTGTAAACGGTTAACATTGTTTCTTAGCCTTTTTGTTTTGGTATCCACATAAAAATCAGTAGCGATCTTTAATAGCCTTTCGCAGAGCAGGGTACTGAGTGTTTCGTTACGGGTAGTAACCTGTAATTCAAAAAAGCCCAGTTTTTTATCGGGTTTGGCAATCGACAATTCTTTTTCCACGATCCGTGTGATCATAACCTGCAAAAGGCTATCCTCAAGTCTTGGGAACTGTGTACTGTTTGCAGTGAAATTTACCTGCTTTCCTACCTGGTTATCATCCTTCCATTTTTCTTTCCACTTATATACTTCCGCATATTTGTCTGCAATGGAAACAGGCGAAGAATCCGTATAGGGAGTAAGCAATGTTTTTTTGATGAGCGAATGACTCTTTAATAACTCCAATACATTATCGCCCGCCAGG
The DNA here is from genome assembly GCA_040390405.1 of Bacteroidota bacterium. GTDB lineage: Bacteria > Bacteroidota > Bacteroidia > Chitinophagales > Chitinophagaceae > Sediminibacterium. The sequence continues at coordinate 106,669 of JAZJYJ010000003.1, forward strand.
ATACCACTGGTACCACCCAAACCACCAATATCAAATCCGAACTGGCCCGCCAGGGCTGAAGCGATAGAACCACCGGAACCTTTGGATTCTTCCACCACAAAGGTCAGTCTTGCCGTATAGGTAGCGGAACGGATCCATGCATAGCCGAGGCCCAGCAAGCCACCAAAGATGGCGGCAACAAATAATATTTTCCAGTAGGTAAGTGCGTACAGGATATTTTCTTTCCATTGCTGAATCAGGCCGCGAAAAGAAAATTCAGCCTCATCTGCATCATTATTTAGGGTGGTATTATCCGGATGTGGTTGCATAGTGGGCGTTGTCTCTTTTATTTTTTCAGAACGGCTATCAAACTTACCAGCGTTGCCAGTGAGCCAACCAGGGTCGATACTTCGAATATGGAAAGTCCTTTTTTGGCACCTTCCAGTTTTTCGGGAACGATGATTTTGCTTCCCGGTAATACTTTTGGGTATTTCCGGAAGAATAAGAAATGGTGTATTTTTTTATTGATACCGTTGCTGTATTGTATGTATGCTTTTTTCAGGTTGCCCTTATCGGTAATACCACCGGCGTCTGAAATATAGGACATAAAATTTTCCGACTGGTAACTGATCAGCTGCGGATTAAATACGGCCCCCTGTATCTCAACAAAAGGCACATTCTTTGGGATGAAAATACTATCATCAGGTTGCAGCAGAAATTTGTCTTTCTCCTTCGAATCATCTGATAAGATGGTGGTTCCTACCCGCAAGCCTTTTCTGAATACCTGTACATCATTCATGGAAGCAAATGGAGAAATGCCGCCTGAGCGTTTGATCAGCTCCTGAATGGTTTCATTTCTTTTCTCCAGTGTATAATCGCCGGCATACAGTACCTCGCCACGGATCTTTACCATGCCGAGATCGCGGTAGTTCAGCAATCGGGGTACAAAAATATTATCGAGTGGCTGTAGCAATGTTTTGCTGCCCAGGTTGTGGAAGCTTGAGTCAACATCCAGTGTAAGCAGGTCGATCAGTTTATTAGCCAGTGTATCGGCCTTGTTTTTTTCCAGCCTAGAGATCTCTACTTTGTGAGTGGCGGCATCATTGGTAAAACCACCTGCCATCAGTATCGCATCTTCCAGCGACATCCCCTCACGGAATTGAAATGTATTCGGCATCCGCACGTTTCCAGAAATGGTTATGGTGGGTACATCCCTGAGATTGTCTTTTGACAGAATATAAACAGAATCGTCTTTCGCCAGAAGAATATCGGGTTGCTGGCCACTCATGATATCAGCTGTGATAAAGGATATCTGTCTCCTCTCGGCATCGGCTGTTTTTCTTTTGATATATCCCCTGTTCAGAAAGGCATCTTCTTTCAGTCCATCAGCTTTTTTGATCAGCCTGGAAAGCGATAATTGATCGGTTAATTCATAATTGCCCGGCCTGAATACGGCACCGGTTAATACCACCAGATTGGAAAACCTGGGTAAGATCTTTTGAAAGAAAACGGAGTCGCCATTTCTGGGAATGAAATAATTAAAATCTGCCGCGGCAATATCCCGCATCTTCATTTCCTTATCGCCCATCTGTACGATCTTGGCCTCGTCTTTAACAGCAGCCTCTGTAAATCCACCCCCATACTGTACCAGTTCACCCAGTGTTTCTTTTTCCTGTAATTCATAGATAGAGGGCCTTTTAACCTCACCGGTTAAAGCAACTCTTTTTTGGTAAATGGGGAAGCGAATAATGTCCTGGTCTTCGAGGCGGATCTCTTTACCAAGAAGCCCTTTTTGAAGAAAGGAATAGAAGTCGATGGTTTCAATAACCTTGTTGTTACGAATGAGTTCGATTTTTCGTAAAGAACCATTTTCAGAAGGGCCTCCACACAGGTAGAGTACATTAAAGAAAGAGGCCAGTGAAGAAACCTGGTAAGCACCCGGACCTTCCGCCTCGCCGATTACGAGTACACGGATGGTTTTAAAATTGGTAACCGTGATGAATACCTGTGTTTGTCCGGTAGCCAAAGCAGGGTAGGCCTGCTTCATTTTGTTCTTTATTTTCTGGGTAGCCTGTTCAATCGTAAGCCCGCTAACGTTAATTGCCCCTGCATAAGGTAGCTGAATGGTTCCGCCGGGGTTAACGCTTACATCAACGCTGGCTTCATTGATACCGGTATAATTGATGGTTAATTCATCATCAGCGCCCAATACATAACTTTTGGGTGCGGTAAGACGGAGATTGGGTTCGAAAACGGGGTTGGGATTATTGAAAAAATCAAAACCGTAATAATTGCTTTTTCTGCGCAGGGCGGGGATTTCTGCTACCCAACCGGTATCGCGGATAAAATTGGCCGAGTCTTTGATCAATTTGTGAGAGGTCCCGGATTTCGATTTGCCCTGCAGTTGAACAAGACGCTTCTTTACACCGTTTACTTCAGATGCCGGTAATCCGCGCTTTACCAGTAAGTTCATGGCATCATTTTCAGACAGGCCGGAGCGTTGTGCCTGTTGCCACAATTGCATCAACTGTGCATCGCTCATTTGTCCCGCTTTGCCGGGTAGTAAACTGCTCGCGCTACCGGATTGCGCGTAAACGGTGGATAGGGCTAAAGAACAGGCTATTACGAACAGAGAAAGCGTAATCTTTTTCCAGGAAATAAGGTTCATCACTATTGATTGGTTGCAGCAAATATCGAAAATATTTGCTATCTATTTAGATATATAAATAACCTGTATACAGGGTGGCTCCCCCCGACCTCACACCTTGGCAGGAAAAGCGCTAAGGGGGAGTTGATGGGTAAAATGTTGTTGTATTAAATAAATACGATCAACAATGATCTTTGATGATGAATTAAGGGGTTCAACTAGCCTTTGTGCGGTGATTTTTTTCACGCAAAGTAGCAAAGTAAGCAAAGCTGCAAAATTTTTAGGCAATAGCCGATTCTCTTTGCTGCTTTGCATGCTTAGCGTCTTTGCGTGAAATGGCTCCTGCCTTATTTATACCTTGATAGGGCGAATTACAATCCGTAACTGAATCCCAGGCTAAAACTATTAATGGTGGTTTTTTGAGAACTTACTTTATTATCTGTGTGTAAAGTACTGTAGAACCCTGTTAGCTGGAGGGTATTGATAAGTTCATAAGAAAAGCGGGCCGCGAATTCTTTTTGCGTGTTCTGCAGGTCGAATAAGAAAGGCGGTTGCGGTTGCGTGATATATTGTTGCCCAATGGTACCGGCACCGCCTTTACGGCTGGACTGATAGCTGAACAGGCATTTTAATTTGGCAACAGGTGTGTAACGCAGGGTATAGGTAAGCCGGTCAAAATTATTACCCATCCAGTCGCCCAATGAATAATCGTAGCTGGTATACGTTTGCGCCGGAATCAGGTTCTTATATACAAAAGGATTCACTCTTGTATACTCAATACCAAGGGTCATATAAGGAACAGGAATATCGGTAACGGATGCGCCCAGTGTAAAGCCCAGCTGGTTGCGGCTTTTGTTCTTATCGAAAATGGTGGATACCCTGATTTCATCAATGAAAACAGTTGTGTACAAATGTGTTTTCGGTAGCTGGTTACGGGAGCTTATCTGGAAGAAAAGCTGTCCATTGGAACCGGCCCTGATATTACTGTTGTTAACAATGTTATCATATATTTTAAAGAACATCAGTGGAAACAGGTAACCAATATCCATCCGGTCGCTATAAACGATGGATTCGCCAACCGCTACATCAAGCCCTTTTTTCAAGGTAAACTGCGCGCTGTGTGTAGCCATGAATTTGGGGATGAATACATTTCTTTCCCCGCCGAAAAAAGGGTTGCCGGTGGGATAGGAGCGACCGGAATCAACCAAAGCGGAATTTAGCCAGGTATTCGTGTAGTTAAAGCTCAACCACGAAAAAGGACGGTAGTCTAAACGGATAAAAGGAAATGCCGGCGCTTTATCTGATAAAACAATTTTTCCTGCCTGTCCATACCCCCATAAAAGGTAATCCTGTCCGAAACTGAGAGAGCCATTTTTCCAGCTATAGGAAATACTGCCCCTGAATCTTGAAAAATTCTGGCTGCTGTGCAAAGAAGTATCTTTTCTCACAATGCCGGTTTCAGGTGTATTCTGACGGGTAGAGTCAAATCCTTTTCCCGATTCGGTAATATCATCATAAAAAAACTGGAAGCCCCAGTGTTTACCGGCATAACCCCAGAAATGCAAACCGGAACTGGAGCTCTTTACATTTTTACCAGAGCCCCGTATAGTGGCAGCGGTAAATACCGGCTCGGCCTGGAAAAGAACATGGTTGCCGCTAGCTGAAAAACTACGCCAGCGCTGATAGGCATCTTTTTTAAAGAAGCTGAATTTTTCTGTTGTATCAGTGGGGGTAATGGCCATTTCATTGCCATATTCTTTGCTGTAAAAAGAAAGTTCCTGTTTTTCGCGGGGGGATAATGATTGGGGTTGATGTGCGAGCGAATCAAGACAATCGGCAATGTATTTTCTGCTGAGCGGCCGGATATTATCATCAAAACGGATCACTCCTTTTTGGGCCATGCGTGAGAGATAATTGTATACTTCCTTGGTATGTGTTTCCCATACCACCTGTGCATGCAGGGTATTAGACCATAATTGTATACATAGAATGGATACAATTATCAGAGATAATCTTTGTAAATGCATCTTAATCTGTTGTGTTGTTGAATTTCCTCTGTGCAACTTTGTGTTCTCTGTATCTCTGTGTTGAAAAAAAGAACTGTGGGTTAAAGATGTTTTTTTCAACACAGAGGTACAGAGATTAAGAGCTGCACAGAGAGCCCCTGCTGTTTTACTATATAGTACAGTATCTTGTTGCTTAATATGCGTTTTGATCTCCCCTGATAACATTGATAGCGGTTTGCAGAATGATCTGGCCATCCAGCCAGAATGTCCAGCGATGAATATAATAAAGATCAAAGTTAACCCTTCGTTGCATAGAGCCGGGTTCCCTTGTTTCGCCACGGCAGCCGTTTACCTGTGCCCAGCCTGAGATCCCCGGCTTTACTACGTGTCGTAACATATAGTTTTCTACCGTATGCATGGATTCAAGGTTAAGCGGTGTGGGGTGGGGTCTTGGGCCAACCACCGACATATTGCCCAGCAATACGTTCCAGAATTGCGGCAATTCATCCATATTGGTTCTGCGCAAAAGAGAGCCTAACCGGGTTACACGCGGGTCGTCTTTGCTGGCCTGGTGGTAAAAACCTTTTTCATCAATATCAGAACTGTTGGCCACCATGGTTCTGAATTTATAGCATACGATCTTTTCGTTGTTCAGTCCCCATCTTTCCTGCTTGAAGATGATCGGACCTCTTGATGTAAGTTTAATGGCCAATGCGATTAATGGCAAAAGCCAGAAGCCGAGGATCAGGAAAAAAGCGATGGAAAAACCAATATCGAATATTCTTTTCAATAGCCGGTTCTCCGCTTTATCGAGCGGCAGTGCGCGGATGCTGATCACGGGCATCAGGCCGATATTATTTACCTGAACAGTAGAAGAAGCGTATTGGTAGAGGTCAGGAATAATCCTGGCTTTGGTGGCATAGAAATCGCATAATTCAATACACTCCTGTATTTCATCGCTCTGCGAATTGGGTAAGGCAATCACCACTTCATCAATTACTTTTTCTTTCAGGATCGGTCCCAGCATATTGATCCTTCCCTGGTAAGCGCAGCCATTCATTTTTGAACTGCCGTTATCCAGGAAGCCAACACATTTGTATCCGTAGTAGTAATATTTGTTGATGGTTTCGTAAAAATCTAAAGCAGATGGTGTGGAGCCGATGATGAGTACATTGTCAAATAATTTTCCCTGGTAGATAGCAGAATGCAGGTATTTTCTGATCACGTATTTGGTAAAGGTCATCAGTAAAAAAAGGATGGTCAGGAAGAAAGTGAAAAAATTCGCGTCAAACCGAAAAAGGTTCCGGAGAAAGAACGAGGCCGAACTCAAGAGAATGGTAAAAAGGATGAGGGTATAAATAATGAATACGATCTCTTCCGAGTATTTGTTGGAACGCCTGTCGGCATACAAACGCGAAAAAGAAGCGGCAATGTACCAGACCACCAGGGCAATAAAGGTGAAGAGATACATATAGGGATCAAGGCTGCCAAAATTTTTCCCGGAGGTTATGGAAGACGCCAACAGGTACGAGATGCACACAATGGGGGCATCAATAATATATCGGATGGTGGTATAACGATTATAGGCTCTGGCCATAATTTCAGAAAGTCTTACTTCACGTCAATCAATTCCTTTAAGAGCGCAATATAAGCATCCGTTATATGATCCCAATTGTATTTGGCCGTTAAACCCATACGTGAATGGATTCTCCGTTTTTCCAGGGTTTCTTCCTGATCCTCAACTGTTTGCATTAAACGGGCGATAGATGAACCATCCTTCGGAAAAAATAACCCAAATTCTCCGTTTGCAAGCATTTCCTGGTTAAACCGGGTATCCAGGGCCAATATTGCGCAACCATATGCCATTGCTTTTAACATGGTGGGGTTGGTACCGCCAAATTCATGTCCATGTAAATAAGCAAAACAATGGTGATAAAGTTCCGCTAATATCTCACTATTTGTAATATATCCCAAAAAGATCACATTATCGGCCGCTTTCGCTTTGATTGCATCTGCGTACTGGTCCCTATAAGGCACATCACCCACGATGACCAGTTTTTTAGAAGACCCGGCTTCCAGGAAGCCCTGTAGTAAGAGATCGGCATTATTATCCGGAATTAACCTGCCTACGATCAGGTAATATTCCTGAGGTTTGAGGTTGAATTGGTTTAACAAGGAGGGATCCTGTGGGTAACGGATATTGGCGCCATAGGCGATCACGGTAGAATCTGTTCTGAATTCCTCGAGATACACTTTCCGCATTTCTTCGGCATCGGTAATGATACGGTCATACCATTTAGTGGCCAGCCAGGCAGAGAAACGGAAATACCTTGCACCCAGCCCCTTCCATTTTGGCCTTAGCCATTCCATCCCATCAACATTGATACAGGTAGGCTTCCCGAAAATTTTTGCGATGAGTCCCCATGGACCATTGGCCGCATTAACGGCCAGAATCACATCCGCTTTGCCCATGCAGGCATGCATCATCGATAAAAAAGAATGGATCAGCTGGCTTAAGCTTTTTGTTTCAATGGTAGGGATATAGACCAGTTCAATGCCGTTCATTAATGGCGGACGGGTTTCGAAAAGATTTTTATGGCAATATACTTTTACATGTATCCCTTTTTGTACAAGCCTTTCGGAAAGCTCCTTCACAAAAGTCTCGTAGCCACTGTACACATAAGGGTATCCCCGCGATCCAATAATAGCAACTGTCATTCCAATACTTTTATCATTTCTTGTTCAAAGGCTTCCAATGAGTACTGCGACAGGACCTTTTGTCTGCCCGCTTGCCCCATCTGCAGGCGCAATGCTTTATCGTTAACCAGCTTTCCAATGATCATGGATGCTTTTTCCGCATCGTTTACTGGCATTAAAAAACCCGTAACGGATTCGTCTATCATTTCCATTGCACCGCCATGACGGGTAGCCACCACCGGCTTTCCGGCAGCCATGGCTTCCAGTATTACGGTTGGAAAAGGATCCGGCAGGGTGGAAGGTAAAACAAAGATGTCAAAGCCCTGTAAAAGGGTCGCGACATCGGTACGGTAGCCCAGGTCTGTGACCAGGGATTCGATCCCTGCTTCTTTTTTCTGTTTGGCCAGGGATTTGTATAAATATTCATATCCCGGAAACACATCACCTATCATTACAAAATGAACAGACTTGTATTGTTTTGCCAACTGTGATGCGATCTCTACAAAATATTCCTGCCCCTTCCAGTGATGCACGCGTCCGATCATTCCGATCACGATCGTCTGCTCATCCAATCCAAGTTCTTCTCTTAGTTTGGACGACGGTTGCTGGTAAGGCGCATATTCAATACCATTGTACACCCTTGCCATTTTTTCAGCGGATACATACCGGCCCCAGCTTTTTTTCACCGCCTCCGATACAACAATTACGCGGGTACTATAACGGTTTACCATGTTTCCCAGCAGGTAAAAAAGCCATTTGGGTTGCTCAATGATCTCATGGATATGCCATACATGCCGGATACCGGTTGCCTTTGCTGCAAAAGCTCCGGCCAATACCGCAGTGGTATTTGAATAAATGAGCTGCGTATTTTTTTCACGAACCAGTTTCTTCAGCGCGGCAATGGCTTTGCGGATGGTGATGAAACGGTTGACCATACCAGGAATGGTTTTGTATTTTCTCCGTAAAATACCGAGCCTCATATACACGGTTTCGAAACCTTCGCTTTCAAGGGCATTACTTAATGGCCCCGGTTCAGTGAGCACAATGATGGGATGAAATCCTTTTTTACGCAACATTCTTACGGTTACCAGTAATATTTTACTCGCACCATACAGATCAGACGAACCATGCAGGATAAGTATATTCATAAATGCTACCGGCGCTGTTTAATAATTTGAGCAGGTACACCGGCAACAATACTATAGGGGGGAACATCTTTGGTAACTACGCTGCCGGCAGCTACTACAGATCCTTTGCCAATGGTTACACCGGCCAGTATTGTGCTGTTGGCGGCAATCCAGCAATCGTCTTCTATTTTTACAAATTGCCTGTGAACACCCTGTTCCTTCATAGTTAGATCCGTGCTTTCGAATACATGGTTCTCGGCATAAATACTTACTCTGGGAGAGATCATAACATTATCGCCTATCTCAATATAACCCGAACAACCAATATAAGAGTAAGGGCCGATATTTGAATTGTTGCCAATCTTTAATCCTTCGCCTATTTCTCCGCCATAACTATTGGATGGCCGTATAATGGCAAATTTGCCGATGGTAACCCGGTCGCCGATCACTATTTTTTTACTCGACAAACAATTGATCTCGGCATAGTCCTCAACGATCAGGTCTTTACCCGCCTGCAGGTAACCCGCATAACGGATAGAAGCGCCCTTGCCTATCAATACCAGTCCCTTTGCCTCTGCAAAAAACAGTCGCTCATAACATCCCCTGATAAATAAGAAGCCTAACCTTGCCAGTGTAATGGTTTTATCGGCGGCAGACCATTGACCTTTAAAACGGGCTTGTATTTGCGATAGTACGCTGATGGCTATGGTTTTTGTGGTTGGATAATTATGACACTTTACAAGTGACAAGGTTTATACCTGCAAATATTCTATTTTGATGCGTACAAGCAATGAGAAATCTGATAAAAGATGATATGAGCGGGAATAATGCCATAAAACCGGCTATTATTGATCTTTTAAATGGCTTCTTAAAAAAACGATATGGAATGAATGATGCAAGGCTTTGCTAAAGAGATAAACCGCCTGTTTTTCTTTGCGCCTAATGAAAAAATAGCCACGAAGGCTCTAAGGCACAAAGCGGCAGAAAGTTTTTTGGATAAGGGTAACAAGGTGGCAGGCAGTGAAAATATAATAGCGGTTTAATTTTTAATGGTCAACAAGTCGAATTATAGTAAAATTGTAAGATGAAAAAAGCATTAATCTGCGGTGTTTCCGGGCAGGACGGGGCATATCTGTCAAAGCTGTTGCTGGACAAGGGCTATGAAGTGTATGGCGGATCCAGGGATGCTTCTACCAATTCGTTTACAAATCTTAACAGGCTCGGGTTGGTAAACCGGCTGAACCTTGTGTCTATTAATATTTCTGATTTCAGAAGCACTTTACAAACCATCATCAGGGTAAAACCGGATGAGATCTATAATTTATCCGGACAAAGTTCTGTTGGTTTGTCATTTGAACAACCGGTCGAAACATTCGAAAGCATTGGTATCGGCACATTGAACCTGCTGGAAGCGATCCGCTTCAGTGATCTGCCTGTTAAATTATACAATTCAGGATCGAGTGAATGTTTTGGTGAATCAGCCGGACACCCAGCCGATGAGAATACGCCTTTCAAGCCACGTAGTCCTTATGCCATTGCCAAAGCGACTGCCCACTGGCAGGTGGCCAATTATCGCGAAGCGTATCATTTGTTTGCGTGTACCGGTATTTTATTCAACCATGAATCACCGCTGCGCCCGAACCGTTTTGTAACACGGAAAATTGTTTCGGCTGCCTGCAGAATAGCCAAAGGAAGCAAGGAAACATTACACCTGGGTAATATTGATATCCGCCGCGACTGGGGCTGGGCCCCCGATTATGTGGAAGCCATGTGGTTGATGCTACAGCAACCGACACCCGACGATTTTGTGATCGCTACCGGGCATACTTATTCATTGAAAGCGTTTATCAAGCTGGTGTTTGAACAACTGGGCATGAATTGGGAAACACATGTAATCAGCGATGCAAGTTTGCTGCGCCCTACTGACCTGATGACAGGAATGGCCAACCCGGCTAAGGCAGCTGCGGTACTTCAATGGAAAGCAACCTATTCTTTGCCTGATATCGTTAGAGAAATGGTTGAGGCGGAAATGGGAAATATCCAATAGTAAAACACGTTATTCTTTCTCCCTTTGTGTCCTGGTGAAAAAACAGCTAGAAAGGTACTAAGGCACAAACTGGCACGAAGGTATTTTCAGCACAATATGATTGCCGGATTATCCGGATACTTATTCAGCAAGGACCTTTTTGAATACAGCCAGGTGATGCTCCGCTGTTTTTTGCCAGGAAAATAATTCGAGTCTTTTGTTGCCATTGCTGATCAGCTCTTTTTGCAAGGAATGATCAGAAAGAATATGCTTCATTTTTTCTTTGATATCGTGATAGTCGAACGGATCGCAGGTGATCACTGCATTTCCGCCCACTTCGGGCAAACTGCTGTTATTGGCAACAAGCGTGGGTAGCTGGTGCTGAAAAGCTTCCAGTACAGGTATACCAAAACCTTCATTAACAGAAACAAAAGCATACAGGCTCGCGTTTGTATAATAAAGAGCCAGTTCTTCATCCGAAATAAAACCGGGCAGTCTCACTTTTTCGTGAAGGCCAAGTTCTGCGATAAGGGAATGAATGTTTTCAGCATCGTCTAATTTGGATTTAAACACCCGGCTGCCTGCCAGCACCAGGTAGTAATCTTCATACCCTTCTTTAAGCAGAAGATCAAATGCCCTGATCAGGTTCAACAAGTTTTTCCTTTTTTCCATTACGCCAACATGGAGAATGTATTTGCCCGGAAAGCCTAATGCGGTGGACTGTGCAGGTAAATGGGGTGCAATAGATTTGGGCGCCAGGTAAATGGGGATCATTTTGTCTGGCTGAAAATCGGCAAACTGAAGGATCTGTTTTTTTGAATAAGCTGTGGTGGTAACAATGGCGTCAGCCTTCAACGCTGCCCGAACGGCGATCTGTTGAAATAAAAACAGCCATATCTTATTATAATGTAGCGGATACTCCCAAAAAAAAGCATCGTGAAAAACAACTACGGTCTTAAAATTCAACTTCAGATAGGGAAGGAAATAATCGGTACAATAAAGTACATCGCAGCCTCTGAAAAAACAGATCAAGGGAAGCTGAAGTTGCTTCCACCAAAAAAAACGAATATGTTCAATCAGTTTTAAAAACTTGTTATTGCCCCGGTATACCGGAATGACCGTATCTATAAATAGGAAACGAAAACCGGGAGGTGTTTTTTTAAATTCCCTGCAGATCTCTTCAAGGTAGGTTTTTGCACCTGTTTTCGCGATCCGTAGGTCCCGTATGTCAACTGCTATCTTGATTTGTTTAGCCATGCATTCAGTTAATAGACGATGTTGGGATATGGTTACCGGCAGGATTCATTTCTCTTGCTAAGGTAAGGTATCAGAAAGTATGGCGGATAATGAACAGTTACTGTTTAATAACAGTGTATGACTTCGGAATTCCCATTAATTTTTCTACCTGCATAGTTGCTTCGGGGAACAGTTGCTGAAAACGACTCTTCGAAAACATGATAGTGCTTTTTGAAACAGTCAAAGCCTCTGCATACGTAGCCGCTTTTGGAAAATAGTTGATATTGAACCACATGATCAGGTATGCCCTCAATGAATGAGGAATGAACTGAAACAAAGGCAACAAACTATGTGGTTCTAACGGAAACCAGAAGGACGGGGTTTGAACAATATACCTGCCACAAACCCTCCGTACTTCATTGGCAAATACCTGCTGGTTTTCTTTGCTGCCAACATGTTCAATAACTGAATTGGAAAAAACCAGGTCAAACGCACCCTGTTCATAAGGCAGGTGCAGGGCATTGCCGGAAATATGTATGAAGCCAGGCTCGTCTTTCAATGTGGTTCCGGTATCGAGGTTCAGCAGGTAAATGGTTGTGTGTTCATTCTGCCAGCCGATGTTTTTCCAATATCCTATCTCACCCCCTATGTCAAGTATTTTAATAGTACCTTTTTCCTGAATCAGGTCCTCAATATTTTTTTGAATTTTCAGGAACCGGTCCTTACGCATCCGGTTAACAAATGAACCGGGATTTTTATGATTGACAAACAGGGAAAAAATGCTCATATAAATGAAACTAAATAATATTAGGAATATACAATTTCATCAGTCAAAGTATTGGGTTGCTTCGCCATGTCAGCTTGCTCTGAGGTCATATTGATCAAAAGCCCGGAAAGAAACCATACCAGGTAACTGATATAAATATAAGTCTCCACTTCCGCGGTAAACAGGGGTATGAGCAAGCCCATCTTGATCAGGAAAATGAAAAGTGATAATTTCCTGAGCCTTCCTTTATGAACTTTAATGTTATGAAATGCAATAGCTACGAGTTTAATGTACATGAAAATGTAAACAGCCAATGCAATCACCCCTACCTGAACACCCAGAATGATAAACTGGTTTTCACCACCTGTATTATATCCGCTGAAAGCGGATATCCTTCCGGATTCTCCAAGGCCAATGCCCAAAGGATGTTTTACCATGGATTGAACACCATTGAGCCATTCGATAACATGGCCCACACTTGACTCGTTCGTAAACTGAACAGTATTAAGTATGAATTGAAAGAAATCGCCTTTGATAGTAACGAATAGGAAAAAAACAGCCGCCGCAAGTATACCGTAATGAAAAATTTTCAGAATGATTCTGTTTCGTATGATCCATGCATATGAATAGATGATAACAAAATAACTAGCGAAAGAGGCGCGGGATAAGGCAAAACAAATGGCAAACAGCGAACTGGCTGTAGCAACAATGGTAAAATTATTGGCTTTTAATTTGTTTCGGTCATCTGTCATTAATGCGGCCAATGCAGAAACGGAGATCAGGGTTGCCGCTGCATATTCTAAGGGTGCTGAAAAAAAACTGGCAAAGCGTTTCATGCCATTCTCGATCTGGAATGTCCATGTGAGGCCATAGTCTCCGCTGGGTTCCTGACCGAAAAAATAATAATTGTAATCGGCATACCCGGTATATGTCTGGAGATGTGTATAGGTAAGCACTTCAAACAATAATACGCAGGCGGCAATAATAGAATACAAACAGATGTAGTGAAAGATCTCTGACAGACTGATTTTTTTCAAGTCAATAAATCTTCCTGTAAAATACACTAAAGGGAAAAAGCAAAGGCTTTTGAATGCCAGGACACGTTCGAGAAAGCCATAACTGCCCAGGGGAATAAATACATAAAGGAGTATATAGAAAAAGAAGAAGATTAGTACCTTGTCAAGGATATGAAACGATATTTTTTTTCTGAGGCTTAGCACCAGGTAAGTAAGATAACAGACAATGATGATTTCCTTGAAGGACTGTAGGTAAGGAATAAGCTTGGAAAAACCGTACATATGACAAATGGAGAGCGATGTGGTATAGAGAGGCAACCCAAAAACAATAAAAGGGATAATTCCTTTTACTTTTTCTTTTATAAGGCTATTTATGGCCAGGGAAAAAAAAGTTATGTATATGAGCGGAAATAGGAACATTATTCGGGGTTGGTTTAACGATACCTGGCTATGCCAAAACTACAAAACCAGTTGTAACAACTGATACAAACATAAGAAGCCTCAGGGAGTTCCAAGTGGAATAAATTTCCGGAGAAGACGAACCGTCCATTTTATCAGAGTTTCCTTGAAACCATAATTACTCCCAAGACAAATGTACTGGTGCATTTTTGAATGCCGGTAACGTTCCTCAAGGCCCTTACCGTAAAATACGGTTACCGGGATATTTAGTGCAGCCGCGAGTGATGGAGTTCCTGTATTCAAGCAGTATATTTTTTTTGCAGAAACAATTACGGAGCAGAAATCAAACAATGAAGTAGTTTCCAGACTCGCAGCAGTTGGCCGGATGCTTAGGCTGCGTTTATTCAATTGCTTCATCTGAAAATCGACAGTTACATGGTTTTGTGATAACCATGTTTCAATAGGTTTTCCATTGGCAAGGTCCCCGGTATAAGAAATGAAATTGGGATCATAAATAACCGCATTCTTTAATTCTGGTTTCACAACCGGCCGGTAATATACTTCCGGTTCGTGAAAACGTTTACCATCATCCAAACCATAAAGCAGCATGATTCTGTCCAGCAGGTTTTCTCTTTCTGTTACCGTTTCGGTAAAATGAAAAATGCCCGGCTCGTCCACAAATCCGTTAATGTACGGGTTAGTTTCCCATACCAGCTTACGGTAGTCGGGATGACGGAACAGGGATGCATTTGAAATATATACTTCGTCGTACACTCCCGTTTCTTTCGCAATTCTTGGTAGGTGGCTGAAGAAGAAATGATCGCCCAATCCACCTTTCTGTATTTCAATAATCAGTTTTCTCATTGTTGAACGCAAATTAAAACCTGCTGATCCATTTGTTGTTGAAGGCCTTTTCGAATGCTATTTTTTTTCTCAGGTAAGGGCTTTGTTCGAGCTTAAGAAAGGCTTTGATCATTTTACCAGTTTCGGCCGATAAAAATTCACTGTAATGCGAATAAAAAGCCTTTACCAGAACAAATTGCGCTGCAAGATAATCGTTACGCCCAACTGTATTTTTCAGATGGGAAAGAATTCTTTCCATCCTGGTTTGTTTTCTGTGATTGGAAAATGTAGCATTGCTGTCGTGATGCCTGTAATAAATATAAGGATCAGGAAGTGCATATACCTTTCCCAAGGTAAATGCCAGAAGTGTGATCCATGTATCGTGGTTAAAAGCACTGTTCTCCGGTATTGTGGCAAAATGCTTTTTCATTTCCGGATTCATTACAACGGTGCAGCCGAGTACGAAATTTCCAAATAATAAAGTTTCCAGGCAATGAATATATTTAGTATGTCCGAGTTCGGCCTGAACAGTGGTATCTAGCAGCTGCCCGCTTTTATTCATCAGTAAAAGGTCAGAGTAAATCATTGCGGGATCTGTATTAGTATCAATTTTTTGCAAAGCCGTTACAGAAACTGCTAACTTTTCAGGCATCCAGATATCATCCTGATCTGAAAGAGCAACGTAATTATTGTGTGATGCAAGCGATACGGCTTTTTTAAAATTGGCAGTGATCCCCAATCTTTTTGTATTGATCACATATTGCAGTACTCCATGCCTGCTGTATTTTTCAAGGATATCAGGGGTATTGTCTGTGGACTGGTCATCGCAAACAATGAATTCTGCGGGCTGAAGGGTTTGTAATAAGATGGATTGTATTTGCTCCTCAAGATAAAGCCCGCCGTTACAGGTTGCCATTACAACTGAAACATTCCGGTTATGTATCGGTTTCTCAATAATTGAATCAGTCATTTTCACGGGATTTATTCCATTGGAATGCTTTGAACTTTGCCCGAAAGGGCTGAATAAAGTTAAGTAAAAAAGTATTTTTGAACAGGAATAAATGCGCGGCCAGGTAGAGACCTACACAAAGGCTGATTGAAATGCATAAGGTTACTATAGCACCCAGATCCCATTCACGCACCAGTATAATAACCGGAATGAATACAAGTGTGCAGGCTATTGACTGTATCAAAAATTTCCAGTAATAAGTAAACGAAAAATGTTTTTGAATAAAATAAAAATAAGAAAGCGTTACTACCAGCTCTGTTGCAATGGTTGCCAGTGAGGCACCTTTTTCGTGTAGCGTGGGGACCAGTAAAAAGTTCATGAGCAGGAAGGTTGCAACACCTGCCAGCATAGAGAAAAGCATTTCCCTGTTCTTGCCTGCCGGAATCAGGATCTGAAAAGAAAAGAAATGCCCGAATCCGATAAGTAACGGCAGCCAGGCAAGTATCTGCATACTGGAAGCGGCATTCGCGAAACGGCTCCCCGAAAACAGGGTAATGAATTCAGGAGCGAGCAATGCTATGCCCGCAGAGGCAGGAACAGCAAAGAAAACAAGAAAACGGAATGAATTATCGAGTAACAGGCTTACTTCAGTGAGGTTTTTTTGTGCAAAATTCCTAGAAATAGCGGGGATAAGTATCGCACCCATGGCAGTTACAAAAGGAATGGTAAGCCTGATCAATTTTATACAAGCGGTATACAACCCTACAGCATGGTCATCCGCAAGGAATCCCAGCATTACGGTATCAAGTGTGGTATAAATACTTGCCGCAATGGCAGCACTGAAAATATAAAACAAGGGTTTTATATGCTGTTTAAGATTGAGATCCGAAAAGCGGAACCTGGTCTTAACAGCAATAGCCCAGAAACTGATCACCTGGTTTCCCAGAATGGAGAAAACTGTAATGAAAAAATATTTGCCGAAATCTCCTTCGTTTTTTACCAGAGAATAGAGTAGCGCAAGGCAGATTAGTTTAACCAGAACCGAGCGCACAAGTATGATCCTGAATTCTTCGATACCGGAATAATACCAGTCTGAATAACAAAATCCCAATAAGATCAGCGAACCGCCTGCCAGGAAAAGATGCCGGTCCTGCGCAAAATAAGGAACCGTATAAATAATGGTGAGGTAAATAGCAGAAACCACAATGCTGGCAATCAGAAAAAAAGAACTGATCTCTCCAAATACGATGGCCAGTTTCTTTTGATCGTCCTTGTATTTGGCGGCCTGGGTAATGCCATAAATAGGGATGCCTAATGCGGCGAACAACGCGAAATACTGCGCCAGTGATACAATAAACTGAACCTTTCCGATTCCAGCCGGTCCCAGCATTCTTGATGCATAAGGAAAGCTGATGATAGGGAAAAGGATATTGGTGATAGATAAGGAAATGGTATAGATAAAATTTTTACGCATCAATCACTTCAGTCTTTGTGTGGCTTTGCCAATTGTTTCGGGTATTGCGGAAAAGGATCTGGAAAATTAATTGTTCAAGACGCTGACCTTAAGATTGTCGAGCGACCAGCTTCTTTGACAAGTATCATTAAAAACACCTCCGGCATCATTACAGATCAGAATAACGGACGATGCGCTGTGTTGAATGGTGGTTACGATCTGGTACCGGCTTGTACCTCTTGCATTGGAAACCAGGCTACAAACACCGGGCAAAGCGGTATTCATGGCATTGCAGCCGGCAGGGCTTAGAGGCGAACCGTTGCCTAGCCAGTTTGGATAAGACTGCATGGTTGCCGGGTCATTCGAAAATCCGGTGATTAACTGGTAATTGCCATCAACCCTCATCGCCCAAAGCTCATTCTTCCAGTTGTTGTGAATATTCAGGATCATGTCTACACGAATTGCTTTATGGCTGGGTAACCTGTCCAGCCTGAGTTGTACAAGGTTGCTATTGAGTTTACCCAATACATTACTGCCATCATAGCTGAAGATGCGGGTGTCTGTTACAGGACCAAAAATATTATTATTCCACCCGCTGACCTCCAGGTTGTTTAACCGGGAATCTTCAAAATTATTCTGGTAAACAATATCATTGGTTGTAAGACTTTTGAAACAGGAAACAGGCAAAATAGCTGATGCCATCAGGAAAAAGCGACAAATAAATGTAGATCGGCTGCTATACATATAATGTGAAGATACTTTGAGTTTCCCGAAAACGTTCAAAACTACTAAATCTTGCAATGGATTTGGGTGCGAATGGTAATATTTACAGATGGTTGCAATAGGAAACAATACAATCGGGCTTTTTGCAGTTTGGTTCTTATTACTTTCCTAAATTTGCCCACATGTCAATACCCCCTGTACAGGTTAACATTATTAATGATTCGGGCAATCCTTTGCCAGTTTATGCCACACCGGGGTCTTCCGGTGTGGATATAAGGGCTAGCCTTGATACTGCCATAATACTGCAACCGATGGAAAGATGCCTGGTTCCCACCGGGTTGCGGGTAGAACTACCCGATCAATATGAGATCCAGGTCAGACCCCGCAGCGGATTGGCCATTAAGCAGGGAATTACCTGTTTGAATACACCCGGAACCATAGACGCAGATTACCGGGGCGAAATAAAAGTTATCCTGATCAACCTCTCCAATGAGCCGCAAACCATTATGCCGGGCGACAGGATCGCGCAGATGGTTTTGCAAAAAGTAGAAAAGATCCATTGGCAGGAAACCACTATCATTAATGAAACTGAAAGAGGATCGGGCGGCTTTGGCCATACCGGTAAATAAAACAACCGCATGAAAAGATACCCGTTTATTCTGTTAACAATGGTTACGCTGTTATTTGCCTGCAAAACGGTTAAGAAAACACAGGTAATACAGGAAGCCATCACCAAAAAAGATACGGCTCAAACGATCATTATCAAAGAAACCCCGCATATAGATTCAGCGGCCATTGTGAAGGATATCCTTGGCAAAGTGGTAAGAGGTAAGATTGATTTTAACACGTTCAATTCCAAAATAAAAGTATCCTACGAAAGTGCAGGTAGCAGCGATAACTATACAGTATACATGAGTATGAAAAAAGACAGTGTTATTCTCATTAAAGTAACCGGCACCTTCCTGGGCATACCGGGACTGGGACTGGAAGCTAAAATTAAAAAAGACAGTGTGGTAGTGGTAAGGCATGCCGGCGAGAAATATGTAATGAACCGTTCTATCAGTTACCTGCAGGATGTAACCGAGATCCCTTTTGATTTTTCTACTCTGCAGGATCTGCTGATCGGCAACCCTGTGTTTATCGACAGCAATGTGGTTTCTTATAAGGCGGGAGCCAACCAGTTATCGGTATTGATGGTAGGCGATCTCTTTAAACACCTGGTATCACTGGATAATACCGATTATAAGGTAATGCACAGTAAACTGGATGATGTGGATCTGCAAAGAAACCGTACCTGTGATATCACTTTTGGTAACTACCAGCCCATGGGGCCCTACCGCTTTGCCGCTTATCGAAGCATATCCATTGCGGAGAAGTCGAAACTGACGATTTACCTCGATTTTAAGGAGTTTAGCCTAAACGAACCGTTAAAATACAATTTTGAAGTGCCTAAAAAATTCAAGCGTAAGTAATTTACCCGCAACTTAGCCGTTCTTACAAAGGCAATTATTTACCTGCTAAATCAATGACCATGCTGAAACAACTTTTTTCTGTACTCGCCATCCTACTGGTAACCGTATGCAGCATCAATGCGCAGGATACACGGGACGAGTTGCAGAAAAAATCGCAGGAACTGCAAAAAGAAATTGCGGACCTGAACCGCCTGTTCAATGAAACACAGAACAATAAGAAGACTTCCCTGAAACAACTCACCATCCTCAAAAACAAGATCAATAAACGGGAAGAACTGGTGAACAGCATCAACAGGCAGGTACGACAGATGGATGAAACGATCTTTCTCAATGAACGCGATATTTACCGTCTTCGCAAAGAACTGGATACACTCAAGATCAAATACGCAAAAAGCATTGTATTTGCCTATAAGAACAGAAGCAGTTACGAATACCTGAACTTTCTTTTTTCCGCCAGCAGTTTTAACGATGCCGTTAAAAGAGTAACCTACCTGAAGAGCTACCGGCAGAACCGCGAAACACAGGCCAATACCATTACCAAATCGGATCAGTTATTACAGGATAAAATAACCCTGCTAAGCAATAACAAAAAGGAAAGACTGGGAACGCTTCAGACACAAAGCGAGCAGCTTAAAGTGTTGGAGGCCGATAAGAAACAGCAAGACCAGGTAGTGGCGCAACTGAAAGGGAAAGAAAAGGAAATATCGCGCCAGATCAGTGATAAGGAAAAACAACGGCAGAAAGTAAACCAGGCATTCAACGCTATTATCAGGCGGGAGATTGAAGATGCCAAAAAAAGAGAAACGGCACGGTTAAAAGCGCAACAAGAAGATCAGAAAAAAGCACAGTCCACTGCTGCTGATAATACAGCAAAAAATGCTGCTCCCGCAACCAAAGTGCCCAAACCTTCCAATAACAACAATGAACCTGTTACAGGGGTTACGCCTGCTGCAAGAGATCGTAGTTACACGCCGCTGGAGTCTACACCGGAAGGAAGGGAAATGTCGATCAATTTCGAAAACAACCGTGGCCGTTTGCCATGGCCTGTTTCATCGGGAGTGGTAACGGCGCACCAGGGAATCGAAAAAATTCCCGGCACCAAACTGGAACGCAAAACAGATGGTATTGAAATTTCTGTACCCATCGGATCAACGGTTCGTTCTGTGGCAGACGGGGTAGTGTTGTATGCAGGAGAAGTAGATGGGGAACAATTACTTGTTGTGCAGCATGGAAAATATTTCTGCGGATATCAATACCTTTCTTCTGTTTCGGTTTCAAAAGGACAGGACGTAAAAGCAGGATCGGTACTGGGTAAAACCGGAACCTCTATCGACGGAGAAGGCATATTGCTCTTCTCAATCATGAATGATAAAAGCGTACAACAAAATCCCGAAGCCTGGTTGAAGTCAAGGAAGTAAGGAGTTGGTTAAAGAAGTTAAAGGGGGTTAAAAAGGTTAAAGAAGTGAGTTACACTTTTAACCTTTTTAACCCCCTTTAACTATTTTAACCCTTTCAGTATTAACAACAAAACAAGTAACTTCAGTCAAACGACTGAAGCATGAGCCAATACATTTTATCTTTCGACCAGGGAACCACCAGCAGCAGGGCGATTGTATTTGATAAAAAAGGAACCATTGTTTCTGTTGCCCAAAAAGAATTTACACAGATCTTTCCCCAGCCGGGATGGGTAGAACATGATGCCAATGAGATCTGGAGCACCCAGCTGGGTGTAGCCGCCGAAGCCATTACCAAAGCGGGATTAACGGTTAAAAATATTGCCGCTATCGGCATCACCAACCAACGCGAGACAACCGTGGTGTGGGACAGGAAAACAGGCCAGCCCATACACAACGCCATTGTATGGCAGGACAGGCGAACAGCCGTTTTCTGTGATACTTTGAAAGCCAGTGGTGCAGATAAAAGCATACAGCAAAAAACAGGTCTGGTAGTAGATGCCTATTTCTCAGGCACTAAAGTAAAATGGATCCTGGATAATGTTGCGGGCGCAAGGGATCGTGCGCAAAAAGGGGAACTCTGTTTCGGTACTATCGATAGCTGGCTATTGTGGAAACTCACCAATGGCCAGGTGCATGCAACGGATGTATCCAATGCATCGCGTACCATGTTATTCAATATTCATTCTTTGCAGTGGGACGATGAACTATTGGCGTTATTGGATGTGCCATCTTCCATGCTGCCCGAAGTGCGCAGCAGCAGTGAGGTATACGGCTACACGCAGAATATTCTTACGGCACACAATATCCCCATTGCAGGTATTGCCGGCGATCAGCAGGCAGCCTTATTCGGACAAATGTGTACGCAACCCGGTATGGTGAAAAACACGTATGGAACGGGATGTTTTATGCTGATGAATACAGGAGAAAAAGCAGTGCCCTCCACCAATAACCTGTTAACAACCGTTGCCTGGAAAGTAAATGGTGTAACACAATATGCATTGGAAGGAAGTGTATTCATTGCCGGAGCAGTGGTGCAATGGCTGCGCGACGGATTGAAAATTATCCGCAGTTCTGCAGAAGTAGAAACACTGGCGGCACAGGTAAACAGCAGTGATGGCGTATACATTGTACCTGCTTTTGCCGGATTGGGGGCGCCTTACTGGAACCAGCATGCAAGAGGAACGATTGTTGGGATTACAAGAGGAACTACCGGCGCGCATTTTGCGCGTGCGGCTTTAGATAGTATTGCGTATCAAACCATGGATGTATTAAAAGCCATGGAAGCGGATGCAGGTATTGCCATTAAAGAATTACGGGTAGATGGCGGCGCCACCGCAAATAATTTACTCATGCAGTTTCAAAGCGATCTGCTCAATACCAAAGTAGTAAGGCCTACCATTGTAGAAACAACCGCATTGGGCGCCGCTTACCTTGCAGGCCTTGCTGTGGGTTACTGGAGCAGCCTCGAAGAAATACAACAGCAATGGCAGATGGAAAGAATATTTTCACCTGAAATGATCGATACGAAACGAAATGAATTGTCCGAAGGCTGGAAGCGAGCAATCAATACTACAACCAGCTGGAGTGTATGATTACCGTAAGGTATCGTGTAATTTAAAACGCTCTGTGTAACTATTATATATACTGTACCCTTCGGTATTTTTTTTCACGCAAAAGAGCAAAGTTAGCAAAGCCGGTTTTTGTATCAGATGCAATCCTTCTTTGCCTTCTTGGCGGCTTTGCGCGAAATAGCTTTTCGTTCACAGAGATTTAGCAATATCGAGTCGCTGACGTTATGTTCTACTAAAAGATTTACCATATTGTAATGAATAGAAATAAGATGTTACACCAACTAACCACCACCCCCGAATGGGATATGGTTATTATTGGCGGAGGCGCCACAGGCATAGGTGCCGCATTGGACGCGACTTCGAGAGGATATAAAACTTTACTGATAGAACAGCATGACTTCGCCAAAGGCACGTCGAGCCGCTCAACCAAACTGGTGCATGGCGGTGTTCGCTACCTGGAGCAGGGAAATATCAAACTGGTTCGCGAAGCGCTTCGCGAAAGAGGGTATCTGCTACACAACGCCCCGCACCTTACATCGGTGCAGCCCTTTATTGTTCCGGTATACAGTTGGTGGGAGAAAATGTATTACGCTATCGGCCTGAAAATATATGACCTGCTTTCCGGTAAACTTTCGCTTGGTAAAACACAGGTTTTATCGCGTAAAGAAACCATGCAAAGACTCACAGCCATTGATCCTTCCAGGCTGGCAGGCGGTATTTTGTATTTTGACGGACAATTTGATGACAGCCGCCTGGCAACCGATATGGCAGCAACCGCGGCTGCGAACGGAGCCACGCTGCTGAATTATTGCAAGGCAACCGGCTTTGCTAAAACAAATGGAAAGATCAGTGGTGTTAAATTGAGAGATAGCATCCATGAAAATATATATGAAGTAAAAACGAAAGCTGTTATCAACGCAACCGGCGTATTTACCGATGCGGTTTTACAGATGGATGATGCGGAAAGGCATGAACTGGTATCACCTTCACAGGGAATTCACCTGGTGGTGGATAAAGAATTTTTTCCAGGAACCGATGCCATGATGATCCCGAAAACAGATGATGGCCGTGTGCTGTTCGCCGTTCCCTGGCATGATAAAGTAGTATTGGGTACCACCGACACGCCGGTTGATCATGCATCGATAGAACCGCAGGCATTAGAAGAAGAAATCGCCTTCATTATCAAACACATTAACCGTTATGGCAAACACACCATTCTTCGCAGCGATGTGAAAAGTATTTTTGCGGGATTGCGGCCATTGGTAAAAACAAAAACCAAAGGAAGCACCGCATTGCTGTCGAGAGATCATACATTGGTGATCTCGCCGAGCGGACTAGTAACCATAACCGGCGGCAAGTGGACCACCTATCGTAAAATGGCGGAAGATGCGGTAGACAATGCGCTGTTCATTTCCAAACAGGAAAAACGCGCTTGTGTTACTCCTGAACTGGCCATAGGAAATATCCCTGCGCAGCAACGGATAAAAGAATCACTGATTGAAAAGAATGGATCATTGGCAGAAAAACTACATCCGGAATATGCATACACCCTGGCCGATGTATTGTATGCGGTGAAATACGAAATGGCGCAAACCGTAGAAGATGTGCTTGCGCGAAGAACGCGCCTGTTATTTTTAGATGCAACAGCAGCCATGCAGTGCGCGCGACAGGTGGCGCTCCTGATGAAGGATCAGTTACAAAAAGAAGAAGGCTGGGCTGAAACACAGGTGCAATTATTTAATACCCTTGCCAAACAGTATTTGCTTTCATAATTATCTTATCTTTTATCTCTAAACGATTGCTGTATGACTCCATTTGTAGCCGAATTAACCGGTACGGCCCTGCTGGTCACCTTGGGTGATGGTGTAGTGGCCAATGTAATACTCCATAAAACAAAAGGGAATGGTGGCGGATTAATTGCCATAACATTTGGTTGGGCCATAGCGGTGTTTGTTGCTGTATATGCAACGGCATCTGTAAGTGGCGCACATTTGAATCCAGCAGTAACCATTGGTCTCGCAGCCATTGGTAAATTTGAATGGGCATTGGTTCCGGGGTATCTCGCAGCACAATTGCTCGGTGCTATGCTCGGTGCCTTCTTTGTATGGATTACTTACCGGCAGCATTTTAATGCAACGGATGATGCAGCTACCAAACTTGGTGTGTTCTGTACTTCACCTTCTATCAGTAGTCCATCGAATAATTTTCTAACAGAATTTATCGCCACTTTTGTATTTATACTCGCTATCTTATTCATGACAAAGTCACAGAATTCGTTGGGCTCGCTGGATGCTTTGCCGGTTGCCTTGCTTGTATTGGGTATTGGTTTAAGCATGGGTGGCCCCACAGGTTATGCAATCAACCCTGCAAGGGATCTTGGCCCGCGTATCATGCATGCTTTGTTGCCCATCAAAAATAAAGGAGGAAGCGGTTGGAGCTACAGCTGGGTGCCGGTATTTGGCCCCATTTTCGGTGCCGTACTCGCGGCTTTTGTTTATCAATGGCTGGCTTAAAAAATCAAGTGAACGAACGAAAAGAAAAAAGCAGGAGATCATTCTCCTGCTTTTTTCTTTGGTTTATTTCCCAGGAAAGGAACATTGAAATAGGAGGTAGCTACAGGAGATCGTTTTCGTTTTAAAGGATTGGGTTTCTGGTATTCGATATAATAGATCCGCAACAGGATCACAAAATAAGAAATGATCAGGGGGCCGAATACCAAACCGGTAATGCCAAAATATTTGATCCCGATAATCACCCCCAACACAGTAACAATAGGGTGAACATCGGCCATCTTTTTGGCTAGCACAAACCTTACAACATTATCCATACTGCTTAACACAACCAGTCCCCAGGACAGTACAAATATTCCCTGCCAGGTATGGCCATTCGCAAATAAATAAATACTGATGGGGATCCAGACCAGGCCTGTTCCAATAATCGGCAATACAGAGGCAAAGCCGGTGAGCACGGCCCAGAAGCCGGCTTCGTCAATACCCGCAATCAGGTAGGCGAGATATCCAATAAAACCCTGTACTACGGCGATCAACGGCACACCTACTGCATTACTGAAAGTCTGTGCCTTTAATTCTTCTCCAAACAATTCGATCTTCTTACGGCCAAAAGGAAGGTAAAAAACAATGGCCGCTTCTACCCGGTTAATGTTTACAATCAGGAAATAGAGAAAGAAATACATCATGGTAATGGTGCCTAATAAATTCAATCCCTGGTTCAGCAGCGAAGAAACAAAACCGGTAACATAAGATTGGGCCTGGGCCATGTTCTGTTCGGAGATAAGCACAAAATGAAAACGCTCTTGTAAAACCACATCCAGGTGTTTGAGCGGTTGCACAATAATGGTTTGTACATCTGTACCCACCATCTGTATTTTTTTGAACAACATGGCAGCCAGTAAAGAAACGGGAAGCAGGATGATGAAAAAAGAGATCGCGATCACCAGGATAGCGGCGGAAGATTTTTTCCATCCTTTCTTTTTGATGAGCCATTCTACAAAATATTTACTCAACACATAAAACATTACAGCGGCCAGGAAAGCGGTAAAAAATTCCATCAGGCTGTATATGAGAAACAGCGCAAAAACAATAATTACAGTGAGGAAAAAATAACGATTGATCTTATGGTCATGCTGGTTTTCCATGTAACTTGTGTAAAGGGTATGAAATGTGTAGTGAAGATAGAGAAGAAAGCAGATGTTAAATACCAGATGCCCGTTTTTCTATCCGGGAACATTGGTAACTTGCTGTATAAATAGTGATACCATGAATGATAACCAAAAATTCATCGCCGGATTATTGCTGGGTGCAGTGGCCGGCGCGGCACTGGCCCTTTTCCTGAAATCAGAAAAAGGAGAAGAACTGGTAGCCGATGTAAAAGAAGGCGCAGCACATGCAGAAGATGCGTTGAAAGCCAAACTGCATGATTTTGATACAGCGGTTAACGAATTGCTGGAAAAAGGAAAATCTTTCATAGAAGACCTGGAACAGAAAGCCAAACAAGCCACTTCTTAAAATAAGTATGATGGAAGAGAACAAGGAAGATTTTTTTGCTGAATCCAAAAAAGAACTGGAGCAATACGTACGCGACAGGATTTGGCTACTAAAGCTGCAGGCCGGTGAAAAAGCTGCACAGCTCATGGCCGTATTGTTTTTTGTAGTAGTCATTGGTCTGCTCGCATTTTTTGTATTGCTTTTCCTGAGCATCATGGCAGGCTATTATTTCGCGGATCTTACGGGCAGCCTGTTTACCGGCTTCGCCATCGTGGCTGCTTTCTATGTGTTGTTACTCGCCATCCTCATCCTTGCAAGAAAACGAATCGAAAAGATCGTGATCAATACCGTTATTCAAATCTTATTCGCCAAATCAGACAAGGATCATGAAGAGTAATGCAACAAAACAGATTACCAACCTGGAACAACTGCGCGACGAGATCAGTCGCGTTAAAACAGGCATTCGTGTACAGGAAACCAGCCTGGGTAAAAAAGTGGACCAGGTTCCCCGCGAAGCCGTTAAATCTGTTGGGGCAGCGGTACTACCCATGATTCTTGGAGGAGAAATGGCCGCCGGTGTTTTTAAACTGGCCAAAGGAGCCATCGGCCTTATAAAAAGAAAAGGTAAACCCGAAGAAGGTGAAGAAGCGGTTCTGGACAGTAACTGGAAAGAAACGCTTGTCGGCGGCGCCAAACAACTGGGTTTTTTCGGTGCTTTAAAGCTTCTTTTCTCCCTCTGGAAAGGGAAATAACCCCTTAAATAGGAGAACATTCAAAATTCCCTGCTCAATATTCAATATTCTACTGCCCAATTCCCCCAATTTTACCCACATTTTTCCAATTTAATTCCCCGTTTTACTCATTTTTAAGGTGCATCCCCTTACCTTTGCCGCCAAGTCGGAAAATGGACTTTCTGGCCTGAAAAACGTACATTTTTAAACCATAATATATCTCCTGATATGGCTACCAAAGGTAAGATCAAACAGATCATCGGTGCGGTTGTTGACGTTCATTTTCCTGACGATAACACATTGCCTGAAATTTACAATGCCCTTGAAATTACACGTGACAACGGTGAAAAACTGGTTCTGGAAGTACAGCAGCACCTGGGTGAAGACAGTGTTCGTACCATTGCGATGGACGGAACAGAAGGCCTTGTACGTGGAATGGAAGTGATCGATACAGGTATTGCGATCGCTATGCCTATCGGTGATAATATCTACGGACGTTTGTTCAACGTAACCGGTGATGCCATTGATGGCTTGCCGCAAGTAAGTAAAGTAGGCGGGCGCCCTATTCACAACAAACCACCGTTGTTTGAAAACCTGAGCACCGCTTCAGAAATATTATTTACCGGTATCAAAGTAATTGACCTGATCGAACCTTATGCAAAAGGCGGTAAGATCGGTTTGTTTGGTGGTGCGGGTGTAGGTAAAACCGTATTGATCCAGGAGCTGATCAACAATATCGCAAAAGGCCATGGTGGTTTGTCTGTATTTGCCGGTGTAGGTGAGCGTACACGTGAAGGAAATGACCTGTTGCGTGAAATGATCGAAGCAGGTATCATGAACTATGGTGAAAATTTCAAACACAGCATGGAAGAAGGTGGATGGGATCTGAGCAAAGTGGACATGGCAGGGTTGAAAGAATCAAAAGCAACATTCGTATTCGGACAAATGAACGAGCCGCCGGGAGCACGTGCACGTGTGGCTTTGAGCGGTTTGACCATTGCAGAATATTTCCGCGACGGAGATGGTACAGGTAAAGGAAAGGATATCTTATTTTTCGTAGATAATATCTTCCGCTTCACACAGGCAGGTTCTGAGGTATCGGCTTTGTTAGGTCGTATGCCATCTGCGGTAGGTTACCAGCCAACACTGGCAACAGAAATGGGATTGATGCAGGAACGTATCACTTCAACCAAAAATGGTTCGATCACTTCCGTACAGGCGGTGTATGTACCTGCGGATGACTTGACCGATCCGGCCCCGGCAACAACATTTGCCCACCTGGATGCAACAACGGTATTGAGCCGTAAAATTGCGGATCTGGGTATCTATCCTGCGGTGGATCCATTGGATTCCACTTCAAGGATCCTGACCCCGGCTATTGTGGGCGATGCGCACTACGATTGTGCCAACCGCGTAAAACTGATCCTGCAGCGTTATAAAGAATTACAGGATATCATCGCCATCCTCGGTATGGATGAGTTGAGTGAAGAAGATAAAATGACCGTACAGCGTGCCCGTAAAGTACAGCGTTTCCTGAGCCAGCCATTCCATGTGGCCGAACAGTTTACCGGTCTGAAAGGCGTGTTCGTTGATATCAACGATACCATCCGTGCCTTCAACTCCATTATGGACGGTGAAGTGGACGAATATCCGGAAGCAGCATTCAACCTCGTAGGTACGTTGGAAGATGCGGTTGAAAAGGGTAAGAAGATGATGGAAGCAGCTAAATAGCTTCGCTATAATTAGTAATTAATAATTAGTAATTAGTAATGGATTTGCTAATGCTATCATTTGTTAATTGCTAATTACTAACTACTAATTATTAATTACGTATGACACTCGAAATATTAACTCCAGAAAAAAAACTCTACAGCGGTGATGTATACGGTGTATTATTACCCGGCATTACAGGCTTGTTTGAAGTGTTGGACAAACACGCGCCACTGGTTAGTGCTTTGAAAACCGGGACCTTGAAAATTCTGAAAGACAAAAACAGCAAGAATTCTGAAAGCTATACCATACAAGGCGGTTTTGTAGAGGTGCTGAATAACAAAGCAACTGTTCTTGTGGAAGGTGCCATCGCTTTATAAGTTTTACTGGATAGATACTTTTTTAGAAGGCCCTGTATTTTCAGGGCCTTTTTTTGTGATTTTTTGGCCGCA
The DNA here is from genome assembly GCA_040390405.1 of Bacteroidota bacterium. Classification (GTDB taxonomy): domain Bacteria; phylum Bacteroidota; class Bacteroidia; order Chitinophagales; family Chitinophagaceae; genus Sediminibacterium. The sequence continues at coordinate 135,933 of JAZJYJ010000003.1, forward strand.
GATTCGCAGATTATTTCAGATGAAACCTGCGAATCTGCGGCTAAAAAAATCTAATTCAACTGCGGATCGGTCGGATAATTCGTCATCTGGCTGTACTCACCACCCAATTCCTGCAAAGCGGCTTTCCATAATTTCGGAGTATCCAGTGTAAACACCAGTTTTTTGTTCGCCTCGCGGGTGATCCAGCTTTTTTCTTCCATCTCACCATCCAGTTGCCCCCCGCTCCAGCCGCTGTAGCCAAGAAAAAAACGGATATCATTTTTGCCCAAAAAATCTTCTCTCAATAGCCGGATTACCGCCTCAAAATCTCCACCCCAGAAAATACCGTCGGTTACTTCAATGCCGCCCAGGAATTCGGGGCATTGGTGTAAAAAATGAAGTGTGTCTTTCTGAACCGGTCCCCCATCATACACAGGGAAGCGGATGCCTTCTGCCTCTTTTACCAGGTCGCCAATCTCATGGTCATGGGTCTTGTTCAATACAAAGCCAAAACTTCCATCCGGCCCATGCTCGCACAGGAATACTACGGTGCGCTTGAAATTGGGATCTTTCAAAAAAGGATCGGAAATGAGTAATATGCCGGGCGCGATATCAGCCATGAGGAAAAGATAAGCCAAAGAATTTATCCGGAAAAACCATTTGGCCGTTAAAATCCTGATAAACCTGCCCGGTTCGGAGCGGTATTTTAGAGTTCCCGTTATATTTGTGAGAATGAAGAGAACTTTCCCCGCTATCATCATACTGATCACACTCTCGCTGGGCGGCCTGATTTTACTGCAGGTTTCTTGGTTGCAGAACCTTGTGGAGGTAACACGGAACCAGTTCGACAATAATTTTAATGAAGCCGGAACGAGTATCGGCAAAGAATTAAGTAAACGTGTATATACCGGCCAGGTATTGCGTTTGCCAAGAAGAGGTGGGTTAACTTTTAGTTCAGACTTTCACTTTCATGATCTCAAACCACCAACCGTAGAAGAAAAATTTACCCAACAGGAGATCCATGCCAAGATCAGGAATGCCTTTGACAGGATGAACCTGAAGGACCTCAAGTTCGAATTTGGTATTACCAATACCAACGACGATTACGAGATGTATACACAGGGCTACGAAAAAGAATTCTGGGATACACTGAATAACAAGCGCCGCTATTTTCCGATCATTCCGGAGAACAATGCGGATATAGAGGGAATGTCGTCCTTCGAGCACCTGATTATTGTAGTACCCGATTTTCAGAAACAGATCTGGGCATCGCTTCGCTGGGTGATTTTTGGCGCGATCATCTTCATGCTCGTAATCATTGCCGCGTTTTATGTAACCGTGAAATCATTGCTGAACCAGAAAAAACTAAGTGAGATCAAGAGCGACTTTATCAATAACATGACGCATGAATTTAAAACACCACTGGCTACTATTTCATTGGCCGTGGATGCCTTGCGTAATGAGAAAGTGCAGAACGATAAAGAGAAGACAAAATATTTCAGCAATATCATTAAGGAAGAAAATATCCGGATGAACAGGCATGTGGAAACCATTCTGCAAGCTGCTTTGATGGAACGCCAGGAATTGCAGTTGAACCTTACCACAATGCATGTGCACGAAGTAATACACGATGTGCTCGATAACTACCAGTTGCAACTCAAAGAAAAAGAAGGGGAGGTGCAATTTTTATTGAATGCAAAAAATGATACGATCCACGCGGATGAAGTTCACTTCTCCAACCTGATCTCCAACCTGATCGATAACGCTATCAAGTACTCTAACGATAAACTCAAGATCATTGTCTCAACACATAGCACCAAGAACTACCTTGTAGTTCGTGTGGAAGACAATGGCATCGGGATGAGTAAGGAATCTGTAAAACGTATCTTCGAGAAATTCTACCGTGCACATACCGGCAACCTGCACAATGTAAAGGGCTTTGGCCTGGGAATGAGTTATGTAAAAACCGTTATCGATGCACACAAAGGGAAAGTGAAAGTAGATAGCACCCTTGGAAAAGGAAGCATCTTCACGGTTGAGGTTCCATTGTATTTTGAGGATAATAAAGCCTGATCCGTTTCCTTATTTCACCCATAACAAGCCACCGTCCCCATAACTGAGAAAACGGAATGCATGATCAATCGCGTATCGGTAAATCTGTTTCCAGTTATTGCCAGTAATGGCTGCAACCAGTAATAACAGCGTAGACTGTGGCTGGTGAAAATTAGTGATCAATCCACTGATGATCTTAAACTGGTAGCCCGGTGCAATGATGATCTGTGTTTTGGTGATCAGTCTTTCTATTTTTCTTTCCTGTAACCATGCGAGCAAAGCCTGTAAAGCATCCCGGGAATTGATGTTATGTGTTGAAAGATCGTACGGCTCCCATTGGGTAACCGGTAATGCCTCTATTGAGATCGAAGGGTCTCGTTTTATTTTTACGCCCAGCCAATATAAACTTTCCAATGTGCGCGAAGAAGTGGTTCCCACTGCAACAACAGTGTTACCTGATTGCTGAATTAATTTTTCAAGGAACTTAACGGATACATCAATAAACTCCGCATGCATTTCGTGTTCCTGCATGGTGTTACTCTTTACCGGCTTAAAAGTGCCCGCACCAACATGCAGGGTTACAAAATCATGCAGGATATTTTTTTGTTGCAGTTTGCTGAATACAGCATCTGTAAAATGCAAACCTGCAGTGGGTGCGGCTACGGAGCCATCATGCTTCGCATAAATGGTCTGGTATCTTTCTTTATCAGATTCCTCTGCATTCCGGTTTAAATAAGGTGGTAAGGGAATGGCACCAGCTATATGCAGTAGTTCAGCAAAACTCAGGCTGGGATCACTCCAGCTTAATTCAATAATATAGGAATCAGCTAACTGCTCAACTTTTCTAGCGCTCAATAGGATCTCTGTGAAATCATATTTTTGAATCCGCAGAATCAGAGATCCTTCTTTCCATTTTTTGGCACCACCAACCAGGCATTTCCACAGCACTTTTTCTTTTTGCAGCATGGCCGAACTGATATCGCTATATTGTTCATCGGGTTCCAGGCAAAAGATCTCGATCTTTCCGCCATTGGGTTTCTCAAACAATAACCGGGCTTCTACCACCTTCGTATTGTTGAAAACAAGAAAAGTTTTTTCAGGAAGATGATCCGCAATATTTGCATAAATATCCTGTGCTATCTGTTCATCTTGGTAAATAAGCAATTTGCTTTGATCGCGTTCCGCTAGCGGATAGCGTGCAATCAATTCATCAGGAAGTTCGTAGGTAAAATCTTTTATCTGTAAGTCTTTCGGATGCATTTGAGCAAAGATAAAAGGAGAATTGCAATAAGCCCGGAAGAGAAAAAAAGGGATAAAACCGTCCTCTTTCCTCTTTTTCTCTGGATTTCTCTTATTGAAAAAATCTTCGCTTCACCTCTTCCAGCCAGGTTGTAAACACCTTGGATTTACCATAAGTCAAAGAACTGCTTACTTGTGTGACCTGAATCGTGAGTGGTGAATCGTGAGTCGTGAGTAAAGAATCGGATGCTTAAGATTTACGCATGATTCACTACTGACCACTCACGATTCACGACTCACCACTCACTGCCGGGGGAGAAGGTTCCGGGTTCGCACGCCCGGAAATCCTGTGCGAACTCCTTTCACAGCGACCGATATAACAAATCTACGGCCAGGCCCCATTTTCCCCCTCATATTTGTGACGGTCTTCGGGAACTGGTGGGACGGCCTTCTCGAAACGGTGGTACGAACGTCTTTTTTACCTCGGATTCTCCTCATTGCCTCCTCATTGCCTCCTCGGTTTGTTCTCTGTTCGTCCTCGGAATCCGAGGAGGCAATGAGGAGAATCCGAGAACGAATTGAGGAAGCATTAAGGTATCAATGAGGCCGAAATCAAAAGCTAACGGGTCGTTTTTTTCACCGCAGAGGCGCGGAGTTGCCGGAGATTTCGCAGAGAATTGTCTAATAGTGTAATGCGTTGGGGAATGACCTATTTCTGCCTTTGTTGGTCTTATGAGCAGACGTGTTTCATGCAAAGCCGCAAAGAAAAAAAACAAGATGCTGAGCGTAACTTTGCAGCTTTGTTTTCATAAGTCCCTACTAAATAATTGGGTTTCTTGTAATTGATAATCAGTCGATTAAAGATAAAAAGGCATACCGGTTAAAACATGGCATCACGCGTAACATAGCGTAAACGTGCATATCGAAACATTATCTTTCAGCCAGGCGTTTTACGATCTTCAGCCCGCTCCATAAATCACTTACAGCACAAACTTTTACATCCACCCAGCCGGTAGGCAATACAATTTCACGGATCACATTTTCGGTAATGTCCGTAGGCATGTTGGCCGATTTTTTATACCAGGAGATCCAGATCATTGCCGTGGCCGGCAGCTGTTGGATAAGCTCCGCGAACTGTTTTTGCAACTCCTGCCTGGAAATGGCAAAAACATGAGCAAAATCGGCATTCCCGGTTTTTACCAGCTGTTTCCGGATATCCGCCCCCAGCAGATCATGGTAATTACCAGGCGGATTGATCAGCCTGATCTTCATTTCAGGCTTGATGCCCAGTTTTTTCAATAAGGGAGTACCTGAATAACCTGCTATAGCCATCTCATTGATTATTAGTAGGATAAATTTCGGGCTTCTGTCTGAATTCACAACCCGGGGACTTCTATTCACCGGTTATCCACAGCAATTCACATAAAATAAGGGATTTTGACTCAAAAATCAATTCAAACGCTTGCCTGTATTGCATTACAGGTCAATCAATTCTGTGGATAAATACAAATGAGTCAAATAGGGTTTAAAAGTGGGAAAAAGTGTTATTTTGTGTCAACAAGTGGTAAACTTGGAAATATTTATACCCAAATGAACGGATTTCACGGAGAATATGAAGCTACGGTTGACGCGAAAGGTCGCTTCCTGATCCCGGGCGGACTGAAAAGACAGTTGCCTGAAGGGGAAGCTCGTTTCATCCTCAGCCGTGGATTCGAAAAATGTCTCACGTTGTATCCGATCAAAAGTTGGGAATTGATTATTGCCAAGATCAGCCAGTTGAATGATTTCGACCCCAAAGTACGTCAATTTCGCCGCCAGTTTTTGGGCGGGGCAACAGAAATAGAGCTGGATGCTGCCGGCCGTATGTTGCTTCCCCAAACACTGAAAGAATTTGCCGGGTTAGGCAAGGACATCGTTCTCGCCGCCGCAATGGATCGATTCGAGATCTGGGATGCTAGTAAGTACAAACAGCTCTTTGAGGATTTTTCACCCGAGGCCTTTAGTAATCTGGCACAGGAAGTGATGACAGAAAAAATTTGAAAATGAGGCAATTTGAAAATTTGAAAATGCAAGAACCAACAACTTCAAATTTCAAAAGCATACCCGTCCTCTATTTCCAAATTTTCATCCCGAAGGTATCGGGATCAAATTTTCAAATTCAATGAATTATCACGTCCCTGTTCTCTACCATGAAACCCTGCAAGGTTTGGCCATTCAACCCGATGGTGTGTATGTGGATTGCACATTTGGCGGTGGTGGTCATAGCAAGGGAATATTGGAACAGCTGGATGCCAAAGGAAAACTGATCGCTTTTGACCAGGATGCGGACGCGCAGAAAAATTTACCCGATGATGATCGTGTGATTTTTGTTGCGCAGAATTTCCGCCACCTGCAACGGATGCTTCGCCTGCACAAAATTACGCAGGTAGATGGTGTACTCGCCGACTTAGGTGTTAGCAGTCACCAGTTCGATGAAGGTGACCGCGGCTTCTCAATCCGTTTTGCAGGTCCGTTGGATATGCGTATGGACAGAAGGCAAGGCGCCACCGCTGCAGACATTATCCGAACCTACAGCGAACAGCAGTTGCATAAACTGTTTGAGCAATATGGGGAAGTAACCAATTCAAAAACATTGGCCAAACACATTGTTCATGAGCGTAAGCATCTGCAATCGGAAACAATAGAACAGTTTAAGGCATTGATCAGTCCCGTGGTGAAAGGAAATCCCAACAAGTACTTGGCGCAGGTATTCCAGGCTTTGCGAATTGAGGTGAACGATGAAATGGGTGCGTTGAAAGACATGCTGCAGCAGGTTCCTGCTGTGCTGAAACCGGGTGGCCGTGTTGCCATCATCACCTTCCATTCCATAGAAGACAGGGTAGTGAAGAATTTCTTCCGCCAGGGCAGTTTCGATGAAACACCCGATAACCCCTTTTTGCCTACAGTAAAGGAAGAAGTGTTCAATATCGTTACCAAAAAACCGATCACTGCGGCAGAAGAAGAATTGAAAAGAAACAGCAGAAGCAGAAGTGCAAAGTTGAGAGTGGCGGAAAGAGTTGGCTAGTATCTAAAGTAGAAAGGTATATAAAGAGAAAATAAAATTCAACCAACCGGTTAATAAAATGGCTGAAGCAGCTACAGAAAAAACAACGAAGAATCCACTGAAAGGATTATTCAACTACCAGTGGATCGTGAAGAATATTCCTTTCTTCCTGTTTTTGTCAGGTTTAACGGTTCTGTATATAGCAAATGGTCACAGGGCGGATAAAACCATACGAAAGATCAATAGCACCACCAGCGAATTGAAAGACCTGCAGTATGAATACAAAACGCTGAAAAGCGAAGTGATGTTCAGAAGCGAGGAAGGGCAGATCGTAAAAGCTTCGGGGCCATTGGGCTTAAAAATTAGTAAAGAAATGCCGAAGCGACTGGCGCCAGTTAACAATTAGAAATTAAGAATTAACAATTGTTGATGGCGGGATGAAGATGTTGGAACGATAAATTTTTAATTGCTAATTATTAATTTTTAATTAATCAGGTGGACGTAAAACGCGACATACTATGGAGAGTTTACCTCAGTTATATACTGGTAGTGATCGCCTGTGTGGCCATTTTCGGTAAAGCGATTTACATACAACAGGTACAGGGAACGCATTGGCGCAGTATGAGTGATAGCCTGCATCAGAAACTGGATGAAATAGAAGCGGAACGGGGAACGATTTACAGCGAAGATGGACAAATGCTCAGTACAAGTATCCCGCAGTTTGACATATACATCGATTTCAGGGTAGATGCATTGCGCGAAAAGAATGGCTTGCGTTTTCGTGAGAACGTAGATTCCCTGAGTGAATGCCTGGCAAATTTGTTTAAGGATCAATCAGCCGGAGAATACAAAGCGTTGTTGAAAGAAGGGTATCAGAATGAAGAAGGCTATTTTTTGCTGAAAAAGAAAATATCCTTTCGCCAATACGAAGAGCTGAGAAAATTCCCATTGTTTAAACTGGGCAGGTATAAAAGCGGGTTGATCGCCAATGAAAAAACCATTCGGTTGAATCCTTACCAGATGCTTGCATTCAGAACCATTGGCCTGGCAAGGGATTCCAACAAAGTGGGTTTGGAAATGACCTACGACAGTTTGCTGCGAGGTAGAAACGGGAAACAGTTTGTACGCAAGATAGCCGGTGGTGTAAGTGTGCCGGTTGATGATACTTACGAGATAGAACCCGAAACAGGGAAAGACATTGTTAGTACCATCGATGTATTTATACAGGATATAGCCGAGAACGCATTGATGAAGATGATGGTGAAGAATGATGCACAAACCGGTTGTGCCATTGTGATGGAAGTGAAAACGGGAAAAATAAAAGCCATCGCCAATCTCGGAAAAAGAAGTGATGGCAGTTATTGGGAAGATTTTAATTATGCGATCAGCCCAACAGAACCCGGCTCCACTTTTAAACTGGCGACCATGATGTCGCTCCTGGAAGATAAAAAAGTGAAGCTGACGGATATGGTTAACCTGGAAGGAGGCACCTGGCGAATCAATGGGCAAACTGTTTATGATGCCGAGCAGCATGGGTTATATGAAGCAACGATAAAGCAGGCGTTTGAAAAAAGCTCGAATGTGGGAATGGCAAAAATGGTCTGGAACAATTATGGAAACAATCCCGGACAATTTTTAAAACATCTTTCAAAAATGCGGATGGATACGATAACAGGTATCGATCTCTCCGGCGAAAGAAGTCCTGTTATCTATAAACCCGGCAGTCGTTTATGGGGGCCGACTACATTGCCATGGATGGCGTTTGGATATAACCTTGCCATTACGCCGCTGCGTACCGCAACACTATATAATGCCGTAGCGAATAATGGAAAGATGATGCGCCCTTACCTGGTGAGTGCGATAAAAGAGGAAGGTGTTTTATTGCATCAATACCAACCCTGGGTGATCGATGAAAAACTTTGCAGCGATGAAACCCTTCGCCAGTTACGCGAATGCCTGGAAGGTGTTTGCATACAGGGCACCGCTGCTAAACTTTTTAAAGGAACCGCGTATAAGGTGGCTGGTAAAACCGGAACGGCGCTGGTGGCAAATGGGAACAGGGGGTATGCGGACCAGATTTATCAATCAGCATTTGCTGGCTATTTTCCGGCGGATGATCCGCAGTATACCTGTGTGGTGGTGATCAAAAATAAATCGCGCGCATTGTTGCATCACGGAGCAGACGTAGCGGGTCCGGTTTTTAAAGAGATTTCTGATCGGCTGTACAGCACCTATATCAAACAGGCCAATACCAATACGGCATCGCTTACCAAAAAAGACAGCAGCGCCTTCAGTTATACCGGAAATAAAAAAGACATCGCTTACCTGAACAGTGTTTTCAAACTGTCTTATGCGGATTCTACTAGCCGGACAGATGAATGGATTGACATGAATGGCAAGAATGCATCGATCGTCTTCAACAAAAAGCCGGTTGAAAAGAACACGATGCCTCTTTTAAAAGGCATGGGTTTGAAAGATGTGGTATACCTGTGCGAGAACCTGGGTTTGAAAGTGAATGTGAAAGGAAGAGGTAAGGTAGCAGGACAATCGATATTGGCGGGACAGCCGGTAGCGAAGGGCCAATTGATTAGTGTTGAATTGAATTAGTAATCAAATATAAAATAACTGTCAGGTCGCTAAAGCGCCCAGGCAATAATGATGGCAATCTTAAAAGACATATTATACAAAGTACACCTGAAGCAGGTTCAGGGGAGTACAGGTATTGATGTAAGCGGTATCCAAATCGATTCGCGCAAAGTGGTGGATGGGGATGTGTTTGTAGCCATTCGCGGTGCACAGTCCGATGGCCATCAGTTTATTGACAAAGCCATTTTGCTGGGCGCCACAGCGGTTGTATGTGAAGACATGCCCGAGACCGTTACAGAGGGCATCACTTACCTGCAGGTAAATAATGCCAGCGAGTCGGTGGCCTATATGGCACACCAGTTTTATGGAGAACCTTCCACAAAATTAAAACTGGTTGGTGTAACGGGAACGAACGGAAAAACAACCATTGCTACCGTTTTATTCAAACTGTTTACACAATTAGGCTATCACTGCGGACTGGTAAGTACCGTGCAGAACCAGATTGGGAATAAGATTATTCCAGCAACACATACTACACCCGATGCGGTTAGCCTGAATGCATTGCTCAAACAAATGCTGGACGAAGGTTGTACACATGTATTTATGGAATGCAGTAGTCATGCCATACACCAGCACCGAATAACCGGCTTGCATTTCAAAGGAGCTTTGTTCAGTAATATCACGCATGATCACCTGGATTACCACAAAACATTCGATGAATACATCCGTGTAAAGAAAAGTTTCTTTGATCACTTACCTGCTGATGCATTTGCTATTTCCAATGCAGACGACAAACGCGGAGAAGTGATGTTGCAGAATACACACGCTAAGAAATACTTCTACAGCCTGAAAACGGTTGCGCCTTTCAAAGGAAAGATCCTGGAAAATGTGCTTACAGGTTTGGTGATGACGGTAAACGACAAAGAAGTTCATTTCCGATTGATTGGCGAATTCAATGCCTATAATCTGCTGGCTGTATATGGCGCTGCCATTTGTTTGGGAGAAGAGAGCGAGAAAGTACTTACCGTTTTAAGCATGTTGAGTGGGGCGGAAGGAAGATTTGATTACAGTATCAGCAAAGGGCTGATCATTGGCATAGTTGATTATGCGCACACGCCCGATGCACTGGAAAATGTGTTGATAACGATCAAAAAATTAAGGAAGGGACATGAACAGATCATAACTGTTGTTGGATGTGGTGGCGACAGGGATAAAACCAAACGTCCCATCATGGCACAAACAGCCTGCGACCTGAGCGATAAGGTGATACTGACAAGCGATAATCCCAGAACAGAAGATCCGGCACAGATCCTGAGAGATATGGAAGAAGGATTGACGAGCGCTGCCAAAAGAAAATACATCGCTATTGCCGACAGGAAAGAAGCCATTAAAACGGCCATCAGTTTTGCGAACAAGGAGGATATTATTCTTGTGGCAGGTAAAGGACATGAAAAGTACCAGGACATTATGGGTGTGAAACATCCGTTTGATGACAAGGAAGTGTTACTGAACATGTTTGAACTATTGGGAAAGTGAAATAGAGGACAGATGGTAGCTGTTAGATGTCAGAATTGTTTTTCTGTCATCTAACAGCTGACAACTAACAACGTTAACTATGCTATACTACTTATTTAACTGGCTAAACAAAGAGTTCCACATTCCCGGGGCCGGACTGTTTCAGTTCCTTACGTTCCGTATTGCGATGTCGGTGATATTGTCGTTGGTAATTGCAACGGTATATGGCAAAAGAATTATTCTGTTCCTGAAGAAAAAACAAATTGGTGAAAGTGTTCGTGACCTAGGATTGGAAGGACAGGCACAGAAAAAAGGTACTCCGACCATGGGGGGCATCATTATTCTGTTGAGCATTTTAATTCCTACACTCTTATTCGCCAACCTGGATAAAGTATATATCCGCTTAATGGTATTGTGTACGGTATGGCTGGGTGTAATTGGTTTCCTGGATGATCTTTTCAAGATCAGGGCAAGAAAAGCCGCACAGGAAAAAGGGGAAGCCTATAAAAAGAAAGACAGTGATGGGTTGGCCGGCGTGTCAAAAATTATCGGACAGATCGGGTTGGGCATTATTGTGGGGGTTACACTGTATTTCAGCAACGCGGTTACTGTTGAACGGGAAATAATCTCAAGTCCGCAGGAGCAATTACAAAAAGGAGAGAGGCTGACCAACGATTCGGTTGTGGTTCGGAAGTTAAATGGAATTGAAAAAAGATTTGTAAAAGTAAAAACACCCATCACTACCATTCCGTTTGTAAAAAACCACCAGTTTAATTACAGTAAACTGATTAGTTGGATTGGCCCGGGTGCAGAAAAATATACATGGATCGTTTACATACTGATCGTAACATTTATTATCACAGCCGTATCGAACGGCGCCAATCTTACGGATGGGCTGGATGGGTTGGCGGCAGGGGTAAGTGCGATCATAGGAGCGGGTATCGGCATTTTTGTATACGTAAGTGGTAACTATATTCTGGCCGATTACTTTGATATAATGTATATACCCAACCTTGGCGAGCTATCCATTTTTGTAGGCGCATTGGTAGGAGCCTGCATCGGTTTTCTGTGGTACAATGCATTTCCGGCACAGGTGTTCATGGGCGATACAGGAAGCCTTGCATTAGGAGGTATCATCGCATCCCTTGCCATTATTGTTCGCAAAGAACTGTTGGTTGTGATTTTATGTGCAGTGTTCTTTGTTGAAACACTCAGCGTGATTATCCAGGTTTCGTATTTCAAATACACAAAGAAAAAATATGGTGAGGGAAGGCGTGTGTTTTTAATGAGTCCGCTGCACCATCATTATCAGAAAAAAGGATTTCACGAAAGTAAGATAGCAGTAAGGTTCTGGATTGTTACGATCATTTGTGTGGTATTGTCGATCGTTACGCTGAAGATCAGGTAACCATGAGTAGTGAAACCAGAATCGTGGGTAGATCAAAAAATTGAGTAAAGAGATATTGTCGGTTACAAAATAAATGAAACACAGATTAGTCATATTAGGTGGAGGTGAGAGTGGAATTGGCGCGGCCATTCTGGGAAAGAAAAAAGGCTATGATATATTTCTGAGTGATGGCGGACAGTTAAAGCCATCGTACAAACAAGAGCTCTTTGAAAACGGAATTGAATTTGAAGAAGGACAGCATTCGGTTGAAAAGATATTACTGGCCGATGAAGTGATGAAGAGCCCGGGTATTCCTGAAAAGAATGAAATGGTAAAACAGATCAGGGCAAAGGGAATACCGGTGATCAGTGAGATAGAGCTGGCGTACCGGTTCAAAGGCAATAGTAAGATCGTTGCCATTACCGGCAGCAATGGGAAGAGCACCACAACAGCGCTTACTTACCATATCTGCAAAACGGCAGGGCTGGATTGCGCGATGGTAGGCAATATCGGGATCTCGTTTGCCAAACAGGTGGCGCTTGATCCCAAAGAAATTTATGTGGTGGAGATCAGTTCTTTTCAACTGGACGATATCAAAGAATTCCGTGCAGACATCGCGATGCTGCTGAACATTACCGAAGACCATCTCGACAGGTATGATTACAAGTTCGAGAATTACATCAACAGTAAGTTCCGCATCATCGAGAATCAAACAACAAATGATTATTTCATCTACTGTGAGGATGATGAAGTGATCATGCAAAAACTCCCATTACTAACCATTCATACTAACCCATTACCATTCTCTATGAAACACGAAGTAAAAAAAGGCGGCTACATCAAGGGCGACCAGATGATGCTGAGAATCCAGGAAGAAAGAGTAAGCATGAGTATTTATGACTTTGCTCTGAAAGGTAAACACAACAACTACAATACTATGGCAGCAGGAATCGCAGCCGCTACGCTCGGCATCCGCAAAGAGAAGATCCGCGAGGCAGTGAAAAACTTTCACAGTCTTGAGCACCGAATGGAATTTGTAGCCATGGTAAGGGGTGTAGAATTTATTAACGACAGTAAGGCAACCAATGTAAACAGTACCTGGTTTGCCCTGGAAAGTATGAACAAGCCAACCGTATTGGTATTGGGTGGTACCGATAAAGGCAATGATTACGGGTTGATCGCAGATCTGGTAAAAGAGAAAGTAAAAGCGATCGTATGTATGGGAGTGGACAATAAAAAAATCATAGAGGCTTTTAAAGATATTGTTCCGGTAATTGTAGAAACGGACTCTGCCAAGAAAGCGGTCAATGCTTCTTTTAAATTATCCGCGAAGGGAGATGTGGTATTGTTAAGCCCGGCTTGTGCCAGCTTTGATCTCTTCAAAAATTATGAAGACAGAGGAACGCAGTTTAAGGATGCGGTGAAGGAATTATAGAATTGGTTAAAGTGGTTAAAGAGGTTAAAAGGGTTAAAACAGTAGTGAGTTTGCCAACTGTTTTAACCTCTTTAACCCCTTTTAACGTCTTTAACCCTTTTAACCACTTTAACCAGAAACAATGAGTGAGATAAAAGATACACTGTTCTCTCAAATGCCTACCATCGGAGGTATGCGTGGCCAGTTGGTGCAGCGTACCCGGGGTGATAAATACATCTGGGGTATAGTGGTATTGTTGTCACTGATCTCTATTCTTGTAGTGTATAGTGCAACAGGATCCCTTGCGTATAAAATGTACAAAGGCAATACCAATGTGTACCTGTTTAAGCAGGTGTCTTTTTCGTTGGTAGGGTTGATGGTGATCTATTTCCTGCACCGGATCAATTATACCATTTTTTCAAAAGTGGCAACCATTTTGTTCCTGATCTCGATTCCTTTGTTGCTGTATACTTTGTTTTTTGGTGCCAGGATCAATGATGGCAGCCGCTGGATCAAGTTGCCTATTATTAACATGACCATCCAGACCAGTGACCTGGCCAAGCTGGCATTGTTTATGTATATATCACGACTGCTGAGTAAAAAGCAGGAGATGATCAAGGATTTTAAAAAAGGATTTATCCCGGTAGTAACACCGGTAATGATCATCTGCGCATTGATCATGCCGGCTAACTTATCCAATGCATTGTTAACCGGTGCAACGGCCTTGTTGCTGATGTTCATCGGACGAGTAAGTATCAAACATATTCTGTTAACCATTGGGGTTGCACTGATACCCGTTGTGCTGATTGTGATGGTGGCCATGTTTACCTATGATGGCAAACAGAAAACGGAAGAAGTGAAAAAAACGGGTGTTGCAGAAAAAGTAAAATCTTTCGGCCGTTTCGGAACATGGGTACGGCGTGTACAGGATTTCATGTACGCCAGGGACAATGAAACGCCTTACCAGGTGCAACAGGCCAAGATTGCCATTGCCAATGGAAGTGTGCTGGTAGGATTGGGGCCTGGTAATAGCAGGCAAAGAAATTTTTTGCCACAGGCATACAATGACTTTATCTATTCCATCATCATTGAGGAATATGGTTTGCTGGGTGGCGCGTTCATGATATTTATTTACCTCGTATTCCTGTTCCGCTGTATTCGCATATTCCGACGATGCCCTTATGCATTCGGCGCGTTCCTGGCATTGGGGTTAAGTTTTACGCTGGTGATTCAGGCGGTGGCCAATATGGCTGTGAATGTAAACCTGGTTCCGGTAACCGGAGTAACCTTACCACTGGTAAGTATGGGCGGAAGCTCGTTCCTGTTTACCTGCGGCGCGATAGGTATTATATTAAGTGTGGCAAGAAATGTGGAGCAAATGGAAGGAAAAGTGGAGCAGGTTGCGCCGATAACAATACCAGCCGATATAGAGACATCGGTTGCAGAACCCAATAGTGGAAAACTTTTCATACAGAAGTGATCATTGATAGAAGAAAATAAAAATACAGTGTTGCATAAAAATGCCTCTTTCGGGGGGACGGAGGGTAATGGCGCTAATCTGCGTGTGATCATTGCAGGTGGGGGAACCGGCGGACATATCTTTCCTGCCATCGCCATCGCCAATGCATTGAAAGAGCTGCATCCCTCTATTGAGATCCTGTTTGTGGGAGCGAAAGGAAAAATGGAAATGGAGAAAGTGCCGCAGGCAGGTTATCCGATTAAAGGATTGGATATAGCCGGATTTAACAGGCAATCTTTATTAAAGAATATCGGCTTGCCGGTTAAGTTGCTGAAAAGTTTTTTACAGGTAAAGAAGATTATCAATGAATTCAAACCACAAGCTGTGATAGGGGTGGGTGGTTATTCTTCTTTTCCGGTTTTGCGGTATGCACAGTCGAAAGGCATACCCAGTTTTATTCATGAGAGTAATTCGTTTGCGGGCAAGTCTAATATATTATTGGGAAAGAAAGCAACGGCCATATTTGTGGCAACAGGGAAAATGGAAAAATTCTTTCCCAAAGAAAAATTAGTTGTTACCGGCAATCCGGTGAGAAAAGAAATTGCACATTCAACTGTTTCGCGAGCCGAGGGTATTCGTTTTTTTGGACTGAATGAAACAAAGAAAACCATACTGGCTGTTGGCGGAAGTTTGGGAGCCAGGAGTATTAATGAAGCGTTGGCAATACATATCGATGAATTCGAAAAGAATAACCTGCAGCTCATCTGGCAAACCGGTAAAACAACCGCCGGGGAATATAAAAAGAATGGAGAGGGGCGATTAAATGTTTGGGTAAATGATTTTATCCGGGAGATGCAAAACGGTTATGCTGCTGCAGATGTAGTCATCAGCAGGGCAGGTGCAATGGCTGTAACGGAATTATGTGTGGCGGGAAAGCCAGCTGTGTTTGTTCCATTTCCACTGGCAGCAGAAGATCACCAGACTTCGAATGCCATGAGCCTGGTAAATAACAACGCGGCATTGATTGTAAAAGACAGTGAAGCAAAAGAGAAACTGGTAGCGACTGTAATCAGTTTGTCGAAAGATGAAGGGTTACAACAGCAGCTGCATCGAAACATCAGTAATATGGCTGTGGGTAATGCGGATGAAATTATTGCGAAAGAAATACTGAAATATATTCTGTGAGTAAGTTATCGACCATACAAAAAATTTATTTCATCGGTATTGGCGGCATCGGCATGAGTGCATTGGCAAGGTATTTTAAAGCCAAAGGAGTTGCGGTGAGTGGATATGATAAAACCGCTACACCCCTTACACGCGAGCTGGAGGCTACTGGTATTGACATACATTATGAGGAAAGAGTTGATCTCATTCCAAAAGATGCTGATGCGGTTGTGTATACACCAGCTATCCCTGCACAACATGCGGAACTGGTTTATTACCGTGAACACGAATATACGGTAGTAAAAAGAAGCGATGTTTTGCAATGGATCACCGAAAGCTCGTTCAATATCTGCGTTGGCGGCACACATGGTAAAACAACGGTTACTTCGATGACGGCGCACCTGCTTCGGCATTCAGGCTATGGGTGTAATGCTTTTCTAGGAGGTATTGCCGCTAATTACAATACCAATTTCTGGAGCAGTGACCGCAATGTGGTAGTGGTAGAAGCTGATGAATATGACCGGAGTTTTTTAAAGCTGGTTCCGGATATAGCTGTTGTTACAGCCATGGATCCGGATCACCTGGATATTTATGGCACGCCGGAAGAAGTGGTGAATGCTTTTATCCAGTTCTCACAAAAAGTAAAACCCGGTGGTTGCCTGGTTACTAAATATGGTTTGGAAAGGGAAGGTGAACTGAAAGCAGCGCATCATTATACTTATCATTTTGAAGATCCAAGGGCCGATGTACATGCTGCTAACCGGAAAGTACAGAGCGGAAGTTATGTGTTTGATGTGGTAAACAAGGACTGGACCATCAAAGGAGTAGTACTGCATATGGGCGGGCTGCACAATATAGAAAATTGTATTGCCGCCATTACCGTTGCCAAATACCTCGGTATTGAAGACGATAAGATCATTGCAGCCGTTGCAGACTTTAAAGGTGTGCGGAGAAGATTTGAATATGCAGTAAAAACTGAACAACATATTTTGATCGATGATTATGCGCATCATCCCGAAGAGTTACGGGCATTGATCAGTGGTGTACGAAGCATTTTCCCAGAGGAGAAACTGGTGTTGGTTTTTCAACCCCACCTGTTCAGCCGCACGAACGACCTGGCAAACGAGTTTGCCCATAGCCTGGATCTGGCCGACGAAGTGATCCTGTTACCCATCTATCCGGCAAGAGAATTGCCAATGGAAGGTGTAACCAGTTCTTTGTTGCTGGATAAAATGAAACTAGCGGATAAAGAGGTATTAGGTAAAGAAGAAATGAAAACATGGATGGAAACACATCAACCCAAACTGGTTGTAATGGCTGGAGCGGGAGATATTGATGCATTGGTACAACCGGTTAAAGAATTGTTGTTGAAGCGCTAAGTATGCGGAAGTATAACTGGAAAAAAATAGTAATCAACACCCTTTGGGTACTGGCAGGCATAGGAACTTTTGTGCTGCTGGGCGCAGCCATGCAGAAAAAGAACCACAAAATCTGCATGGATGTAAAGATTGAGATCACCGGCGTGGAAAGGCATATGTTCATTGATGAGAAAGATGTGATGGAGATACTTACTGCCGCAGGACCGATAACCGGAACAGAAATTAGCATGTTGAATCTCCGCCAGATGGAATCAGTAGTTGAAAAAAATCCATGGGTGCGCAATGCGGAAATGTTCCTGGACAATAACCAGGTACTACAGGTAAGGATCGAGGAACGACAGCCGGTTGCCAGGGTATTTACATTGGGAGGTAATTCTTTTTACCTCGACAGCGCCACTTTGCGACTGCCATTAAGTGAGAAACTATCGGCCCGGGTTCCGGTGTTTACAGGATTTCCTTCTGATAAACGGGCATTGGCTAAACCTGATAGTGCCCTGCTCAGAAATATTGTAGCCATTGGGCAATACATTCTTGCTGATTCATTCTGGATGGCACAAACGGCGCAGATAGACATTACCACGCAGCATGGCTTTGAAATGGTTCCGGTTATCGGCGACCATACGGTTGTATTAGGTAATGCCGATGAGGTCGATCAGAAATTGAAACGGCTTTATACTTTTTATAAAAAAGCCTGGCTTCAGAATGGCATGAACACGTATGAAAAACTGGATGTACAATACGATAACCAGGTAGTGGCCATCCGAAAAGGAGCAAGCAAAGCATGGGTAGATTCTGCGCGGGCGCATCAATTGATGGAGGGTATGGTGGCAGCGTCCGTGGCGCGTTTGGCGGACAGTATCCCTGTTTCAACGCGGTTAAAACCCGTGAAGGATACTACAGTAAAACCGGCCCCCGTTAAGCCGGCAGTAAAAGAAAATACAAAAACGAATTCAGCAGCGCTTGCAAACAATAAAACAGGTAATATTCCGTTAACGAATGGGAAGAAAACAAAACATAGAAAACAAGCGGTAAAGAAGCCTGTGGCAAAAACAAAGAAACAGCCTAAGGCGGTGATGGATAAAAATAAAAAACCGTGAGTGGTGAGACGTGAATCGTGAGACAAATAATTACTACTCACGATTCACGTCTTACCACTCACGACAAAATAACACAACGACCCTTTAAAACAACTAAAACACACCATTTATGAATCACAACGAATCGCCCATCATTGTTGGCCTGGACATCGGCACAACAAAGATCGCAGCAATTGCCGGCCGTAAGAACGAGTATGGCAAGCTCGAGATCCTGGGTTTTGGCCGCGCCAACAGCAATGGCGTTCAACATGGCCAGGTTTTGAATATCGACCAAACGATCAAAGCCATTCAGCAGGCATTGGAAAATTGTTATGAAAGTAATCCCGATCTGGAGATCAATGAGGTATATGTAGGTATCGCGGGCCACCATATCAAAAGTTTACAGACCCGTGGCGATATCGTTCGCCAGGATGCAGATATTGAGATCAAGCGCCACGAAATAGAACAACTGATCAATAACCAGCGCAAAACCTTTATCCCTGCCGGAGACCAGATCATTGATGTGATTCCACAGGATTTTCATGTAGACAATATCCAGAACATTAAGGATCCGATCGGCTATAACGGCGTGAAAGTAGGTGCCAATTTCCATATCATCACCGGCGATAGAAATGCTATCCGCAACATCAACCGTTCGGTAGAAAGAAGTGGGTTAACCACCAAGGACCTGGTATTGCAACCATTGGCTTCTGCAAGTGCGGTTATGAGCGAGATTGATATGGAAGCCGGGGTAGCTATCCTGGATATTGGTGGTGGTACCAGCGACCTGGCCGTTTTCTATGAAGGCATCCTGAAACATACTGCTGTGATTCCTTTTGGCGGAGAGAACATCACCAACGATATCCGCATGGGATTGGGTGTATTGAAAAGCCAGGCAGAAGCTATGAAAGTTCAGTTCGGAAGCGCTTTGTCTGATGAGGCCAAAGCCAATGCCTATATCACCATCCCGGGTTTGAAAGGAATGCCTGCGAAAGAGATCAGCGTAAAAAACCTCGCAGCTATCATCCAGGCAAGAATGAGTGAGATCCTGGATTTTGTAACCTATCATTTAAAACAGGTTGGCCTCGATAGCCGTATGTTAAATGGTGGTATCATTTTAACAGGTGGTGGGTCGCAGCTGAAGCACCTGATCCAGTTAACGGAGTACACAACAGGATTGAATGCACGCATTGGTTTACCGAACGAGCACCTGGCGCCTAACCATATTGAAGAGTTGAAGAAGCCTATGTACTCTACCTGTATCGGCCTGATCTTAAAAGGATACAGCGATTACGATCACAAGTACAAAGAGTTTACAGAAAAATTCAGGAAGGTGGAAGTGCCTAAGAAATTGACTGTAGAAAATACAGCAATACCTGCCGAAACCATTGCCCCTGCTGTATCTGTAGATGTTTCCGCAAGGAAAGGGAAGTTCTGGGATAAGTTTAAAAACAATCTTATTGATCTGTTTAAAGAAGAAGAAGACCAGGTTATAAAATAAAATGGCAGGTTCTGCCGTTTTATTACTACCTGGGTGTAGACATCCGTTAAATCACTAAAAAAGTAAGCCATGATTCATTTCGATCTTCCCAAACAGAAATCTTCCATCATCAAAGTATTGGGTGTGGGAGGTGGCGGAAGTAACGCCGTTAACTTCATGTTTGAACAGAATATCGAAGGTGTAGATTTCATCATCTGTAATACAGATGCGAAAGCCATCGAACAAAGTAATATTCCCAATAAAATACAGCTAGGGCCACACCTTACACAAGGTTTGGGCGCCGGAGCCAACCCCGAAGTGGGCAAAAAAGCAACAGAAGAGTCACTCGAAGAGATCAAGCGTATCCTGGAAGTGAATACCAAAATGGCATTCATTACCGTGGGTATGGGTGGCGGAACCGGAACGGGTGGTGCCCCTATCATTGCGCAGATCTGTAAAGACCTTGGCATTCTTACGGTAGGTATCGTAACAACTCCTTTTGGTTTTGAAGGGCCCCGTCGTCACCAGCAGGCCGAAGAGGGTATCATGGCATTAAAGCCTTATGTGGATACGCTTCTCGTGATCAGCAACGATAAACTGCGTATGCAGTACGGTAACCTGAAAATGAAAGAAGCTTTCGGTAAAGCCGATAATGTGTTGGCTACCGCCGCTAAATGTATCACCGATATCATCAATAGCCGTGGCCACATTATTGTGGATTTTGCGGATGTATGTACCGTTATGAAAAACGGAGGTGTAGCCATTTTAGGTAAAGCGGAACTGGAAGGCGAAGACCGTGCCCAGCGTGCCATTGAAGAAGCATTGTCTTCTCCTTTACTGAATGACAACGATATCCGTGGCGCTAAATGGATCCTCATCAATATCAATAGTGCCGAAGGCGAACATGAGTGTACCATGGATGAATTGGAGATCATTAACAACCACCTGCGTATGCAGGCGGGTGAAAATACGGATGTGATCGTGGGTATGGGTTACGACCCAACCCTCGATAAAAAAATCGGCATTACCTTAATTGCAACCGGCTTTGAACACAAAGACCCGTTTGCAAAACCGGCAGAAGTTAAAAAAGCCGAACCACAACCTGAAAAAATCGTGATGGTGCTGGAAACGGAAGAATCCAAAGCGGTAGTAGCGGCCCCCGTTCAGGAAGTAGCTCCTGTTGCCGTTGCGGAAGTGAAAGATCCTTTCGCGCCAAGCATGCAGGAAAGAATGCCTTTGGAAGATATGCTTACCGTATTCAGCAAGCCTGAATTTACTTCCAGCCATGTTCAGGTATATGAAGAAGTGAAAGAGGAAAAAGAATCCATGGTATTGCAGTTCGAACTGAGTACCGAGATCACACAGGAAGTAAAAATAGAAGAACCTATAGAAGAAGTACATGTACCTAAAACAGTGATTGAAGAACTGACTACTTTCCAGGTAAATGAAAAAAAGGAAGAACAAGCGCCCATTACAACCATGGGTTTCCTGAGCAAGCCTTCCAATATTTACGCGGAACCGGAAATGAGTGTACAACATATACCAGCAGCTCCTGTAATGGAGAGGAAGCAGCCTGAACCCGCACCTGTTGTTGTACCTGCGCCCATTGCAAAAGCAGACGAGCATGAAGAAATGGAACTGCACCTGGTTGAAAAGGAAATGGTAACCACACCACCCGTGGCTGCCGCTCCCCGCGCCGATATGCAGGCCGCTTTTGAAGAAGATTCGATTGATGAAGCAGAGGACCAGAAACGCAGGGCCGCTGAGCGGATCCAGAAACTGCGCAATCTCTCTTTCAACATGAACAATTCAGCAGACGCGAATAATGAGTTTGATGCCGTTCCTGCCTACGTAAGAAGGAATATGGAACTGTTTGGCAATACCCTTACTTCTGTAGAGAATTTTTACAGCAAGTATACAGTAGGAAAGGATGAGAACGATCAGACACAGATCTCTACCATCAATACATTCCTGGATGGTAAAAAACCAGACTAACCCTTGCTTCCTATAATTGTGTTTTAAAATTGGTGATTTTAGTTGTGGCCCCCGATGCTGAGTCGGGGGTTTTTGTTTTATAGGCCGACCATCTTAAGTAAGCTCGCTATTATCAGCAACCAACCGTGCCTCTGTGTCTCCGTGTGAGAAATAAAATTGCACAAGGGGACACAGAGGCACGGTTTTGAGTCCTGGTATTCTTTTTTACAAATCCCTTTTTTTATGGACAGCAAAACAGATCAGCCAGATAGCTGTTGTAAGAATAATGGTATACAGGATATGCTCTGGTATAATAGCGAGCATATGACCATAAGAAGCTTTGGCATCTTTCCCGAAACGGCTGAAAAAAGCAGGGGAAGGAATGAGACGGTCCGAGATCTCGAATGGTAAAAATCTTCCTATATCATCCATCTTAAACCGTGCATACGCCACAGCAATGTTTTCTACCACGAGATAATAAAACAAGAAGATACCCAGGGCAATAAAGGCTTTCTTTACAAGGTACCCGAGTAGAAAGGCAATACTCAATTGCGCGAAAGTCTGTAACAGAAAAAGTGGGATGTATTGCAGCTGATCGGCCCACTGGCCAAGCGTGGTGCTATCTGCATAAATACCAAAACCCGCAGCCACAGCAATATATACAAGGGTAGCAATTACGGAAACGATCAATACGTCAAACAGTTTACTGGTAATGAACTGGGCCCTGCTCCAGCCGTCAATTACATTCTGGCGATGGGTTTTGAAAGTATATTCATTTGTAACCATCATGATTACGAGGATGGAAGGCAATAGAATGAAGAAAGAAGAAAAGTACGCTACCGAATGCCAGGTTTCGGGAAAAGCGAATGGATTGCCAAGTAACATTTTGGCAATATTATTCGTAATCTCTTTTCCGGAAGTGGCTTTCAGGTATCCATAATAGGTCATGGCATTGATGCCGGGATAGGTTAATGCCACAATACCCAGCATCCACCAGAATGCGGGATATTTTTTTATTTTGAGCCATTCAATTTTTATCAGGGAAAGCATATGGCAGGGTTTAGTCGTTGGTTAATTCGAAGAATTTGGTTTCGAGACTTTTCTTTTTCGCAAACAACAGGTTCAGGATAATTCCTTTTTCAAAACAGAAACGGTTTACTTCTTCCAGTTGTGCAGTGCCTACCGGGAAGAATAGCTGTATTTTATTTCCGTCTTGTTTGATATGTGTATACCCCGGAAAACGGTTGAGTAAGGAAAGTAATTGTTCAGGATTATTGGAAGATACCTCGACAATGTCTTCATTGGCCAATACTTCGTCTACATGCCCTGCGGTTAATAAAGTGCCTCTTTTCAGGATTGCAACATGCGTACACACTTTCTCCACTTCATCCAGTAAATGGCTGGCCATGATAATGGTCTTGCCTCTTTTAGCCAGTTCTTTGATCAGCTCCCTGATCTCTACAATACCAACCGGATCAAGCCCGTTCGTAGGTTCATCAAATACCAATACCTGCGGGTCGCCAAGTAAGGCGGCGCCGATGGCCAGTCTTTGTTTCATTCCCAAACTGTAGGCGCTGAAGCGGCTTCTTTTTCTTTCGGTCAGTTTTACAATTTCGAGTACACGGTCAATGTCCGCCGCATCGCCACGGCCACTGATGGCATGTGTGATGTTGAGGTTATCTACCGCAGAGAGGTAATGATAAAAATTAGGTGTCTCCAGTAATGAGCCGATCTTTTTGCGTGTCTCCGGGGAGCCAGGCTGCCCAAACCAGGCAAAGCTGCCCGTATCGGCTTTTAAAATATCTAAAATGATGCTGAGCATGGTGGTTTTGCCACTGCCATTGGGACCAAGGATACCAAATACGGCACCTTCAGGAACATCGAATGAAACACCTTTCAGTGCCTGGATCTTGCCATATGATTTGGCGATGCCATTCAGCGAGAGAACAGGTTGCATATAGCGTTGGTTTAGGGATGTGTTCCGAAGATAATCAGATAATGCGGATCTTCTGACAAAATTGATGAGTGCGATCGTTTGTATATCAGCGGTAAAATTACAATGCCCTGCATCGACTGGAAAACCTGCGCCAATAGAAATTAGTATATTTAATTAGGGAACACTTATTCAACCAGCGAATATGGCACATCTCTTTAACCGGAACGCATTAGAGCTCATTTTACATGAATTGGTCGATGCCAATGTGGCGACTGTTCACGGCGCAAAATACACAGCGCTTCAATCCATTAAAGAGCAATTGAACAACACAGGTGCCATGCAGCTGAATTATACATTTGGAAACAGTAACATCATTCCTGTGCTGGAAGACCGATTGGTTGGGTTAATGAACCAGGAAGGGGAATCAAGGATCAATGCCCAGTTACATGCACCAACAGAGCCGGTGACGATTTACGGGGACCCTTTTTTTCTGGATGCTTTTTTAGCGTCCTTGTTTTCCATTCTTATTCGGGAAGAGGAGCAGGGAATGATCAATGTGCATGTGACTGAAGGTGATGAAAAATGTATCATCGAAATAGAACGTTCCGGTACCAGTTTTCGAGGAAATGAAGATAGGTTTACTGATTACCTGGGTACAGTATTTCCGGTATGGCAAAAGATCATAGAAGATAATGGAGGAGAATTAAAGCATTTGCTCCGGCGGCAGAATGAACAATATATAAGGATCAAGTTAACACTTGCCTGATTCGTATGCTTAGGGCAATAAATTTAAAAATTAACGTGTAGTACTATTAGCGGAAACTGTGCAACGATGGGTACTTTGTCTTTTCTGTAGCGATTTTTTTTCACGCAAAGCCGCCAAGAGTGCAAAGGCGCAAAGAAAGACGGACAAGCCTTTGCTCCTTTGCGTGAAAAAAAATTCTCACAATGATGGAAAGTTGCCCCAAAAACCAAAGCGCCAGCAACATTACATAACGCAACACATGTATAATTAATTACGAATAGGCCTTCCGCTTTTCAAAACACTCTGAATTCTTTCCAGTGTTTTCTTTTCACCGCAAAGACTTAAGAATGCTTCTCTTTCCAGGTCTAATAAATATTGTTCGCTCACAAGGCTTTGTTCACTCAGGTCGCCGCCACACATTACGTAGGCTAATTTACGTGCTACCAGTGCATCATGGTCAGTCGCATAGTTGCCGCGCCACATGCCATTAATGCCAGCCAGCATAGCGCCCAATCCCAGGCGTCCCATCACTTTTACATCTTTACGGGGCTGCGGCATTGAGTATCCCTGGTCGTACAATTCGATCACAGATTTTTTGGCTTCTGCAATCCGGCGGCCGATATTCATCACTACTTCGTCGTGTCCTTTGCGTAAAATACCCATATCAAAACCTTCCTGTGCAGATGTGGCTACTTTGGCCGTAGCGATAGCAAAGAAACGATTTTTCAGTGTTACGGTTTCGGGTTCGTCTTCATGCAATTCATCTCCGGCGCGAAGTGCAAACTCCTTAGTGCCACCACCACCGGGTATCAATCCCACACCCAGTTCTACCAAGCCAATATAGGTTTCTGCAGCAGCACAGATCTTATCGGCGTGTAAATTCATTTCGCAACCGCCGCCCAGTGTTAAACCATGCGGTGCTGTTACAACCGGAATGGAAGAATAGCGAACCCGCATCATACTATTCTGGAACATGCGGATGGCCATATCCAGTTCATCATATTCCTGTTCAATGGCCAGCATAAAGATCATACCTACATTGGCACCCGCACTAAAGTTGGCTCCTTCGTTCGCGATTACCAGCCCCTTGAATTTTTCTTCTGCCATTCCAATGGCTTTGTTCAATCCTTCCAATACTTCGCCGCCAATACTGTTCATTTTGGTGCTCCATTCAAAACCGGCAACGCCATCGCCGATATCATAAAGTTTACAGGCGTTGTTCTTCCATACCAGTTTATCTGAATAATTATTCAGGATCATAAAGGCATCGCCGCCAGGCATGGGCTTGTATGATTTGGTAGGCACATCATAATACAAACGTTTGCCAGCTTCCACCTTATAAAAACTTGTAGCACCACCCGCAATCATTTCATCCACCCATGCGGCCACTTTATAACCCGCGGCTTTCATGGCTTCCACTGTTTTGGCAACATCCAGTGTATCCCAACTTTCGAAAGCGCCGATCTCCCAGCCAAAGCCGGCCATCATCGCATCATCAACACGATAAATTTCATCGCTGATCTCGGGTATGCGGTGAGAAATATAGGTGAATAGGGAATAATGAAAGAGTTTGTAAAATTCCCCCGCTTTATCCGTTGCGGCACTCAGCATTTTAATACGCTGCTTCAGGTCTTCAACGGGTTTGGCTGCATCGAGACTGGCAAATTTCGGTTTTACCCTTGCTGCATACTCCATGGTTTGCAGGTTGAGCGTAAGGATTTCTTTGCCTTCGGCTGATTTTATTTTTTTGAAGAAACCCTGCCCGGTTTTATCTCCCAACCAGTTATTGGTTACAACGGTATCCAACCAGGATGGAATGGTAAAAATATCTTTGGCCTCATCATTTGGGCAATTGTCTGCCACGCCTTTGGCCACTTTTACCAATGTATCAATACCCACTACATCCGCAGTTCTGAAAGTAGCGGATTTCGGGCGACCGATGATGGGGCCCGTTAAAGCATCCACTTCATCAATGCTCAAACCCAGTTTGTTCATGATATGGAAAATGCTCATGATGCTGAATACGCCGATACGGTTGGCAATAAAAGCGGGGGTGTCTTTACACAGTACGGTTGTTTTGCCAAGATACAGATCGCCGTAATGCATTAAAAAATCAATCACTTCCGGATCGGTATGCGGGGTAGGGATGATCTCCAGCAAACGCAGGTAACGGGGTGGATTAAAAAAGTGTGAACCACAAAAGTGCTTTTTAAAATCATCACTCCTGCCTTCTGTCATCATATGAATGGGAATGCCTGAGGTATTGGAAGTGATCAATGTTCCGGGTTTGCGAAACTTCTCTACTTTTTCGTAGATCATTTGTTTGATATCGAGGCGTTCCACCACTACTTCAATGATCCAGTCGCAGTTGACGATGTCTTTCAGGTTATCGTCGAAATTGCCCGTGCTAATTTTCTTTATTACGTCCTTGGTAAATACAGGCGAAGGATTGCTTTTGATAGCCGCCTGCAGGGCATCGTTTACCAGTTTATTACGTTCGGCGGGCTTGGTGCTTTCCTCGGCGCCTTTGGGAACCATATCGAGCAATAATACCTGTACGCCAATGCCCGCAAAATGACAGGCAATACGAGAACCCATTACCCCACTACCTAAAACGGCAACTTTCCGGATAGAACGTTTCATATGCTTTGCTTTGTGTAAAATTAGTTAGTTATGCAACTAATTATATCGAAGGTAGGGCAAAATATTTTTCAATGGGTTTCGGGGAATGATTTATTTGAACCTGTAGATGCCGGGGATGCTTTAAATAAAAAAGGATGCTTTTTTGCGATTAATCAAAAAAGCATCCCTGCTCGGTGGATACGGGATTGTTCAACCCTCGCTAAAATTTCTTTTGCTCAGTTGGTGCCGCTCCTTTATATGCCATGTAAAGGCAAACGAGGTAAACGAGTAAGGCTACATAAACTAACATATCGGGGGGATTTTGTAACAGTAATTTAATAAGATAAATCAATTGTATCGTGCATTTTAACGTTTTGATTTATGCAGAAATGTGGATTACGTGAGAAAACGGTGATTATCACCGTAGAAATAACAATTTTTTGAGGAAAAAACGGGTAACAGTCCGCAAATAGCTCATTGTTGCCGTTCTCTCAGCCTAATCGCCTTTCAAAAATTACAGCCGTATTTTGCCACTCTTTCTGTTATTTTTGTTAGATATGAATGTAGATGCTTCAATGATAGATAACCTGGCTCATTTGGCGAGACTGCGCTTTACAGAAGCGGAGAAAGAAGCCATTGGCGCCGATCTTCAGAAAATGGTGGCATTTGTTGAAAAACTACAGGCAGTGGATACCGAGGGCGTGGCTCCGTTACTCCATATCAGTGACGCGGCCAACGTACTGCGCGAGGATGAAGTAAAAGGTTCCGTTACAAGGGAGGAGGCCCTGCTCAATTCACCGGTGTCCGACCCTGTTTTTTTCAAGGTTCCGAAAGTCATTAAGAAATCATAGTAGCTGTTTACCCTAAACCGAATTGTATGAGCGATGCCATCATCCATTTAGATAATATCCAGAAAAGTTATTTTATGGGTAACCAGGCCATTCCTGTTTTAAAGGGCATTACCCTGGATATTTTCAAGAATGAATATGTGGCATTGATGGGACCATCCGGAAGCGGTAAAAGTACCCTGATGAATATCCTGGGTTGCCTGGACTCACCTACGGGGGGAAGCTATATCCTCAACAGCAAGGATGTTAGTAAAATGCCCGATGATGACCTTGCCGAAGTACGCAATAGTGAGATCGGTTTTGTATTTCAGCAATTCAACCTGCTGCCGCGTTTAACGGCCGCTGAAAATGTTGCCCTGCCATTGATCTATGCGGGTATCAACAAAAAAGAAAGGCATGAACGTGCTATGGAAGCGTTGAAAAAAGTGGGACTGGAAGATAGAAGCCACCACAAATCAAACGAGTTAAGTGGCGGACAGATTCAAAGGGTTGCCATTGCACGCGCATTGGTAAACAATCCTTCTTTATTACTCGCGGATGAACCTACCGGTAATCTCGACTCCAAAACATCAGTGGAAGTAATGGAGATCTTTGGAAAGATCCAGCAAGCGGGCAATACGGTGGTGCTGGTTACACACGAAGAAGACATTGCACATTACGCGCACCGGATCGTTCGCCTGCGCGATGGATTAATTGAAAGCGATAAGACCAAGGAACTTTCGATGATACAGCATTAGTAGACGGGCCATAATCTATGGACTTGCATACCTGTTACATTCATGTTTATGACGACTTCAAATGGCATCTAAAATCTATACGAAAACAGGCGACCTGGGTAAGACCTCGCTTATTGGCGGTACCAAGGTGCCCAAGAGTCATATACGCATAGAAACCTATGGCACAGTGGATGAATTGAACTCGTATATCGGCTTGGTAAGCGATCACCTGAACGATACACATTCTAAAC
Organism: Bacteroidota bacterium; assembly: GCA_040390405.1. GTDB lineage: Bacteria > Bacteroidota > Bacteroidia > Chitinophagales > Chitinophagaceae > Sediminibacterium. The sequence continues at coordinate 164,798 of JAZJYJ010000003.1, forward strand.
ATACTTTGAAGGAAATACAGGACCGCCTGTTTACCATCGGGTCTTCGCTCGCGTGCGACCCCGACAAAGAGCCTCTGATGAAAATGCCCGATCTGAAAGAAACAGATATTACTATGCTGGAAAAACAGATCGATGCCATGAATGAAGTGTTGCCACCCATGAAATTTTTTGTATTACCCGGTGGGCATGTTGCGGTATCAACGGCACATGTTACACGCTGTGTTTGCAGAAGAACAGAAAGATTGTGTGTGAATATGCAGGAAAATGAACTCTTTGTAGACCCGCTCGTAATCAAATACCTCAACCGCTTAAGCGATTACCTATTTGTGTTATCACGCTATATTGGTCATCTCTTGCAAGTAGCAGAAATTCCCTGGAAACCGAGGATTTAATTTGAAAATTTGAACATGCGCTAATTTGAAAATAGACGCTGCAAAAACGGGTTCATTTTCAAATTGCCACATTTTCAAATTCTTAAATGATCTTCCCATCTTTCATATGCAATATCCTGTCGCTCATGCCCGCGAGTTCTTCGTTATGGGTTACAATAAGAAAAGTTTGCTGAAACTGGTTTCGTAACTGTACAAACAGCTGATGCAATTCTTTGGCGTTGGTACTGTCGAGGTTGCCCGTAGGCTCATCGGCAAAAACAATGGAGGGGTTATTGATCAGTGCCCGGGCTACCGCCACCCGCTGCTGCTCACCGCCTGATAATTGCTGCGGTTTATTGTCGGCCCGGTCGGCCAGCCCTAAAGTTGTCAACAATTCAGTGGCCCTTTCAGTAACTTCCTTCTTTTTCCGGCCCGCGATCCAGCCGGGTATGGAAACATTTTCAAGCGCCGAAAATTCGGGTAGCAGGTGATGGAACTGGAACACAAAGCCAATATGTCGGTTACGGAAAGCTGCCAGTTTTTTTCCGTTCAACTGGCCAATCCGCTCATTATTCAGCCAAATAGAGCCTTCATCAGGTGTATCCAGGGTACCCAATATGTGTAAAAGCGTGCTTTTTCCGGCCCCGGAAGAGCCTACAATGCTTACAATTTCACCGGTATTCACCATTATATCCACGCCTTTGAGTACCTGCAAACTGCCGTATTTCTTGGTAATATGTTCTGCTTTAAGCATCCGAAACGGTTAAATTATGGTTACGAAACTACAACAGGAGGGGGCTTAACAGGCAATTTTTAAACATTTCTTTGCACAAACAGAAAAACTCACATTTGGTGGTTTCGTTTATACGGCTACATTTGCAAAAAATTAAAAGGTAAAATATGTTCTGGACATTAGAATTGGCAAGTTACCTGGAAGAGGCTCCCTGGCCCGCAACAAAAGACGAACTGATCGATTACTCTATCCGTAGCGGTGCGCCGTTGGAGGTAGTTGAGAACCTGCAGGAACTGGACGACGAGGGCGAAGTGTATGAGAGCATTGAAGACATCTGGCCTGATTATCCAAGCCAGGAGGACTTTATGTTTAACGAAGACGAGTACTAATTAATCTTCCACCCGGCCCTTCAGGGGAATTGGTGTGCGCCATATTGAAAAAGCTATTCATTTTGTGAATAGCTTTTTCGTTTATAGGTTGTGCCACTGCAATAAGTGCATCAGCCATTATTGCTTTTTGAAACTGAGTTTGAAATAGAGCAACAGCAGTGTTAACAACAGTACTACCGTATTGGCAACAATTACTGGTCCGCTGTGAATGGCAAATGCATAGGTGAGCCATACAACGGTACTGGTAAGTACAATAAAGATCATCCAGATACTCAGATCGCCCACACTTTTGGATTGCCAGGATTTGTATACCTGCGGTATAAAAGTGATGGAAGTAAGAAACGATCCAAAATAGCCGATGTACTCAACCAGATTTGCGGGTATGCCCATAACGCTGATTTTTATGATTAGAATATGATTAGTATGAAAGAGTTTGTTTTGTGAAAATTATATCCTCATCATATTAATCTGCGATCCCGAGTTTCTGCATTACTTCTAGCGCTGATTTTTTATGATTAGAATATGATTAGGATGAAAGAGGTTGTCTTGTTGAAAATCATACCCCCAATCATATTAATCTGCGATCCCGAGTTTCTGCATTACTTCATTGCTTACACCTGTAGTAGAGTAACCGCCATCATGGAATAAATTCTGCATTGTTACCATTTTGGTCAGATCAGAAAACAGGGTGATGCAATAGTTGGCGCAATCTTCGGCTGTAGCATTGCCCAATGGTGCAATGGCATTGGCATAATCGTAAAAATCGCCGAAACCTTTGATGCCGGTACCCGCCGTGGTTTTGGTAGGCGATTGCGATACCGTATTGATACGCACTTTTTTCTCCAACCCATAATGGTATCCAAAACTGCGTGCAATGGATTCGAGCATGGCTTTGATATCGGCCATATCGGTATAGAAAGGATAGGTTCTCTGTGCGGCCATATAGGTCAGGGCTACCACACTTCCCCATTCACTGATAGCGTCTAATTTTTTGGCTACGGCCAGCATTTTATGAAATGACATGGCAGATACATCAATCCCCTTCATAAAGAAATCGTAATTGGCTTCTGTATAAGGAATGTTCTTACGGATATTCACACTCATGCCAATGGAATGCAGAACGAAATCTATTTTACCACCCAGTATTTCCTGTGACCTGGTGAAGAGTGTGGTTAACTCCTCTACACTTGTTGCATCCGCGGGAATGATCTCCGAACCGGTTTTCTCAGCCAGTTTTTTGATTTCACCCATGCGCATGGCAATAGGAGCATTGGTCAATACAAATGTGGCACCTTCTTCGTGCGCTTTTTCTGCTACTTTCCAGGCAATAGAATTCTCGTCCAATGCGCCGGTTATAATACCACGTTTTCCTTTTAATAAGTTGTAAGCCATAGTCTTCGTTAGTTTAGAATGATTACAAGGGGTAAAAGTATAGAAAAGTTAGGAGTTGGGAGTTAGGAGTCTGGAGTTATATAGGGGCCTGAAACAACTACAGACTCCTAACTCCGGATTCCAGACTTAATTCATCATTTCTTTTGCATTTTCCAGGGCTGCAGCGGTTGGTTTCTCCCCGCTAAGCATACGGGCAATGGACGCGATGCGTTCGTCTTGACTTAGCAAGCGGATATTGGTTTTTATCGTATCGCTTTTGATCTCTTTATATACAAAAAAGTGTGCATTGGCCTTGCCGGCTATTTGTGGTTGGTGAGTAATGCAGATGATCTGCCTGCTGGCAGCGAGGTTTTTCATAATCAGTCCTACCTGTTTGGCGGCTTCGCCGGATATGCCCGTATCTATCTCATCAAAGATCATAGTAGGGAGGTCGATGGATTGTGCCACGAGCGATTTGATGCATAACATCAAGCGGCTCAGTTCGCCGCCACTGGCTACTTTACGGATGGGTTCAAAACGAGTGCTCTTACCTGCTTGCCCGGCAGGCAGGTTGGCATCGAACAGAAAGTCGATATGATCCTTGCCAAAGAGCGATAATACCGCATCTTTCAGTTCCACTTTTAATTTGGCATTGGGCATACCTACCTGTGCCAGTAAGATGTTTACCTTTTCTTCCAGTGGTTTTGCCTGTTTGTGCCTTGCTTTGGAGATCTGCCCCGCCAAAGTATTGGCTTCCGCGAATAATGCATCGGCCTGTTTTTGTTTAGCGGCAATCGTGTCATCCATATCCAGTACCGCACGTAGTTTCTGTTCCAGTTCGTTTTGAATTTCCAGTAACTGATTGGTGGTTTGTACCCCGTGTTTTTTGATCAATTTATAGCCATCCATTAAACGCTGGTTGATCCATTCAATTCTTTTCTCGTCAAAATTTACAGAATCGTTTATGCGGTCCACTTCTCCGGCAATATCCTGCAGTTCGATCTGAGAACTTTGCAGACGGGCAATTACTGTTGCAAGATCGGGATGATAAGAAGCATAGCCTTGTAACTGGTTCAGCAATTGTTTTAATAACTGCACCACGGGTTGCTCGCTTTCTTTTAGGTCAAAATATACTTTGGATAGTGTGGTTTTAATGCCTTCGGCATTGCTGAGCAGTTTTAGTTCGTTGTCGAGATCTTCGAGCTCATTTTCTTTCAGGCCGATTTCATTCAACTCGTCAAACAAAAACTGGTTATAATCCAATTCTTTGGTAAAGGCAGTTTTTTGTTGCTGCAAGCTGGCAAGCTCTTTTCCTGTATGCTGCCATTGCTGGTATATTTTCTGGTAAGCAGTAAGTAATGATTCGTTGTTCGATAAGGCATCCATCACTTCGCGCTGAAAATCGGAATCCCCCAGTTCCAGTGTGTCAAACTGCTGGTGCAGATCTACCAGCAATGAAGCCAATGATTTCAGTTGTTGTAAAGTAGCAGGCGTATCGTTAATGAATGCCCTCGATTTTCCATTGGAGGAGATCTCTCTGCGCAATACCAGTTCTTCTTCTACATCAAGATCGTTCGCCTGTAAAAAATCAAGTACAGACTGTTTATGGTTCACAGCGAAATAGCCTTCAATAAAACATTTCTTTTCTGTATTCACCAAAACAGAACTATCTGCTCTTTCACCCAATATCAAGCTCAAGGCGCCCATCAGAATACTTTTACCTGCACCGGTTTCGCCGGTAATGATATTCAGTTGCGACGAGAAATCGATCCCGATCTCATCTATGATTGCGTAGTTCTGTATGAAGAGTTTGCGAAGCATTTTTTCAGGTTGCCAGTTGCCAGTTTTGAATTTTGAATTCAAGTTAAGATTGTAACGCAAGTTAAACAAGCAAACAGGTACCAACAAATACGTGTAAAAAATACTGCCTACAGCAAATCTTACTCCCCTTTACACCTTGCAATACCCGATTTCGCTCTTTGATCCAGTGAGTCTTTGTATTCGTGATCTTCCATATCCAGGCATTTCTGGTAATAGGTAATGGCCAGAGATTTTTGCCCGCGCTTTTCATAGATCTGACCGATCTGTAAAGCGGCTCTTGCCGCAAAGTATTCTCTCCGGTGTTCGCCAAGACGGATGGCGATCTGGTAATTTCGAATAGCGTCTTCATCGCGGTTGAGATCATCGTATATCCTGGCCACACGGTATGCGAACTCGAGTTTCTCTTCTTCTTTGCTAAAATCGTCTTCAGTCTTTCCCTGCAACATAGCCGCCGCATCGCTGGCATAGCCGCCATCGCTTAATAACCTTGCTTTTAGTAAAAGCAGGTTGGGCCATTTGCCTGATTTGGCATCCTTTAAAGCCTGTTTGTCTGCATCCGAATCGGTGGCGCCTTTCTTCAGAATATTTTTTCGTACCTCTTCCGCCTTTGCCTGGTTGCCCTGGAGGTAATAACACCAGCTTAGTTTCTGATAGGCATCCTTCACATAGAATTTCCCTTTGAAATGGGTAAGGAAGGATTCGAGGTAACGCGCCGCTTCCTGCGTTTCAAGGTGATAGATTTTTGTGAAGCCCAGTTCAAAATCCCAGATCTCTGTTTTTAAATAGTCATCTGATTTATTACGGTTCAATATAATATTTTTCGCATACTCGGATTGTTTGTTATTAATGGCCAGGTTGGCTGCCATGTATGCATGAAGATGGTTGTTAACCAGGTCCAGTTTGCGCTGCTGGGTAAAGGCCAGCGCCTCTTCTTTTTTATTCTCGATATAGAACACCAGGTAAGGATACATGAATGCTGCTTCATTAAAGAAAGCTTTGGCCCAGGGGTCATTGCTATTGATAAATCCGCGCACGGTTTTCATGCCTTCGGTTAAGGAACCGCGCATACCAAACAAACTGGCGATCCATTTATATCCTTTAGGAATAGTGCCTACTACAGCTTGCAGCGATCCGAATACCAGGTCGTTAGGAGTGAAGGTTGGGAATTTTTTTTTGTTTTCTTTGATGAGTTGATAGGCTTTTCGAAAGTCCCAGCCACCATCCCAGAGCTTTCCAAATTTAATGGCCGAGCCGGCTTTATGTACTTTTACCATACTTAAACAGTACAGATAAAACGGAGAGTTCTTAGGTCCTTCTTCCAATAGATCCATGCGTTCTGAAAATTTAGGATAACGCGTTTCAAAATCTTTGGGGTCTTCATTAAGAAACAGTGTATAAAAATCCGCATAGCTTTCCAGCAAAACCGGGATCAGGTTATCGGGATTCTGTTGTTTGGCTTTTTCTACCAATGCCAACCCGCTGCCGATCTTCAGTTTGGTAATTTCCTGGTAGGCCTGCTGACAAAGCGGGGTAAACTCATACACTTTTTGTGCATGCGCAAGAGACATCCATCCCATCAAAAAATAAACAATGATCAACCGCTTAGTCATACATCGAAAATAAGACATCTCTGATTGGGACTGATTTTTTTATGATTAATATGCGTTTAACAAAATAGCCAAGAGGATTCACTTTCCTGTTAAAGTAGCTGAAAATAAAAAAGGGCTACCTTCTGGTAGCCCTTTTAAAATCATATTCCTCATATAAAAATCAACTCAATCAGCGATCCTATTTCGCTTCCACACTATCATTCAGGTCCGCATCAACCAGGATACGTCCGCAGTTTTCACAAACAATGATCTTTTTGTGTAAACGGATCTCGCTCTGGCGCTGAGGTGGGATAGAATTAAAACAACCACCGCAGGCATCACGCTCAACCGGTACAACGGCCAGGCCATTGCGGTAGCTTTTACGGATACGGTCGTAGCTGTATAACAAGCGGTCGTCAATATGACCACGCGCATCAGCGCTTTGTTTGTTGAAATGGGTTTCTTCTTTTTCTGTATCGGCAATGATCTTCTGTAATTCGCCTTTCTTGTGGTTCAATACACCTTCTTTAACGGCCACTTGTTTTTTAGCGCCTTCCAGGTTCTTTATTTTTTCAGCCAGTTCTTCGTTGGCATCGCGGATATGTTTTTCAGCCAGCTTGATTTCCAGCTGCTGCATTTCCATTTCTTTGTTGATGGCTTCGAATTCGCGGTTGTTCTTAACGTTCTCGCTCTGCTTTTCGTATTTCGCGATCAGGGCTTCACTTTCTTTGATGGCATTTTTCTTTCCTTCAATGAATTCGGTGATACCGTTAATCTCTTCTTCAATACGTGTCTGGCGGGCCGTTAATCCCTGAATCTCATCTTCCAAATCACTTACTTCCATCGGAAGTTCACCTTTCAGGATCTGGATCTCATCCAGTTTGCTGTCAATTTTCTGTAACCGTAACAGGGTTACCAGTTTTTCTTCAACAGAGAAATCTTTAACTGCGGCCATATAATGTTTACTGTTTAAAGTTTGGAGTTGTGGAGTTTAGCTGTTTATTGATTTGGTAGTTTATTGGTGGTTAACAAGCGACCAATAAACCAGTGAACGAATAAACCCAACCCCTGCCTCAACCCAGAAAGTAGTTAACCGGGTTGGTTTTCACTCCTGATTTGAGGACGGCAAAGGTAGGGAATTTCGCCTGTAAAATCTCAATCAAAAGGTCGGTGGTAAATTGTTCGCTTTCCCAGTGACCAATATCAACCAGCAGGATCCGGTCATTGGCATCAAAGAATTCATGGTATTTGATATCGGACGTAACATAGACATCAGCGCCCGCAGCCACTGCTTTTCCACACAAAAAACTGGCAGAACCGCCGCAAACTGCCACTTTTTGGAGCTTTTTACCCAAAAAAGGGGTATGTTTTATCACAGAAAGCTCAAATGCCGTTTTTAGCATATGTAAAAAACCGGTTTCGTCCAGCGCTTCGGGTAATTCTCCCAGTAAACCGCTTCCAACGAATTGATTATCATTTTGTAAGCTTACTATGTCATAAGCCGCTTCTTCATAAGGATGGGCCTTCAGCAAGGCATTTACCACGACTGATTGCAAATAAGCGGGCAGGATCACTTCGATCCTTATTTCTTTTTCTTCATGCCGAATTCCGGGCTGGCCCGCAAAAGGCCTGGTTTGATCCGAACCTTTAAAAGTACCGGTTCCTTCGGTATTAAAACTGGTTTCGCCGTATTGGCCAATATTACCGGCACCGGCGGCAAAAAGGGCATCGCGTACCTGGCTGGCATGGGCATGGGGTACAAATGTGTATAATTTCAGCAATAAACCGGCTTTAGGGGCCAGGATGCTGCGGTTAATGAGTCCAAGCTGGTTGGCAATACGATCGTTCACACCATCCAGCACATTATCGAGGTTGGTATGAATGGCATAGATGGCGATATCGTTTTTAATGGCGGCGATTACTGTTTTCTCCACATAATTCTTACCGGTTATTTTTTTCAATCCACTAAAAATAATGGGGTGATGGGCCACTACCAGGTTACAACCCCGACTTTTTGCTTCCATGATTACCGCTTCCGTGGCATCGAGGGTACAGAGGATGCCTTTGCATTCCCAATCGGCATTGCCCGTTAATAAGCCGGTATTGTCGTAGCTCTCCTGTAAGGCAAGAGGGGCTTTCTGTTCGAGTTCGCGGATGATATTGGCAATTAACATGTGGGGATGGTTAAGAAGTTAAAGGGTGGTGCGGGTATAAAAAATAAAAATATGCAAAACCTTAAACATGAAATCCGAAACTTATTCGGCGCCTATCTTTGTTGGTATGGCAACAGGCAATTTTCTTTTTTACAATGGGAAGGTCAGTAAGGCGGGTAAGCCATTGGTTATGCCCGATAACCGGTCGTTCCGTTATGGAGATGGTTTTTTTGAGACCATGAAACTGATCAATGGAAAATTACAGCTGGCCGATTATCATTTCGAAAGATTGTTTGCATCGCTGGATTTACTACAGTTTCAGCAACCCAATTATTTTACCCCGGAATACCTGGAGGAGCAGATAACTACCCTGGCTAAAAAGAATTACCATCACAGACTGGCCAGGATACGTATTACCATTTTTCGTGGAGAAGGGGGATTGTATGATGTAGAAAATCATTTTCCCCATCACCTGATACAAACCTGGGCATTGGATCCTGCCAATAACGAACTGAACGAAAATGGATTGATTGTTGGTGTGTATCAGGATGCCAAAAAAATATGTGATGGGTTTTCTTCCGTGAAAAGCAATAATTATTTGTCGTACGCCATGGCTGCCTTATGGGCCAGGCAGCAAAAACTAAACGATGCCATCCTGCTGAACCCCTATGGTCGTGTGGCAGACGCTACCATTGCAAATGTATTTGTTGTGAAAGACGGCCTGGTAAAAACGCCAGCTTTATCAGAGGGGCCGGTAAATGGGGTGATGAGAAGATTCCTGATCCAGAATATGCGAAAAGAAAACATACCAGTAGAAGAAACCCAAATTGAGGCAGAAGATATTCTGGAGGCTTCGGAAGTATTTTTTACCAATGCGATTTACGGTATCCGTTGGGTAAAGCAACTGGGTAAAAGCGGGTATACCAACCAGTTGGCAGCCTTACTTCATAAAACACTGGTGGCACCCTTGATCAGTAGTTTTGGATTTATTGGCTTTTTAGGAGATATGCAGGGTTTGCAATAAAAGCGATTTTTTTTTCACTACGACCCGGTGGTTAGCTCACAAAGAAACAGCGGTATACAAAAAGAGATTAATTAATAAAAATTGATCCGTAATTCAGGTTATCAGAGCCGTTGAGTTGCTGGGATACCTCTAATAATTTGATTACTGCTTTTTTGCCATCTTCTCCCAGGTTAAGAGAGTAATTGTTTACATAGAGGTCAATGTGTTTGCGCATAACATCTTCACTCATTTCCTGCGAATGTTCCTGAACATAACCGGTTAGCAGCGGGTAATGGGCAAATGCATATTCGAGACTTTTGCGGATCAACCTGTCAACCTTGCTTTGAAGCGCCGGTTCAAAACTTCTTTTCATTACGATTCCGCCCAGGGGAATGGGCACTTTGATGGTTTCTTCCCAATATTCCCCGAGGTCTTTGATCTTTGTTAATCCTTTGTCCTGGTAGGTAAAACGGTTCTCGTGAATAATAACGCCCGCATCGGCTTTGCCATGCAATACAGCATCCTCAATTTCATGGAAAACCAGGAACGATTTATTGGTTGCATAAGGATAAGCCAGGGAGAAAAGCATATGGGCTGTGGTGTTTACCCCCGGAATCGCAATACGCATCTGATTAATGTTGCGCTTACTCTGCACTTCATTCTTCGTAATCAGTAAAGGCCCTACACCTTTACCCAAAGCGCCACCGCTATGTAAAACAATATATTGATCAAGCACCAATGGCAATACACCGTAGCTGATCTTGGAGATATCCAGTTTGCCTTGTTTGGCCCATTCGTTGAGGGTTTGCACATCTTCCAATACCACGTCGAATTCCAATCCCTCCGTATCGATCTTTTGATTGACCAATGCATCAAAGATGAAAGTATCATTGGGGCAGGGGGAGAAGGCGAGGGAAAGTTTCATAGGTGAATCGTGAATCGTGAATCGTGAATCGTGAATCGTGAATCGTGAATCGTGAATCGTGAATCGTGAATCGTGAATCGTGAATCGTGAATCGTGAATCGTGAATCGTGAATCGTGAATCGTGAATCGTGAATCGTGAATCGTGAATCGTGAATCGTGAAT
>JAZJYJ010000004.1:0-9687 GCA_040390405.1 Bacteroidota bacterium
TTTGCTTTTTTTCAGGAGACCCTTCTCCGTACTCCGGCCCCACCCTTTGAACAACCGCCATATGCTTACCCATTGTTGTATCAGAAGGGTGTTCAGCCACCATTCCCTGATAACCTTTCCCTAGTTGGATCTGTGGGCTTTGATCTGCCATTCGTTGAATTGCCTGCAATTGCTGCACCTGCTCGCTTTGATTCGCTATCTCTTGTAATTCCCCTTTCGGTGCTGGCGACATGCTTTGGTGTGGGAAGGATTGATTGGCGATATGCTGATCCGCTGCCTGGTGGGTACTGACAGGGCTAGCATCGAATACTGTTTTTTTGATATGGCTGTTATAACTACTCAAATTATTCAGCAGGATAATGGATAATGAAATATACTAAAATATTAGCAGATCAGAAGATAGTTGCTACTTTCATCGCACAAACAAACACAGTTTTTCTGATGGTCTTCAAACTCTATATGCAGGCCAATACCGATAGCACACAGGCTTCTTATCCTTAGCCAGGTCTTAGCGATACGATCGATCGCGTTGTTTATATTTGTGAGCAACACATTGATCAATTGACAAAGAAAGATGCCAATTTTTTTGCAAGAGCGATTATATCCTCAGGTCCCGCTTTTTTCAATTGGATATCGACCTGCTCGATCAATTGGTAGAAAATTACACCGGTCGGAGCGAATATGCCCTGCTCACCCGTTTTACAACCGACAAACAGATGACCCTCACCTATCATGCACCCACCAACGAGCGTGCAAAGGATTATGATTTGTACATCGGTTATCCCGACCACAAGGCGGAATAGTTCGTCCGTAATGTTTATCCGCTCATCGAAGTAGTAAGAGAAGTGGTCCACGCCATAGATTGAAATGCAGCAGTATTCTTAAGCCAATCAACAGTTATTGCACGCTGACTTGTTCCATTTTAGTCACCACGATCTGCGGCTTGTCTTTGTAAAGCATCAGCTTCCCGGTTACGCAGATGGTTTTCGTGAGCCACATTTCTTCCGGCTTGTCTTTGAACTGCGCGCGGTCGGTGCCGAAAATAACCACGGTCAGCAGTTCGTTGGGAAAAGCACCGCCGATATTGACTAGTGTAGGCTTGCCGTTTGCTGTCTCCAAGAAGCGTCCACCAAAGACTTTACCGCAGACTTTTACCGAGTCGCCGATATGTAGTTTGACTTCTTCGAGCTTGATGCTGGCCTGCGCATACAGAGAACCAGTAGTAACTAACAAAACAAGGATGATAAGTACGTGTTTTTTCATGACGCAAAAGTAAGATCATTTCGACAACAGTTTCTTTAATTGCTGCATCCGGTAATACCGGCCCGCTGCCGCCACTTCATTCATGGCTCCTGACCGCAGACTGTCGAGATTACCCTCCACAAATCTAGCAACATTCGGGATAAAACTACCCGGTTCCAGTTGCATGCTTTCCGGCAGTCTTGCCTGGCTAAAAAATCTCTCCAGTTCTAAAAATTCCGCACTCGTGTTTGCCATACTCCAAAAGTAGGGATTTGCCTATCGTCCCGTTTAATTTTTTGGCATTGAATGTATTATTTATTTGCAGCGGGAACTAGTAGCGAAGCAGGACTGCCGAAACCATCTACCGCGTTAGCCTGTTGTTTCATTGCAAATCTGCAGGCATTTCACCCACGGCCTGCATCAGCGTCAACGCCAAACTACTTCTTTGGGCAGATCTTATTTTCATCATGGAGAAAACCACAAACAACTGTAGACAGAAAATTTATAGCTACCCAGTTCCATGCCCTGTTTACGCCGGTACCAGGGCATCAATTTTTGTGGATTTTTCATTTCAAGAAATGAACCAGGGGTTTTTACCCCTTGCATTTGAGTATATTCTTCTCTACCTTTTAAAAATACTAGTATTGATAAGTGTTCCAATCACTTCATAAACAGCATCTCAAAATGAGCGAGTCAACCAAAGGTGGTCAAATAATAGCAGTCCTTACGCTGCTTTTTGCACTTCCGGCGACAATATATTATACAGTTGGAGTATATAAATCAGATGAAAAGAAAACAACGCCAATTATCAATACTTCAACAACGAATAATTACAACCCGGTTCGACAGCCCGAAAAACCAGGATATCCAGGTAGCTCAACCGTCTCACCGCGCAAAATTGAAATTGGCAGCAGTGAGCCTAAAAAAACAGAATCAGCCACAAGAGATAGCAGCGTCACTGCTGTAGAGACAATTGACCGATATATTAATAGTGGCATTCAAAGCGAAATTGCCCTGGTTGCATTTGGCAATGACAGCAAAGAAATCGACAACATCAAATCAGGAATTGCAGATTTCTATAAAGAGCAAAACCATTCGGTAACAACTTCCTTATTTACCAACGGCTTTATAAATTCAAAATTTCTGGAAGATGTGCGCAACGGAAATACAAAAACCTTAAATGAACTCGGAGTCCTGACCAACATCAAGAACATAATTATTTGCAAGTATGCGAGTAAAATTGTTGCCGGAACCTTAACACGGTTTATTTGTCGTGCCTCGCTTACAGTCACAATTATATCGTGTATCAAGAAGTCACAAATAGACGGCTTTACACTATCAGTGGCAAACGGATTTGAGGATGAAGATCACGCTGAACGAGGGGCGGCAGAAAAAATAATCGCTGGGTTCAGGCAAAAAAATATAACCTTATAAGTCATGAAAATCGTTCTTATTTTTCCACTCGCATTGTTCCTGTATACATTGAGTTACGCACAAAGTCTTGATGCAAGCATTACTACCATTGCAACTGACATAGCCCAAAAAGTGTCCAAGAAAAACAAGATCAAGCTCGCCCTAACCGATTTTGTCAACAGCGAAGGTAAACGTGATGCACTAACCGATTATATCCGCAATGAGTTGGAATTGAAGTTGATTAATGCTGACAATTTGGAGGTTATCGACAGAAAACACCTTCAGCTGTTATTGTCGGAATATAAATTACAATCCGATGGTCTTATTAATGAAAGGGTCGCCAAATCAGCCATTGAATTTATCAAGGTAGATGGCTGGGTGACTGCCGAGATCACTTCACTGGCGGACCAGATAAAAATAAAAGTGACTGTTATTGACGTTGGTAGTTCTGTCATGTACGCAGCTTCTTCAAGCAACTTAATTAGCGATATCGCCATAAAAAATCTGCTGGAGCCAGAAGCAAAGATTTGCCCGGAATGCGGCGGCAGGGGTACGGTTCAATTACAAACGAACTGCACTGCCTGCGAGGGAAGTGGAGGCAGGGCTTGTAGTGACTGTAGAGGCACAGGAAAGCGCAGCGGCATGACCGTCGGCTCGTATATCATCTGTGAAGCTTGTAATGGCAGAGGGAAGTTTAGTTGCAATGTCTGTTCCGGCAAAGGGAAAATTCTTTCATATCAAACATGCCCCAAGTGTCATGGGAAAGTTCAAATTAAAGCGGGCAGTACAACCCCAGGAGAAATCCAGGTTGGCCGCCCCGGCAAAATTGAAATATGCCCTGAATGTATGGGAAATGGAAAGCTAAAAAGCGATGCGACCTGCAACAGTTGTAACGGATCGGGTGAAGCTCCGTTTGGACCTGGTTCAAATTGGGAAAAGCGACCGTGTAAAACATGTTCCGGCAAAGGAACAAAGACAGTGTTGTCAGTTTGTACAAGATGTAACGGTACAGGAAAATTATAGATGAACCCTTGTTCAAAATCAACCGTGAATGTCAGACTCAATCGAAAATACACCTCATAAAACCTTTTGGCATACTGCTCTAGGTATGACAATAAAAATAGCTGGCATTATCGGCGCTACTACCACACTTGTCGGATTTGGAATTCAGGTATCGGATTATATTGGCAATCGAAAAATTCATACCGCTGAATCTAACATTAAAACTTTGCTCGCTGAATACTACCGCTTAGATAGTAGTGGTAGCTGTAGCCAACTATCACAACTATTCACCCCATTGGTCGAAGACTATTATGATCGCTCCAATTTTTCACATGAGGATATTGTCAAGGATTGTGCGCATTATCGAAATCGCTGGGCATACTACCGAAACAATATTGACTATACCAAATTTGTCATCCGGCAGGCGGAGGACAAAAGTTATGCGGTTACCTATCGATTGGTTTATCGAACAAAGAAGAAGAGACAGGATGATTGGAAAACATTCACTCTTCTCATCAATGCTGAATTTACGCCAGATTATAAAATCAAGGCTATTTACGAAAAACAGCAATAGCAGATGTGTGTGCCATCGTTAACAGGATTTTCAGTTGGAAGAGTGCAGCGGTTAAGCCATGCGATGGTTCATGGTGAAGTGTTCAAATAGGTAACTGATCAAACGCAAAGAAAATTGACTTATCTTCAGCTTTCATCGGTCGTAACGTCATATTCCAAACTATGAAGCAATTGTCGATAATATTTTTTTCTATTCTTGTAATATTTTCGTCTTCAAATGCACAGATGATCAGGCCTTCTTACCGCTATTTTGTCGTTACCGATCCTGCATCTGTAAGCAATCCTGCCGATTCTTTTTACTATGCGCATCGATATGAACAAGCAATCGATGCCTATATCCTTCTGATTGCAAAAGAAGGTTCAGGTAATGATCTCCTGTTCAATCTCGCCGGTTCTTATGCACTGGCAGGTAAAAAAGACAGTGCACTCGCAAGGCTTAAAGAACTAGCAGATAAGGGATTTTTCAATATTGATTATTTTCAGCAGAATCCCGATTTCATTTCACTACATGGTTTGCCGTTATGGAAAAAAATAGAGACACAGATCCTATCAAACCTAAAGAAATACGAGAAGAAAGAAGGCATTCAATTTCCGCAGATAAGGCATCAATTACTTAACCTTTCTACGAACGACCAGTTCACCGATCACATCCTTTTCCTGCAACGTGCATATAATGCTTACTCACAATACGACATTTCCTGCTTGCGCACAAACAAGGCCTATGTTTACAAGCATGGGGCACAGGTAATTAGGCAATTAACCAAACGATACGGAGTACTTGGCAAATCGAAGGTAGGTAAAGATGGCGCAGAAGCCTATTGGACCATCGTACAGCATGCTGATGCAGATCTGGCTATGCAAGGGCAGATTTTAGCCCTTATCGCCGAAGCCACGAAGAACGATGAGTTTACCCGTACACAACTCGCATTTTTAACTGACCGTGTTCTGAAAAACAAGCAGGAGCCACAACTTTACGGAACACAATTCTGGAAAAATCCCAACTCCGGAAAATGGGAAATGTACACACTAAAAGATCCAGAACAAGTCAATGAGCGCCGGAAAGAAATGGGGCTTTCAACGCTGGAAGAGAGCATTCGAACAAGGATTCATTGATTGTTACATCGACTGCTAGAGGAATTTCAAAATTACCGACTCCTTGCCAACCGAAACAGAAAGTCAGGGAGTGCAGGTGGCGTTCATTTGGTTGAGTGCGGTTGGATCATCGTTTGAGATTCGCATCAACGATGCAAGGTTGGCTTAGCCCTTATTAGAAATAAATCTACTCTACGCTTTTAAAAAATGTTTTGTACTTATTGAAGCGGAATAAACATATACACGGCTGCCATTTTTCAACCAACGGGCTTGTTGCTGTGGTATCCTGAAAATATTTTTCCTTTGTGTAGCCTTATCTAACCCTTCAGCATTATAACCAATTCTGCCCTGAGCATTGCCAATGGTTCGCATAAAATTGACAACAGAATTAACAATACAGCCATAAAGACGCCGTCAGTGCCCCATCCATCACAGTAAATTACTCCACCAAGTCGTTGTCATCAAATAAGCCGGAGATCAGTCTTGGATTGTTGGTTTCACTAATACTTTTAAAATCAAATTGAACATACCGTATATTTTTTGTGACCCGTTGGTTACTTCCCAACTAAAGCTGGTTTTACTCAATTCAAAACATCTCCTTTTAGGGCCATACAAGGCTCACATTACTCCCTTTGCGGAGTAAAGGACATCATCGACCTACTAATATTTTCTTCCCCCTAAGTAGATTAAATAAAGGATAACTAAACATTATCACATGCAAATAAATTTAGATAAAGTTGTCCATAAATACAATGAACTGGAAAAAATATGGAGTCCGGAGGATAAATGGCATAGCAAGACGACAAAAACAATTGGAAATTTCATCGATCAATATGTAAACCCTTTAGAAACTGCAAAAGGTGATATTCTTAATGCAGGATCAGCGGGTAATGCTTATGGTCTTGCTGAAGACAAAATGATACATCTGGATATAGCGGACGAAAAAATTTCGCACCTGCCCAATGGATGCAAGGGCAGTATTAGCAATATACCTTTCGGCGATAATCGTTTCGATCTTATTGTTTGTGTCGGCAGTGTCATTAATTATAACGATCCTGTAAAAGTATTTGAAGAGTTCGACCGGGTATTACGAAGGAATGGCCATCTTGTGCTTGAATTTGAAAATAGCAATACTCTTGAGTTGATTTTCACAAAACGCTATAATAAGAAAGCTGTATTGGTAGATAGTTTTTATTATGGCGTTGAAAGAATATGGTACTATTCCGATGAATTTATTAAGGAATTGTTCGAAATTCATCAAATGAAAATTGTCAGAACATACAAGTTTCATTTTCTATCGCCATTTATATATCGGTTTGTAAAAGATGAAAATAAGGCTGGGCCTTTTATCCGGTTTGATGGTTTTTTCAGACATATCCCCATCCTAAAAAATATTGCCTCAAATACAATCATGTTAATTCAAAAGCAGTAAATACACGACTATTTTTTGAAGAGCTTAATCAATCTTTCAATTGTATCAATAAAAGATTCACTCTTACTGTTGTATAGCACGGAGGTAATAAAAACAACCGATATTAGTGAAAAGATGGAGATTAGCTTAATGCTATCGGAATCAAGATTAAACTTTTTCTTGGCAAAAAAAACAATGCTGCCAAAGCCAATTGAAATGACGGCGAAGATAACAGCAACGGCGATCAATTTTGCCACTTTTAGATAATTCTTAGGAGCCGCTGCAGTATTAGGTGTCACAAAAAGAGAAGCATATCCGTTGATTTCGATATATTCTTTCCGTTTCATATTGTCCTCGATTTTAGATCGAAGTTGTTCCAGTCTTGTGATATATATGGCTTGTTCTTTATCCGACAAAAATTTATCATACCAGCGCTTGTAATGCTTGTAATAAATGGTATCAAGTATCAGCCCATAGGTCTCTTTTTTAATTTGCTTGATATCATTGGCCGTATACAGCATTAAAATAGTACTTAGCTCTGTTTCATAATTATGTCGTCCAAGCATAGGCTGATAGTAGGTCATTTTGATAACCCCGAAACCGGACATTTTTAACAAACGAATCAGATTTCGTGTTATTTCGGTAGGTACATTATTTTCTTTGTAATACCCCACCTCTGCAATGATATAGGTATGATATAGACTTTCTTCGGCAAAGAATTCTTTTAGTTTCTCCAGAAACTCATAAAAGGTATTGTTCTTTCTGTATTGCTTGTCAATTGCCAGATAGTCAATAAATATGATTCTTTCTTCTTTAAAATAAGCAAACTGCGCATAACCGACTATGGTATCATTCAAAAAAAGTCCTACCAGGTAGAATCGATCGGTAAAATGTTGATTGTAATTATCCAGCCAATAAAGTATCTCTCTTGTATCTGTCCTGATCAAAGGATCAATGTTCTGAGAATAAATGCTTAGGGCTTTGGTGATATGTCTATCAGTCGAGCTTTTTATTCTTCTCAGATCGTAAGTGGACTGCATAATTGTGTCTGATAATGTTTAGTTATCCTTTATTGGCAAGCAAGGACAAGTAATATAGCAAAAAAATATATACTCTCAATTAAAATACCTTAAAATGGAAGAATTGTTTTGTGGGAGCATGGATGGATACCCGCTCGTGTCTTTTAAGCCAAAATCAAAGCCATGGAAAAGCGAGAAACTTATTGGGGATTTGGATAGATCGCAAATACATCTTGACCCTGCCATAATACAGCAAGCTAAAGAGATGTTCTGGGATAATTTGGCATCTGAATATGATGCCGAGAATTTCTGCAGATTTTTGGAAGACGAAGGATTTCTAATGACGCCTGAATTTAAAGCATTCGAGTTTGTATGGCGCAGGGACGAATACAATCATTATCTGGGTTTCCGGCATATCTACTCCACACTTTATGAAATTGATAAGAATACCCTAACCAAAGACCTGCAAGCAAAACCCATCAATTTCAGTCCGATCAAAACATTGCTTGAAGATGAGTTTAAAGTATGTCTTCTCCTTGCATATGATGAGCTTGCCACTACAAAGTCTTATGCTAGTGATTATGATTTTTATGCATCGTTTGGTCATCCAAATTTTCTTCAATGGATCAAATGGGTAACCAGGGATGAAGCCTATCATTTTAATAACTGCATGGAAATAATAGGTAAGAATCATTACAATCGGATTGGTGAAATATCGTCTTTAGTGGATCAATTCATCGAGTGGGATCTGGCCAGGAACGAGTACCAAGGAACTTTTGTTCTCGATCATGCCAATTATGACGAGGATTTTCTTTTGTCCTGCGGCAAGATTATGAAGCGGTATTTTAGCTGATACAGTAAAATAACGAAAAGGGGTATTTCAGCTAAACTTTACAAGTATCTTGTACAACAAAGGGGCCCTCGGCCCCTTACTTATTAAAAACCATTAATCCCCCTTAAACCATGCAGTTACCTGAAGCATCCAAAGAATTTCTTTCTCATTGCCAGTTTGAAAAGAACCTTAGCGAAAAAACACTGAAAGCCTACAAAACAGATCTTGCACAACTACTTACATTTATGAAATCACAGTCTTTTGATGTTGCTATTACAGCAATATCAAAAACAGAACTGAAGGAATATCTGATATCCATCGGTTCGTTAAAACCGAAATCGATTAAAAGAAAAATAGCAACAGTAAAGGCCTTATTTAATTACCTGGAATTTGAGGACATTCTCGCCATCAATCCTTTCCGCAAAATGCGTATTAATATCAAGGAACCAAAACGCCTTCCACTGGTTATGGATATCCGTGAAATAACCAGAATATTCAAAACTGCCTATAGCTACAAAAATACGGAAACTACGCCGGAAACATATTCGTATTTCCGGGTGCTCCGTGATATTGTAATTCTAGAGCTACTTTTCAGCACCGGTGCCAGGGTCTCGGAAATAGCCGGACTTACCAAAGAAAATATCAACCTTGACAGCGGTAATGTTACTATAAGAGGCAAAGGTGATAAAGAAAGAGCAATTCAGATTTGCAATCGCGAAACGATTGACTTACTGAAGCACTATTACAAAATGTATAGGCAACCGATTGAAAAAGCAGGCAATTTTTTCCTAATCAACAGGCTTGGTCACAAGCTATCCGATCAATCTATTCGTGCCATTGTAAAAAAAATTGCGGGCACAGCAGGGATCAATCGCCATATTACCCCCCACATGTTCCGTCATTCCTTCGCTACTCTCCTTCTGGAAAGGGATGTAGATATCAAGTATATCCAGTCTCTATTGGGCCACAGTTCAATAATGACCACCCAGATCTACACCCACGTCAACCGTGCGAAACAAAAACAGATTCTAAGAACCAAACATCCGCGCAAGGATTTTAATATGCAGCTATCCAGTGATCAATAAAGGATAACTATCTATTAT
>JAZJYJ010000005.1:0-90969 GCA_040390405.1 Bacteroidota bacterium
CATTTTGGTAATGCGGCCAGCCGTAACCACCCTTTTGGATGGGAAGCAGAGGAAGCGGTTGATTATGCCCGTGAACAGGTGGCCAAACTGGTAGGGGCCGATCCGAAAGAGATCATTTTTACATCCGGCGCTACAGAAGGCGATAACCTTGGTATCAAAGGGGTGTACGAAATGTATGCGAGCAAAGGTAACCATATCATTACCTGCACCACAGAACACAAAGCGGTTTTGGATACCTGCAAACACATTGAACGCCTGGGTGGTGAAGTAACCTACCTGGAAGTAAAGGCAGACGGATTGATCGATCTGAAAGAACTGGAAGCGGCCATTAAGCCTACTACCATCCTGATCGCGATCATGTATGCGAATAATGAAATTGGCGTAATTCAGCCTGTGAAAGAGATCAGTGCCCTTGCCAGGAAAAACGGGATCCTGTATTTTTCAGATGCCGTTCAGGCCGTAGGTAAAGTACCGGTTGATGTAAACAAGGACGGCATTGATATCATGGCTTTCACCGCACATAAAATGTACGGTCCGAAAGGAATTGGCGCCTTATATGTTCGCCGTAAAAACCCGCGCGTAAAAGTTACCGCGCAGATGGATGGCGGCGGCCACGAAAGAGGTATGCGAAGCGGCACATTGAATGTTCCCGGTATTGTAGGCTTTGGTAAAGCCTGTGAACTGGCAAGACTGGAAATGGCGGAAGATGCGACCAGGCTGAGCAAGCTGCGCGATAAACTGGAAACATCATTGATGCAATTGGAAGAAGCCTATGTAAACGGAAACCGTGAACACCGTTTGCCGCATGTAACCAATATCTCCTTCAAATATGTTGAAGGAGAAGGATTGCTGATGGGCTTTAACAAGAATATTGCCTTGTCATCCGGTTCGGCCTGTACATCGGCCTCTCTGGAACCCAGCTATGTGTTAAAAGCACTGGGCCTGGGCGATGATCTGGCACACAGTTCGCTACGTTTTGGGTTGGGACGTTTTACCACCGAAGAGCAGATTGACTATACCATCAAGTCGGTAAGCGAAACTGTATTAAAACTAAGGGATATGAGCCCGCTTTGGGAAATGTTCAAAGAGGGAGTGGATATGGATAAGATTGAATGGGCGCACCATTAAAATTTGAAAATGTGCTAATTTGAAAATGTGAAAATGAGTTCAGATTTGCACGGTATCACAAATGGAAGCATCCTCATTTTCAAATTAATGTATTTTCAAATTTTCAAATTAACTATATGGCATACTCAGAAAAAGTAATCGATCACTATAGCAATCCGAAGAACGTAGGTACTTTGGACAAATCGAAAAAGAATGTTGGTACAGGTCTGGTGGGTGCACCGGAATGCGGCGATGTAATGCGTTTGCAGATCGAAGTGGATGATGCTACCGGTGTGATCACCGATGCAAAATTCAAAACCTTCGGTTGTGGATCAGCTATCGCTTCTTCTTCACTCGCAACAGAATGGTTAAAGGGTAAAACCGTAGACCAGGCTGTAGAAATTGATAACATGGACCTGGTAGAAGAACTCAATCTTCCCCCGGTTAAAATTCACTGTTCAGTACTGGCCGAAGATGCGATCAAATCAGCCATCAACGACTACCGTAAAAAGAACGGCCTGGAAGAACTGGTGTTTGAAGAAAGAATTCACTAAGAATTATTTTGGATGTTGAATTTTAAATGATGAATGTTTTCCATTTAAAATTCAACATTCAACATTCAAAATAATTAATATGGTTGCAACAGAAAACAGTATTTACGTAAGCGATAAGGCGAAGAAGAAAGCACTTCAGTTAATGGAAGAAGCCGGTGTGGTGGGAGATGATTCTTATTTCCTGCGGGTAGGTGTTGTGGGTGGTGGCTGTTCAGGGTTGAGTTATAAGCTTGATTTTGATAATGAGATCAAACCCATGGACCAGGTGTTTGAAGATAACGGAATGAAGATCGTAACCGACCTGAAAAGCTTTTTATACCTCGTCAATACAGAACTGGATTTTTCAGATGGATTGAATGGCAAGGGTTTTTATTTCAATAACCCCAATGCGAGCAGGAGTTGTGGTTGCGGAGAGAGCTTCGCAGTGTGATCTTCATCAAATAAAAAAAGATAAAAAAATAGCCGCACAAACTGTGCGGCTATTTTTTTACGTCACTGCGAGGAACGAAGCAGCCTGTGAACAGCATATCTGAGAGCCGCGGATGATGAGGCAGATGAAACGCTCTATAGATTGAAACAAGGTTAACAATGCTATCTTCAGGATACCTCCTAACCCTTGCAGTATCTATCTGGTTAGCCTCTGTCATCCGGCATTGGCGGCATATCTGGTGTTACCGGCTTCCCTGTTTTTGCTTTGGCAGGTTTGGCTGGCGGAGGAGGTGGTGGTAATGGCTTCTCAGCATCTTTCACAATTTTTGGTGGGGTAAATTTTACCACCTCTACTTTGGGAGGAGGTAAGGGTTTTCGATCCCTGGCAACTACAGGTGGTGGTGGTGGTGGCGGTACTTTATGCGCCTTCTTATTGCTCTTCACAACAACGGGTATCGCATCGGCACCGTTTTCTACTTTGGGCTTTGCCGTGTTTTTTTTCTTATCCTGTGCATTACTGAAAACACCAATTCCCAGCAGGCAAAACAGGAGCAAACTTAGTTTCAGTTTCATATCGTAGTTTATCCTTAGATGCCAAATGTGAGGAAATCCATAAAGTGACTCTAAAATACCTGTATCCGTAGGGCGATTGACCAATAACATTTAGTTTTGAAGTTATGTGGATGATCTGTAAAAAAGAATGGCAGCAGTTTTTCAGCAGTCTTACCGGTTACATCGCCCTGGTGGTTTTCCTGCTGTTTAACGGGCTGTTCCTGTTTGTTTTTCCTGATACCAGTATCCTCGATTTTGGCTATGCTTCGCTGGGAAGTTTTTTTAACCTGGCACCATGGATACTGCTCTTCCTCGTTCCTACCATTACCATGCGCAGCATGGCGGATGAATACAAAACCGGCACATTTGAACTACTCAAGACCATGCCATTAACTCCTTCACAGATTGTATGGGGTAAATTTTACGGTGCACTGATCATTGTGGTTACAGCGTTACTGCCTACGATCATTTATGCGATATCTGTTCAGCAACTGAGTGTAACAGGCGGAATTGATATTGGCGGCACTATTGGCAGTTATATCGGGCTGGTTTTCCTGGGAGCTGTATTTACCGCGATTGGTATCTGCACCAGTAGTTTTACCAATAATACCGTGGTGGCTTTTATTACCAGCGCGTTTGTTTGTTTTCTCTTGTATAATGGATTTGATGCCATCAGTAAACTACCCGTATTCAAAGCCGGACTCGACTATTACATAGAAATGCTGGGTATTAATTTTCATTACCGCAGCATCAGCCGTGGTGTAATAGATAGCCGGGATATTATTTATTTCATTGGCATCATTGTATTGTTCCTTTTCATTACCCAAAGAAATCTTTCCAAACGTTAAGCAAACAGATCATGCAGAAATTGTGGCAACATAAATATGGCGTTTGGGCATTGATCGGATTATTCCTTGGACTGATCTATCTCTCAACTTTGTTTTTTTACAGGGCAGATCTTACTGCCGAGAAAAGATTCAGTCTTACGCCTGCTACCAAAACTTTATTGCAGGGTATTGACAGCGTGATCAGCGTAAAAATTTTTCTGACAGGAGATCTGCCAGCGGATTATAAAAAATTAAGCATCGCCACTAAAGATATTCTGGATGAATTTAAATCCATCTCCGGCGGATTGGTACAGGTGAGTTTTGAAAAACCCGGGGAAGGCATCACCAATGACACGGCCAAAGTACAGTTCTATGATAGCCTGTCAAGATTGGGCGTGGTATTTGAACAAACTGAGATCGTTTCTTCCAAATCAGAAAAATCAACCAATCAACTGATCATTCCATCGGCATTGATAAGCTTCCGCAAGGGACAAAAACCTATCGCCATTGATTTACGCAGCAGCCGCAAAGTATATAAACAGTTCAATGTGGTAAACGATAATGCGCCACAGGAAGATGCGGAAGCCACGCGTAATGCCGCTGAAGCATTACTTGAATTCAAATTTGCGGATGCCATCGACAAGCTCACGCGCAAATATGTTCCCACTGTTGCGTATGTAGTGGGTAATGGGGAGCCAATTGATTTTAAAGTGAATGACCTGGGCGAAAGTATGCGCAATGAATACCGCCTGGCTGTATTTGACCTGAAGAAAGGGTACCCGGATGCCACACAGATCGATGCATTAATGATCGTAAAGCCCACACAACCTTTTTTGGATGAAGACAAGCTGAAACTGGATCAATATGTAATGAATGGGGGAAAGATCATCTGGTTCATTGATAAACTGCATGCCGAACTGGATAGCCTCATGCGCACGCAGGCCGAGTACACCGCATTTGACAGGGGCTTGGAGCTGGATGATATTCTTTTTAGATACGGTGTTCGCATCAATCCCGACCTGGTACAGGATCTGAACTGTTCCAAGATCCCGATCGTGATTGGTAAGAACGCAGATGGTAGTCCGAAAATGCAGCGTATTCCATGGCCGTATTATCCATTTCTTTCCGCGCATGGCGATAATCCGATTTCCAAAAACCTGGATCGCGTATTACCCATCTTTCCTTCCAGTATCGACACGGTAAAAGCGCCAGGTATCAATAAAACCATCCTGCTTACAAGCGATACCAACAGCCGCCGTATGAGTTCCCCTGCCATTGTTTCACTTAACAGTGTAAAAGGAGAAGAGGACCTGTATAGTTTCAACAAAAGCTATATTCCTGTAGCCGTATTGCTCGAAGGAAAATTCAGTTCCCTGTTCAGTAACCGCGTGGGTAAAGAAGTAATGGATTCTGTTCAGCGGATTACTGGTAAACCCTTTCTCAGTAGCGGTACAAAAGAGTCCAAGCAGATTGTGGTCTCAGATGCGGATATTGTAACCAATTCTGTGAGTAGCACAACCGGGCCATTGCCAATGGGATTGCTGCCCCTGGAAAACTATCGCTTTGCCAACCGGGAATTCTTCCTGAATTCGATCGATTACCTGGTAAGCCGAAATAACCTGTTCGAAAGCCGCAATAAGGACTTTGTGTTGCGCTTGCTGGATAAAACCAAAGTGGCGGAACAGCAAACTATGTGGCAGTTAATTAATATTACCCTGCCTATTGTATTGGTAATCCTTTTTGGTGCATTGTTTCAGTGGCAACGGAAACGAAAATACCAATCATAATAAACCACGCCTTAGCGCTTTGGCATGCAACTAATTCTCGCAAAGGCACTAAGGCGCAATCTTAGGTCGGGAGAGCAATAGCGCTTATCTTTATCTTACAAATCATTTACATGTCTACCCACCAGGTTGTTTATTTAGTCTTCGGTATCGTTTTGATCATTGCATTGGCATTTGACCTGGGATTGCTCAGTAAAAAAAACCAAACCGTTACCATTAAACAGGCGCTTTACCAAACACTGTTCTGGGTGGTATTGGCCTTGTTATTCTTTGTGTTTATCTGGATCGAAGGTTCCGCATTGGCGGCAGAAAACAAGAACCCGGTATCGGGCGTTTCTGTTACAGGCCCACAACTTGCATTTGAATTTTTAAGCGCCTACCTGATGGAATGGAGCCTGAGCATTGATAATATTTTTGTGTTTATTCTCATCTTCACTTCTTTCAGTGTAAAAGAGAAACATTATCCAAGGGTATTACTTGCAGGTATCCTGATGGCCATTTTGTTTAGGATTATTTTTATAACTGTAGGTGTTGCATTGGTCGCGAAATTTTCCTGGATCCTGTACCTGTTCGGTATATTCCTGGTGTACACAGGGTATAAAATGTTTACCAGTAACGAAGACCAGGAGTTTGATCCCCATAATTCCAAAATATACCGTTTCCTGAAAAAATTCTTACCGTTGGTTAACCATGATGGAGATGGCAGGTACATCATTCGTCACAATGGGAAACCGGCATATACGGCTTTGTTTGTGGTGGTCGTTTTGCTTGCGGCCATCGATCTTGTATTTGCGCTCGATTCAATTCCTGCGGTAATGGGTATTTCAAAAGATCCATTGGTGATCTATACCTCTAATATTTTTGCGGTATTGGGGTTGCGCTCTTTATTCTTTCTATTGAGAGGGGCTGTAACCAAATTCGATTACCTGCAGCAAGGTATCGCCATTGTATTGATCTTTATTGGCGTAAAAATGCTGGGCGAGCATTACCTGAATGAGTGGATGGGTAAATCTGAACAGGTGTTTTTATCCCTGGGGGTAATCCTGCTTTGTATCTCGGGTTCCATATTTTATTCCATATTGAAAAATAAAAAAGGTTCGCCTAAGGATATCAACGACGGATCTTTCTAAACCAATTGATTTGGTGTATACCATACAGCATATTGCCACTATTCTAAACACGACTGCAACTGTTTCGAAAGAAGCAGTGATCGAATACCTGCTGATCGACAGCCGTAAGATCGTATTCCCAAAAACTTCTTTGTTCTTCGCCATCAGCGGCCCCAGGAGGGATGGCCATTCCTTTATCAGGGAAGTATATGAGCGGGGCGTTCGTTGTTTTGTGGTTCACAAAGGGTTTACTAGCACCGCATTTCCGGATGCTGTTTTTCTGGAAACAACCAACGTACTGGAAGCCTTGCAAACAATAGCGGCTCATCACCGAAAACAATTTTCGATACCCGTGATCGGGATTACGGGCAGCAATGGAAAGACCATTGTAAAAGAATGGCTGTTCCAGCTATTGCAGAAAGAATACAATATTGTAAGAAGTCCACGCAGCTATAATTCACAATTGGGCGTACCCTTAAGTGTTTGGCAGATGAACGGGGAACATACACTTGCGATTTTTGAAGCAGGCGTTTCCACCGCTGACGAGATGAAAGCGTTGACCGCTATCATTCAACCCACCATGGGATTGTTTACCAACCTGGGCGATGCACACAATGAAGGATTTAACGGTAACAGGGAAAAAGCCATAGAGAAAGCTGTTTTATTTACCAATACAGATGTTATTTTTTTCGGAAGAGATGTTTTACAGGAAGCGATCCATCCGGATGGACAAGACAAAGCTTTATTTAAAAGAGATGCTTTGTTTTTTTCATGGAGCCGGGAGTTGACCGCCACATTGCAAATCAAACAGGAGAAGAAAAAAGATAAGCAAACCCATATCACAGCTGTTTTTCAGAATAGAGAAACCAGTATTACGATACCCTTTACCGATCGTATTTCTATCGACAATGCCATCAGTTGCTGGTCTGTACTGTTACAGCTGAAGTACCCGGAAGAGATTATCCGCGAAAGAATGTTGTTGCTTGAACCGGTAGAAATGCGGATGCAGTTAAAGAAGGCCATCAACAACTGCTACCTTTTAAATGATAGTTACAGCAACGATCTTTCTTCTTTGGATCTTGCCATTGATTATTTACAGCAGCAGGCGGGCAACCAGAAAACAACATTGATCTTATCGGATATATTGCAATCGGGACAATACGAAGAAGCCCTGTACCGCGATATTGCGGCGCAGCTTTCGGTAAGAGGTATTCATCGTTTTATCGGGATCGGTCCCGCCATCGGTAAATACAAGGAGCTTTTCGCTTCACTGGAAGCGACTGTTTCTTTTTACAATTCAACTGATGAATTCCTGCAGCAGGCAAGTACGCAACAATTCAAAGACGAATACATTTTATTAAAAGGCGCACGGATATTTGCCTTTGAAAGAATATCGGCCTGGCTGGAACAGAAAGTGCACCAAACGGTTATGGAGATCAATCTCTCGGCCATGATCCATAACCTGAAAGAATACCAGGGGCAGCTCAAACCCAGCACGCGTTTAATGGCCATGGTAAAAGCATTCAGCTATGGAAGTGGTAGTGCGGAAGTAGCCAGAACCTTGCAGTTTCACAAAGTAGATTATCTCGCGGTTGCGTACGCAGATGAAGGTGTTGAATTGCGCAAAGCAGGGATCAGTTTACCCATTATGGTAATGAATGCCGACGAGGCGACGTTCGACAGCCTGATCAGTTACGATCTGGAACCGGAGATCTATTCATTCGGAATATACCATGCGTTTCATCAGTACCTGCTGCACCAGGGTATTCTGCAGTTTCCGGTTCATATCAAATTCAATACAGGAATGAATCGTTTGGGTTTTGAAGTGAGTGAAGCGGCTTCACTTGCACAACAGCTACAGCAGAGCAATACGATGGCGGTGAAAACAGTGTTCAGTCACCTTGTGGCAAGTGAAAGTGCCATTCATGATGGATTTACACAACAGCAGGTACAGCAATTCGAAATGGCCTGCTCGGTGCTGGAAAATACACTGGGTTATTCTTTCCTCAAACATATAGCCAATACGGCGGCAATCTTCCGCAATCCAGGGTACCAGTTTGATATGGTTAGATTAGGTATCGGTTTATATGGTGTAGATAATGCAGATAGCAACGAATTGCATTTACAAACCGTAACCACACTCCGGTCTACTATTGCACAGATCAGAACCGTAAAAGCGGGCGATACGATCGGTTACGGGCGTAAGGGACAGGTGCAGCGAGATAGCCAGATTGCAACCGTGCGGATCGGCTATGCCGATGGATTTGGCAGGGAACTGGGCAATGGAAAAGGAAGCATGTATGTAAACGGACAATTGGCGCCAGTGACCGGCAATGTTTGTATGGATATGACGATGATTGATATCACGGATATCGCTGATGTAAAAGAAGGAGACCTGGTTGAAGTATTCGGAAAACACCTGCCAGTACAGCAACTGGCACAATGGGCCGGAACCATCGCCTACGAGGTAATGACGGGCATCAGCCAGCGGGTGAAACGGGTATATATGGAAGAATAAAGTGTTGGTCCTCCTCGTAGAAATGAGGGGAGGTAGCCCAAAAAATCCCCAATTTCCCAATCCCCAAATTCCCCAATAACACAAAGCCCTATCTTTGCCCACCATAAAAATCTTTCTGTGAAAGCAAGACAAATCATATTCCTGATCCTCCTGGTGATCTTTGCCGACCAGGCACTGAAGTTTTACATCAAACTGCATTACTATGCGGGCGAGGAGCATAACATAATTGGCAACTGGTTCAAACTGCATTTTGTAGAAAATGAAGGCATGGCCTGGGGCTGGAAATTTGGTGGCGGATTCGGCAAGATCATCCTCACACTTTTCAGGCTGGTTGCTGTGATCTGGGGTAGTTTTTTGCTGCGCGATTTTATCCGCAAAAAATACCACAGGGGCTTTATTATCTGCGCCGGACTGATCTATGCGGGCGCATTGGGTAACCTGATTGATAGCCTGTTTTATGGTCTACTATTTGAGCAAAGCAACCCTTTCTCACAAAACATTGCGCACCTGCTTCCATCCGGTGGCGGCTATGCAACGTTCTTACATGGCAAAGTGGTTGATATGTTGTACTTCCCCATTATCACCAATGCGCATTACCCATCATGGGTGCCATTTGTTGGAGGAGATGATTTTGAATTCTTCCGCCCGGTATTCAATATCGCGGATGCTTCTATTTCTACCGGTGTCATTACCATCCTGGTATTCCAGAATCGTTTCTTTAAAAAGCATGCGCAGGAGGAACACCATACGGTTGAAACGGATAGTATCGTAAACGATAAAACGCAGATATTCTGATCGAGATAAACTTACCAAAAGAAAGCCCCTGATTTTTAGCAGGGGCTTTCTTTTGGTAACAAGATTGATCATCACTTTATGACCGGCGTATTAAATAGCGAAACACTTTGCGAGATGGAAGGGAATACCTGGTCTATCAAACCATAACCCTTGGCATAAAATGAATTGCCCTTCAGCATGCTAACATAAGCGGTTCCATTGTCTTCCAGGAACATGATCTCCCTTTGTACGTTGATCACATTCTGATAAGTTTTTCCGCCGATGGTATATGGCGTGGTATTTTTAGTGATAATGGTAAAGACTGCTTTGGCCGTTCCTTTTTTACCGCCTGTCCATACACCGGGATAAATTCCGGAGCTCCATGTTTCACCTACGGCTGCATTCTCTTTCAGGAAAGGATAGCTGATGAAGAAATTGGGAATGGTATCGAACAGGAGGGTATAATCAAAATCCACGGTGCTTAATGCATAATAGGTTCCTTTACCATCTTTGGCAAAATAGAAAGTATCCTGCAGGCGTGTTCCGAACTGGGCATAACTCAGGGTATCCCTTACAATCTGGCCCGGACCAACCCGAACGGTAAACGTATCAGTGGTACCCAATTTAGGAATGTATTGATATACCCAGCTTGAGCCTTCGGTGGTTGGAAAATAATCGCCACTGCTTCCGCTGCCACCTGAACCTATACTTCCGTTAACGGGAATAGAGAAACCGCAAAGATTGTTATTGAACAGCAGTGCAAAATCGGTGGTTTTGGGAAGTATGGGCGAACCGTATCCTTTTAATTTAATGGTAGTGGCGCCGGTGCTGATGGCAAAGCCCGAATCGATAAACCACATACCATTTTGCGTATCGGAATAGATCTTGTATTTACCAGCGGCAGTAAAGTTTACCTTGATTACCACATAATCACGGGTACTAACGAGCGCTGTATCAACTTTATAGGTGCCGAAGATCTCGGGCGTTTTACAATTGCCCATCGAATCTACCAGCTCACCCTGGGCCGTACCCCCGTAACCACCTTTTTCTACGCTCAGTTCCTTTTTACATGCCAGGAACAGCACAAAAACAGATAGCATAATACTCAGTCGTAAAATAGCTTTTGTCATAGGTTCTTTTCGCATGGTAAAACACTTATACGAATATCAGATAAAATTTATACCAATAACGCTGCCCGGTTGTTCAAATTACCACTTTTTACTAACTGGTTTACGTTATTTAACGTGGTCGTAGCAATCTGCGACAGGGCTTCATCGGTGAAAAAGGCCTGGTGAGCGGTGATCAGCACATTGGGGAAGCTCATCAGGCGCTGGATCTCATCGTCCTGGATCACTGTACCCGATAAATCCCTGAAAAACAAGTGTTCCTCCTGTTCGTATACATCAATGCCCAGGTAGGCGATCCGGCCGGATTTCAGTCCTTTGATAGCGGCCTTTGTATCGATCAGTCCACCCCGGCTGGTATTGATCAGCATCACTCCTTTGTTCATCATGCCAATGGTTTCATCGTTTACCAGGTGTTTGGTCAGTTCATTCAACGGGCAGTGAAGGGAAATGATATTGGCTTTCAACACTTCTATCAGTGGATGATAGGTTACGCCCAGGGCTTCCATTTCTTTATTGGCAATCAGGTCAAAAGCCATTACACGGCAACCCATTCCCAGCATAATGCGGCAAAAAGCTTTGCCGATATTGCCTGTTCCAATTACGCCAACAGTTTTTTCATATAAGTTAAAACCCAACAATCCATTCAACGCAAAATTCTGTTCACGTACACGGTTATACGCTTTGTGTGTTTTCCTATTCAGTGTCATGATCAACGCCAATGCATGTTCTGCCACCGCTTCGGGTGAATAGGCGGGTACCCGGCAAACTTTGAGTCCGTTGTTTTTGGCTGCTTCAAGATCTACATTATTAAAGCCCGCGCAACGCAGTGCAATTACTTTCACGCCCTTGGCGGATAACTGTTGGCAAACGCTTGCGGTTATGGTATCGTTTACAAATACGCAAACGGCATCAGCAGTACCTACCAGGCTAACCGTTTGTTCATTCAATTGCGATTCGAGAAAAACCAGTTCAAACCCGAATGGATCATTATACCGATGAAAGAAATCTGCATCGTAAGGTTGGGCGGAAAAGAAGATGATTTTCATGATGGCAGTAAGTTACAAAATCAGCGTGAGTCGTGAGACGTGAACCGTGAGTGGAATTTTTTATTCTCACGTCTCACGAATAGAGATTTACAAGATTTCCTTCAAACTCTGCCCCGTTGCCTCAATTGTTTTATCCAGATCGGCATAAGAAAGCGCATTGTTCAGGAACCAGCTTTCGAAAGCGGATGGTGGTAAATACACACCACGTTTCAGCATGGCATGAAAATATTTATTGAAGAGCGCGTTATTGGCGGAAGCAGCCGTTGCAAAATCGGTAACGGGATGATCGCTGAAATGAATGCTGATCATGGAGCCCAACCGGTTAATGATGTAAGGAGTACCCGATGCTTTTAATACAGTATCCAATCCTTTGTGGAGATACGCTGTTTTTTCTTCCAGCGATTTGTATATCGTTGGGTTATTGTTTAATTCGCTCAACATGGTAAAACCTGCGATCATGGCAATGGGGTTACCGCTTAAAGTACCTGCCTGGTATACGTTTCCTAATGGAGAAATTTTTTCCATGATAGCTCTCTTGCCGCCAAAAGCGCCAACAGGCATACCGCCACCAATTACTTTTCCATAGGTAACAAGATCTGCTTGGATATGCAATCTTTCCTGTGCGCCACCAGGGGCTAAACGGAAACCTGTCATTACTTCATCAAAGATCAACACAATGGACTCGCGATCGCAGATCATGCGTAAGCCTTCCAGAAAACCGTTCTCAGGAAGAATACATCCCATATTACCGGCAACCGGTTCAATGATGATAGCTGCAATCTCATTTTTATTTTCAGCAACCAATTGTTCTACAGCATTCAGATCATTGTATGCACAGGTAAGTGTATCATTGGCCACACCACCGGTAATACCTGGTACAGTTTGAATATTGAAGGTGGCCAAACCACTTCCTGCTTTTACTAAAAACGCATCTGCATGCCCATGGTAACAACCTTCGAATTTGATGAATTTGTTCTTACCCGTATAACCTCTCGCCAAACGTAAAGCGCTCATGCAGGCTTCGGTTCCGCTGCTCACCATTCTTACCAGGTCAATATTAGGCGCCATACTTTTGATCAGCTCGGCCATTTCTATTTCAAGTTCAGTAGGAGCTCCGTAAGAAGTAGAGAGAACTGCTTTTTCCTGTATGGCATTTACAAGGGGTTCGTATGCATGACCAAGGATCATGGGCCCCCAGGAAGCGATATAATCGATGTATTGATTGCCATCGGCATCATATAAATACGCGCCTTTTGCTTTTTCGATGAACAATGGTGTGCCACCCACACTTTTAAAGGCCCGAACCGGAGAGTTTACACCACCGGGAATGGATTGTTGCGCGCGGGCGAAGAGGGATTTGCTTTTTTCGTACATGGATTGTGTATTTTTTATCGTCACAGATTCGCAGATTAGCACAGAAAAAACCTGCCTGTCGGCACACTGGTCTGTGAAAATCTGTGCATCTGTGGCGATAAGATTAACTGATCAGTTTAACAGCGTCTCTGGCAAAATAAGTAGCGATCAAATCTGCCCCTGCTCTTTTAATGGAGGTCAGACTTTCTATGATGGCTTTGTTTTCGTCCAGCCAGCCCATTTTGGAAGCGGCTTTGATCATAGCGTATTCGCCACTAACATGGTAAGCGCTTACCGGAACCTCTACCGCATTTTTAATCTCACGAATAATATCGAGATAGGCCATTGCGGGTTTTACCATAACGATGTCAGCTCCTTCTTCCACATCCATCAGGGTTTCTTTGATGGCTTCGGTGCGGTTGGCATAATCCATCTGGTAGGTTTTTTTATCGCCAAATCCAGGTGCGCTATCCAGTGCATCGCGGAAGGGGCCATAAAAACAGGAAGCGTATTTGGCGCTATAACTCATAATACCGGTTTGTGTAAAACCATTTTCTTCCAAACCATTCCTGATAGCACCGATACGGCCATCCATCATATCGCTGGGAGCCACAAAATCGGCACCGGCTTTGGCATGACTGATACTCATCTTTACCAATGCTTCAACGGTCTCGTCATTTACGATCTCGCCATCTCTCACGATGCCATCATGGCCGTAAGAAGAGTAGGGGTCGAGTGCTACATCAGTCATTACCACCATTTCGGGTACCGCATCTTTAATGGCCCTGATGCTGCGTTGCATGAGTCCTTTGGGGTTCCAAGCTTCTTTGCCGGTATTGTCTTTCCATTCGTCTTTGCACTTGATGAAGATGAGAACAGACTTGATACCCATGTTCCATAATTCTTTTACTTCTTTCACAGTAAGGTCCAGCGAGCGACGATAATAACCGGGCATGGATGCAATTTCCATGGCTATGTTATTACCCTCATCAATAAACAAAGGCGCAATAAAATCGGAGGGGCGCAAAATGGTTTCGGCCACCAGTGAACGGATAGCTGGTGATTTGCGCAGTATGCGGTTTCTTCTCTGTAAATACATACACGAAAATTTAGTTGACCCAGTTTCTTGGATGCAGGCAGGCATCTAACAGATCCGCTTCCGCACTTCCTTCTTTGGGTTGATAATTGTATTCAAATCTTACCGTTGGCGGTAAGCTCATTAAAATGCTTTCTGTTCTGCCATTTGTTTTTAAACCAAAAATGGTTCCTCTGTCGTGTACCAGGTTAAACTCAGTGTATCTTCCTCTCCTGATCTCCTGCCAGTATTTGTGTTCTGCCGTAAAAATAGTTTCTTTCCTTTTTTCAGCTATGGGAATATACGAATTGATAAACGCATAGCCACAGGCTTTGGCAAAGTTTATCCAGAATAGTGTATCTTTTTCAGTATCGGGTCTTTGGTGATCGTAGAAAATGCCACCAATGCCCCTACGTTCATTGTTGCGGTGCCGGTTCACAAAATAGGTATCACATTCCTCTTTAAATGCCGGATAAAATGCCGGATCAAACTGATCGCAAATCGTTTGGTAGGTTTTGTGAAAATGACGCGCGTCTTCTTCAAACAAATAATACGGAGTAAGATCGGTTCCGCCACCAAACCACCTGTCTATCACATTATCATTGGCATCATACAATTCGAACATCCGGTAATTGCAATGCACCGTTGGTACAAAAGGATTGGAAGGATGTATTACGATGCTCATACCACAGGCGAACCATTTGCTGCCCTCGATCTTTAATTGCGTACGCATGGTATCGGTCACGTTTCCAAAAACAATAGATGTGTTTACGCCACCTTTCTCAAATACATTGCCGTTACCGATCACGCGCGTTATACCACCACCACCTTCTGCGCGGTCCCATTTATCTTCTATGAACTTCGCTTTGCCATCACATGCTTCCAATGCAACACAGATATCATCCTGTAATTGATGAATGAGGTTGATCCATTGGGTTTTGATGCTTTCCATTTCGTTAGAGGTGAGTTGTTTACTATTTATGTTTGTATTCCTTTACTGCATCAACAAATGCCCTTGCATGATCAACGGGTACATTGGGTAGTATGCCATGACCGAGGTTGGCGATATGATGCCCGGGACCAAATGCATCCAGCATTGCAATTACTTCTTTTTTGATCACGGGAATAGGAGATAACAATTTAGCCGGATCAAAATTTCCCTGTAGGGTAATATTCTTTCCTGCGAATTCGCGGGCCAGTTGTGGTTTGATACACCAGTCGATACCCAAACCCTGTGCGCCGGTAGCCGCCATCTTATCCAGGCTATGCCAGGCACCTTTCGCGAATACAATGGTTGGTACAATATCTTTTAATGCTGCTACGATCTGGCGTATGTATTGTAAAGAAAGATTTTCAAAATCATCCGGACCCAATAAACCTCCCCAGCTATCAAAGAGCTGCACGGTATCGGCGCCGGCCCTGGCCTGTTCTTTCAAATAAGCAATGGTGGTATCGGTGATCATTTGTAATAACTGGTGAGCCAGTTCGGGTTGTGTATAGCAGAAGGCTTTTGCTTCATCAAATGTTTTGGAGCCTTTGCCCTGAACCATATAACATAAGAGGGTCCATGGCGCACCGGCAAAACCGATCAATGGCACACGCCCATTCAGTTCCTGTTTGATGAGCTTGATGGCATCGAATACATAACCCAGTGTTTCATTCACATCCGGTACACGCACACGACTCATATCGTTTGCGGTTTTAATGGGATCGGGTAAGAGAGGACCCTTGCTTTCGATCAGCTGCACCTCCAGTCCCATGGCCTGTGGCACCACAAGAATATCAGAAAACAGGATCGCTGCATCCACACCCACAATATCTACGGGCTGAATAGTGATTTCGCAGGCCAGTTCCGGTGTCTGGCATCTTTCGAAGAAGCCGTATTTCTTTCTCAGTACCATGTATTCGGGCAGGTAACGGCCAGCCTGGCGCATCATCCATACAGGTGTTCTTTCAGTGGCCTCGCCGCGGAGGGTTCTTAGAAGTAGATCGTTTTGTAACATAGCGTTGGTGAGTGGTGAGTGGTGAGTGGTGAGTTGACATAACCCAAGATCCATTCATACAAAACCAGCTCGTTTAATATTTAGAATAATAACATTTTTAAAAAACTTCTTCACTCACCACTGCCCACTCACCACTCACGCAAAATAAGCGATCGCCTGTTCCATCAACTCCTCTTTGCCCGGCAGTCTGCTTACTACGATCGCATTCTTACAAAAACCTGCTGCCGTATCGCGTGTGGTATTGCCTATGGCGAATAGGATAGTGTTATCGGGTAAAGTATTGTTTGCAAAAAAACTTTCTACGGCACTGGGACTAAAAAACAAGATCCCGTTATACTCTTTCTCAATCTTGTGATTGAGGGCAATGGTTTCATATACCATGATCTCGTTCACATCAATTGTATGTTTGCGCAGCTGGGCGGGTAACTCGTCTCTGCGTTGGTTGCCACAGAAAAAGATCACTTCATCCGACGCTTCGTTTTCAATGATGGTGTCTGCAAGGTCAACCGCATGATCGCCAGTGCCGGCAATACTGTCTTCTCCAAAATAAGTTGCTACCAGTTTTTGGGTAGCATGTCCCATACAATAAATTCTCCAGGAAGGAATATGTCCCTCTAGCAGATCTGTTACGGCCACTACTGCATTCATGCTTGTAAACACAACCACGGCTTCCTGTACAGAGGCCCATTCCACTTCCTGTTGTGTTTCAATATCCAGGATGGGTTCTGTTTCAATGAATGATACCACATCTATCGAAATGTTTTTGCTGCGCGCTTTTTCAATCAATCCCGTGTCAACAGGGCGTGTACATAATATATGAACTGATTTACCTGGCATTGCGTATCAATTCAATAATGGACTGTCCGCCATCGGCCAATAATTCTTTTGCGGATTGCTCGCCTAAACCTTCACTTGCGCTCAGGGGAACCTGTTTTTCAATTTCTGCTTTTTGTTTTCCATTGAGTGAAAGAACATTGCCGCGAAACAACACGGTATCTTTTTCAATCACAGCCAATGCACTGATGGGAGTGGTACAGCCGCCCATTAACACACGTAAAAAATCTTTTTCAATTCTGGTACAGGTGGCGGTAGCAACATCGTTCAATTGATGAGCTGCTTCGAAAGAAACAAGATCCTCTTCCCGGCAGGCAATGGTAATGGCGCCCTGCGATGGTGCGGGTAACATCCAGTCGAGATCGATGGAGTTTTCGGGACGCAGATCAATTCTTTCCAATCCTGCGGCGGCAAAGATGGCGCCGTTCCAGTTGCTCTCTTCCAGCTTGTGCATCCGCGTATTTACATTGCCACGCAGGTTATCCAACACATGATCCGGATAACGGTTCAGCCATTGCGCCTTGCGGCGTACGCTGCTGGTGGCGATGATTAATTTTGATTTTTGATTTTTGATTTTTGATTTTTCGTTTGATGACCATTCACCATTCACAACCCCCAGTTCCTCAAACAAATCCTTCTCATCACCCTTATACACCAATATATCTTTAAACGAAGCCCTTGGTAAAACCGCTGCCTGTTGTAATCCCTGCGCCAGTTGGGTGGGTACATCTTTCATGGAATGAACGGCAATATCTATGCGTTTGTTCAGCAAAGCGGCGTCCAGTGTTTTGGTGAAGATGCCCTGCACACCCAGCTCGTATAAGGGTGTTACAAGATCAATATCACCATCGCTTTTAATGTACACCAGCTCGGCTTCCACTCCTCTCAGGCGAAGTTCGCTTTGTACTAATGTGGCCTGCCACACAGCCAGTTGACTGTCGCGGGTGCCTATTCGTAAGGGCTGGTTCATAGATTAATTGCTGGTCATGAAATCATTGATCGCCTCAATATAATAACATCCGGGCTGATGTTGGCTGCGCATTTTTACCGCAACCGTATTCACTACTTTCTGAATAGCGGCGGCCTGGTCAATGACAGTGGCAGGCGTAGTGGCCAGGTACATACCACAGGTATGCATATCGTGCAGTTTCTGTTTTACGGCTTTTAACACCGGTACATGGCTGCGAAGCATGAACCATTCCACAAATTCCTGTTTGTGTTTGTGAATGATCTGTAAGGCTTTGGGAACTTCTGCTTTGCGGTTCTGTAAAGTGATATCGTTGATCACAGAAAGATCATCCACGTTGGCAAGTGTAATATGGGGCAATGTACCCGCAGCAGGTTCAATATTATTGGGGATAGAGAGGTCGATCAATACTTTGGGTGTACTGTGCAGCAGATCCTGCCTGGTGAGTACGGCTTTGTCTGCATTGGTAGCAACGATCACAATATCGGCTTTGCCGATCTCTGTTTGCATGGAGGCATATGGTGCATGCTGCAAACCCAGTATTGCGGCCAGTTCCGCCGCTTTATCATCGGTTCTGTTGATCAGGGTAATATCGCTTGTGTCAAGATAATCTACCAGGTTCTTACAAGTATTTCGGCCGATCTTTCCGGTTCCGAGTAATACAATTTTTTTGTGGGAAGTATCTGCTATTTGTTGTTTGATAAATTGAATCGCGGCAAAAGAAACCGAAATGGTTCCGCCACTCAAAGCGGTTTCGTTCTTAATGGCTTTGGATGATTGTAAAACCGTATTGAACAATCTTTCCATAAACGCGCCGATTAAGTCATTCTCCTTGGCAAATTTTATGGCAATTTTCATTTGCCCTACGATCTCATAATCGCCCAGTATCTGCGAATCCAGCCCGGCACCCACCTGAAAAACATGCTCGATGGCTTCATTCCCCTGTTTAGTATAACAGAGCTGGTGAAAAGTATCCGCTTTACCAACGGTTTCGTTGCAGAGCAGGTTGATGAGGGTATTCACATTATCTGCCACACCATAAATTTCCGTGCGGTTGCAGGTACTTAAAACAAACAGTTCGGGTATACCCAATAGTTTCGCTTTGGTTAACAGGGAAGCATATTGATCGGGGCCGATGGCAAACTCGCCACGAATAGCAGCGTCTGTTTTTTTATAGTTGATCCCGGCTACAAAAAATTGGTTAATGGTCATACTGTGCTTCCTTTTGGAACATCCTGTTGGTACTGCAAAGGTATCCTGACGAGGCGCTATAAAGACATGAGATTCGTCATTCGATTGTCATTTCTCTGTCATGTTTTGTCATGACAAATTACTGTAAAACACGCAACCTTCTTAGCAACCGCCCATCAGTAACGGGCTAACAGCTGTTCGCTAAAAATTTATGGTATGTAACGAGTTGTGCTATTAGACAATTCTCTGCGAAACCTCCGGCAACTCCGCGATGAAAAAAACCGGTTAGTTTTTGATTGCTGCCTCATTTCCTCCTTATTGGTACCTCAATGCCCCCTCTCTTCGTTCTCGGATTCTCCTCATTGCCTCCTCGGATTCCGAGGACGAACAGAGAACAAACCGAGGAGGCAAAGAGGAGGCAATGAGGAGAATCCGAGGAGAAAAAGACGTTCGTACCACCGTTTCGAGAAGGCCGTCCCACCAGTTCCCGAAGACCGTCACAAATATGAGGGGGAAAATGGGGCCTGGCCGTAGATTTGTTATATCGGTCGCTGTGAAAGGAGTTCGCACAGGATTTCCGGGCGTGCGAACCCGGAACCTTCTCCTCTGGCAGCGACAGGTGAGTGGTGAGTCGTGAATCGTGAATCGTCAGTCGTGAATCATGAGTAAATCTTAAGCATCCGATTCTTTACTCACGACTCACGATTCACGCCACACAAGTAAACAGTTCTTTGAATTACGGTAAATTCCATGTGTTTGCAACCTGGCTGGAAGAGGTGAAGCGAAGATTTATTTCAATAAGAGCCTAAAAGAGAAAAAGAGCTAAAGAGAACGGCTCTTACCACTCTTTTTCTCTGGATTTCTCTTATTGAAAAAAAGACACATTCCCGTTTTTTACCAGCACAAGACTTTAGTATGCAGATTGTTGCTTTACATTTGCAAATACATGAGTCGTATGCCAACAAATGCAAAGAAAGCCATCCTGCTGATGAACCTTGGTTCACCGGATTCCACCGAAGTAAAGGATGTCAGAAAATACCTGAATGAGTTTTTAATGGATGGCCGCGTGATCGATATTCCCTGGATCGCAAGAGCCTTGCTTATCAAAGGAATTATTGTTCCTTCCCGCGCACCCAAATCGGCAGCAGCCTATCGAACCATCTGGACAAAAGAAGGCTCTCCGCTGATTGTTCTCACCAACCAATTACAGGAAGCATTGCAGCAACAGGTATCAGTACCAGTGGCCATTGCCATGCGTTATGGATCTCCTTCGCCCAAACAGGCATATGATCTCCTGTTGCAACAAAACCCCGCGCTGGATGAGGTTATTATCGTTCCACTATATCCGCATTATGCCATGAGCAGTTATGAAACAGCCGTGGTGCAGGCAAAGGAGCAACATGCGGCTGGTAAATATCCATTCCGAATTTCTTTTGTCAAACCTTTTTACAATGAGCCGGGTTATATCGCGGCCCTGGCCGATACTATCCAACCCTGGTTGCAAAAAGAATATGATCATATTTTGTTCAGTTACCATGGTATCCCGGAAAGACATCTCCGCAAAACAGAGGGCGGCAACGGATGCAATTGTATGAAGACCAGCAATTGCTGCGAGACCAACACAGAGGCGCATGCTACCTGTTACCGTCACCAGGTATTTACTACCACCAAACTGGTTGCAGAAAAATTAGGATTGCCCGGCGATAAATACAGCATTTCTTTCCAGTCGCGCTTAGGCGGCGGATGGCTACAACCCTTTACTGACAAGCGGTTGGAAGAAATGCCCAAAGAAGGAATTAAAAAACTGCTGATACTCTGCCCTGCATTTGTGAGCGACTGTTTAGAAACCCTGGAAGAGATTGCAGAACGGGGAAAAGAAAGTTTCATGGAAGCCGGCGGCGAATCCTACAACATGATCCCTTGCCTGAATACAAATCCGATATGGGTTAGTACTCTGGCAAAATATGTCGAAGAAGAGAGAACAAGGAATATCGAACAAGGAATGTTGAACAAGGAATGATGAAGTGAAATATATCAATGGTTTACAAGCGTCCCAATACCATTAAAAAATCAACATTCAACATTCGATGTTCCTTGTTCGATATTCGATGTTCCTTGTTCAATATTCATCATTCAATTCTCCTCCATGTACCCATACCTCAAAGCGCTCCATATCATCTTCATCGTAACCTGGTTTGCCGGCTTGTTTTATATGCCCCGGCTGTTCATATATGCAACGGAAGCGGGCGATAAACCGGAACTGGAAAAAAAGATTTTACGGGAGCAGTTTACCATCATGATGAAACGCTTGTGGTATGGCATAACCTGGCCATCCGCCATTCTTACATTGATACTGGGTCCCTGGGTAATGATCAATGGTAACTGGCATTTACAGGTATTTGCACCCGAGGGTCGCTGGTTATTGATCAAATTGATCTTTGTATTGATTCTTTACGCCTATCACTGGACCCTTCACATCATTCTTCAGCAGGAGATCAAAGGCATTTACAAATACAGTTCCCAGCAACTCCGGATCTGGAACGAAGGCGCCACCGTAATGCTTATAGCAGTAGTTATGCTGGTAGTGGTAAAACAGAGTATCAGCATGGTTTGGGGGGTAGTGGGCCTGGTGCTGTTTACTGCGCTGCTGATGAGCGCTATTCGTATTTATAAGCTGCTGCGCAACAGGCGTTCATGAGTGGTGAGTGGTCAGTAGTGAGTGGTCAATGGTGAGTTGAAAAAACAGGCTAACCATTGACCATTCATCACTCACCATTCACGTCCGTATATTTCTTACCTTCGCCACCTTTAAAACCCGCCTCAACTGAAGCGGGGAGTACCTTTCAAGCGATTTTCAGGTTATGAGCGTTAAATATCCAGAGTTTTCCGGACTGAACCTCCCGGCCATAGAACAGGAAATATTGGCCAAATGGAGCGATGGACAGGCATTTGAAAAAAGTGTTTCCCTGCGCGAAGGCAAAACGCCTTTCGTGTTTTATGAAGGGCCGCCCAGCGCTAACGGTATGCCCGGCATCCATCACGTAATTTCCCGTACGCTGAAGGATATGGTATGCCGCTACAAAACCATGCAGGGCTTCCAGGTAAAACGCAAGGGCGGATGGGATACCCATGGATTACCCATTGAATTGGGTGTGGAGAAAGAACTGGGCATTACCAAGGAAGATATCGGCAAAAAAATATCCGTAGAAGAATACAACCAGAAATGCCGTGAAGCCGTGCTTCGTTACAAAGGCAAATGGGATGAACTGACCATGAAAATGGGCTATTGGGTAGACCTGAATGATCCCTACATTACCTACGATAACAAATACATAGAAACCCTTTGGTGGATACTGAGCCAGTTATATAAAAAAGGATTGCTGTACGAAAGTGTAAGCATCCAGCCTTATTCGCCCGCTGCGGGAACAGGTTTGAGTTCACACGAACTGAACCAGCCGGGAACGTATAAAGATGTGAAGGATACGAGTGCGGTGGCGATGTTCAAAACCATCAGGAATGAAAAGAGCGAATTCCTGTTTAAAGCAATATCGAATAATGAACAAGGAATTTCGAATGATGAAGTGTTTTTCCTTGCATGGACCACCACACCATGGACATTACCTTCGAATCTTGGCTTAACGGTCGGACCCAATATTGATTATGTATTGGTAAAAACATTCAATCCATATACACATCTCCCCATCAATATCGTTCTGGCCAAAGCTTTGCTGGGCAAGTATTTCAAGCCGGAAGGAGAGAATGGTGATTTTGAAGGATACAATGAAAAAGCCAAATTGCTTCCCTGGAGAATGCTAACCGAATTCAAGGGTGCACAAATAGAGAATTGTGAATACGAGCAATTACTTCCATACGAAGCCAATTCTCTCGAAAACATCAGACTCCAGACTCCAGACTCCAGACCCTTCAGAGTGCTTCTTGGTGATTTTGTAACAACAGAAGATGGAACCGGTATCGTACATACAGCACCTGCTTTTGGTGCAGATGACTATCGCGTGGGTAAGAAATACAATATCGGTATTCTAACCATGGTTGATAAACAGGGCAGGTTTGTAGATGGCCTTGGCGAATTCAGCAACCGCTATGTAAAGAATTACAAAGACGAGAAAGACTATGTGGATGTGAATGTTGACATCAGCGTAAAACTAAAAAAAGAAAACCGCGCATTCAAGGTAGAAAAATACGAACACAGTTACCCGCATTGCTGGAGAACCGATAAACCCATTCTGTATTATCCGCTCGATGCATGGTTTATTAAAACCACCGCTGTAAAAGAAAGAATGGTAGAGCTGAACAAAACCATTAACTGGAAACCCAAATCAACAGGCGAGGGGCGTTTTGGCAACTGGCTGGAGAATATGGTTGACTGGAACCTGAGCCGCAGCCGTTATTGGGGAACCCCATTACCGGTATGGAGAACGGAAGAAGGCGATGAAGAAGTATGCATTGGTTCTATCGAAGAACTGAATGAAGGCATTCGCAAAGCCAATGAAGTATTGGGCGGTGATGTAAACAGACATTACCTGCACGAAGGCATACTGGATCTGCACAAACCATTCGTGGATGACATCATTCTCGTAAGCGCTTCGGGCAAACCCATGAAGCGTGTAGCCGACCTGATCGATGTATGGTTCGACAGCGGTGCCATGCCATATGCACAATGGCATTATCCTTTTGAGAACAAAGATTTTATTGATAAGGGGCAGGCCTTCCCCGCAGATTTTATTGCCGAAGGTGTTGACCAGACCCGTGGTTGGTTCTATACCCTGCACGCATTGGGTGTGATGTTGTTTGATAGTGTGGCCTACAAAGCAGTAGTAAGCAATGGCCTGGTACTGGATAAGGATGGTAACAAAATGAGCAAGCGCCTCGGCAACGTGGTAAACCCTTTTGAAACCATCGAAAAATATGGTGCCGATGCAACACGTTGGTACCTCATCACGAATGCATCGCCCTGGGATAACCTGAAGTTTGACCTTGCAGGTATCCAGGAAGTACAGCGTAAATTTTTCGGAACACTATACAATACCTACCAGTTCTTTACCCTCTATGCCAATGTGGATGGATTTGCGTTTGAGCAGGCACCGGTTCCGTTAGCAGAACG
The DNA here is from genome assembly GCA_040390405.1 of Bacteroidota bacterium. GTDB lineage: Bacteria > Bacteroidota > Bacteroidia > Chitinophagales > Chitinophagaceae > Sediminibacterium. The sequence goes on from JAZJYJ010000005.1 coordinate 24,373, forward strand.
GCCCGAGATCGATCGCTGGATCTTATCATCTCTCAATACATTGATCAAGAATGTAACAAGATCGATGGATGAATACGAACCTACGCTCGCCGGCCGTGCGATAGAAGAATTTGTAGACGCGCACCTGAGCAACTGGTACGTGCGTCTTTGCCGCCGCCGGTTCTGGAAAGGAGAATATGAGCAGGATAAGATCAGCGCTTACCAAACTTTATACGAATGTCTTGAAACCATTATTCGTCTAATGGCACCGATATCGCCTTTCTTCAGCGACGCGGTTTTCCGTAACCTGAATTCAGTTACCGGGAAATACAAAGTAGCATCCGTTCACCATACCGATTTCCCGGTAGCGAACGAAGCGATGATCGACAGCTCACTGGAAGAAAGAATGCAGCTGGCGCAGGATGTTTGTTCGCTGGTATTATCACTTCGCAAAAAAGTGAATATCAAAGTACGACAGCCGTTGCAAAAAGTAATGATACCCGTATTGGATGCAGGTATGAAAACCCAGCTCGAAAAGATCGGAGACCTGATCAAGGCTGAAGTGAATGTGAAGGAGATGAATTACATCACCGAAACGGAAGGTGTGATCAGTAAAAAGATCAAAGCCAATTTCAAAGCTCTGGGAACCCGTTTAGGACCTAAAATGAAGGCGGTAAGCGCAGCCATTGGCAATTTCAGCCAGGTGGATATATCGACCATTGAAAAAGAAGGAAAACATATCTTATTGATTGATGGTGAACAAGTTACGATAGAATTGGCAGAAGTTGACATTGTGGCTGAAGACATCCCTGGCTGGAGTGTGGCGGGTAAAGGAAGTCTTACAGTGGCTCTCGACATTACCCTGACCGATGAATTAAAGCAGGAGGGCAATGCCCGTGAATTCGTAAACCGTGTGCAAAATATCAGAAAAGAAAGCGGTTTTGAACTCACAGACCGTATATTCGTGACCGTTCTTGAAGCCTCTGGCCTCAAGCCGTCTATAATTAAATATAACGACTATATTTGCCGCGAAATTTTGGCAGATACCATTGACTGGGTGACCGAAATACAAGGCGGCACTGAAATTGAGATCAATGATGAGCTGTTAAAAGTGGTAGTAAACAAAAAAGGATAAAACTGTATGCCAACGAAGAAACCTGCTCCAAAAAAGGTGGCTCCGGCCAAGAAAGCGGCCCCAAAGCCAGCACCTAAAAAAGCGGCACCGGCTAAGAAAGCGGCTCCTAAACCTGCGCCCAAACCCGCCAAGAAAGTGGTACCGGCCAAGAAAGCAGCTCCAAAGCCAGCCCCTAAGAAAGCGGTTCCGGCAAAGAAAGCGGTTGCAAAACCGGCTCCTAAACCAGCCCCTAAAAAAGTAGCGGTGCCTGCCAAAAAAGCGGCTCCAGTAAAAGCGGCTGTAAAGCCAACACCTAAACCTGCTCCTAAGCCGGTACCTGCCCCTAAGAAAACGGCTGCTCCGCCAGCCAAGCCTGCGCCAAAAGCTGCGGCACCCGTTGTTGCCCCTAAACCGGCACCAGCACCCATAAAACCAAAAGTTGAGGTGAAGGCCCCACCGGCCCCGCCCGTTAAACCCGTTAAAAAACAACCCGAACCTATCAAAGACGTAAAAGTACCTAAGATTAACACGAAGACGAGTGTTCCTTACCAGCCCGGATATACACAATTGGAAAAAAGAACGGATGCGGCCAGAACCAATGGCGACCCCTTGGTAAAATACAGTGATTCAGACCTGAACGAATTCAGGGAACTGATTACCAAAAAACTGGAGGCGGCTAAAAAAGAACTGGCTTATTTACAGGGATTGATTACCCGCAAAGATGAAATGGGTGGTGATAACGATGATGCCCGTTACATGACAATGGAAGACGGCAGCATGAGCATGGAAAGAGAACAACTGAGCCAGATGGCCAGTCGCCAGATCACTTACATTGATCACCTTGAAAAAGCCATGATGCGGATCGAAAATAAAACCTACGGTATCTGTCGTGTAACCGGCAAGCTCATTGACAAAGCCCGCTTACGCGCCGTACCACACGCTACACTGAGTCTGGAAGCCAAACTGGGATTAGTGAAACCAGCTCCGGAACAATAAAAAACATCATTAACATACATAAAAAAGGACCCTGATCAGGGTCCTTTTTTATGTAGTATGTGTTCAAGGAACACAATGATCGGTGAGAAAAATGCCCCTTTTCCTCCTAATGTAAAATGATACCATACCTTAGTTTTTATCTGTGATCGTTGCCAGTCCCCCCCAAAAAAACTGCCTACTTTTTTGAAATCTTGCCGAGAGCCATCTTATAAAAAGGCTTTTTTCACCCCTGTTCCGTTCTCAAATTCTTTTTGAAAAAACACACTTACCCAGCCAAAATATAATAAAACAATCAATATAACCTATGATTATAGGTTATTGCTATTTTTCCGCAATTTAAGTTTTTTTTAATGTGGGAATATCTCTATCTTTTTCGCTTTCATTTTTTAATTAAACCCTGCTTATGAGACAATTACTAATGCTGTTAACACTCCTCTTGTGCGGGAGTGGGTTATGGGCACAGAACCGGACCGTTACCGGTAAAATTACTGACGGAAAAGGCAGCCCGGTACCGGGTGCCAGTGTTGTTGTGAAAGGAACAAACATTGGAGTTTCTGCCAACAACGACGGGAACTTTTCTATCTCGGTTCCTGCATCGGCCAAATTACTGGTCATTTCAAATGTGAATTTTGCAAGTACTGAAATTCCCATTACCGGAAAATCATCAGTGGCTGTAACGTTGAACAGCGTTACAGAAAATCTTGGTGAAGTGGTTGTAGTAGCGTACGGAACTGTTAAGAAAGAAGCGCTGACAGGGTCCGTAGGAACCATCAAGTCAGCACAGATCACGCAAAGGCCTATTGGTAATGTAACCAGTGCCCTGGAAGGCGCAGTGCCTGGTGTTGTTACCGGTACAGCCAATGGCCAACCGGGATCAGGGCTTGCGATCAGGATTCGTGGATTTGGTTCCATCAATGCAACTTCAGAACCGCTGTTTGTAGTGGATGGAGCACCTTATGTTGGTGGCACATCCAATATCAATCCTGATGATGTGGAATCTGTTACTGTTCTAAAAGACGCGGCTTCTACATCGCTGTATGGCTCACGCGCGGCCAATGGTGTGGTGTTGATCACAACGAAAAAAGGACAGAGGGGAAGAAACAATGTATCCCTCAAAGTTACCCAGGGCGTTGTATCAAGGGGCTTGCCTGAATACGACAAACTGAATGCGCAGCAATACTATCCGTTACAGTGGGAAGCTTATCGGAATTCACTGGTATACCCGGTGAGTGGTGCGCCTATTTCATTGGATTCTGCCAGCCGGGTTGCTTCCGGATTAACCAGCAGAACCAGTATTCTAAACCTGTTGTCATACAATCCTTTCAATGTGGCAGGTAATGCCATTGTTGATGTAAATGGGAAAATCAATCCCAATGCACAATTGTTGTACGGTGATGATCTTGACTGGACAAAAGACCTGCTTCGCAATGGTACCCGCAAAGATTATAACCTGAATTTTAACGGAGGTACCGATAAATCCGATTATTTTATTTCATTGGGCTATGTGAAAGAACAGGGTTTTACCATTAAAACCGACCTTGAAAGATATTCAGCCAGACTGAATGTAAATGTTCAGCCTAAAACATGGTTCAAAACCGGTCTGAATATCTCAGGTAACTATTCCATCTCCAATACGGCAAACGACGGCGGAAGCACCAACTTTGTAAATCCATTCTATTTCTCAAGAAATATCGGGCCAATCTATCCTGTATTTGCGCATAATATGACAACAGGTGATTACCTGCTGGATGGTACGGGCCAGAAATTTTACGACCTGGGTAATATGGGTGGAACACTCGGTGTGCCGAACAGAACCAGCGGAGGATTTGCGGGAAGACATGGTTTAGCCGAAACTGTTTTGAACGATGCGTTATTCCGTAGAACGGTTGCCAGCGGCAGAACATACCAGGAATTCAGTTTCCTGAAAAACTTCAAGTTTACCAATACGGTTGCTGTCGATTTTCAGACACAAAACGATGCCTCATATGAAAATACACTTGTAGGAGATGGCGCACCTGCCGGAAGAAGCCGCAGGTCCACATCCACTTCAACAGGATTGGTGGCCACACAGTTATTGAACTATGGAAAATCCTTCAAAAGTCACCGGGTTGACGTTCTCGCGGGACATGAGAGTTTCAATGACCGGGAATCAAGCCTTGATGCTTTCAAACAGGGCCAGTCATTATCCGGCAATACAGAACTGGGTAATTTCACAACCATCAACTCTGCCAATTCTTCGGTTGACAAGTATCGTGTAGAAAGTTATTTCTCCAGAGTCAATTACGATTACCAGAGCAAATACTTCCTTTCGGGCAGTGTACGTCGTGATGGTAATTCCCGTTTTGCATCTGAATCCAGATGGGGTACTTTCTGGTCTGTAGGCGGTGGCTGGAAGATCGATAAAGAAAAATTCATGCGTAACATTTCCTGGATAGATGCCCTGAAACTAAGGGGTTCTTATGGTGTAGTGGGAAATGCGGATGGAATCGGTTTCTATGCTTACCAGGGATTGTATGTTTTTGCAAACAACGCTAACGAACCGGGAATCGTACAGAGTCAGACTTCTTCTCTTAACAGGTCTTTATCATGGGAGAAGAACAAACAATTTGACATAGGCATTGATTTTAGCCTGTTTAATGGTAGAATCAATGGTTCGGTAGAATACTACAATCGTGGATCCAGTGATTTGCTGTTTGCCGTACCGCAATCGCTTTCTTCCGGTATCCTAACGGTTAATAAAAATACAGCTACCATGAACAACAAAGGCGTGGAGTTGCAATTGAACGGAGACATCATCCGCAGTAAAACATTTACCTGGAACATGAACGTAAATCTGTCTACGGTTAAGAACGAGATCACCAAAATGCCTGAGGGTATTCCTGAGTTCGTAACCGGAAGTAAGAAATATTCTGTAGGACAATCCATCTTCGGTTACTGGCTGCGTACTTATTACGGAGTAGATCCCACTGACGGCTCTGCTTTATATCTTGCGGATAATACGACCAGTACAACCGGAAGAAGAATCATTACCAATAAAGCCGGAACCAACGATACGGTTACCACACTTGCCAGCAATGGTAAATTCGAATACCAGGGAACATCCATTCCCAAACTATATGGCAGCTTTACTGAATCATTCAGCTACAAAGGTTTTACCCTGAATGCACTGTTTACTTTCCAGATTGGTGGAAAAACACTCGACGCGAACTACCAGGGCCTGATGTCATCCGGAACCTATGGTGGCGCATTGTCAACAGAAGTACTGGGCAGATGGCAGAAAGCAGGAGACATTACCAACATACCACGGATGGATGCGGGTCGTACAACAGATTTTAATGCAACATCTTCCCGCTGGTTGATTGATGCTTCTTACTTTAACATCCGAACCATCAGTCTTTCCTATGCATTGCCCAAAAACTTCCTCTCGCGTATGAAGATCAATAACAGCAATGTATTTGTATCTGCTGAAAATATTGCCTTCTTCTCCAAGCGCAAAGGGCTTAATAACCAACAGGCTTTTTCAGGAGTAACCTCGAATGCATATCCTCCTGCCAGGATCATCAGTGCAGGAATTAGTTTAAACTTTTAAATCAACAGCAATGAAATCTCTTAAATATCAATTACTGTCATTCGCATTTGTTGTGTTGATTTTTTCTTCGTGTAAGAAAGAATTTCTGGACACATATTCAACAACAGCTGTAGCTGCTGATGATGCATTGGCATCAACTACCAACGCGTATGCCGCACTTAACGGTATACACAGGATTATGTATACACAATATGATCAGCAGGGTGAAGCGGGTGAAGGATCCAATAATATCTTCCGCGACCTGATGGGAGAGGATATCGTTTACCCACTTGCCAATGGCAGTACCGGTCTGATCGGATGGCTGCAATGGGTTAACCATCGTAATGTAAACGCTACCGATCTCCGGTATGTATACCGGTTTTATTACCGCCTGATCTCTAATGCCAACCTTCTCATTAATGGTATTGATAAAACACCTGGTGCAGATGCTGATAAAAAGATCATCAAAGGCCAGGCGCTTGCTTACCGTGGATGGGCACATTTTCAACTGGTACAATTATGGGGTAAACGCTACGATGCAACCGCCAAACCCAATAACCAACTGGGTGTGCCTATCCTGCTAACGAATACACTCGACGGATTGGCAAGGAATTCGGTAGAGGAAGTGTATACCCAGGTCAACAAAGATCTGGATGATGCCGTTACGCTGCTGGCTGGTTACACACGCACAGGTTCTGCCGCTAAATCCAATTTTAACGTGAATGTGGTGAAAGGTATCAAAGCCCGTGTAGCCCTTACCCAGCAGGATTGGGAAACAGCCGCTACCAATGCCATCGCGGCAAGAGCCGGTTATCCGTTAATGACAAATACGGATTACCTGAGTGGTTTTAATAACATTACCAACCAGGAATGGATATGGGGTACACGCCAGATAGATGATCACAATACATTCTTCTATTCTTATTTTGCGTATATCTCGGCCAACTTCAACTCAACTGTTTTGCGTACACAGCCAAGGGCCATTAATGCCACGCTGTGGACCGCGATACCGGCCACAGATATCCGTAAGCAATGCTGGGACCTTACCGGCGCAACTGTTCCGGTACCTCCGGGTGGCTCAAGGGTAGCTTACCAGAACAAGAAATACATGGCCAAAAGCGATGCGCTTAGTACAGGCGATGTGCCATATATGCGTGCTGCGGAAATGTACCTGATAGAAGCCGAAGCCAGGGCCCGCCAGGGAAACAACTCAGCTGCACAGGATGCTTTGTTCACACTCGTAAAAAACAGGGATGCCAGCTATACAAAATCAGCCAGCACCGGCGCAACCCTGATCAATGAGATCATGTTTAACCGCCGGATCGAATTCTGGGGTGAAGGTTTCCGTTTCACAGATCTGAAACGAACCAATTCGCCACTGAACAGGAACGGTATCCCTAACCACCTTGCCGTACTGGTATCGGTGTACGATATCCCCGTAGGCGATAACCGCTGGGAGTGGTTATTTCCACAGGATGAGATCAATGGAAACAAAGCCATTGTTCAGAATCCGTTTTAATAAAATACACCAGACATTAAAAAGGCCGCAATTTGCGGCCTTTTTTGCGTCATTGCGAGGAACGAAGCAATCTGAATCCTACATAGCATTCATTCTGTAATGCAAGGCACAGATTGCTTCGTTCCTCGCAATGACGTTCACTTCACTTCCTGCATATCCACCAATCGTTTATACATCCCGTTATGGGCCAGTAATTGTTCATGGCTGCCGCGTTCAACGATCTCGCCTTTTTGCAGAACAATGATCTCATCTGCATGGCGGATAGTGGAAAGGCGGTGCGCAATAACCAGCGAAGTGCGATTCTGCATCATATTATTAATGGCATCCTGTACCAGGCGTTCACTTTCTGTATCGAGAGAAGAAGTGGCTTCATCCAGTATTAAGATCGGCGGGTTTTTTAGTACGGCACGCGCAATGGTTAAGCGCTGTCTTTCGCCACCACTTAATTTACTGCCACGGTCGCCGATATTGGAATCAAAACCTTCTTCTTTTTGCCTGATAAAATTAAGCGCGTTGGCAACCGTTGCCGCATGTTCGATCTGCGATGGGCTTACGTTGTCAACACCCAGTGCAATGTTATTGGCAATGGTATCATTGAATAAGATCGGCTCCTGTGTTACAATACCCATGAGGCTTCTGACAGAATGCAAGGAATACTCTTTGATATTGATGCCATCGATCAGTAATTCTCCCCCTGTTACATCATGAAAACGAGGCACCAGGTCGGCCAGCGAACTTTTGCCGGCACCGGATGAACCTACTAGTGCTACGGTTTTTCCTTTCTCAATAGTGAGGTTGATGTTTTTCAGAATGATCTTGTCTTCATAGGCAAAAGACACATTCTTAAACTCAATGTTTTTATTGAAAGCGGGAATCATGACTGCTCCTTCTTTATCTGTAACCGTTACCGGCGCTTGTAAAATTTCTTCTATCCGTTGAATAGCGGCGCTGCCACGTTGTGCATTGTAAAAAGCGGTGGATAAGGATTTCGCAGGATTGATGATCTGTGTAAAGAAAACAATATAGGTGATGAAACTCTCCGCACTCAATCCCACTTCCTTGTTCAACACCAGTTTGCCGCCAAACCATAAAATGCAACTCAACACTAAAACACCCATGAACTCCGACATGGGTGAAGCCAGGTCGCGGCGGAAATTCATTTTGTTACGGATATGGTTCAGCGCATTATTGGTATTGAAAAATTTACCACGCAGGATCTTCTCCGCATTAAATGCTTTGATCACGCGCAGTCCGCCCAATGTTTCATCCAGTATCGACATCAGTGTTCCCAGTTGTTCCTGCGAAGCAGTAGATTGTTTTTTCAGCGAGCGGCTCACCCTTCCGATGATGAACCCGGTTAAAGGAAGCAATACAAGTAAAAACAAAGACAAAGCCGGGCTCAGGTATACCAATGAAACCAGGATGATGAGAATATTTAACGGATCACGGATCAAACCCTCCAGTGTGCTCATTACGCTCCATTCCACTTCATTGGCATCATTGCTCATGCGGCTGATGATATCGCCCTTGCGCTGTTCGGTAAAAAAACCAATCGGCAGGTCAAGTATCTTGGCATAGAGATCTGAACGGAGTTTGGTCATTACATAATTGCGCATGGGCGCGAGTACCCGGAAGGATAGATAAGTAAACAGGTTTTTGAAGAAAATGGATACAATAATGATCAGGCAAATAGCGCCCAGTGCATAGATCTCGCCATGTTCCGTAATTAGTTTGCCGATAAAATATTTCAGGTAGTTTAATACGCTTTCTGCATTAAAAGCCAGTTCGGGTCTTTGGCTGAGAAATTTCTCTTTTCCGAACAACATCTGCAGAAAGGGGGCCAGCATGGCCAGCGATACCAGCGAAAAAAGGATGGAAAGTAGGTTGAAAAGTACATACAGTACGATGTTCCTTTTCTGGCTCCGCAGGTAAAAAAGTATGCGTGAAAATCGCTTCATAAGGATAAAACAGTTAAAACGCAGCAAAGTAAGTAATTTTGCAGTCAAACAAATGTTAGAATATGGAGGAAGGAAAACGCCAGCGGCAGGTGGCAGGAGCCCTGCAAGAGGAACTGAATGATATTTTCAGGCGCCTGGGATTGGGTATGATCGATGGCGGAATGGTATCCATTGCCTCCGTAAAAGTTACGCCCGACCTGCTCGAAGCCCGTATTTACCTGAGCTTGTTCCAGGTAAAGGATACAGCCGGTGTAATGAAAACCATTGAAGCAAAAGCCTGGGAGATCAAGAAAGAACTGGCCGACCGCGTAAAGCACCAGTTACGCCGCATACCCGTACTTCATTTTTACCACGATGATACGCTGGACTATGTGTTTAAGATGGAAGAAATCTTTAAACAAATCGGTGGAGACAAGAAGGATGAAACACCTTCGGAAGAGTAGTAAATTGCCAGATCTTTTTATTTTAAATGTTGCATGCTGAATTTTAGATTAAACCACATTCAGCATTCAACATTCAACATTCAAAATAAAACTTTGAACCTCCTCTTCGCCTGGCGCTATTTCCGTTCCAATAAATCCACCAATGCGATCAACGTGATTGCATGGATCAGTATTACTGCGATTGCCGTAGGTAGCGCAGCATTGATTATTGTGCTGAGTGTGTTCAATGGGTTTGAGGATCTGGTAAAGGGACTCTATGCCGATTTTTATGCTGATATGCGCATTGTGCCTGCACAGGGGAAAACCTTTCATCTCACCACCGAAAAAATACGGCAGATCAGGAATACCAAAGGGGTTGCCGTTCTCAGTTTTATTGCCGAAGAAAAAGCTGTACTGAAAGGGGCACTGACCACGATCGTTTCTGTGAAAGGCGTGGATGAAAAGTATACTTCCATCAACCAACTTAATACGCCCAAGCATATTCCCCGCGGCAAATTTGAACTGGGTTCAGCTTCCGATCCAAAAATGGTTGTGGGTGCGGGCATAGAAAACGCAGCTGGCATCGATGTAGAAAAATTCGTCTACCCCGCTACCATTTATATGCCCAACCGCGAGGCGGCAAAACTTATTTCAGACGATGGGCTGAACTCCTTCAGCATACAGCCATCCGGCACGTTCATGGTACAGCAGGATTTTGATAATAAGTATGTGTTTACCAATCTCGCATTTGTAAAATACATGCTCAATATGGCGGCCGATGAATTCAGTGCCGTTGAAATGAAAGTGAATGGTAATGCCAACGACGTTAAAAAAATACTGCAATCACAACTCGGAAAAGATCTCGTGGTAGAAACACGTTATGAACAGAACCGGAGTTTGTATTCTGTAATGCAGGTAGAAAAATGGGTGATCTATGGTATCCTTTCTCTTATCCTTATCGTTGCTGCTTTCAATATGATCGGAGCTCTGACCATGCTGGTAATGGAGAAACAAAAAGACATCGCTGTTCTCAAAGCCATGGGCGCCAATGAGCAAACCGTGCAGCGTATCTTTTTAAGTGAGGGCATGTTACTGGCCGGCTTGGGCGGTGGTGCAGGCATTATACTCGCTGCATGTATCTGCTGGCTGCAGAGTCAATTCAAACTGATCAAACTGGGCGGTAATACTTTTATCATTGATTACTATCCGGTAAAATTGGTAGCGGCAGATTTCTTATTGGTCATTGCCACAGTTGCGCTCATCGCCGTATTTGCCGCATGGATTCCTTCGCGAAAAGCAAGCCAACAATTATTTTCTTTAAAGAGCTAATATCTCAATACAGCATTGCGCCTTAGTGCCCTTGCGAGAATATTTTCCCACAAAGGCGCTAAGGCGCAATGAAAAACGCATCACTACAAAGTGATGCGCTCTTTACAATATTCGTACCTCGTACTTGAGAAATTAATAATCTCCCAAAGTTTCAGGTAACTGCGCCAATGCTTTGGCCAGTTGTTCATCGTTGGGCGCAATACCATGCCATTCGTGGCTTCCTTCCATAAAATCAACACCTTTACCCATGCCGGTCTTCATCAAGATACAGATGGGTTTACCCTGGCCTGTCATGGACTTGGCTTTGTCAAGCATCTTAACCGTATCATCCATATCGTTACCGTCCATTTCCAGAACGGTCCAGTTGAACGCTTCGAATTTAGCGCGCAGGTTGCCAAGGCTCATTACTTTCTCGGTGGACCCATCGATCTGCTGGCCGTTGTAATCAATGGTAGAGATCAGGTTGTCTACTTTTTTGTGCGCGGCAAACATAATGGCTTCCCAGTTCTGACCCTCATCCAGTTCTCCATCGCCGTGCAGTGAAAATACCAGGTGGTTATCGCCGTTTAATTTCTTGGTCAATGCCGCACCAATGGCAACGCTCATTCCCTGTCCCAAAGATCCGCTGGCAACACGTATACCGGGTAAATGTTCGTGGGTGGTAGGGTGGCCCTGCAGGCGGGAATTGATCTTACGGAAACTGGCCAACTCCTTTACATCAAAATAGCCGGAGCGGGCAAGTGCTGAATAATATACAGGAGAGATATGTCCATTGGAAAGGAAGAACAGGTCCTCGTTCTTTCCATCCATTGAGAAGTTGGTATCATGTTTCATGATCTGGAAGAACAGTGCCGCAAAATAATCGGCGCAGCCCAAAGATCCGCCCGGGTGACCGCTCTGCACACCGTGTACCATTCTTACAATATCGCGACGCATTTGCGTGGCTGTGTCTTTCAATTCCTGTATACTGGCCATACGAGTTTTAATTATGGCTGCGAAGATAGGGAGTTTGGTTTATCTGTTTATTGGTTTACTCGTTTATTGGTTTGCCGAAGTTGGCAGCCGGGCTTGCGATCGCCGGTTTTGTACCCATAAACGAATAAACCAGTAAACCAATAAACCCGCACTTAAACAAACTCCGAACTATTTCCTATTTTCGCCCCACTTTAAATATGCAGTTATGTCGGAAGAATTAGCAATGATAGTAGAGGACGCGGAAGATGGCATGAAAAAAGCGATCAGCCATCTCGAAACCGAACTGACCAGGATCAGGGCCGGGAAAGCCAATCCCACTATGCTGGATGGCGTTAATGTGGAATATTATGGGGCCCCAACGCCTATTGCGCAGGTGGCTAATGTTACGGTACTCGATGCCAGAACCATCAGCATACAACCCTGGGAAAAGAATATGCTGGCAGCCATCGAGAAAGCCATCATGCAGGCCAATATCGGTATCACACCGCAGAATGACGGTGCGCAGATCCGTTTGTTTTTACCACCGTTAACAGAGGAAAGAAGAAAGGAACTCAACAAAAAAGCCAGCGGCGAAGGCGAACATTCCAAAGTGGCCATCCGCAGCATCCGCCGCGATGCCATAGAACAGGTGAAGAAATTACAGAAAGACGGTTTGAGTGAAGATGCATCCAAAGACGGTGAGAACAATATACAGGAACTCACTGATAAGTTTATTGGACTGGTAGATAAACACCTGGCTGCAAAAGAAAAAGAGATCATGACAGTGTAATTGGTTGCAGGTTACTGGTTTCAAGTTACAGGTTATCGGTAACTGGCAACTTGTAACCTGCAACGCTATTTCTTATTCACCAAATACACCCCCGCAAGAATAATTCCCAAACACCCAACCTGCATCGAGGTCACGGTTTCTCCTCCCCAAACACCCCATAATACGGCAATAAAAGGAATGCCATAGGTTACCATTGATGCAAACAGGGTACCCGCTCTTTTTACCAGCATGTAAAACAAAATAGAGGCAACAGCGGTTCCGAAAACACCCAATACAGCGGAAGCCAGTGTGGAGCGCAATACATCCGGATGTGTTAAAGGCATCGCGAAATAACCTGTAAAATATAAAATGAGCAATGTTGGGATCACAAGAAACACAAATGCAACGGAAGCAATGTTCAAAGATCCCACACCCTGCATATGCCTGCCCACTATGTTTACATTAATACCGTAAAAAAAAGTGGCGAGCAATACAAACAGTGTATACGTAAAATGCTCAAAACGGAAATTACCGGTGGGTGCGATCAGTAAACACAATCCTGCAAAACCGATCAATACACCAACGACCTTTTGTGTATTGGCTTTCAACTGAAAAAAAGAAATACCGATCAGAATGGTAAACAATGGCGTTAATGCATTTAAAATGCCCGCCAGCGAACTATCGATCTTTGTTTCTGCAATGCAGAAAAGATAGGCCGGGAAAAAACTACCGAGTAATCCGGAAAGGATCACAAGCGCCATTTTGTTTCTGGGCACCTGTTTCAGGGCCTTATACGCAAAGGGGATCAATACCAGTCCCGCGCTTAGTATCCGCAGGGAAGCAACATGGTAGGGGGTGAGTGTTTTCATCCCCTCTTTCATCAGTATAAATGAACTGCCCCAGATCAGGGATAATATAGTAAACAGCGACCAGTTGATCACCCGGTCTTTCAATGAATCAGTTATTTTGGCCAAAATGCGGGTTTTTACAAAAGCAAAGGATAAATTTAGAGAAACTTAGCGCCATGGCTCTCATTCAACTTCATAAGATATCAACAAGGGCACCCAAGGGTTTGAACAAGGAAAGAACCAAAGCCAAAACGGTAAAGCTTCTTGCAGAATTAGACGACCTGCAAAACTTATTATTTGCCGAATCCAAGCATTCGGTATTGGTTGTGGTGCAGGGAATGGATGCCAGCGGGAAAGATGGGGTGGTGCGTGATGTGTTGGGTAAACTGAACCCGCAAGGTGTATTGGTTCGTTCTTTCAAAGCACCCACAGCCGAAGAACAGGCACATGATTTTTTATGGCGTATACACGTGCATGCACCGGCAAAGGGGGTGATACAGGTATTTAACCGCTCGCATTACGAAGACATACTGATTACCCGTGTGCATAAATGGTGCAACGATAAGCAGGCAAAGGAACGAATGAAAGCGATCAATGATTTTGAAGATTTACTAGTTACACATAACCACACACATATCCTCAAATTTTACCTTCATATTTCTCCGGAAGAACAAAAGGTTCGCTTGCAGGAGCGGATAAAGAACCTGCAAAAGCAATGGAAATACAATGAAAATGATTTTGCAGAAGCCAAGCTATGGAAGCTGTATATGAAAATGTATGAAGATTGTTTTAACCATTGCAAAACCGTTCCCTGGCACATTATTCCATCGGATCAAAACTGGTACAAGGAATACCTGGTGACGAATGCATTACATGGATTACTTACTTCTCTCAACATGCAATACCCTGGTCTTAAGAAATGACACTTCACTGATCAATTAACGCAAACTCAAAGCATACAAAGTTCTGTGGAGAAAGCGGCCAATATTTCAATAAGAGCAGATGAGAAAAAGAGGTAAAGAGAACGACTCTTATCGCCCTTTTTCTCTTATGCTCTTATTGAAATGGTTTATTCCTGCAAATAACCCTGCCGGGAAAACCCTGACGGAGCTTTGCTCCATCGCGCTTAAAAGCCTCAAAATGAGTCACTACTGAAAAAAAACATTGCTTTGCAAAATGAGAATATTGTAGTAAATTTCTATTCAATCAAAATCAATTCTATATGGGCATGATGAAAGAATTCAAGGAATTTGCCATGAAAGGCAACCTTGTAGACATTGCGGTAGCCTTTGTAATGGGTGCTGCTTTTGGAAAAATAGTCACTTCATTTGTAGATGGTATAGTGATGCCTCTAATAGGCATGCTAACCGGCGGTGTAGATTTTTCCGACAAAGTATGGGTTTTGAAAGAGGCCATTCCGGTGGTAAAAGATGCTGCGGGAAAAGTGGTTACCCCGGCCGTAGCACAAGTAGCCGTTAAGTATGGCCTGTTTATTACCAATGTGTTTGATTTTATCGTAGTGGCATTTGCCGTGTTCATGGTCATCAAAGCCATCAATAAGATGAAAAAAGAAGAGCCAGCAGCCGCTCCTGCACCTGCTGAACCGTCTTCAACTGATAAATTACTGACTGAGATCAGAGATTCATTGAAAAGAGGATAAATAATTAATCGTGAGGCGTGAATCGTCAATCGTGAATAGAGGAACACTCACGATTGACGATTCACGTCTCACGATTCCTATCTTACAACCCCGGTGGATAACTATTGCCCCGTACCTGCCTATTTTAGCCCTTATTCGGTTTTCTTTGCAGCTAAAGCTTTTGACCAGTGAACAATGTGAGTTACCAGATCAAATTGGATCAGTTTGAAGGACCCTTCGACCTTCTGTTGTTTTTTATAGAAAGGGATGAATTGGATATCTATAATATTCCCATCACCCGCATCATCAACGATTTTCTCGATTATATTCACCAGGGAGAGAAACTGAATATAGAACTCAGCAGCGAGTTCATCCTGTTTGTGTCTACCCTTATGCGTATCAAAGCAAGATTGTTGCTGCCACGCAAGGAAATTGATGCCCAGGGTAATGAGATCGACCCCCGCCAGGAACTGATCGATAAAATACTCGAATACAAACGCTTCAAGGAAGCCGCCGCTAAAATGGCCGAAATGGAAGCGGAGCGGATGCTCATGATCAAACGCGGTAACCTGCAGCGCGAAATATCCCAGATCGGAGAAGATGCTTCCGAAGGCACCGAAATACAGAACATTACTTTGTTCAAGCTGATGAAAGCATTTGAAAAAGTAATGCTGCGTGTACAGGAACGCCAGAACAAACCGGTGCATACCGTGGTTCGGTACAACTACACCATGGAAGGCAGCCGCGATTACATGCTAAGCTTTGTACAGCAAGAGAAAACCGTTTCTTTCGAAAAAGTGTTTGAGCCTTGTGAAGACAAGATCCACGCCATCTTTTTATTCTTATCCATACTCGAATTGTCACAACAGAAATTCATGAAACTGCTGGTAGGGCAGGGCATGAATAATTTTATCGTGGAATGGAATGAAAACCGCGAAGAAGATATTGCCGATGAAGGTATCTCGCACGATGATGATGTGCAGCCGGAAACAACGGCCTCAAACACTACTGAATTACCCACAGAAGAATAGGCCGCTTGCGCGAAGAAATGATTCTTTCCAATTCCTTTAAAAACGCAGGCGATACCGTAGTGCATCCCTCACTATTGCAAATTTGATTGGGATAGATCTCCGTATCCGGCACACAGCTATGCGAATGAAGCACGATGAACCTGCTGTAAGCGTTGCTGTTACTGGCATCCAGTCCATGTAACTTATAGGCATCACCAAACCGGCCCTTGTAAAAATTACCAACCTTGTATTTACCTGCGGAACTGCAACCGCAACCCGGCTGGTTCGAATACAATACATTCGATAAATACGGTGTGCCGCAATGACCATGTGTTACCAGTCCGCTGTTCATGATCTGGCTACGCTGTATATCACAAACAAAAAAACGCTTACGTCCGTTATGAATAGAAAGATCCAGCAGGAAGCAGGTAGTTGTATCGTACCCATTTGTTCGGCAGAACTGTTTTGCTTCAAACATTTTTTTACTGATCAGGTCTGAAGAAGGATCAATGGTTGGAGAGATATTGTGAGGATCAGAAAGAATCCCTGTAAATAACAAAAGCAAGCGGAACATAAACAGTGTTTGCAATAAGATTCGATCCAATAAAAAATCCACACCGTATTTGGTATGGATTCTTATAATAAAAAGTTAACCTCTTGTGCCATTAAACCGCCTCCGTGAAACCCAGTGCCCTCTGTATCTCTGTGTTGGATTTTTTTCAACACAGAGATACAGAGATCGGGAGCTGCACAGAGAACTCATTTCAAATTTGCAAATTGGCTCACCCTTACCTTATCCTTCATCAACTCTCTAACCGCATCCGCAATACCCTGTGCGTCATAGCTACATTCCCTGTGTAATTCTTTGGGTGTACCATGTTCCACCAATCTATCCGGAATACCCAGTATGGTTACCTGTGCTTTGTAGTTGTGTTGGTTCATGAATTCGAGAATGGCGCTGCCAAAGCCACCTACCACGGTACCATCTTCTACCGTTACGATCCTATCATATTTTTTGAAAGCTTCGTGTAGCAGGTCTTCATCGATCGGTTTTACAAAACGGAGATCATAGTGTGCAGGATTGATGCCCTGGGTTCTCAACTCACGAATAGCAGCCTGTGCAAAATTGCCCGGATGCCCGAAACTTAAAATGGCTACTTCCTCACCCTCTTTTAATTTTCTTCCTTTACCAATTGGCAATTCTTCAAAAGGGGTTCTCCATTCCGGCATCACACCTTCGCCACGCGGGTAACGGATCACAAACGGGTATTGGTTTTTATCAAGCTGTGCCGTATACATCAGGTTGCGCAATTCCTGTTCGTTCATCGGTGCGCTTACTACCATGTTGGGGATACAACGCATATAAGGAATATCATAACAGCCATGATGCGTTGGCCCGTCTTCTCCAACCAGTCCGGCCCTGTCTAAACAGAATACCACCGGCAATTTTTGAATCGCCACGTCGTGTACCACCTGGTCGTAAGCCCTTTGCATAAAAGAAGAATAAATATTACAGAACACGCGCAAACCCTGTGTAGCCAGTCCGGCGCTAACCGTTACAGCATGTTGTTCGCAAATGCCCACATCAAATGCACGGTTCGGCATTTTTTCCATCATGAATTTGAGAGAAGAACCGCTGGGCATAGCCGGAGTAACGCCCATGATATTTTTGTTCATTTCAGCCAGCTCGATTATGGTATGGCCAAATACATCCTGGTATTTGGGTGGCTGAGGGGCGTCTATTTTTTTCTTGTAGATCTCGCCGGTTACTTTATCGAACAAGCCTGGTGCATGCCATTTGGTTTGGTCTTTCTCGGCCAATGAATAGCCTTTTCCTTTTACAGTTACAATGTGTAATAATTTAGGACCGGGTATTTTCTTCAGGTCGTTTAATGTATCAACCAGTTTAGTGATATTATGCCCATCGATCGGACCGAAATAACGGATCTGCAGGGCTTCGAACAGGTTACTGCTTTTGTTTACCACACTTTTCAATCCGGCCTCCATTTTACTGGCCATATCGCGGGTGAATTTTTTTCCTACGGGTAATTTACCCATCAGGTTCCATAATTCATCACGCACTTTATTGTAAGTGGGAGAGGTGCTGATATCGGTCAGGTATTCTTTCAAGGCCCCCACATTCGGATCAATACTCATGCAGTTATCATTCAGAATGATCAGCACATCACTATCGGCCACACCCGCATGATTCATGGCTTCGAAAGCCATGCCGGCAGTCATGGAACCATCGCCGATCACAGCCACGGATTTACGCTGTTCGCCTTTGTATTTGGCGGCCATGGCCATACCCAAAGCAGCTGATATGGAAGTGGAAGAATGCCCAACGCCAAACGTATCGTATTCGCTTTCGCTTCTTTTGGGAAAACCGCTGAGACCCTTGTATTTGCGGTTGGTGATAAAGGTATCCCTGCGGCCGGTCAATATTTTATGGCCATAAGCCTGGTGGCCCACATCCCATACCAATTGATCATATGGCGTATTGTATACATAATGAAGTGCAACGGAAAGCTCAACCACGCCCAGGCTGGCCGCAAAATGACCGCCATGAACGCTTACCACATCTACAATGTATTGCCTGAGCTCATCGCAAATCTGGTGAAGCTGCTCACGGCTCAATTTCTTGAGATCGTTTGGTGTATTGATGTTTTTTAATAAAGTACCAGCGTTGATCTGCATGCAGACGGGTTTAGAATGCAAAAATACGAGTTTCGGCCCAAGCAAACGCCCTGGGGCACTAGCAAACATCCCGTAGAACAAAGGTTCAGCGGTACAAAACAGTCATTTCTGCCAAACAGACCCTGATTTTGCCATTAATCAAGTTTCACGGGGTTTTGGGAAAGGTTTCCCTCTATATTTGCCTTAACATGAGAAGTAAATCTTCATTATACTGGTGCTGCCAGTTAGGTGGCTGGTTGTTCTATGGTTTATCCATGGTGTTCTTCGCATTTATCTTCGAGAACAAATCCAACCATATCCTCTACCCAAGGATCGCGATCACCATCCTGTTCGGGCTGGTGTTTACCCATCTACTAAGAGAGCTGATCATCCGGCTGAAACTTCGTCCGCCAATCCTGGTACAGAAATGGTGGCTGCTTACCGTAACGGTATTAAGCACCATCGTATTGTTCAACTTGGCCAACAGCGCTATTGTTGAATGGTTGGGTTTATACAATCCCGAGATCAAAGTATCGGTTGAAAAAAGGTTCTTATCCAACCTGTTCATCGATTCTCCATTGGTATTGGTATGGTGTTCCGTTTACTATATCTGGCATTATGTGGAACTGGGTTCCAAAACCGAGATCCAGAAAGTGCGCTTGGAAAGCCTGGTAAAAGAACTGGAACTGAAGACCATCAAATCGCATATCAATCCCCATTTTATTTTTAATGCCCTCAACAGTATCCGCGCATTGGTGGATGAGAACCCGGAAAGGGCCAGAACCGCTATTACCGAGTTAAGCAATATCCTGCGCAGCAGTATGCAGGCAGAGAAAATGGAAACCGTGCCTTTTGAAAGGGAACTGAATATAGTAAAGGATTACCTGGCACTGGAGCATATCCGTTTTGAAGACAGGCTGCAGGTAGAATATGATATTGATGAGGATACGTTAGACCAGCCCGTTCCGCCAATGATGTTGCAGACATTGGTAGAGAATGCCATCAAACATGGGATTGGTAAACAGAAAAGCGGCGGATTAATACGCGTGATCTCCGATTACAGGGAAAACCACCATGAACTGATTGTGCAGAATACCGGCCAGCTAAATGGCAATGGTACCAATGCCGATGGTTTTGGAATTAACAGCACCCGTAACCGCTTAAAACTGCTGTTTGGTGGTAAAGCCGCTTTCGATATCCGCAATACGGGGAATGGTATGGTGGAAGCAACCGTAAAAATGCCCGTTCAGGAACTACATTCTTAATAATCTATTCATAAATTCGTGGTATGGCAATTAAAGCAATTATTATTGACGATGAAAGACTGGCCCGCAATGAGTTAAAAAAATTATTGCAGGATCATTCCGATATTGAGGTAATAGAAGAAGCGGCGAATGTGGATGATGGTATTGAAAAGATAGAGACGCTGAATCCCGACCTGATTTTCCTCGATATTCAAATGCCCGGTAAAACCGGTTTCGACCTGTTGGCCGAAGTAGAGAAAGCACCCAAAGTGATCTTTACCACCGCATACGACGAGTATGCCATTAAAGCCTTTGAAGTAAATGCGCTGGATTACCTGTTAAAACCGATTGAGCCCAAAAGGCTGGCCGATGCCATTCAGAAATTGCAGGCGGAAATATTCAAAGAAAATGTAGGTATCAATGGTATCAACCGTGGTCCACTTACAGAGTTTGACCAGGTATTCGTGAAAGACGGCGAACGCTGCTGGTTTGTAAAACTGGGCGAGATCCGTTTGTTTGAAAGTGTGGGCAATTATGCCAAAGTATTCTTCGGAACACATAAGCCCCTGATCTTAAAATCACTGAATGCACTGGAAGAAAGGCTGGATGAAAGAATGTTCTTCCGTGCCAACCGCAAGCATATCATCAATCTCCGCTGGATCGAAAAAATCGAACCATATTTTAATGGCGGGTTATTGGTAGACCTGAAAGGCGGTGAAAAGATTGAAGTAAGCCGCAGGCAAACAGTTAAGTTTAAAGAAATGATGAGTTTATAATTGGTCAGTGGTGAGTAGTCAGTGACTCACCACTCACTACTCACCACCACCTTCTCTCCCACAAAAAACACATATGAAAAAAATCAGCCTGTTGTTGCTATTGGGATCAGTAGCAACTGTATCGTTTGCCCAGAACATCGATAAGATTATTAACGCCAAAGAAGTAGAAAGAATTGAACGCATACTGTCTTCTGACGATATGCAGGGCCGCGCAACCTTCACACCAGGTAATGATAAAGCCGCGGCTTTTATTGCCGATGAGTTTAAAAAAGCCGGTTTACAGACCTGGGACGGCGGTAAAAGTTTTATTCAACCCATACCAACCATGGTTGGCGGAAAGGCAAGCAGTCTTTCTGTAAAACTGGATGGTGTTGCGGTAGATCCTCAAAATGTGATCATATATAATGGGGCGCTCGAACTGCAAATGAATGAACAATCGGGCTACGAGAAAGTAACCATACCCAAGGGCGCGAACCTGAATATGGAACTGAGAAAATATACAGGGTCTACAAAAAAATACCTTGTATTGCTCGACACCTCTTTTACGGCTACTTTCAATCGCATACAAATGCAGTCGGCACAAAGAGCCGGTGCACGATCAGAAAAATCGGTGATCGTGATCTTGACATTACAGGATCCTAAAACGTATAGTGTACAAGCCAGGTTTCCTGAAATGAAATTGCAGAATGTAGTAGGCGTTTTGCCAGGCAAGAGCCGGAAGAATGAATACGTGATCTTCTCAGGGCATTACGATCACCTGGGAATCAGGGGCGGTAAAGACAAAGAGGGTAATCCTGTTAAAGATTCTATTTACAACGGCGCCAATGATGATGCGGCCGGAACTACGTCTGTGATTATGCTGGCAAAGTATTTTAAAGCATTAAACAACAATGAGCGTACATTGATCTTTGCCGCATTTACTGCTGAAGAGATGGGTGGTTTTGGGGCACAGTACTTTTCCAAACAATATACCCCGGAAGATGTAAAAGCCATGTTCAATATTGAAATGACCGGAACTGAAAGTAAATGGGGCAGAAATTCCGCTTACATTACAGGGTACGAAAGAACGGATATGGGTAAAATCCTTCAGGGTAATCTGGAAGGAACCGGGTTTACTTTCTATCCGGATCCATATACCACACAAAATCTTTTCTTCCGTTCAGATAATGCAACACTGGCAATGCTGGGTGTACCAGCGCATACCATTTCTACTTCCAAAATGGACAATGAACTCAATTACCATAAAGTAAGCGATGAGATTGGAACGCTTGATATGGAAAACATGGCTATGATTATCAAAGCCGTTGCTCTCAGTTCAAGGGGCATCATCAGCGGAAAAGAAACGCCTTCAAGGGTAGATGTGTCTAACCTGAATAGACCTGCTGCGCCCCGGCAATAGATTCGTGAATCGTGAATAAAACTCGAGTAAAAAAGGGTTTGATTTATACAAAACTGTATACATCCAACCCTTTACTATTTCAAAAAGATCCACTCACGATTCACGTCTCACGCATTCACTGGAACACTATGCACCGCATTGCTGATCTCTTTGATCAGGGAAACATCTTTTTCAATGGCATTGCCCACTACGATCACATCGGCACCGGCTTTACAGTTTCGGTAGGCTTTCTCGGGTTCGGTAATACCGCCGCCAACAATGAGGGGGATATCTATGTGACGGGCTACTTTTTCGATCATGGTTTCTGTAATGGCTCTTTTGGCGCCACTGCCCGCATCCATGTAAATCAGCTTCATGCCCAGCATTTCTCCGGCCATGGCGGTACACATGGCAATTTCATTTTTATCAGCAGGAATAGGGGTTGCATTCGAAATATAAGACACCGTGGTAGGTGCGCCGCCATCAACTACCATATAGCCGGTAGGCATGATCTCTAACCCGCTCTTTTTTACAAAAGGGGCGCTGAGCACATGCTGACCGATCAGTAATTCCGGGTTACGGCCTGAAATAAGCGACAGGTACAATAATGCGTCTGCATACTTACTTACCTGGGAGGGCGATCCGGGAAAAAGTAAAACAGGAATATTTGAACAGGCTTTGATCTGCTGGATGCATTCATCAAGGTGACTGGAGATCACCAGGCTGCCGCCCACAAAGAAGTAATCCACTTTGGCATCGGCTGCAAGGGTAACCAGTTGGTCAATTTTTTCAGTGTCAACCTTATCGGGGTCGATCAGAACGGCAAATGATTTTTTGCCCGATTTTTTGTTGGCCACAAATTGATGATACAATGCCTGTTTCATTCAGTATTGGATAGGTGCTTCTGCAAAAATGCAAAAAAGTTTTTATTTACAATCGCTTATTCTCCCGCTCATTCTGTACAAAATGGAAAGATAGGGCATTCTTGCGATTTCCCGTTTACCGGACCGTGACTCGATTTCGAATTCTCGAACATTAGATATCAACCAGTTGGCGTTTTTTTTTGTAAAAAATAGCGCTGTTATAAACCTGTCTACCAAACCAACCCGCAAACCTGATTTCTTCGAATGCTGTTCGAGTACCCTTCGATACGACTTCGGGATTCCTTCGACATTCCTTCGACATTTCTTCGGGGTTTCTTCGGGGTTTCTTCGAGAGTTCCCGAAGAACTCTTGAAGCCGCTTCGGGAACTCTCGAAGAAACCCCGAAGAAATGTCGAAGGAATCCCGAAGCGAACCCGAACAGCGTTCGAAGCAGCCCCGAAGAAAGAGGCCTGCCGGAGAAAGGCTGGCTGCTTTTTTGGTACTCTCTGTGTACCTCCCAATCTCTGTTTCTCTGTGGTGAAAAAAGATCGAGGCGAAGGCTTTACCACAGAGAAACAGAGATTGGGAGTCACACAGAGACTTTTTAATCGCGGATAGGTTCAACTTATAGTAAACTGCCAATAAGTTGGATTCTACGCAAAAGCAGGGATACGAAGGTTGACTAAGCGTATTGTTGAAAAGAATCCCTTGTGTATCATCGTCACTTACTGCTGATTAGGCCAAGACGAGGGTAATGGGTTTTGCGCTACCCTGCATAACTTACCTCATTTACGTAAAATAACTCATTCCGCAACCAAAAAAGGTGAAAATTCTTTTCTACAACTGTTAACATTCCCGCAAAACCAACAGGGATTTGAGGTGCGAAATATTTACAAATCCTTATCCACAAGCTGTTGATATTTCCGTCCAATTTTTCTCGAAAGGAAGGATATTTTCGTCAACCGCTTAACATTTCGTTAATACGGGAAGTGCTTTTTAAAAGACCCCTTTATAACCCATAATATAACCCATTAAACACACCCGCTTTATGTCTAACTCTCGCGCTGCTAAAGGCTTACAGTTCAGCCGCCGCTTCACCAATGATGGTGTTAGCCCATTCGATATGTTTGAATACGATTACCGCGACAGCGTAATCAAGAACCCGAATGGAGAGAAAGTTTTCGAAATGAATAATGTCGAGGTACCGAGGCAATGGAGCCAGATCGCCACGGATATCCTGGCACAAAAATATTTCCGTAAAGCAGGGGTTCCGCAGCCGGATGGGTCGGTGGGGCGGGAAACCAGTGTTAAGCAGGTGGCACACCGCATGGCCAATTGCTGGCGCGTATGGGGCGAGCGGTATGGGTATTTTGCATCCAAAGCCGATGCGCAGGTTTTTTATGATGAACTGGTATACAGCATCCTAAACCAGGCCTGTGTTCCCAATTCACCGCAATGGTTCAATACCGGTTTACACGAGAGTTACGGTATTACCGGCAAGCCACAAGGGCATTACTATGTAGACCCCAAAGACAGTAAATTAAAAAAATCAGCCAACGCATACGAGCGCCCACAGCCACATGCCTGCTTTATCTTAAGCGTGAGCGATGACCTGGTGAACGAAGGCGGGATCATGGATCTCTGGACCCGTGAAGCCAGGATCTTCAAATACGGATCAGGTGTGGGAACCAATTTCTCACAGATCCGTGGTGGTGGTGAGAAGTTATCAGGTGGTGGCAGTTCCAGCGGTTTGATGAGTTTCCTCAAAATTGGCGACCGTGCAGCTGGTGCCATTAAAAGCGGTGGTACAACACGTCGCGCGGCCAAAATGGTTTGTCTCGACCTCGATCACCCCGAAGTAATGGAATTCATTAACTGGAAAGTAGGGGAAGAGAAAAAAGTAGCGGCCTTGGTAGCTGCGGGCTATGATAACAGTTATGAAGGAGAAGCCTATGCAACTGTTTCCGGACAAAACTCCAACAACTCTGTCCGTATCCCTAACTCATTCTTTAAAGTACTGGAAGAAGATGGTGATTGGGAACTGAAAGCCCGTACTGATGGCCGTGTGATGAAAAAAATCCCGGCACGTGAAGTATGGCAGCAGATCTCTTATGCCGCATGGCGTTGTGCCGATCCCGGTACGCAATACGATACCACCATCAACGAATGGCATACCTGCCCACAAGGCGGAAGGATCAATGCATCCAATCCTTGCTCAGAGTACATGTTCCTGGATAATACCGCATGTAACCTGGCATCTATCAACCTGCGTAAATTTCATACAGAAGAAAACAATGTTTTCGATGTAGCCGGATTTGAATATACCACCCGTTTGTGGACGACTGTTCTGGAGATCTCTGTGTTAATGGCACAGTTCCCTTCCAAGGAAGTGGCACAACTTTCTTATGATTACCGTACCCTGGGCCTTGGCTTTGCCAACCTGGGTTCTATGCTGATGGTAAGTGGTATTCCTTATGATAGTGAAGAAGCCCGCGGCATTGCTGGTGGTATCACCGCGATCATGACCGGTATTGCCTACAAAACATCCGCAGAAATGGCCAGCTTCCTTGGAGCCTTCGATAAATACGAAGAGAATAAGGAAGATATGTTACGCGTAATGCGCAACCACCGTGCCGCTGCTTACGATGCTGAAGAAGCGTATGTGGGTATTGAGATCAAGCCACAGGGAATTAAAGCGCAGTATTGTCCGGAAGATATTCTGAAAGCAGCCACCAAAGCATGGGACGATGCTGTTCAGCTTGGAGAAAAACATGGTTACCGCAACGCGCAAACCACGGTAATCGCTCCAACCGGAACCATCGGCCTGGTAATGGATTGTGATACGACCGGTGTAGAACCTGATTTCGCGTTGGTGAAATTTAAAAAATTAAGTGGTGGTGGTTATTTCAAGATCATCAATCAGTCTGTACCGCAGGCATTACGTAACCTTGGTTATAATCCTGAGCAGGCAGAAGCCATTGAAAAATATGCAGTAGGCGCCGCCAGCTTTGAAGGTGCGCCGTTTGTAAATCCAACTTCGTTAAGAGAGAAAGGATTCAGCGAACAGGAAATTGAGAAACTGAATGGTGCTGCCAAATCTGCTTTCGAGATCGGTTTCATCTTTAACCGTTTTACGCTGGGTGATGAGTGTATGCAACGTTTGGGCTTCACCGAAGAACAGTATGCCGACTGGAATTTTAACCTGCTCGAAGCATTGGGCTTTACGGAAGACCAGATCGATGCGGCCAATGATTATGTGTGCGGTACCATGACCATTGAAGGTGCGCCTTTCCTGAAAGACGAACATCTTCCGGTATTTGATTGCGCCAATAAATGTGGTAAGAAAGGAGAACGATATATTCACGCGTATGGTCATATCCGTATGATGGGTGCTTGTCAGCCATTCTTAAGTGGCGCTATTTCAAAGACCATCAACCTGCCGCATGAAGCAAGCGTAGAAGAAATTGCCGATTGCTATCTGCTGAGCTGGAAACTGGGACTGAAGGCCAACGCTCTTTACCGCGATGGTTCTAAGCTGAGCCAGCCACTGAGCAATAAATCGGATAAGAAAAAGAAAACCGAAGAAGCAGCCGAGGAGGAAGCAAACGATAAGGCTCAAGAGCCTGTAGCTGAAGTTTCCAATATTGTGGACCTGAGCAAGCTCACTGTAGACGAGTTATTGGAAGAAGTGCAGAAGCGTATGCAGGCTTCTACCGATACCAAATTCAAACGCGCTTTGTCTGGCATCGTTGAGAAAAAATCATTGCCAGCCAAACGCAGAGGCTTTACACAGAAAGCGAAAATCGGCGGACAGGTGATCTTCCTGCGTACCGGTGAATATGGAGATGGAACTTTGGGAGAAATCTTTATCGACCTGGCCAAAGAAGGTTCTACTTTGAGAAGCTTTATGAACTGTTTCGCTATCGCGATCTCAGTCGGATTGCAATACGGTGTCCCTTTAGAAGAGTTTGTAGAGAAATTCGTGTTCACTAAGTTCGAACCATCAGGTATGGTAGACCATCCGAATATCAAAACTACTACTTCACTGGTTGACTTTGTTTTCCGCGCCCTGGCATTTGAATATTTAGGCAGAACCGACCTGGTGCATGTGTTGGACAAACCCACCATCGGCAATACCGGTGAAGGAGAGGAGGGAGAAGCTATTTTTTTGGGGAAGCCCGAACTTAGCAGCATCCGTGTAACGGCGCCATCTGCCAATACAACACCTGCAGCACAGCCACAGAAATTGCAGCGTGCAGCAACAACAGCCGCCGCAGCCGATAATGGAATGAGTGCCGTAAATGCCGCAGCCAAAAATATGCAGAGCGATGCGCCGGCCTGTAATACTTGTGGACATATTACCATTCGTAGCGGCACTTGCTACAAATGTTTGAACTGTGGAAATAGTATGGGTTGCAGTTGAATAAT
This sequence comes from Bacteroidota bacterium, assembly GCA_040390405.1. Taxonomy (GTDB): domain Bacteria; phylum Bacteroidota; class Bacteroidia; order Chitinophagales; family Chitinophagaceae; genus Sediminibacterium. The sequence goes on from JAZJYJ010000005.1 coordinate 51,843, forward strand.
TGTTCAGCGTTGATCAGCCAGGTCGCTCCAGCGACCTGGCTGATCAACAAAAATAAATCCAGGCCGCTTCAATTGTTGAAGCGGCTTTTTTATGGAGTAATAAATGACTGAAACGAGAAGGAGAATCCCCTCCTTCTCAAGGAGGGGACGATGATTTCGCAAGAAATCATCTGGGGGGGAGTGTATAATCCGTTGTCAATTAAATAAAAGTTAGCCACCCCGCCCCACGCTCGGCCGCGGGGGCACCCCTCCAAGCAGTGCATGGAGGGGAATCATTTTTGCATCTTGCTCTATCCATAAAATCCTTTCTTATTTAAACAGCACTACTTTTTTGACATTTATCCAAAACACTTTTTGTAACAGGCGAAATATCTTACATTCATTCTCTCAATTACCTCTAATACAATCTTAGCAATATGGGAGATCTCCAGATCAAAAAGCAACCCAAGAAATACGATGCCGTGATCGTAGGTTCTGGTGCCGGTGGCGGTATGGCCGCTTATGTATTATCCAAAGCAGGACTGAAAGTCTGCCTGATCGAAGCAGGTCCGGATTACGATCCTGCCAAGCACTCCTCTCAGTTAAAAAATCCATGGGATTCCCCGCGTCGTGGTGCCAGCACCAAATTCAGACCCTTTGGTGATTTTGATGGTTGTTACTGGGGCTGGGAAATTGATGGAGAACCTTATACCATGGCCGAAGGCAGCGCCAAATGGGATTGGTGGCGCGCACGTATGATTGGCGGACGTACCAATCACTGGGGGCGTATCTCCCTGCGTTTTGGTCCGCGTGATTTTAAACGCAGAAGTATTGATGGTTTGGGCGATGACTGGCCCATCAGCTATGATGATGTTAAACCTTATTACGATAAGATCGATAAACTGATTGGTGTATTCGGATCGAATGAAGGGTTGGAGAATGATCCGGATGGTATTTTTTTACCACCACCAAAGCCAAGGCTGCATGAGTTGATGATCAAGAAATCAGCTACCGGTTTGGGCATTCCTGTGATCCCATCGCGTTTATCTATTCTTACCAAAAAAATCAATGAAGAACGCGGTGCCTGTTTCTTCTGCGCGCAATGTGGTAGAAGCTGTAAAGTATATGGTGATTTTTCCTCCTCATCTGTATTGATCAAGCCGGCAGTTGCAACCGGGAACATTGATGTAGTTACCAATGCCATGGCGCGCGAAGTAATTACCAATGCCGATGGTTTGGCAACCGGTATTTCTTATGTGAACAAAACCGATAACATGGAGTACCAGGTAAGCGGCCGTGTAGTAATACTGGCTGCCAGTACTTGCGAAACAGCGCGCTTATTGCTCAATTCAAAATCAACCCGCCACCCGAATGGTTTGGCCAATGATAGTAATGTTGTAGGTAAATACCTGCACGATTCTACAGGCGCTGCGGTAGGTGGTGTATTGCCGCAGTTATATGGTCGTAAACGTTACAATGAAGATGGTGTAGGTGGTATGCACGTATACACACCATGGTGGTTGGATAATAAAAAATTAGACTTCCCGCGTGGTTACCATATAGAGTACTGGGGTGGTATGGGCCAGCCTGCATACGGCTTCGGTATGGGCATCGAAAACCAGAATGGTAAATACATGGTGAATGGAAAAACCAAGGAAGCGGGTGGTTATGGTGCAGGATTGAAAGAAGATGCACGTTTCTTCTACGGTGCCGGCGTAGGTATGGCAGGAAGAGGAGAGGCGGTTCCCAACATCAATAACTATTGCGAAATCGATCCGAAAGTGGTTGATAAATATGGGATCCCTGTATTGCGTTTTCATACCAATCACTCGGAGTATGAGATCAAGCAGGCCAAACATATGAAGGAAACGTTCAAAGAGATCCTGCATAATATGGGTGCGATCATTACCTGGGGTGGAGATGATAATGAAAGCAATAAATATGGATTGAACAATCCCGGTAATATTATTCACGAAGCAGGAACCGTTCGTATGGGTGCAGACCGTAAAACATCGGCCCTGAACAAATGGAGCCAGGCACACGATTGTAAAACACTGTTCTGCGTGGATGGAAGCCAGTTTACTTCACAGGCCGATAAAAATATCACCTGGACGATACTGGCACTGTCCATGAGGGCATCTGAACATATTATTGATGAAATGAAAAAACAAAACCTATAATCGCGGATTTATATGATTTTGTTTATGATTGCACAGAAGAATACTATCAGTGAAATCATAAACAAAATCATACAAATCTGTGCTCTAAATCATACTTAATCTGTGATCATTATGGACAGAAGAAAATCGATCAAAGCCCTACTCATCGGCACCGCCGCTTCAGGGGTGTTGGTAGAAGCCTGCAAGAACAGCGATAAGAAAGCCATTGCCGAATCGGCAGATGCTACGCTGGACGACAGGATGCAGGAAGAAAAAGACTACCTGAAAAAAATCAATACCGGAGATAAGTTCTTTACCGAACATGAAATGGCTACCATTATTGTTCTGGAAGACATTATTCTTCCGAAAGATGAGCACAGCGGCAGTGCATCGGATGCCAAAGTGCACGAGTTCATCGAGTTTATTGTAAAAGATATGCCCAACCATCAAACACCCTTACGAGGTGGTTTGCGATGGATAGATGTGTATTGTTTGAACCATTACGATAAGCCTTTTAAAGACTGTGATAAAAAGCAACAGATCGAACTGGTTGACCAGATCGCCTATCCAACAGTAAAAGATGCTATCGCTAAAACTGATCGCAAAGTAAAACCCGAAATGGCACAGGGCATTGCTTTCTTCAGCAAAATGCGCGACATGGTGATGACTGGTTTCTATACATCTGAAATTGGCGTGAAAGACCTGGGTTATATGGGCAATACACCCAACCAATGGAACGGTGTACCGGATGATGTGTTGAAACAATATGGGTACGCGTATACGGAGAAGGAATTAAAGGAGTGTGTTAGTTTTGATAAAGCGTAGTAGATAGCGGATAGTTAAAAGGGTTAAAAAAGTTAAAAGGGTTAAAGTAGTTTTTATACCAACTACTTTAACCCTTTTAACTTTTTTAACCAATTTAACCAAGCTCTAGCTTACGCCTGCTCCCGCACTAATATCCGTTTCAGGATTAATAAAATGAAGTTTACCATTACTATCCTCAGCCATTAAGATCATACCATTGCTTTCAATACCGCGCATTTTGCGTGGGGCCAGGTTGGTAACAACGGTTACCTGTTTGCCTACAATTTCTTCCGGCGTAAAATGGAGTGCAATGCCTGATACGATGGTACGGATTTCAAAACCCAGGTCTACAGATAGTTTCAGCAGCTTGTCAGCTTTCTCTACCTTTTCTGCTGCAACGATTTTGCCTGTCTTCAAATCGATCTTTGCAAAATCATCGAATACGATTTCTGGCTTTACGTTTGGTGTTTCAGTTTCTTTTATTTCCAACTTATTTTCTTTTTTATCATTCACAGTTAACGATTCACGATTCACAACAGCCGCTTTCAATTTTTCCAGTTGATAAGCGATCTCTGTATCTTCTATTTTTCTGAATAACAATTCTGGTGAACGTAAAGAGTAGCCTACACTCAGTAATTTCATTTTACCCGCATTTTCCCAGTCCAGCATCTTGTCTACCACTTTCAGTAAATAGCAGATCTTCCTGGCCGTAAAAGGCAAGAATGGATTAATAAGAATGGCAAGATTGGCACACAATTGCAAACAGATATGCATGGTGTTATCAATAGACTGCTGCGCTTCGGCCGTTGGTAGGCCGTCGTCTGTAGTCTGCTTTGCTACAATCCAGGGTTCTTTCTTCTGCATGTACTGGTTGCCAATACGCGAGAGGTTAATCACTTCAAACAATGCATCACGAAACTTATATTGTTCCAGTAAACTCTCCACACTCTCTCTCGTAGCCCGGATCTCATCCATTGTGGTTCTATCCAGATCGGTCAATGCATCCGAATGCAATGGAGGCACTTTTCCCTTGCAGAGTTTGTGCATCAACACCAAAGAACGGTTTACATAGTTGCCGAAAATGCTTACCAGTTCACTGTTATTCGCGTCCTGGAAACCCTGCCAGGTAAATTCGCTGTCCTTTGTTTCGGGTGCAATCAGTGTTAAATAATAACGCAATACATCCGCCATCTGGCTGCCGCCATTTTCTTTGTTGATGAAATCATCCACATAATCCTGCATCTCAATTTTCCAGTTGCGGCTGGTGCTCATTTTATCGCCTTCCAGGTTCATGAATTCGTTGGAAGGAACATTGTCTGGTAAAATATTTCCATGCAGTTTCAGCATTACCGGAAAGATCAGGCAGTGAAAAACAATATTATCCTTACCAATAAAATGAACCAGTTTGGTTTCTTTGTCTTCCCAGTATGGACGCCAGTCCTTGCCCGTATTCAACGCCCATTGTTTGGTAGCACTGATATAACCAATAGGCGCATCAAACCACACATACAATACTTTTCCTTCCGCTTCTTTCAAAGGAACTTTTACGCCCCAGTCAAGGTCGCGTGTTACAGCGCGTGGCTGCAAACCGCCATCGATCCAGCTTTTACACTGGCCCAATACCGTAGGGCGCCAATCATTGGCATGCTCTTTCAGAATCCAGTTGCGTAAAAAATCTTCGTGACGGTTCAGTGGCAGGTACCAGTGTTTGGTTGCTTTTTTAATGGGGGCATTACCACTTAAGGTGCTAACCGGATTGATCAGTTCATCCGGACTCAAACTCTTACCACAATTCTCACACTGGTCGCCATAGGCTCCGGGAAAACCACAGTTGGGGCAGGTGCCTTTGATGTAACGATCGGCCAGAAAACTATTGGCCTGTTCATCAAAATACTGTTCGCTTTCTTTGATCTCAAGATCGCCGTTATTGTTCAGTTTGGTAAAGAATTCCTGCGCTGTTTCGTGGTGAAGCGGATCGCTGGTGCGGTGATAGATATCAAAGTCAATGCCCAGATCCTTAAAATTCTGTTCCATGATCGGGTGATACTTATCAATGATCGCACGTGCGGTCGTTCCTTCTTTGGTAGCCTGAATGGGAATTGCGGTTCCATGTTCATCGCTTCCACAAACAAATACCACATCGCGTTTCTGCGCCCGCAAGTACCGTACATAAATATCGGCGGGCAAATAAGCACCGGCCAAATGACCAATATGTTTTAAACCATTGGCATAGGGAAGCGCGGAAGTAATTAAATATCTTTTCGGTTGATCCATCTTTTGTTCTTTATGGGTACTCGTTGCGCCTGTCTCGCTGAAAGCGAGATCGCACACTTGTACGGATGTACAAATGGCGGCAAAACGCTGCAAAAGTAAGCATTCCGTGGAAGTGGGGCAATATTGTGCGCAAAGCCGCTAGGGCAACCGTTCTGCTGTTCAGATATAGCAACAGTTCTGTAATATTGTCCCATGATCAAAGTACCGCCTTATTTAAAGAAAGGAGACCTGGTGGGCATTGTTTGTCCATCGGGTTATATGCCCAAAGAAAAAGCGACTGACTGCATCAAAGTGTTGCAGGAATGGGGGTACCGTGTTAAACTGGGCGCAACATTGGGTAACCAGTACCATTATTTCTCCGGAACAGATGCAGAAAGACTGGCCGACCTGCAGACAATGCTGGACGATACAGAAGTAAAAGCCGTTTTATGCGGCCGCGGTGGCTATGGTATGAGCCGGATCATTGATGGATTGAATTTTACGACATTCAAGAAAAATCCAAAGTGGCTGATCGGTTTTAGTGATATTACTGTTTTGCATGCGCATGTGTATGCCAAATTAAAAACAGCTTCTCTGCATGCGCCTATGGCAGCGGCATTTAATGATGGCGAGTCGGAAAATGAATTTGTTCAATCGCTTCGCAAAGCGTTAAAAGGTGCTGCCGCTAATTATTCCTGCGGGCCACACCTATTAAACAGAACAGGTAAAGCAGAAGGGGAACTGGTTGGTGGCAATCTCTCCCTGGTAGCACATTTAATTGGCAGTGTTTCTGCATTTACCACCAAAGGGAAAATACTGTTCCTGGAAGATGTGGGCGAATACATTTATAATATCGACCGGATGATGATCCAGTTGAAGCGAAGCAGCATGTTGCAGTCACTGGCAGGCCTGATAATTGGCGGGTTTTCAGAAATGAAGGACACCACCATTCCTTTTGGCGAAGAGGTGTTCTCCGCTATTCATTCGCATGTAAAAGAATTCGGCTATCCTGTTTGTTTTGATTTCCCAGTGAGCCATGAAAAAAACAATTATGCGCTGAAAGTGGGGGTAAAGCATCAATTAACTGTTTCAAAGAATAAAGTCTTATTAAAAGAACAGAGATGATTTTGCGCCACAGATTCGCAGATTAGCACAGAATAAATCTGCGAATCTGTGGCAAAAAATTAAGACTTCCATGTTTCTTGCAAAATACGCAACCAGTTCCCGTGCATAATGTTTTCACAGTCCGCTACTGAATAACCTCTCTTCATCAATAAAGATGGGATTGTTTGTAGATCAGCAATCGTGTCCAGATCGTAAGGACATTGTTCTTTACCAAAAGCACCATCAAGGTCGGTTCCAATACCAACATGTAAAGTGTTTCCTGCTACCTGGCAGATATGATCCAGGTGATCGATCATTTTCGATAAACTACAATTCATTTGTTTCGGATCAGATTTGCCGCGTTGCCAGCTAGGCACCATCATCCATGCATCCAACGCGCCACCGATCACGGCTTTCTTCTCAATCAATGCCTTGATCATCTCATCACTGAACTGTCGGTTGTGATTTACCAGGCTTCTGCAATTGTTATGGCTTGCCCAGATGGTTCCGTTGAACAATTCCATCGCATCCCAAAAAGCATCATCACACAAATGCGTAGCATCGAGTATGATGTTGAGTTGCTCCATTTCTTTCAGCAGTGACTTTCCCTTTTCATTCAATCTGCCGGAGGCATCGGTGCCATTGGCGTAACGGCCAGGACCGTAATGAGCAGGGCCAACGGCTCTTAATCCATACGCGTATGCGCGGTGCAAATGATCCAGTGTAACAAGTGAATCGGCGCCTTCTAAACTTAAAATATATCCAATGGGTTTTGCTTCGTTAGGTAACCCATTATTCCAGAGCGCAAGATGTTTTGCAAGGGCTGCTTTGTTATTAACCTGAATCATTTCTCCTGCTTCTTCCATGGACTTATACCAATGAAATTGCGCCTGTGTTTGCGCCCATGCCTGTTCCGGCGAATGCCAGCCTGGTAATGGGTTTCCCGGGGCAACATACCGAGCAATTTGTGTGGCCACTACCAGGCCGATGTTTCCTTTTCTCAGTTCCGGTAATGATACCGTTCCTTTTGCTCTGTCGGGTTTATCAGTCATACCCTGCTCTCTTTGGCGTATAGCATGTACAGGCAAACGCAGGTCGCGGTTCCATTCCATGGCATTCATACTGAGATCAAGATGTGCGTCGATGATAAACATGGTCGTGAGATGTGAGACGTGAATCGTGAGATGTGAATCGTGCGTTTTTTCTCTCGCCTCACGATTCACGTCTCACGATATTAAATGGTTATTTTCCTCGCCCGTGCAATCACCCGCCAGCAATCTGTTTGCTGGTGGTTCAGGATCACAGTGGCGTTATCGTATAAAGCCACTGTCGGACAAATATGAACCGGCACACCATACCAGGTATCGCCTACTTTCCATACACTGCTGTCGGGTACGTTTACAACAAGGTGTTCTTCACTTTGTGAGATGGGGTTGGCATCGGGTGCATTCAAGAAATGTACACGGGGCAAAGGATTTTCTGCTGCAACGGATTTATGGCCAAGATCGGTACAGATCGTTGTTTGATCAATAATGGAAACGACCCGTGTAATTACCAGTGCCGCATACTCGAATGGTTCATCGGGTACGATGTGTTTGTAACCCCAATCCCAGAACACAAAAGTACCCGGACTGAACTGCACGGCCTTTCTTTTGGTATGCGTGGGGAAACTGGGTGAGCCGCCAACAACAATCTGCATTGGTGTTGGATTGAGTGAAGTAATTTCTTTTACCAGCCAATCTACTTTTGCAAAAGCCTCATCGCTTTGGCGGTTTCTTTCTGAAAGATCGGTATCGCGGATATGACCATCGTAAGCGTGTAAGCCTATAATCTTTATTCCCGTTAATGATTGTGCCTGTTTATATAGGGTCAATGCAGCTTCCGGTTTACAACCTGAGCGGTTCATGCCAATATTCAGGTCAATGAAAACGGGGAGTTGTAAATTGTTTTTCTGAAATAGCTCCGAAAGGGTGGCAGCTGTAGAGAAATTATCTATGATACAGGAGAAATGAGTTGCGCGAAAATTCATTACCAATTGTAAAAGCCTTCCCGCTTTTGGCCCAACGGGTTGATGGGCAAGCAATACATCGTGTGCATCGATCCCCGCGAGCATTTCGGCTTCGGCAATGGTGGCGCATTTGAATTTGGTGATGCCGGCATCCTTCATCAGTTTGCATACTTCGGCAATCTTATTGGTTTTTACATGCGGGCGTAACCGTTCCGCAGCACCCGCCATCTCAATCAATCGTTGAATATTTTCTTTTATTCTGTCGGGGTAAATTACCAAGGCAGGCGAATCAATTATGTCAATATTATGAATGGTATACCAGGGTGTCATGGATTGCTATTTGAGAATTCGATTTTTTCTGCGTTTAGTTTTAAAGTGGCGTGTTCCTAAATTTCCTCTGTGTAACTCAGTGTACTTTGCGTCTTTGTGGTGAAAAAAAGATCGAAGTGAAGGCTTTACCACAGAGATTAGGAGTTTCACAGAGAATGCTTGTCATTGTGTTATTTTTTTATAACACACAAGCTAAATTTAATGTAGTTCAAACAAAGCTTCAATTTCTACAGGAATATTACCAGGTAAAGAGCCCATGCCTACGGCGCTTCTTACGCCGATGCCATTGTCTTCGCCCCATACTGCGGCAAATAATTCACTGCAACCATTGATCACAAAGGGGTGCTTGCCGAAATCACTGTTGCAATTCACCATGCCCAATACCTTGATTACACGTTTTATTTTATCCAGTGAACCGAGATTGACCTTTAAAGTAGCCAGTATGGCAAGTCCTACCTGGCGTGCCGCAAGTTTACCTTCTTCAATCGTCATAGTATCGCCCACACGACCAACGATTAAACTGCCGTCTTCTTTTACGGTTCCGTGGCCGGAAACATATGCGTGTTTTCCGTCGATCAGGAATGGTTTGTAAACACCCAGTGGTTTGGGAGCAGGGGGCAGAATAAGCCCCAGCTTGGCAAAATTTTCTTCGGCTGACATACAATAAGGGTTGAGTAAACAGGATAAATCCTGCTTTAAAGATAATTGAAAAAGCAATGCTTTTTAACTCAGCAGATGTATTGCCTTTCGCTAAAGCAAGCCACTAGCTGTTTCCGTACATCCCTCCAATCAATTAGTTTTGCATATTAATAGATAAAAACTATCGGTATGACTTTTGTGCAGTTACAATATATCATCGCTGTAGATACTTTCCGGCATTTTGCATCGGCGGCCAGGCATTGTTATGTTTCGCAGCCTACACTCAGTATGCAGATACAGAAAGTAGAAGAAGAACTGGGTGTAAAAATATTTGACCGCAGCAAACAACCGGTGATCGCCACCGAACTTGGGGCGGAAATTATTGAGCAGGCAAGAAAGATCATTTCGGAACTGAATGTAATTGAAGAACTGGTACACCGCAAAAAAGGAGTGATCACCGGCGAACTGAAAATAGGGATCATCCCCACACTGGCACCTTACCTGTTGCCCTTGTTTGTTCAGAAATTTACGAATAAATACCCGCTGGTAAGGCTGGTGGTAAATGAACTAACCACCGATCTTATCGTGGCACAGCTACGAGCCGGAAAAATTGATATGGGTATACTGGTAACACCTTTACAGGAGCCAGGTATCAAAGAGCATGTATTGTTTTATGAGGAGCTGATGGCATATGTTTCTAAAAAGAATGCAGTATACAAAAAAACATATATGCTGCCGCAGGATATAGATCCCAATAAACTATGGCTATTGGAAGAAGGGCATTGCTTTCGCAGCCAGATCATAAATCTCTGCGAACTGAGGAAAGCCAGCCGCGACGCAAGCCGCTTTGATTATGAAGCAGGCAGTATTGAAACCTTACGCCGAATGGTGGATATGAATGATGGTATCACTATTTTACCCGAACTGGCTACACAGGATATGACGGCCAAACAATTATCACAGATCCGTTATTTCAAAAGACCCGCGCCCATGCGCGAAGTAAGCATTGTGGTGCACAGGGATTTTGTAAAAAAACGACTGATCGAAATCCTGAAAGAAGAGATACTGGCTGCCATACCTCCCAAGATCAGCGTAAACAAGAACAGGTATATCGTACCCGTATAAATACGCTTGACTGGTTGCGCCGATCTGTGTTAGTTTGTGTTTATTCGCCAGCCATGAAAAGTATTTTGCTCATTTTGGGACTACTTACCGGTATTTCGATCAGGGCGCAGCAAAATGCAACTGGACCGGTAGCTGCCAGGTATGAGGCAGATGCAAAATTTTTACAATACCCGCCTGTCTTCCCCCATGGAAAAGATTCGCTGCAACGGTTCTATTTTACTCATTTCAATGGCTTCGACAGCCTGCTTGCGAAAGCCATTGCACATGGAGATACAGGCCGTTATATCAGGGTGTATTTTTCGTTTGTGATAAATGAATGGGGCACGGCTTATGATGCCCAATTTGATAAAATAGCATCAACACAATACAGCAAAAGCAGAATGGCAAAAACCATCCCCCATTTCCTGGATGATAAAAAATATTATGGAGAAGTGATCAAAAAAATGATTGCGCAAATGCCTTTCTGGAAACCGGGATTGGTTCCAGTGGGCAATGCAGGTACCATGGTTACCGGATTGGTCAGGATTACGGAGTTTATGCAGTTCTGGATAGGAATTGATCCGCCAGCTAAATAGTCTTTATTTTTTTAACAGGCTGTCAAGTTTTTGTTGCATCAAAGCAAAACCGTTCAGGTCATTGTGCGAGCCCCCTTCGATGGTAACGAATTCGTCTGTTGATTTTAAAACGGGCTTCAATCTTTGCGCATTAAAATAAGGGATCACGCCATCCGCAGTTCCATGGAAAATGGTAATGAGTGCGGTTACTTTTGACAGATAGGTATGGATAGGCATTTTGTAATGCGATAGCATGTCTACCGGGTACATCCAGCAAATGATCCTCATGAGTGAAGTAAAACTGTAATGGGGTGTTTCGAGTATCAACTGTCTGCAATCGCGAACCGATGCCAGTTCCGCGGCAATACCGGTGCCTAACGACTTTCCATAAATAATGATCTGTTCGGGCTTGTATTTGGTTCTGGCCAATTTGTACACCTGTAAAGCCATTTCATATAAAACCTCTTCGGAAAACTTACCGGTTGATTTCCCGAAACCGGGATAGTCAGGCATCCATACTTCGTAATGGTTGCGTGTGAAGTTGGAGGCAAATCCGGCATAGTGGTTGATATTTTCGCGGTTGCCGTGAAAATATAGAACAATCCCTTTTCGCAGAGAATCCGGAACGGTAAATTGAACCATGTTGATGGATGTATTTGCATCCAGTTCAATATTGGCTTCCGTAAAAGGCTGGTTGAAATGATAGCTGCTACCGGCTGGCAAGGCCTGTGGATGAAACAGTAATTTATCCTGCAGGTAATACAGGGCAATGCCCACAAGGCAATAAATTACAATGATGAGCTTGATCCAGCGAAATCTTTTCTGTTTGTTTTTCACGGCGCAAAGGTAGGTTCAGTATTGTAAAATATCCCTGATGAAATTGTGGTACTCCGGAAAGGAGGGAAGATTGTTGTGTCTGCCGCCATGAATGCGTATCAAGGTGATCTTATGGGGATTGATCCGTTGTAGTTTCTCGCTATGCCGGATGGGGATCAGCCTGTCTTTGGTGCCATGCAGGATATAGGTATGGCAATTCACTTTGCGGATCCATTGATCGGTATGCAAATGATAACGCAGTATCCAACGATTTGGCAGGAACGGCGTAAAGCGTTCCACTGCTTTAATGAAACTGAAATACGGGGCATCCAGGATCAGGTAGCGCGGCGAATTATCGGCCGCGATCTTGGTAGCGAAACCACTGCCCAGGCTTCTTCCGTATACGAGTATGTGATGTTGTTCGTACTTCTCCATCAGTTTGTCGTACACAAACTGCATATCATTCAGCATTTCTTTCTCACTTCTTTTTCCTGTGCTTTTGCCAAAGCCGCGATAGTCTACCAGTAATACATCATATCCATACCTATAAAAATCCTTTGCATATTTGGCCCATCCTTTAATGCTGCGCGAGTTACCGTGGAAATAAAGGATCAGTCCTTTGGGTTCTTTGCAATAAAAATGGAGGCCGTTGATGCTGATGCCCGGCGCTACATGGAAGAACAGTTCTTCAAAAGGGGCATCGTATTTATATTCAAAATCCTGCGGAAGTTTTTCGGGTTTGAAGATGAAGCGGTCCTGTACAAAATACACCAATGCCGCAATAACAAGGTAGGCGATAACGATATAAATGATCACTGGCGGCAAAGCGGAGGTTTTGGTTTCCTAAGTTCTGCTTTTTATGGAAGGAAACCAACAGAGATGGCTGGATTGGCCGTGATTGGCCGTGATTGTGTCCCCACAATCACATAACATGCTAAACAATGCTATCCGAAAATTAAGCTGGTGCGAGACACACCAGCGGCCAGCTATTCAAAATCTTCCGACCCATCATGATACACCCGTTTCAGGCTGAAATGAGCCACAGGCGCCACAATAAGCGGAAATTTCTCAATGGTTACATTACTCGGATCGAGCGCAAAACCTCTTTCTTCGCCCAGGCTGATCTCTTTCAGCCAGAAATATAATTTCATCACGATGCGCTCAAAGAAAGGAAGTTCATTATCCTGGCTCAGGTATTTTTCCAGTACGATAAACTGGAAATCACCAACCACATTATTCCTTTCCAGGCTTTCATAACGACTGGTAATATTCACTTCTTTGTTGTCTACCAGTTCTTCCACCACTTTGCGGAACATGAGGTTGATCCTTTGTTCAACACGGAAACCCACCCTGAATTCCACGCGGATGATATCATTGGGAATAATATGCTCTACCGAAAATTCACAGGTATACGGATCATCCAGCACATCCACATGTACAAACCAATAAATATCCGCCCGTTTGGGTTTTTTATTGAGTATGGAATAAATGATCTTATGCTCAATTTCCTTGGGATTATTGGCACTGGTCATGTATACCAGGTGGGTGGCATATTTGGGAATGGTTCTGTCGTTACTCAATTCCTGTATCATGGGAATATAATGCTCCATCCGTACAAACTCCACATACCGGTTCTTGATCTTGCGGCTTCGGAACCATACATACATTACGGCAAACAATCCACCACCCACAATCAGCGTTACATAACCACCATGCATGAATTTTTCAAGATTGGCGATGAGGAAGGATGATTCGATCACGAGATATACAACCAGGTACAAATAGATCCATACCGAAGCGGTTCTCCGGCTCACCAGAAAATTGGCAAAGAGAATGGAAGTGCTGATCATACACATGGTAATGGCCAGGCCGTATGCGGCACCCATATTTTTCGACTCCTTGAAAAACAAAACGATACCGATACAACCGATGAACAGCAGAAGGCTGATACCCGGGATATACAGCTGCCCTTTTTCTTCGGAAGGGTAATTGATCTTCATTTTGGGCCACAGGTTCAGTCGCATGGCTTCCGAGATCAGTGTAAAGGAACCGGAGATCAATGCCTGGCTGGCAATTACGGCGGCAATGGTAGAAATGATGATTCCCGGCAGTTTAAACCATTGCGGCATGATGCTGATAAAGGGGTTGAATCCATCGGCCATGATTTCGGGTGCAATGACCTGGTTATGGTAATGCGCCAGTAACCAGGCGCCCTGCCCCAGGTAATTCAGGATCAGGCAGGTTTTTACAAATATCCAGGAGATGCGGATATTACCGCGGCCGCAATGCCCCAGGTCACTATACAGTGCTTCTGCACCCGTGGTACACAGAAATACGGCACCCAATAACCAGAATCCTTTCGGATAGGTAGTTAACAGCTCTATGGCATAATGCGGACTCAGCGCTTTGAAAATACTAACATCATCCAACAGGTGCGAACAACCCAGTACGGCCAGCATGGCAAACCAGATGCCCATGATCGGCCCAAACATTTTACCAATGGAAGCCGTACCAAACTGTTGCATAAAGAACAACAGTGTAATGATGCTGATCACAATGGTAATGATGGTACTCTGCTGGATATCCTTGAGCGCATGTAACTGTTTCAATCCTTCGATGGCTGATGTAACAGTAATGGGAGGGGTGATAATGCCATCGGCTAGTAGAGCGGCGCCGCCAAGCATCGCGGGTACTACCAGCCATTTACGGCGTCTGCGAACCAATGCATACAAACTGAAAATACCGCCTTCCCCTTTATTATCTGCTTTCAGGGTAAGAATTACATATTTAACCGTGGTTTGAAGTGTGAGGGTCCAGATGATACAGGACAAAGAACCGAGGATCAGCTGTTCTGTAATGGCCCTGCCGGTAATAATCTCGTTTAATACATATAACGGGGAGGTACCGATATCGCCGTAGATGATCCCCAACGCGATGATCAGACCTGCGGTGGAAACCTTATTGATGTTCTTGCTCACACGAAAGGGTTATTGCGATTAATGCTGGAATTATTTAACAAATGTAGCCGTAAAATCAATCCGCACGTTAAATATCCCGGTTGCAGGGGGGATTGTGCTTTTACTGTTAATTTAGGTAGCCATAATCTGCACAAACCTTACATTTGAAAGATAAATGCTGACCAGGAAATGAAAAGAACCTCCCTTGTATTGATTGCCTGTTTGCTGCTTACCTCCTTTACCGGTTTTGCCCAACGGATTACCTATTCCGAGCCCGACCGCGACGATGCCAAGAACATCAGTTTCGAGATCATGGGTAAAATTAATGGCAAAGTATTGGTATATAAGAACTACCGCGATCTGCATTATGTGGCCACTTACGATAATGAGATGAAACAGGTGGATAAAGTGAAACTGGATTTCATCAATTACCGCGTCCTGAATACCGACTTTATCCAGTATCCCGATTGCATATACATGATCTATCAGTACCAGCGCAGAAGTATTATGTACTGCATGGCGGTAAAACTGGATGCATCTGGCAAAAAAATGGGAGAACCGGTGGAACTCGATTCAACAGACAATGTAAACTTTGCCGCCAACAGCAAGATCTACTCCGTGATCAACAGTGAGGATAAGCAGAAGATCATGGTATTCAAGATCAATACCAAAAACGATAAGGCGCATGTACTGACCACCTGCCTGTTCAACAAGGATCTTGCCCTGATTAAAAAATCACGTACCAGTATTACCATGCCACAACGGAACGATTTCCTTTCTGAGTTTTCGTTAGACAATGATGGTGACCTGATCTGTGTAAGAGAATCCGGTACTTCCTCCAATGACAATATCAATAAGATCAGCCTGATCACCAAGCCGTCTACACAAGACAGCTATACCATCAGCGATCTGAAGATCAGCAGTATTTTCCTGGATGATATCCGCATTAAGGTGGACAATATCAATAAACATTATGTGGTCACTTCCTTTTTCAGCAAAGTGAAACGAGGCAGTATTGAAGGATTGTATTACGTGCTTTGGGATAAGGCGCAGAACAAGGAATTACTGAATGCCACAACAAAATTCTCTGATGAATTCAGGGATGACGCAAAGGGAGAGGCCAATATTAAAAACGCATTCAACGATTATTTCCTGAAGAATATCATTGTACGGAAAGACGGTGGTTTTATTGTAGTTGCCGAGTCTGCCTACACCAGTTCACGGGGTAATACATTGAATCGATGGGATTACCTCTATGGCTCTCCTTACTGGTCGCCGGTTGATTATTATTCATGGAACAGTCCCCTGGGTTATTATCCATGGGGTCGTTCCGGTATGTATAACAATGTCAATACACTTACCCGTTATTATGCAGACAATATTTCCGTGATCTCATTTGATCCGTCGGGTAAGCTGGAATGGAGCAATGTGGTGCGCAAATCGCAATACGATGACAATACCGATAATTTTATTGGATTTGGTATGATGAATACGGGTGACCAGCTTCGTTTCCTGTTTAATGTACAGGAAAAAAGGAACATGATCCTTACGGATCAGAGCATGTCGCCGGAAGGCCAGGTAAACCGGTCACCTACTTTTAAAAACCTCGATAAAGGATATGATTTCATGCCGCGCCATGCCAAACAGATAGGGGCCAGGCAGGCTATTATACCTTGTGAATACCGTGGGTTTATCTGTTTTGCAAAAATTGAATTTTAATTTCTGAAGCGTGGTCTTTCTATTTCGCGACAAATCGATCATTAATATTTTTTTCCTGGTAATTCTCAGCATTGCTGTGCATCTGCACCTGTTTGTAATGGCACCGCTGGTGATCTCCAATACCAATGATGGTCTGTTCTCCGTGCTCCTGAAACAATATGTTGCCGGACTTCCCTCTACTACACTGTTCATATTATACCAGGCTTTGATACTGGTTCAGGCCATCCGGCTTAACATGGTGCTTAATGACCTGCGGATGTTTCAGAACACGAACTATACCACCGCACTGGCCTATGTATTATTGTCGGGCATATTAACGCAATGGTGCAGTATTACCCCGGCCCTGATCGCCAATTTTCTGTTGATCTGGTTGTTCATTAAACTGAGCCGTTTATATAACCACCCCTCACCCAAAACATTGCTTTTTAATACCGGGTTGATCGTTGGTGTCGCGGTTGTCTGCTATCACCCGACCGCTATCCTTATCCTGGTCGTACTTTTTGCACTTGCGGTGGTAAGGCCTTTTAACCTTGCAGAATGGGTAATACTATTAATGGGGATACTGGTGCCGTATTATTTTATAGCCGCCTGGCTGTTCCTGAACGATTCTTTTACGAGTTTTAAAACCTTTCTCCCTTACCTGCAGATAAACCTGCCGTTGAAAGAATGGAATATCCCATTGGTGGTAAGCCTTTCGGTATTGTTGCTGGTGTTATTGTCCGGGTTGTACTACTGGCAGCTATCCAATAACCGTATGGTGATCCAGATCCGGAAGAACTGGGGGGTAATGATGGTTATGTTACTGATCTTATTACCTATTCCTTTCATATTTCTGCATGCCGGCATCGAATCGGCGTTTATGAGCCTGGTACCTCTGGGGGCTTTTGCGGGTAATGCCTTCTCGTACCCGAGGCGGCTGATCCTGCCCAATATCCTTTTCTGGCTGGCGGCCTGTATCATCATATATAATAACTGGTGGTTCATCAAAAATTAGCCCGCTTTTAACGGGTGAGACGTTACCTTTGGCCTTCCATTTATTTTTTAGCCTTTCAGGATATAAAACGAACCTTATGAAGTTTGGTGTTGTTGTTTTCCCGGGGTCAAACTGCGACAGAGACATGCAGGATGCCCTTCAGCAGGATTTAGGTAAAGAAGTAATCATGCTTTGGCACAAAGACAAAGACCTGAGCATGTTCAGCACGGACGACTGCATTATTTTACCCGGCGGATTTTCTTATGGTGATTACTTGCGTTGTGGGGCCATTGCGCGCTTTAGCCCTATGATGCAGAGCGTAATCGAATTTGCTAATAAAGGAGGGAAAGTACTCGGCGTATGCAATGGGTTCCAGATCCTTTGCGAAAGCGGCCTGTTACCGGGCGTATTGTTACAAAATGCCAACCAGCAATTTATTTGTAAGAATGTATTTATTAAGAACGGAGAAGGGGAAGCCTTGAAAATTCCGGTGGCCCATGGCGAAGGAAGGTATCATGCAGACGAAGCCACTTTGAATGAACTGGAAGCGAACGGACAGGTAATTTTCCGCTACTGCAATGAAGATGGCACGATTGATGCATCGGCTAATCCGAATGGCGCCATCCGCAATATTGCGGGCATCCGTAACAAACAGAATAACGTATTTGGTATGATGCCGCACCCGGAGCGTGCCTCATCCAAAGAAATGAGTAACCTGGATGGTGTGAAAGTGTTTGCATTACTGGGATTGAATTGATTTTTTGTAAGGTGGCGCATTGTGCCACGTCATAACCTAAATAGTTTGTCTTGTATGAAAAGATTATCACTTACCTTGATCGCGATTATTGCCGTATCCATTGTTTTTGCACAAAAACAAAATCCCGTTAGCTGGAGCTATGAAGCGAAAAAGAAATCTGCGGACACCTACGAGATCGTATTAACCGCGAACGTAGAAAGTCCATGGCATATCTATTCACAAAATACCGGCAAAGGCGGCCCTATTCCCACCTCTATAACTTTTAAACCCAATCCACTGGTTACCAAAAACGGTGTTGTAAAGGAAATGGGCAAGCTCGAAAAAACATTCGACAAAAATTTTAATACCAATGTGCTGTACTATTCTGATAAGGTAGAGTTTGTACAAACCGTTAAAGTAAAAGGCGGCCTCAAAACCAATATCAGCGGTACAGTTGAATACATGGTTTGCGATGAAAGCCAGTGCCTGCCTCCCGTAAAAAAATCGTTCGACCTGAAGCTGCAATAACCCCCACGGATCAATGAAAAAAATATTCCTGCTCTTTATTGGCCTCGTAACCATTGGTGTGCTTGGTGCACAAACCGATAGCCTGTTACATTGGCAAACCCAATCCAAAAAAATTGCCAACGGCTTGTATGAACTGGTTGCCAAAACCACCATCCCGGCAGGTTGGCATGTATATGGCAACAATCCCAAAGCAGAAGGGTTGGAGCAGGTGAAATTTGTGCCTGCTTACGAGAATGCGCAATTGCAGAATAGTATTGAATACAGTTCAAAGCCACAAGAAACAAATGATGCCGTGTTTGGTAAAGTAGCCGTGTTTACCGGAACCATTGAGATTAAACAACAGGTAAGGATCAATGGATTTATTCCGGCAACACTTAAGGGAAGCATCAATGCTTTCCTGGGAAAAGCAGGAGAGTTCATCGCTTCCGAACAACCCTTTGAAGTAACATTGGAAGGAGGCTCCGCAACAGCAGCGGGATCGGCACAGATCAAACTGGCTTCGATAGATATAGATAAGCCACAGGCAGATTGCGGTAAGAAAAATGAAGTAGCCAGCAGTGGTCTCTGGTCTATTTTTATCCTGGGCTTTCTCGGCGGATTAATTGCCTTGCTTACACCCTGCGTATTCCCCATGATACCCGTTACAGTTTCGTTCTTTACCAAAAGAGCCGCAACACGTAAACAGGCTATTAAGAATGGTGTGTTATATGGGTTCTTTATTTTCCTGATCTATTTACTGGCCAGTGTTCCTTTTCATGTACTGGGAAATGTGCAGCCTGAGATCTTCAATAATATTTCTACCAACTCCTGGCTGAATGTGATCTTCTTTGTGATCTTCATTTTCTTCGCCATTTCCTTCTTTGGCTATTTTGAATTAACACTGCCAAGTGGTATAGCCAACAAAGCGGATTCCAAAAGCGGACTGGGTAGTTTGGGTGGGATCTTTTTTATGGCGCTTACGCTGGCCATTGTTTCTTTCTCCTGTACGGGTCCTATCCTGGGATCTTTGCTGGTAGGCTCTTTGAGCGGGGGGGCATGGCAGCTTTCCTCTGGCTTGGCGGGCTTTGGATTGGCACTGGCATTGCCATTTGCCCTGTTTGCCATCTTTCCTGATTGGCTGCAGTCTTTACCAAAATCCGGCGGCTGGCTCGATACCGTTAAAAAAGTACTGGCCTTCCTGGAAGTGGCGCTCGCCTTCAAATTCTTATCCAATGCCGACCTGGTAATGCACTGGGGCCTGCTGAAAAGAGAAGTATTTATTGGTATATGGATATTGGTAGGAACCGGCCTTACGCTTTACCTGTTCGGTATTCTGCGTTTGCCGCACGATTACAAGGGAATGAAAATAAGCAAGGGTAGGAAAGCATTGGGCGTACTGGCTTTGTTGTTTACCCTGTACCTGGTTCCCGGCGTTACCCAAACAAAATATGCCAACCTGCAATTGCTGAGTGGCTTTCCGCCACCATTCAGTTACAGTATTTATGGGAAAGAAAATGTACATGGGAAAGGATTGGAAGCCAATGTGATCAACGATTATGCGAAAGCGGTACAACTGGCCAGGGAACAGAACAAACCCATACTCCTGGACTTTACCGGCTGGGCCTGCGTGAACTGCCGTAAAATGGAAGAGAATGTATGGACACAACCGGAAGTGTACAATTACATCAAGGAGAATTTTATACTTGTATCCTTGTATGTGGACGACAGGCAGAACCTGCCGGCGGAACAGCGCATCATGAATTATAAAACCAAGAGCGGCGATACCAAAGATATTATCACCGTTGGCGATAAATGGGCTACGTTTGAAGCAGAGAATTTTAACCAGACCACGCAGCCCCTTTACGGTATCCTCAATACAAATGAACAATTGCTGAACAACCCGGTAGGTTATACGCCTGACGCAAAAGAATACCTCAAATGGTTGCAGTGCGGTAAGGAAGCGTTCGATAAAAAATAAATGACGGATAAAAGAGAACCCTTCATCGTGATGAAGGGTTCGTGATTTTTGCATAGTTTGGAAGATATCGTCACACGCTACAAAGCGATCTGTTTTTCAACCATCATCTTCCGTAAATTAATCAATCCATAGCGCATTCTGCCCAAAGCCGTGTTAATACTGCAATTAGTGATCAAAGCGATCTCCTTGAAGCTCATATTGGCAAAATGGCGAAGCACAATGATCTCGCGCTGCTCTTCAGGTAAGAGATCCAGCATTTTGCGAACGCGCTCATGGCTTTGTCCCTGCATGATCTTACTGTCTGCACCTTCTTCGGAGATCTGTAACACTTCAAAAATATCCTGGTTATCACTGGTGCGGATGGCAGGGGTACGTTTTACTTTCCGGAAATAATCTACACAGAGATTATGCGAAATGCGCAATGCCCAGGGCAGAAATTTTCCTTCCTCGGTATATCGCTTGTTCTTAAGGGTATCGATGATCTTGATGAACACATCCTGGAAAAGGTCCTCAGCCAGGTAATTGTCTTTTACAAAGAAAAGAATGGAGGAGAAGATCTTATCCTTATAGCGGTAGATAAGGGTTTCAAAGGCGGCTGTATCGCCGTCCTGAAAAGCCCGTATCAGTTCCGTATCAGACGCCTGGTCCAATGTTCTCATAACTTCTTTTTTGAGTACAATGATGCCATTTCAGGGGGCAGATAGAACTTTTTATTCAACGTCCCTGAACTAACTCCTTATCTTTCAACGACAAATTATACATCTTTTGATATCTGGCCGGAGTTGTGGAAAAGAATGTTTTAGGGGGTTGTGGTTATGCACATTTTTTATGCCTTGGATGGACTGTAAGCAAGGCCGGAAAATCGATAAAAAATTCCCTTTCCCGCCAGTGTTTTTCAAACCTAACCGTGGATAATGTGTTTAATTTGCTAACGCTATGGCAACAAAAACAAAATCACCCAAAATAGAAAAAACAACAGACGATTCCGGTAGCATTGTGGTGAAGGGCGCGCGTGTACACAACCTTAAGAATGTAACCGTAAGTTTTCCGCGTAACAAACTAATCGTAGTAACCGGTGTTTCGGGAAGTGGTAAATCATCGCTCACCATCGATACACTTTTTGCAGAAGGGCAGCGGCGCTATGCAGAAAGCCTGAGTTCCTATGCGCGCCAGTTCATGGCACGTATGGTAAAGCCGGATGTGGATTATATTAAAGGGCTATGCCCTGCTATTGCCATTGAACAGAAAGTGATTACCCGCACCCCACGCAGTACCGTTGGTAGTATGACGGAGATCTACGATTACCTGCGTTTGTTGTATGCGCGTGCCGGTAAAACTATTTCGCCTGTCAGTGGTAAAGAAGTAAAGAAAGATGATGTGGCCGATGTAATGAATGCCATTCAGCAAATGCCACACGGAACCAAACTGGTGATCATTGTACCCTTCAAACAACACGCCAAACGCGAACCCCGCGAAGAACTGAATATATTGATGCAGAAAGGATTTTCGAGAATGTATTTTCGTGAATCGTCAGGCGTGAGCAGTGAGCTGGTCCGCATCGAAGAGCTGCTTGAATTGGCTGATAAGGACCTTAAGAAAAAACTCACCACTCACCACTCACCACTCACGATCAACGTTCTCATCGACCGCATCGTTACCAAAGCGTTTGACGAGGACGACCTGCACCGCCTATCCGATTCTATCGGTACGGCTTTTTATGAAGGCGAAGGAGAAATGTATGTGGAAGCCGACGGTAAAAAAATGCTCCACTTCAGTAATAAATTTGAACTGGATGGTATTCAGTTTGAAGAACCGGTTCCGAATTTGTTTTCCTTCAATAATCCTTATGGCGCTTGTCCAACCTGCGAGGGATTTAGCCAGGTATTGGGTATCGATGAAGACCTGGTCATTCCCGATAAAAGCATCAGTGTTTATGAAGGCGCCATAGCACCATGGAAAGGAGAGAAACTAGGCTGGTGGCGTGAGCAGTTTGTGAAGAATGCCGGTAAATTCGGCTTCCCTATTCACAAGCCCATTATTGATCTAACGAAAGAACAATACCTGCAGTTATGGAAAGGGGAAGGTATGGTGCAGGGGCTGGATGATTTTTTTAAAGAAGTGGAACAGAATTTATACAAAGTGCAATACCGTGTATTGTTGAGCCGTTATCGTGGCCGTACCAATTGTCCGGATTGCAAAGGCTATCGCCTGCGCAAAGAAGCGTTGTATGTGCAGGTAGACGGGAAACATATTGGCGAACTGTGCGAACTACAGGTAAAGGATCTGAAAACATGGTTCGATCAATTAACCTTATCGCAGCATGACAAAGAAGTAGCCAAAAGAATACTCATAGAAGTTCACCAGCGTTTGCAGACATTGATCGATGTGGGGCTTGGTTATTTAACGCTAAGCCGTTTGGCCAATTCATTAAGCGGTGGAGAAAGCCAGCGCATACAATTAACGCGAAGCCTTGGCAGTAACCTTACCAATTCGTTATACATCCTGGATGAACCTTCTATTGGTTTGCATTCAAGAGATACGGTTCGCCTGATCAGTGTATTAAAATCATTACGCGATCTTGGTAATACGGTAGTGGTAGTTGAGCACGATGAAATGATGATGCGAGAAGCGGATCATATTATTGATATGGGGCCACTGGCTTCACATCTTGGCGGTGAAGTAATTGCTGCCGGTAATTACGATGAATTGGTGGCCAATCCCGAAAGCCTTACCGGGAAATACCTGACCGGTAAGCTGAGCATTGATGTGCCAAAAACAACCCGGAAATGGAACAGAAGCATTACCGTTGAAAACGCCAGACAAAACAACCTGAAAAACATAACCGTTGAATTTCCATTGAACACTTTGTGCGTGGTAAGTGGCGTAAGTGGTAGTGGTAAAACCACGCTGGTAAAACAGGTACTGGTACCCGCTTTGCGGAAACTGAAAGGTGAGTTTTCAGAGAAAGTAGGATTGCATAAAAGCCTGACTGGTGATATCGATTATATTTCGCAGATAGAACTGGTTGATCAGAACCCGATCGGCAAATCATCGCGCAGCAATCCCATCACCTATATCAAGGCATACGATCATATCCGCGACCTGTATGCCAAACAATCCTTATCAAAAACACGCGGCTTTCAACCCAAACATTTTTCCTTTAATGTAGATGGCGGCCGATGCGATACCTGTAAGGGAGAAGGCGAACAGATCGTTGAAATGCAGTTCCTGGCCGATGTACACCTGACCTGCGAATCCTGTGGTGGCAAACGCTTCAAAGAAGAAGTGCTGGATGTACGATACAATGGAAAGAATGTATTTGATGTATTGGAAATGAGTGTGGATGAAGCCATTGATTTCTTTGCAGACGAAAAACCGATCAAAACCGCGATACAGCCTTTGCAGGATGTTGGCCTGGGTTATATCAAACTTGGACAGAGCAGCGATACCCTGAGTGGCGGTGAAGCGCAGCGTGTAAAACTGGCCAGTTTTCTGGGCAAGGGAAAAGGCATTGGCCACATGTTGTTTGTATTTGATGAACCTACCACCGGTCTGCATTTTCACGACATCAAAAAATTACTTGCTTCTTTCAATGCATTAATTGAACAGGGTCATTCATTGATCGTGATCGAACACAATACCGATGTAATTAAATCTGCTGACTGGATCATCGATCTCGGCCCGGAAGCGGGTGATGTAGGCGGTAACCTGGTATATGCAGGTGTGCCGGCAGGGTTGAAGAAAGTGAAGGAAAGTTATACAGGGAAATACCTCTAAAGAATATTGAATAATGAACAAGGAACGTTGAATGATGAAGTACGTATCACTTCATCATTCAACGTTCCTTGTTCATTATTCAATATTCGCTAGCGCAACCGATCTACACTCTTCACCAATTTATCATCCTTATAAATGCCCCTGATGGCAAGGAACAGTAAAAACGGAATAGCTATCGTTACGAGCGATGTGATATCGAAACTCCATTCGTTGAGAATGAAATTTCCGGTTTGCAGGTAATACAGGATGATGTTCAATATAGACAGCACCAATGTAGCCAATGCAATCTTAAGTTGTAGTTTCCTGTCTTTGAACAGGAACACGGTGATCAGCGCAGCAATTGCAACCGTCACCGTTAAGATCATCAGCGGAATACTGCTCATGGCGGTAAAATACTGGAACTGTTTTACATTCTGCACCAGGAGATTACCGCTGAAAAAAGAAAGCTTCAACGAAGCAAATGCCAGCAGAGAAGCCGCCAGTAACCAAAGGGTTTGTAATCTTTGTATCATAGAATAGCTTTAAATAATTGCAGTGCTTTTTATCCTAACTCAGGATACAAAACAAATTGCTCCATAAATGCATTCACATCTTTCTTCACGGCCTGTAATACAGTTGCATTATCTGCATTCATTAATACTTTATCAATGGAATCTACTACGAATGACATGTGTTCTTCTTTCATCCCCCTTGTGGTAATGGCAGGAACACCCAGGCGAATACCTGAAGTAACAAATGCGCTCTTATCATCGTAAGGCACCATGTTTTTATTGGCGGTAATATCTGCCAGCACCAATGCCTGCTCTGCTTTTTTACCGCTAATGTTCTTATTCCTGAGATCGATCAGTACCAGGTGATTGTCTGTGCCGCCACTAATGATCTGGTATTCTTTGTCAACCAGCGCTTTGGCCAATGCCTGTGAATTTTTGATTACCTGGTGGGCATAACCGGTAAACTCATCACTCAGGATTTCGCCGAAGGCAATGGCTTTGGCAGCAATTACATGCTCCAGTGGCCCGCCCTGAATGCCTGGGAACACCGCCATATCCATCAGGTTACTCATCATCCGGATATTGCCTTTTACATCTTTCAATCCGAATGGATTTTCAAAATCCTTGCGCATCATAATGATACCGCCACGTGGGCCACGCAGGGTTTTGTGCGTGGTAGACGTTACAAAATGGCAATGATCGAACGGATCGTTCAATAATTTCTTCGCGATCAAACCGGCAGGGTGTGCAATATCCGCCATTACCAAAGCGCCTACTTCATCGGCCACCTTGCGGATGCGGGCATAATCCCAGTCGCGGCTATAAGCACTGGCACCACAAATGATCATCTTAGGTTTTACTTCACGGGCCTTTGCTTCCAGCATGTCATAATCAACCAATCCGGCTTCGCGTGTTACACCGTAAAAATGAGGCTTGTATAATTTACCGCTGTAGTTAACGGCTGAACCATGTGTGAGGTGACCTCCCATGCTGAGGTCGAGGCCCAGGATAGCATCGCCGGGTTGTAAAACGGCAAGCGCAACGGCCGCATTGGCCTGTGCGCCGCTATGTGGCTGCACATTGGCGTATTCAATATCGAAAATCTGTTTTAAGCGGTCGATGGCCAGTTGTTCTGTCTGGTCCACAATTTCGCAGCCAGCATAATAACGACGACCGGGATAGCCCTCTGCATATTTATTTGTCATCACATTACCCATGGCCTGCATTACCTGCAAACTGGTAAAGTTTTCAGAAGCAATCAGTTCAATTCCATGACGTTGTCTTTCCAACTCCTGTTTAATCAGGTCAAAAACCAGGGTATCTCTTTGCATTGGCTTGTATTTGCGGCAAAGATAAGCTGTGGGCTGTTAGACCTGAGCTGCGAGTCATTTTTTGTGGAAAATAAGCTGTATCAATCCGATTTTTCAGGGGCGGATACAAGAAACGACAAATAGCCACCCTTTTTAAAAACATATTCACTTATCGCAAAAAGCCCATTGCTGGTGGCTTTCTTTCCCCAAAACTTGCCCTATTCCCAGTTTTTCCTATTTTCGACCTCTTGAAAATGTGTC
This sequence comes from Bacteroidota bacterium, assembly GCA_040390405.1. Lineage (GTDB taxonomy): Bacteria > Bacteroidota > Bacteroidia > Chitinophagales > Chitinophagaceae > Sediminibacterium. The sequence continues at coordinate 78,323 of JAZJYJ010000005.1, forward strand.
AGGTATACATTAAGGAACTGTTGCGGTATGCCTGAAAAAGGATTTTCAAACCTAAAAAACCCCCATGAAAGCGATCATTCCAGTTGCTGGTGCCGGAACTAAATTACGACCTCATACATATACACAACCCAAGGCCCTGATACCGATTGCCGGTAAAACCATCCTGAGTTTTATTGTGGATCAGCTTCGCGAAGCAGGTATTACCGAATTTATTTTCATCGTTGGGTACCTGGGCGAAAAGATCCAGGATTATGTAAAACAGACCTACCCGGACCTTACCACGCATTTTGTATTCCAGAACGAGCGACAGGGCACGGGCCATGCCATTGAGTTAACCCGGAATATTGTAGGTACCGATGAAGTGTTTGTTGCCCTGGGCGATACCATTTGTGAGTATGATGTAAATGAAGTGGTGAACAGTCCTTACAGTATGCTCGGTATTAAAAAAGTGGATGACCCCCGCAATTTTGGTGTGGCTTCTGTTGGCGAAGATGGGTTTATTGAACAGGTGGTAGAAAAACCGGCCATCCCCAAAAGCAATATGGCATTGGTGGGTTTGTATAAGATCAAGGAAACCCATTTCCTGTTTGAATGCCTGCATCATTTATTTATGCAGGATATCAAAACCTTTGGTGAATACAATCTAACCGATGCACTGGATTGTATGATCAAACGCGGTGCGAAATTCCAAGCATTTAAAGTAAAGAACTGGTTCGATTGCGGTAAAAAAGAAACCTTACTTGAAAGCAATGCCACCCTGCTGAAAAAATTCGGTGGTAATACTACCGACGGGCACGAATACAAAGACACCATTATCATACCACCTGTAAGCATCGCGCCGGGCTGTGATATTTCAAACGCCATTATCGGGCCGCATGTGGCCATTGGTGCCAATACTTCCATCAAACATTCCATCGTGCGCGACAGCATCATTGGTTCCTACACCAATCTCTACGAAGTGGTACTAGACAATTCTTTAATTGGAAGCGACGCTTCTGTAAAAGGATTGAGCCGGAGTTTGAATATCGGCGATAATACGGAGATTGACTTTGGATAGAATTTGAAAATGTGGTAATTTGAAAATTTGAAAATGATTTTCAGACAACTACTCGGTTACAGTAACCTACAATTGTAGAATACGGCAGTTCTTGGAGTGACTGGTAATAAACGAATTTTCAAATTGCCACATTTTCAAATTTTCAAATTCATGGCTTCACGCATTTGTAAACTATTCAACATTCAATACCCCATCATCCAGGCAGGCATGATCTGGGCCAGCGGATGGAAATTAGCGAGTGCTGTAAGCAATGCAGGCGGATTGGGATTGATTGGCGCTGGCAGTATGTATCCTGCGGTATTACACGAACATATCCAGCAATGTAAAACCGCAACCAGCAAACCATTTGGTGTAAATATTCCATTGATGTATCCTGATATAGAGGAACTGATCAAGATCATCATTGAAGAAAAAGTACCGATTGTATTTACCAGTGCCGGCAATCCCAAAACATGGACAGCTTATTTAAAACAAAACGGTATTACCGTTGTGCATGTGGTAAGCAGTAGCAAGTTTGCAAAAAAAGCAGAAGAAGCCGGATGTGATGCAGTAGTAGCGGAAGGTTTTGAAGCTGGCGGACACAATGGAAGAGAAGAAACCACTAGCATGGTGCTGATTCCCCTGGTACGCAATGCAGTTGCCATACCTGTGATAGCTGCGGGTGGTATTGCCACCGGAACGCAAATGCTGGCAGCAATGGTGTTGGGAGCGGATGGTGTTCAGATCGGCAGCCGGTTTGTGTGCACGCCGGAAGCATCCTCGCATATGGCTTTTAAAGATGCCGTGATCCATGCAGGCGAGGGCGATACTTTATTGAGCATGAAAAAATTAATGCCGGTACGCTTATTAAAGAACCGCTTTTTTGAAGAAGTACGTGCCGCTGAATTGCGTGGTGCATCAGAAGAAGAAATGCAACAGTTACTGGGACGCGCCCGTGCCAAAAAAGGAATGTTTGAAGGCGACCTCGACGAGGGCGAACTGGAAATAGGTCAGGTTAGTGCGTTGATCAAAGAGATCAAACCCGCTGCGGAAGTGGTGAGGGAGATTGTTCTCGATTATGAGACAGCGTTAAATGAATTAAAAATTAGGAGTTAAAAATTAAAAACCAAGCTCACTGTATTGTTAATTCTTAATTGCTAGTTTTTAATTTGCATTCCAAGTTTATTCAGGATTTATGAAAATAAATCGCATCCGCCTGCGCGGTACAGGTTACCACAAGGTCATTGATACAAACATGTTCCGGTAAACTGGCGCAGTAAAACGCGATATCTGCGATATCCGTTGCGTGCAAAGGCGTAAAACCATCATATACCTGTTTTGCCTTGCCGGCATCTCCTTTAAAACGAACCAGTGCAAATTCCGTTTCTGCAGCACCGGGCTGTATGGCAGTTACTTTGATACGATGTGGTAAAAGATCGATCCGCATCGATCTGCTCAATGCGTCTACCGCATATTTGCTGGCGCAATAACCGTTGCCATCTTTATATACTTCCTTACCCGCAACGGAACCCATGTTAATGATATGCCCTTTTTTACGGGGTGTCATGTAAGGCAGAACAGCTTTGGTTACATACATCATTCCTTTTACATTGGTATCGATCATGGTGTCCCAGTCATCCAGATTGGCGTTTTCGAAACTGTCTCTGCCAAGCGCGAGCCCGGCATTATTTACCAATATATCAATGGCCTGCCATTCAGAAGGAATGGTATTGATGGCTGCAAAAACCGCTTCACGGTTCTGCACATCAAAAACCAATGATAAAACCTGTACAGAAAATTTTGTCTGCAACTCATTTGCCAACTGGGATAGTCTGTCTTTCCTTCTTCCTGTAATAATGCAGTTCCATCCGTTTTCGGCGAATTTTTCCGCTATGGCTTTTCCAAAACCGGAACTGGCGCCGGTAATTAAAATGATCTTGTTCATAAACTGATGATGAGGTAACGAAATTAAGTGAACTGTTTTGTTTACGCGGCAGTAACAAAAAATAAACGGGAAGTGGAAGAGCTTATCGGACCAATACCACCGTTCCTTTTCGCAGAATGGCTTTACCACGAAAATCCACACCCTGTGTCTGGTAAACATAAGCACCACTGGGTTGTGCAATACCGCTGAAATTGCCATCCCATCCCTTGTTTATTTCGGTGGTAGAGAACAGCAGTTGTCCCCAACGGTTGTAGATGCTGAAGTAATTGAGTTTGGTAATACCGATCAATATGGGCCGTATCACATCGTTCTTTCCATCTCCATTGGGCGTAAAGGCGGAGGGCACAAGTATATCTGGCCCCGTTTTATAAATACGTACAGATACATCATCACTGGCAGAGCAGGCACCATCGCTTACTTTCACCGTATACATAATGGAATCGGGGCTGTTGCTGTCAAATAGAGCAACAGGGTTGGCAAGGGTAGGATCATTCAGGTAGCTGGCAGGTGTCCATAAATAACTGGTACCGCCGCTGGCATTTAGCTGAACAGGTTCATTAGGTACGGCTGATGTATCTCTTCCTGCAAATGCCTGGATGGGAGGAATAACCGTAACAATAATGGTATCTGTTTTGGGTTTGGGGCAGCCGACAGTATCTGTTACACTTAAAACATAAGCCGTGGTTTTGGTTGGCCCCGCTATGGGAGTCAATGTATTTTCATTGATAAGTGATGAGGTAGGCGACCAGGAAAATACGGTTCCTGTAATTGTGCCGGTTAACTGTACCCGGCTGCCATAACAAATGGTAACATCAGCGCCGGCAGCTGAACTGGGGTAGGGGGCAACTTTCACCAAAACTGAATCTCTTGCCTGGCATTTACCCAGGTTGGCAACTACATAATAACGCGTGGTTACCAGCGGTTGTACCAATGGGTACTTGGTGTTCTGAACGGCAATACCGGTAGAAGCACGCCATACATAACTCAATGCATAACTCACCGGGTTTAACCGCAATGTATCCGTTCGACAAATACCCGTATCAGTTCCGGCTTTTACGCTGATGAATTGCAAAACGTTTACGGTTACAGAATCGGTATTGGCGCAACCGTTATCGTTTACCGCTACATAATATTTAGTGGTATCCCTGGGAAATACAAGTGGTGAATTGGTATTCTTATTCAGGATGCGTGAAGAATTGGGACCGATAGACGGTGTCCATAGAACCGAACCGTTGCTGATGTTCACGCGTAGCGCCAGCGTGTCATTACTGCAGATCAGGGTATCCCTGAAAGGAAGATTGAGTGTTGGTTTATCAACAATGGTAAGCGATCGCGTTACGGTATCGATACAACCCACATTATTGGCCACGATCAGTTTTACCTGAACGGTTGCGGCCGCCGGATATTTCCAGGCAGAATCTTTTGCATGTGCCGTATCGGCATTACTGGTAAGATCACCAAAATCCCAGAGGCGGCTGCTGATGGCGCCATACTTTGTTTTAGAAGTATCGGAGAAAAGATAGTTATTGAGAAAACAGGTACCGGTTACGGTGAAGCCAGGTACGAAGCCGGGGTATACTTTTACCTGGGATGTTGTTGAATCCAGGCAACCATTAATCGTGGCAACTTTTAATTTAACAGTGTATGTGCCGCTATCTTTCCCGCTCTTTAAGTAATCGTATGTTGGCGTAGCGCTTGTAGAAGTATCAGTTGTTATTGAGGGAACACCAAAATCCCATAAATAACTGTTGATATTAGAACTGGTAGACTCATTCTGGAAGGTTAAAGTGGTACCATTACAGGTAACATAGCTTGGTTTTAGAGAAGCTGCTGAAATGGTACAATTGGCTACGGTGATATGTATTTCTTTTTTTGTTGATCCGATAAGTACACCATTCCTAAACTCAATGGCACAAACCGAAAGTACGTAGTCGCCGGTAGTTGATGGCGCTATGCCTGATATAATTCCGGTTATGGGATCAATGGTTACAGATGTGCCTAATGGAGATGATCCACTAAATCCTGAGCTATAGGGTATAGGAGAATAAGGAGGACTACTTGGTGGATTAGGCTGTGCTGCCAGTGGATCATTTGGGTTATTTCTGTTATTGAAACCGCCCGTTAAACCATCGCAAAAAATATAAGATAAACTGTCTCCGTCAGCATCTGTTGCACTGAAGTCAAAAGTAAAAGGAGCATTGAAACAAACGATAACGGTATCCTTCTGTGCAAATACAGGACTTTTATTATTAGAGTAATCAACACCGTTGATTGTTCCGGGTATTTTAGTGGTATAGCTAAGGCCGTAATCGTTTGAGTTGCCACCTATGTTAACGATATTTTGAATCCTGCAACATCTTTGAACCGTAAGTGTGTATCCTGCGGTATTTGCTGGCAAATCAATGGTGGTAGTATAAATGTCAATGATATAACAAACAGGCGGTTTTGAACTTAGGCAAGGGCTGTAATCGGTTTTATTAGGATTATCGGTTCCACTTCTGGTTATGATAACTGTTCGTATTAACTGATTTGTGGCACCATCAAAAATGCCTAATGGAACTGAGGCATCTCTTTGTCCAGAAGATGAACCACAATCCAGGTACTGTCGCACGGTAATCTGGTATTTTGATGTATTAGCTGCAGCACCAGGTCCTAAATAAGAATATTGTATCCATCCGCCTTTCAAATGGTTTGCTCTACCAACTGTGGTTAGTGATAGTATGATAAATAAAGCAAATAGTTTCTTCATCTTGTCTGGTCTTCTAAAAATCATCTTTGTTGTTAATGATCTTTAGCAAACTGTCTTATAAAATACTGTATAAAGATCAATAACCCGGTGAAAGTACAATTTGCCGGATTTCAGCTGATAGATCGAAGTATTATTTAACGCAGCTACAACATCTTACATAAGATAATAACCAACCATGATTTGTTGCTTGTTCCGTAAAGAATCCGTTGAATTTACCTGATCAATACCGCCGTTCCCTTGCGGAATACAATTTTGCCCGTATAATCCACTCCTTCAACGGCAAAAATATAGGTATTGCTGGGCTGCTGAGTACCATGATAGGTTCCGTCCCATCCCCTGCCCAGCTCCGTGGTACTGAACAGCACTTCGCCCCAGCGGTTGTATATCCTGAAATAATGCAGTTGCGAAATACCCACGGTAACCGGGCGCAATACATCATTCTTCCCATCGCCATTGGGTGTAAAAGCGGTGGGAACCAGGATATCCGGACCGGTCCTGTATACTTTTATGGTGATCTCATCATCCGCATAGCAGCCATTCAGGTCGTATACCCGCACTTTGTATTTAACGGAATCCGTATCCGCATCCAGCGTTGCAACCGGATCTGGAATGGAAGGATTGCTCAACCCGGTTTCAGGGCTCCATATATAACGGCTTCCGCCGGACGCCTTCAATTGCAGGGGCTGGTTGGGCAATGCCATGGTATCTCTCCCCGCATCGGCCACTACAGGCGGTGAAACAAATACCACGATGGTATCGGTCACGGGTTTAAGGCAACCTGCTGTATCGGTAACACGCACCACATAGGTTGTGGTATGCGATGGACCCGCGATAGGAGATGCCACATTGGGATTGATGAGGGTATTAGTGGGTGTCCAGTTGATATTGTCCCCAACAATGGTACTGCGCAACTGGATACGACTACCAAAGCAGACCACGGTATCTGATCCGGCCTGCGCAATGGGATAGGGAGCCACAGAAATTGTAACGCTGTCCCTGTCCTGGCACTTACCCAGGTTGGCAACCACATAATATTTTGTATTCACCAAGGGCTGTACCAGCGGGTTCTTTACATTGTTCACGGTCACGCCAGATGAACTGCGCCACTGGTAACTCAATGCGTCGCTAACTGCATGAAGCCGTATGGTATCCGTTTTACAGATCAGTGAATCATTGCCGAGGTCCACTTTAATGAATTGGAGTACGTTTACCGTAACGGTATCCGTATTGATACAGCCGTTGTCATTCACCGTAACGATATATTTTGTTGTGTCTTTCGGAAATACCAATGGATTGGCTGTATTGGGAAACAGGATATTCTTATTGGGTAACCACGAAATAACACCGGTATTACCAACGGGAATGGCCAGTGAATCAATACTACAGATCAGTGTGTCTTTGAAAGGAAGTTGTAAAATGGGTTTATCGGCTACCAGCAGGTTTTTGTGCAAACTGTCGATACAGCCTTTGGTATTGGTAACGATCAGGCTTACGTCTTTCACCGAGGGCTTGGGATATTTGTAAGAAGTGTTTTTATTGAGAGAGGTATCCGCGTTGGTGGTTTCATCTCCCAGGTTCCATCGCCAGCTGTTAACAGTACCATACCGGCTACTGGTTTGATCCGTGAACTGGAAGGGATTTAAAAAACAACTACCTGTAATCGTAAATGCGGGAATAAAACCAGGGTACACAAATACCTGTGTGCTGTCTTCCCCCACGCATCCCTGTGGGCCAGTTACCATTAAACGGGCCATATATTTTCCGGTATCTGCATAAGGATAATCAACAGTAGGTGCGGTTGAGAAATTATTGGACCTGTCGCCAAATGTCCAGCGATAAGAAGTAATGGCAGCTGAAGTGGATTGGTTTTCGAAATGCACAATGGAATCTTTGCATTGAATGATCTTGTCGGGGAGTACGGCTTCCACAAAATCGCAGTTCTGTACTTTCAGGATAAAGTCTTTCCGGTGTTCTGTAATCGGTTTTCCGTTTCGCCATTCGGTAATACATACATTCACCACATACTGCCCTTCGCCCGGTGCAACACCACTGATGATACCGGTAACACTATTGATGCCAACCCCTGTTCCCAATGGGTAAGCGCCACTATAGGGTGAAGCATAAGGCAATGGTATCAGGTTGAGTATTGCAGGTGGTGGTGCCGTATTGCCGCCGGAGCCGGAAGTATACGCGTCACAAAATGAATAACTGAGCGAATCCCCGTCGCTGTCATTCGCACCGAAATCAAGTATGAATTTTTTATTCGCGCAAACCAATGCGGTATCCCTGACATTAAATTGCGGACTGTTATTATGTCCTACAGGCAATGATGCGGTGCCTGGAATTTTCGTTACATAATTACTGCCTACACTGGTAGCAACCGACAGGTTGGTAATATAATCAATGCGGCAACAACCGGTTCTTGACAAGGTATAGCCCGCCACATTATCCGCGAGTGAAATGGTAGAAGAGTAAATGCCTATTTCGTAACACACTTTCGGATCGCCCACCAGGCAGGGGAAGGCTGCCGTATTTAAAGAAATGGTAGTGATCGCTGTAATGCGGGGCAGGGGAAGCAGTGCAATCTGCGCATTAGTGGCATTGGAATAAATACCTACTGATACCTGTTCGTTCTGTAGCAAAGGTCCCGAAGAATTACAATCCCGGAACAGCCGCAACGTAATGCGGTAATTGCTGCTGCCCGATGTGGCAGGGCCGAGGTATTCATAAAACAATTCACCGCCTGCCACATGTCTCGCTGTTGCCGGTATGGAACAAATGAATAAAGTGACTATGAAGAAAGCCTTCTTCATAAGCCTGCTTGAAATTAGGAGTTGATAAATACCAGCAGTAGTTGGTTCAGTTTTTCAGCGGATTCCCACATGCCCATATGTCCTGTGCCCTGTAGTACATAAATATACGAAATGTTGGGAAGCGAAACCTGCTTTAACACATCTTCCATCGGCGCCGCAATGTCTTCGGTACCTATTACGAAAAGAACGGGTAAATAGTTGCTTTTTAATACATGCCCCCGGTCGGGTCTGTGCATCATGGCGCGGTAATATTGCTGGAGTGCTTCTTTGCTAAATGCTTTTCCCTGCTCTATTAACAGATCCATTTTTTCAGGATGTACTCCCTTAAACAATTTGCCAAATAAATTAGGGATCGTATTCTTTAAAAAAGGATGCGGGCCATATTCTTCTATCAATGCAATCGCTTTTTCGCGTACCTGCTTTTTCTCTTCACTATCAGCAAAAGCGGTGGAATGTACCAGGCCGAAACCCGTTAGCATGGATGCGTATTTTTCCGCGAATGCAAGTACAATATATCCGCCCATGCTGTGGCCAAGCAGGATGCAGGAAGCAATGTTTTCGTGTTGAAGAAGGGCGTGTATTACATCAGCATAATCATCAATAGAAACAATAGAGACTGGAGACTGGAGTCTGGAGTCTGGAGTGGATTTCCCATACTCCAGACTCCAGTCTCCAGTCTCCAGACTTAATAAACCCGATTTCCCCGATCCGGGAAGGTCCGGTACAATAAGTGTGCAGTGTTTCTGTAAGAACAAAACCTGTTCATCCCATATCCGGCTGTCTTCGCCAAACCCGTGTAACAATACCACGGGTGTTCCGCTGCCCTGAAGGGTGTAGGCTATATTAGTTGATTGGTATGTGAATATTTTTTGCATAATAAATTAACGTGTTATGCTTTTAAAAGATAATACAAAATCAGCGGTTCTCTGTGTGGCTCCTGATCTCTGTATCTCTGTGTTGAAAAAATGAAAACATATTATTATGAAATTTTTTTTTAACACAGAGATACAGAGAATACTGAGTTTCACGGAGGGGGTATTAACACAATACGTTTACGCAGAGTTTTTTAATTGCCAGCATCTTTGTAACAATAATACAGCAATGGGTAATAAGGCAATATTTAATTGTTGCGGTAACCAGAACCAAAGCAGAACAGTGAGTAAATGAATAATCATACACACACGAAAATATTTTTTCAGCCAGGATGGGTTTTTCCAAATCGCCAATGCGGCTATCAGGTTCGTTGGCAATGCCCATAACAGGTTATAGTTGGCCGCGCAGGCTTTGTGATCCGAGCCAAACCACATAAACAGCAATAGGCATCCAAGCAGACCGGTTATAAGCAATACAAGACAGTCTGCCCATTTTACAAAAACCTGCACCGGTTTTTTCTTCAGGAAAGACAGGGCAATCAGTATAACCGAAAAAATACTGAACAATAGCAATGGCGTATTGGTAAAAGATTCTGTTGGGGCGGTCCCTTTGTTGAGCAATTGTTTTTCCTGTAAAATGTTTGCGGTTTTACTTTTTGTAGAACTGTCAATTCCCTTCATCAGGTAATCCGGCAGGAACATGGAGTTGGTAATATCAACTTTCTTATCTATCGGGCTGCCTAATAACAGATCGATACCCAGTTTGCTCCAGGGCTGGTTGCCCTTGTTTAAATATTCGTGGAGCATATTCCGGAAACTGGTTCCTTCGGGAATCAACACATGGTCTGGCTGTAACCCCGCATATTTAAATAAAAGATCGCGTATACGGGTAGTGCAGTTGTTATAAAGAAAATCGTATTTGTAATAACGTGATGGACCTGACAGATTTTGCGTTAATGCATTCTGGATATTCTGCTTGCTACTATTGGGTATTTTCAACACCTGTTCATGAACATCCCGGTTCTCGCTCTGGTATTCATACATGAAATCAGGAACCGTTGATACGGATAACATATAATCCAGTTTGCCCCGGGTGAATTTCATGTAGAAATCAGGGTCGTTAAAATCAAAAGTGCCATAATTGTAAATAAGATCCGTTTGTCTGATACTATCTATAATACGGATGGCTGTATGCCCGAAGATGGAATAAAGTTCTGTTCCCGGTGCGCAGGTTACCACGCTGATACGCAGGTGAATAGTACTGTCTTGTGAATAAACTCTTGCAGAGAAAAAAAGAACAGCCCATAAAAGAATACGACTCATGTTTTTCACTATCGTTTTTTTTGAAAGGTACAGTTGTTTTGTTTTCAAATGATTGCCCTGCTATACTAAATTCCCTTCGCGATCCCTTGCGTCCTGGCGCCTTGGCGGTAAATATTCTTTACCGCCAAGGCGCCAAGACACGAAGGACCGCGAAGAATGGCTGTGCAAACAACAATGTCTTCAAAAACAAAAGGTGATCCGATCAAGAACCACCCTTTTAACCTAGTTTAACTATTTTAACCTCTTTAACTTCTCCGCCAATTACTTCCTACTATAATTCGGCGCTTCCTTCGTAATATCAATATCATGCGCATGACTTTCTTTCATGCCTGCATTGGTGATCTTTACAAAGGTTGCCTGCTGCAAAGCCTTGATGTCTTTGGCACCGCAGTAACCCATCCCGGAACGCAAGCCACCCACATACTGGTAAACAATTTCGTTCAGGTTTCCCTTATAAGCCACACGGCCCTCAATTCCTTCGGGTACATATTTTTTGATATCAGCCTCTACATCCTGGAAATAACGGTCGCCGCTTCCCTGGCTCATAGCACCCAAACTGCCCATGCCACGGTATTCTTTGAATTTACGGCCTTCGTAAATAATGGTATCACCCGGACTTTCCTCCACACCCGCAAACACGCTTCCCATCATTACTACATTGGCACCGGCTGCAAGGGCTTTCACCATATCGCCTGTATACCGTATGCCGCCGTCAGCAATAACCGGAATATTTTTTCCTTTCAGCGCATTGCTGGTTTCCATGATGGCGGTTAATTGCGGAACTCCCGCGCCAGCTACGATACGTGTAGTACAAATAGATCCTGGGCCAATACCCACTTTTACACAATTGGCACCGGCTTCGGCCAATGCTTTGGCGCCAGCCGCGGTGCCTACATTACCCGCAATGATCTGTAACTGTTTGAAATTTTTTCGGAGTGCTTTTAATGCCTGTATCACACCTTTGCTGTGACCGTGCGCGCTATCAAGTGTTACCACATCCACGCCAACAAACTGTAAGGCGGCGGCACGGTCCATCAGGTCGTTGGTAATGCCGAGAGCAGCACCAACCAATAATCTTCCAATGGAATCTTTTACGGCATTGGGATAATTGCGCAGCTGTAAAATATCGCGGTAAGTGATCAGGCCGATCAGCTTGCCTTGTTTATTAACAACAGGTAATTTTTCAATTTTATATTGGCGTAATATTTTTTCCGCTTTTTTCAGGTCCGTTCCCTCGGGAGCGATGATGAGGTTTTCTTTGGTCATCACTTCCTTCACTTTGCGTTTGGTATCGGTTTCAAAACGCAGGTCGCGGTTGGTTAAAATGCCTACGAGTTTCTGGTGTGCATCCACAATGGGAATACCGCCAATCTTGTTATCTTTCATCAGTTTCAATGCATCGCCAATGGTGGCATCGATCAATAGCGTTATCGGGTCAACGATCATGCCACTCTCACTTCTTTTTACTTTGCGTACCTGCTCGGCCTGGCGTTCTATGCTCATGTTCTTGTGTAAAATACCCAAACCGCCTTCACGTGCCAATGCAATGGCCAGGTTGGCTTCGGTAACGGTATCCATGGCTGCGGAGAGCATGGGAACATTGAGAATAATGTCTTTGGTAAGATGCGAGCGGATATCCACTTCGCGGGGCAGCACTTCACTAAAGGCGGGCATTAACAGAACATCGTCGAATGTAAGGCCTTCGCCAAATAATCTTGATTGTGCAGACTTGGTACGGGGAGAAGTATTTCTTGTTGCCATGTGCAAAGATAGTGCAGCGGATAAATTGGTTCCAAAACTTTTTCCGATCGGGCGTACGCTGATTTTAGATATGATTTTTACTAAATAATCTGAGTAATCATATCCAAAATCTATATAATCAGTGATACTTATGCGGATTAACAATAGG
>JAZJYJ010000005.1:91069-166508 GCA_040390405.1 Bacteroidota bacterium
CAATCTGTGTAATCATATCCAAAATCTATATAATCAGTGATACTTATGCGGATTAACAATAGGGCTACATGATTTTTACGAAACAATCTGTGTAATCATATCCAAAATCTATATAATCAGTGATACTTATACGGATTAACAATAGGGCTACATGATTTTTACTAACCAATCTGTGTAATCATATCCAAAATCTATATAATCAGTGATACTTATGCGGATTAACAATAGGGCTACATGATTTTTACTAAACAATCTGTGTAATCATATCCAAAATCTATATAATCAGTGATACTTTTGCTGTAATGACAAAGCCCACACCTGCTGCAGACGCCCCCTATTTTAATTTCCAGTTTGGCTTACTCTGTACCAGTAATTTTTTATTCAGCCTCAGTTTCAGTATGATGATCCCTGAACTGCCTGGTTTTTTAACCAAACTGGGTGGTGCGGATTACAAGGGATTGATCATTGCCCTGTTTACGTTAATGGCGGGTATCTCCAGGCCCTTCAGCGGTAAATTAACCGATACGGTTGGCCGTGTTCCCGTGATGATCTTTGGCTCATTGGTTTGTGTGGTCTGCAGCTTATTGTATCCCATACTTACAACGGTGAGTGGCTTTTTATTGCTTCGTTTTTTTCATGGGTTCTCAACCGGTTTTAAACCAACGGCTACTTCGGCTTATGGCGCCGACGTGGTGCATGAATCCAGGAGAGGAGAAGCCATGGGTGCATTGGCCATCGGTTATACAATGGGCTCTTCCATCGGACCCTTACTAGGAAGTTCATTGGTAATGGCCTATTCTTATAATATCATGTTCTATGTTTCTTCGGCAGCAGCATTGGGCTCGGTGGCCATACTGTACAATATCAAAGAAACCTTGCCGCACCCACAGAAATTTTCGGTATCCATTCTTAAGATCAAAAAAGATGAAATATTTGATGCCAGTTCGGTAAAGCCGGCGATTATTATGTTACTGCTCTGCTTTTCCATCGGTTGTGTGTTAACACTCTCTCCTGATCTCAGTGAATCGGTTGGTATGCGTAACAAAGGTTTTTTCTATGCCGTGTATACCGTTGCTTCGCTGGTAATCAGGCTGGTTGCCGGAAAAGCATCCGATAAATACGGAAGAATTATTGTGTTGATCTTTTCATCACTTACGATGGTGGTATCCATGCTCTTTTTATCTTTTGCACATACGGTTACGATGGTGATCATCAGCGCCTCCATCTTAGGGCTTAGTGTAGGAATGAACGGCCCTACTTTAATGGCATGGGCGGTAGATCTTTGTCAGCCACAACATCGTGGCCGCGCAGTAGCTTCTGTTTATATCGCGTTGGAAGTAGGCATAGGAAGTGGTGCACTTATCTCTGGTTGGCTGTACAAGAATAAACTGGAAAACCTGATTTATCCCTTTATGTTAACGGCTGTATTATCATTGGTTGCTATGGTTTTATTGATGTCCTGGCGCAGGCAGGAAAAGAAAATGCGTGGAACGCAAACCGATATGCTGGCAGAAATCATAGAATAACATACAATGCATTAAGAAGATGGTAAAATGCGAGAGACCCTCCGTGTAACTCCCAATCTCTGTATCTCTGTGTTGAAAAAAATCTCTCTAAAGATGGTTTCATTTTTTCAACACAGAGATACGGAGAACACAGGGTTACACAGAGAGGTTTTTAGCTGTTGGTGATAACACCAACAGTTGCAGAGTAGCGGTAGAAATTATTCTTTACAGTAGTCTATACATCTTCCCCGGTAATGCGGCAATCACATTCTGAATTTCGAGGCTCAATATGGCTGCCGCTACACTGCTGCTGGTAAGCCCGCTTTGCAGGTACAGTTCATCGATAGCCATACATTCTTTTTCTTTGAGAAGATTCACAACAATGGTTTCTTCCCTGCTTAATTCGATGAATAGTTCTTTTTGTTTTTTGATGATTTTCTTTTTCTCTGTCCAACCCAAGGTTTCGAGTAACTGTTCCGCGCAGGTTAACAGGATAGCTTTATTTTGTTTGATGAGCTGCAGGCAGCCACTGCTCTTACTGTCAGTAATTTTACCCGGAATGGCAAAGAGGTCCCGGTTATAATTATAGGCCAGTTCTGCCGTAATCATGCTACCACCCTTGTTCGCTGTTTCAATAACAATGGTAGCATCCGCCATACCCGCTACAATGCGGTTGCGCCTGGGAAAATTATGTTTATCAGGTTTTGTATAACCCGGAAATTCTGTAAGCAATGCGCCTTGCGCTTCGATCTCTTTTGCAAGATGTTTATGCTGGAAAGGATATACGGTAGCAAGGCCATGACCCAATACGGCTACTGTTTGTAATCCATTTTGCAATGCATTTTTATGTGCAATGGCATCAATGCCGAATGCAAGTCCGCTTATGATCAATACCTGTTCCTGCTGCAAAGCAGCGATGAGTTGCTCGGTAACCTGTTTGCCGTAATCGGTATGATTACGCGTACCTATGATACTGATGATGCGGGAAGCATTCAGATCGCAATGCCCCCGATAATACAAAAGCGTTGGCGGGTCGTAACAATGCAGCAAACGTTGCGGATAATCTTTATCGGAAAGAAATAAAGATCGGACATGATTTTTTTCCATGAAAAGGATTTCCGCTTCTGCATCGCAGAATGCGTCCCATTGTTTTAATGATCGGGCAGTTATTTCTCCAATACCTTCCGTTGCCGCGATCTCTTTTTTCTTTGCTTTAAAAATGGCCGAAGCGGCCCCAAATTTTTCAAGCAATAATTTTGCTTTGATCGATCCCAGATCGGGTACCAGGGTTAGCGCTACGCGATACAGTAATTCATCTTCCATGATCTTTTTATTTCTCATTGAACATTGTTCAATTTCAATAAAAAAACAACAGGCAAATCAGGTATTTATACGCACCAAAAAAGATGTTTTAACGGGAGTACAGAAATGCGGATCAGGATTAGGGTGCATGATACGCCCTGAAAAACCTAAAATGTATGCCTAAAAAAGCAAAACCTGGCAGATACAAGCGAAAGCCAGGCAGCGGCAAAATAGGCCGCCTGCAAAACCTTGTACAGTCTATTTAGCATTGTCAAGCCTATTCAGTAACCTACTTCGCTTCGGTAAAGCAATTTCAGGATAAGAAAAGCGCCACTTTTTCCCTTATTAATTCGGTGTTTGTTCGCCCTTTCTTCGAGTGTTCTTCGCCTTTTGGCCGGGAAATAGACGTAAAACCCGAAGAACACTCGAAGAAAGGGCGAACAAAGTACGAACGAAATACGAACAAAGGGTGCGAAAAGGCAGCCGGAAAGTACCGAATCAATAAACGGCTCCTAACCAGGGACCCGCTTAACCGGATAATATTGCCACAAGAGGGATTGCCGGTGTCTTCAACGGTAATTTTCTTGCTGAATCACTGATATCCAAAAGATTACAGCCCTGTGACCCTGAAAGTTGTTCTTCGGTTCTTTGCCCTCCCTTCCTCGGTATTGTTATCCGCAACGGGTTGCGTGGCACCATAACCTTTGTAACTGAGCCGGGTATTGCCGATCCCTTTGCTTACGAGATAGTTTACAATTGCTTTGGCGCGGTTGGTTGATAGTAGCAGATTGTCTTCTGCCTTGCCAATAGTATCCGTATGGCCAGCGATCTCTACCTGTAGCGATGGGTTTTCTGTTAGTACCTGTACCAGCTTGTCCAGCTCAATGAATGCTGCTTTGGGTAATTCATACGAGTTCAGCGTAAAAAGAATATTGTTGAAAGTGCTGACCGCATTCAATGCAACGGGTTGCAGGTAAATATCTTTCTGGTAAACACTGTCGGGTTGTTTGGTACGCAACGCATACACTTCGCTGTAAAATAAATACCCCTTCCTGTTTACCGTAAACGTATAATCTTTGCCGATTGGTAAAGTGATAAGGTATTCACCCAATTCATCCGTCTGCACTTTCATCAATGCATTGTTGCTGCTGTTGTCTACCAGTTCGATGGATGACGGGATCGGTTTCTTCGTTTTCTCATCGATCACTTTTCCTTTTACGTATAATGTGCGGTAAGGACGTATATCCGGACGAAGCGTGAATTTATACAGGTCCAGGCTGCCGCGGCTATCGCTCCGGTCACTCGCATAATAGGCAGTTAGCCCATCGGCAGAAACAGCAAGACTTCCTTCCTGTTCGATGGTATTGATGGGATAACCAAGGTTTTCGGGCTTGCCCCATTCTCCGTTAATGCCCTTGCGTACAATAAAAAGATCAGAACCGCCATAGCCAGGTTTTCCATCAGAAGTATAATAAAGGGTTTGATTATCCGCGTGGATAAAAGGTGTTTGTTCATCCCCGGCGGAATTGATATCAGGCCCCATATTCTGTGCGGGCCCCCATTTGCCATTGGGCTGGCGATAACTTACATACAGATCAAGACCACCATATCCATCGGGCCGGCTGCTGCAGAAATACAGGGCACGTTTATCGGGGCTCAATGTTGGTCCGCTCTCATAAAAATCAGTATTGATATTCTCGCCCATGTTCTGCGGTTCGCTCCATCCCTGCGGGGTATAATAGGAAATGTAAATGTCGAAACTCTTATGCGCTTGTCCAGACATTTCCGCTGCAAAAACCATCCACTCACCATCCTGCGAAACAGATAAGGCTCCCTTGGTTGTTTCAATATTGATATCGCCATCGATCAGTTTCCATTTGCCAAATCCGGATCCTGTAAAACGGCTCTCGATAAAATCTTCTTTGTTCGGGCCGGTTCGCCTGGTAAATACCAATAAACTATCTGTAACTGTAACAGACGGATAATATTCTGCCTGAGCGGTATTTACACTGTCGCCAAGATTTACGGGTGCGAAATCATACGAACCATTATTGTGTTTTGCTGCATAATCAATGGCAAATTCATAGCAACGTTTACGGTATTGCCCGCTTTTGACGCTACGATCGTTAAGCCTGGGATAAGTAAGAAACGCGTTTACCGCTGTTAGAGCCTCTTCAAACTTACCTTGTCCCGCAAGGTTGATAGAATAGGGGAGCAGGTAGAGCTGAAAATACGCTTCATCTTTTTTTCGTGCACGCTCATAAATTTTTACAGACTGGTCGTATTTCTTCAATTGCCCCAATGCACCCGCGAGCGATAAATACGCGTCAACAAAATTGCTGTCGTCTTTAATGCATTGTGCGAGCAAAGGAACGGCATCAGCGATCATGCCGTCTTTCAAAAGGTCAAGTGCCGATTCGTACTTCTTAACCGCTTTTGCATTCACATGCTCCGGATCGTACACCTGCGAGAACCCATTGGTAACAAACACAAGTGTAACAAAAAAAAGAAATGATTTGAGATGCATTGCCATCGGTGAAAGTTCGTAAAAAAGACAAACAGCGGGTTGTTAAAATTCAACTCTTTGTAGTATCGGACTCCCTCCGTGTAACTCGGAGCCCTCTGTACCTCTGTGTTGAAAAAATGCAACGGTCGTCAGAACAAAGCTTTTTTCAACACAGAGGTACAGAGATACGGAGTTTCACAGAGAGTACCTGCCATTGTAATATCTACACGATGTTAAAGTTCAATAACGATTGCTAAGGAACATTGATATACTTGTGTACCTGCAAACTCAGTTCCCATTGCGGGTGCGCTTTGATGTAATCGATGATCAGCGGTGTTACTTCAGGGGCTTTGTCCCATTCGGGCTGCAGGTATAAGCGGCAGTTTGGATTTACCTGCGCGGCATAAGTTTCGGCCCAGGCAAAATCATGTTTGTTGAAGACTACTACTTTTAATTCATCGGCCAACGGAACGATCTCGGGTACAGGCGCTTTGAATTTTTTGGGAGATAAACAAATCCAGTCCCAATGCCCGCTTAATGGCGAGGAACCCGATGTTTCAATATTGGTTTCGAAACCCGCTTTATGAAGTGTTTCGGTTAATTCATCCAGTTGGTGCAGCAAAGGTTCTCCACCCGTGATCACCGCTAACCTGCCGGGATATTTTTTGGCTTCAGCAACGATCGCGTTAATAGAAATTTGGGGATGTTTAGAGGCATCCCAGCTTTCTTTCACATCACACCATACACAGCCCACATCACAGCCGCCCAGCCTGATAAAATAGGCCGCGCGCCCCTGGTGAAAGCCTTCTCCCTGTAAGGTATAGAAAGCTTCCATTACCGGCAATGAGGTAGTTGTAAGTGTAGCGTTCATGGAATGTAAAGATAGAATTTGAAAATTTGTGAATTTGAAAATTTGAAAATGAATGCCTTGGTGGGTTATATGCCTATTTTCAAGTTCCCCTCATTTTGATGAAGAGCCCTTACCGACAATGATGTAGTTGTAAGTATGGCCTGATAAAATGTAAAGATAAAATTTGAAAATTTGTGAATTTAAAAATGAACGGCGTAATGAATTGCACAGCATTTTCAAATTAGCACATTTTCACATTTTCAAATTGTTTTCCTCATAGGCCTGTAACGTATTTTTCAACAACCCTGCAATCGTCATTAAACCAACACCACCAGGTACGGGTGTAATGGCAGAAGCCCGTTCGGCTACTTCCGCAAAAGCAACATCGCCTTTGATGCGGAACCCCTTTTTTGCACTGGCATCTTCAACGCGGGTAATACCCACATCAATTACCACGGCACCGGGTTTTACCATATCGGCTTTTACAAATTCAGGACGGCCCAATGCCGCTACAATGATATCGCCCTGTAAACAGATCTCTTTGAGATTGGGTGTATGCGAATGACAAATGGTAACGGTGCAATTCC
Organism: Bacteroidota bacterium; assembly: GCA_040390405.1. Classification (GTDB taxonomy): domain Bacteria; phylum Bacteroidota; class Bacteroidia; order Chitinophagales; family Chitinophagaceae; genus Sediminibacterium. The sequence goes on from JAZJYJ010000005.1 coordinate 97,820, forward strand.
CTCTTTTCTGGTTACTGCTTAACAGAATACTCATTGGGCGGCCTACAATATTACTGCGGCCGATGACCACGGCATGTTTGCCCTTTGTTTCAATATTAAAATGTTCCAGCATCAGCATAATACCGTAAGGTGTTGCGGGTATAAAACTTGGCAATCCCTGGACCAGTTTACCGGCACTGCTCGGATGAAATCCGTCTACGTCCTTTAATGGATTGATGGCCTCAATTACTTTCTGCTCACTGATTTGTTTAGGCAGGGGCAACTGAACTAAAATGCCATCTATTTCAGGATCCAGGTTTAATGATTCGATGGCAGCAAGTAATACAGATTCTTCCACGCCGCTGTCGAGCCTGATGAGGGTGGAGCCGAAACCCACTTCTTCACAATTCTTCACCTTACTGGCCACATAGGTTTCACTGGCTCCATTGGTGCCTACCAGGATAGCTGCCAGGTGCGGTGCTCTTTTACCTGCCGATAATAATAGGGAAGTGGCGGCCTTTATGTCTTGTTTAACCGCTGCGGAAGCGATTTTTCCATCAAGTAGTAACATAGGGCGCAAAAATATCTGAAATGAAGTTGCGCTCCCCTTTTTTTTAAGGCTTACCGCTTATAATATTTCTTTCCTAAAACTGCAGCAAAAAAAGAAACCCGGTTCAAAAAAATCAATACAAAGTAGATAAATATATTTAATCATAATAAATTATGATTAATAGTGTATTAAACATGATAAAATAATAGTATTAACTAAATATTTAGAATATGCGCAGCATTTTTCGCCTTTTCAAAGTCTATCGAGTGGTCGGAACGGGTTAACCGAATTTGTAAAATGTGTTGAATTAATTTTTTTTTAACATTTTGGCAGATTGGTTATATTCGTTCACTCAAAAGTTTATCCAAAAACTAAAAAACATGAAGAAAATTGTATCCACCCTCTTTGTGGCTATGCTATGCTTTGTCGTAGGTGCCACAGCCCAGGTAAAAACAGTTACCGGTAGGGTTACGGATGAAAAAGGAGATGCCGTTCCTTTTGCATCTGTCGTTATCAAAGGCAAAGGTACCGCCCGCTCAGGTACATCAGCCGATGCCGCAGGCAGTTTTTCCCTTAAAGTAAAAAAAGGTGATGTTCTGGAGGTTTCCGCTGTTGGATTCCAGTTACAGACATTAACCTATGCCGATCAGGCTACTTTAGGGTTCTCTCTGAAAGCAGGTGATAATACACTCCTGAAGGAAGTGGTAATCACTACGGCTTTCGAAACCAAAAGAAGTTCAAGAAGCAGTAGTATCAACGCTCAGACAGTTAGTGCTGACCAGTTAACCACTGTACGTGCACTGAACGTAAATAATGCCCTTGCCGGTAAAGTAGCCGGTATCCAGGTACAAAGCCAGGCCGCAGGTAAACTGGGTGCTGAAACGGCTATTCGTATCAGGGGAGAAAACGGAATCACCGGACCTTCTACCGCATTGTATGTAGTAAATGGTACGCAAATGCCATCTGCGGGTGATATCAACCCCGATGATATCGAGAACATCACCGTTTTGGAAGGACCTAACGCCGCCGCTCTTTTCGGACCGGCCGGTTCAAATGGTGCCATCGTTATTACCACCAAGAAAGCAAGAAAAGGTGAAAAAGGAATTGGTGTTACCGTTAATACCGGTGCTACCATGGACAAGGTTTACAAATTACCCCGTTACCAGAATTCATACGCAGGTGGTACAAGCCCCGACGCTTACACTTTTGCTTATGCAGCAGGCATGCCAACCGATTGGCAGTCGCTGAATGGAAAAACATGGTATGATCTGACTGATGATGCCAGCTGGGGTCCTGCTATCAAAGGACAGGAATACATTCCTTGGTATGCCTGGTATCCCGGTACAAAATATACCGGAAAAACAACCACTATGGTTGCCCAGCCAAACAATGCCCGTCAGTTCTACCAGACAGGTCTTTCACTTAATAACAACGTAAGTTTTTCCAAAGCAACAGATAATGTTTCTACAAGAATTTCTTATTCTAATATTAACCAGAAAGGTACCATCCCCACTTCTTCACTGGATAAGCACACGCTTACCAGCACTACTACCATCGATCTGAACCCACATTTGGTGTTAGGTCTTAACCTGAACTATGTAACACAGACCGTTCACGGTGAATTCAACGATGGTTATTCAAACTTCTCTTCAGGTAGCTTTAACTCATGGTTCCACAGAGAGTTGAATTTTGATATCATGAAGGAAATGGCTGATGTACGCTCTCCTTATGGCGCCCTGGCCAGCTGGAACCACTCAAATCCAAGCAGCTATAACCCAGCCGGAAGTGATGCAAGCAAAGCCAACTGGTACAAAGGAAACTACTGGTACAATCCTTTCTCTTATTTCAACAACGTTAATAACGTAAACAGAAAAGACCGTTTATATGGTGACCTTTCTCTTACTTATAAAGTTAACAGCGATTTGAAAGTTAGGTTTACCTACCGTAAAAACCAGAATACTACTTACACAGAAAACATAACAAATTCTCTGCTGGAACAGAGTGGAACACAAACTGGTTTGAAAGCTAGTTATTCTACCCAGAACTCTTTCTCTAACAGGGAAAACTTTGAAGGATTGGTTTCTTATGCCAAAAAAATCAAAGATTTTGATGTATCGGCCAACGTTGGTTTCGATATCTTCCGCGCATATTCTAACCAGGTGGCTGCCAATACCAATGGTGGTTTGAACGTAGACAACCTGTATGCATTGAACAACTCTAAAAATGCGATCTCTTATTCAAACGCCAGGACTGCGGATAAATACCGTGCCGGTTTCGTTTCTGGTAATATCGGTTACAAGAACCTGTTGTTTGCCGACTTTACTGTACGTAAAGACTACTATTCTGAATTACCCGCTAACAAGAACGGAATCCTGATCAAATCATTCGGAGCAAGCTTTGTATTCAGTGACCTGATCAAAAATTCAGTTCCTTTCCTTTCTTTCGGAAAACTGAGAGGTTCATGGGGTGAGGTTCCTGCAGGTTTGAATGCATATGATTACCCAGGATTCAACTATACCATCAACGCAAACCAGTATAACAACAACTTCCTGATGACCACGCCAAATGCGATTGTGGATCCATCTATCCAGGGTGCTGTAAATACGGCAAGGGAAATTGGTCTTGACCTGAAATTCATCAAAAACAGGGTTGGATTGAATGTTACCTATTGGGATCAAACTTCCAAAGGCTTCCCGATCTCTACCTCTATTACACCAACTACCGGATTCAGCGGTTACCTGACCAATGTGGGTGAAGTTTCCAAAACCGGTGTGGATGTAAGCCTGAACGGTAAACCTGTTTGGAACAAAGATTTCCAGTGGGATATCAATGTGAACTTCAGCCGTACCATTAAAGACCAGATCGTAAGCCTGGGTGATCCTTCCGTAACACAGTTGAACTATTCTAATGGTTCTTTTGGAGGTACTTATGTTCCAAGAGTGGTACAGGCGGTAGGTCAGAGATGGGGTCAGTTATATGGTAACAAAACCCTGATGCTGAATGGTCAGCCGGTACTTACTTCAGCTGGTTTGTATCAGCGTGACCCAACACCTGGTTATATGGGTAGCGTATTACCTGATTATACCGGTGGTGTTCAGAACACGTTCTCTTATAAAAACTTCACGTTGAGCATTAACATCGACTTCCAGAAAGGCGGAAAATTTGCTTCTCTGACTGATACATGGGGTACTTACTCTGGTTTAACAGAGAGAACCGCTGCTATTAACGACAAGGGCATGAATGTTCGTGATGATGTTGCCGCCGGTGGTGGTGTACATGTATCAGGTGTTGACGCAACAGGAAAACCAGTAAACTATTATGTTGCTGCTTACGATTATTTCCACCAGACTGTAGATGTAAGCCAGATCCAGGATCGTAATATCTATGACCTGACTTTTATCAAACTGCGTGAGGTGAGCCTCGGTTATAACATTAATGTTAAAAAGCTAAAACTGGATAAAGTATTGCAGAATGCACGTTTATCACTGTTTGCCACCAATTACTGGCTGATCTATTCTCAGACAAAAGATTTCGATCCTTCTGAGATCAGCAATTCATATGGTGAAAACGCACAGTATCCAGGTACAAGGTCATTAGGCATTAACCTGAAAGTTGGTTTCTAATATTTCTTTAGCTCTAAAAATTCTGAAAATGAAACAATTATTTAAAATAAGTTCTGTTGCAGCGGCCCTGGCTACCATTACGCTAGTAGGTTCCGGATGTAACAAGATCAAAGACTTTGGCACAACCAACGTTAACCCGGGTGGAACAGCTACCCCGGTTACGGCTGCCTTGTTAACAAACGTAGAGGGAAACCTGGGTGGTTATGCCAGTTCCATACAGCCTGGTCAGTATGCCCAGTATTTTTCTGAAACACAATACCCGAGTACTTCGCTGTACGCGGCACCCGTATTGTCTTTCTCCGGTATTTACTCGGCCGATCTGTATGATCTGCAGAATATCATTAAGCAGAATACAGACGCTGCTACAAAAGGCGGTACCATCAATAATGGTTCGAACAGCAACCAGATTGCGGTGGCAAGAATCCTGAAAGCCTATATTTTCTGGACAATTACCGACCGCTGGGGAGATATCCCTTATTCAGATGCTTTGAAAGGCACTTCCGTACTGTTGCCTAAATATGACAAGCAATCTGATATCTATGTTGACCTGATCAAGGAACTGAAAGAATCAGTTGCTCAGTTCGATAACGGCCCCATCTGTAAAGGTGATGTATTGATGAATTTTTCCAACTCAACCAGCATTACATCTGCTGCATGGAGTACCAAATGGAAAAAATTCGCCAATTCTCTCCGTATGGTGATTGCACTGCGCGCGAGCAAAGTGTATCCTAGTGCAGGACAGTGGTCTGCTACCGAGTTCTCAGCCGCTTTGGCTGATGGAGGTGGATATATCAGCGCCAATACAGAAAACGTAGCGCTTACCTATGCAAGTACTACGTTCGCCAATCCTTTCTACGCTAACTATGTTACCAGCGCAAGGGTGGATAACGCTGAAAGTAAAACAATGACGGATTTACTGTCTGCGAACAACGATCCGCGTCTCGCTTCTTATGGAACTACACCTAATGGCTTCCCTTATGGTCTTGACCGTGTGCATGCTACACAGATTACCACAGGGATCGCTTATATCCTGAAAGGTGCCGGTACAGGTGCTACAGATCCGATCAACCTGCTGACAGCTTCCGTGGTTACTTTAGCCCGTGCTGAAGCAGCAGAAAGAGGATGGACCACAGAAGTGGCCGCCGCATTGTATGCTCAGGCAGTTACCCTGTCTTTTGCGCAATACGGTTATACTGCTGCCCAGGCAACTACCTACCTTGCCCAGGCAAGTGTTCTCTACGGTACCAACAATATCCAGAAAATAGCTACCCAACGTTGGTTAGCCCTTTACCCGGATGGTACCCAGGCTTGGGCTGAATGGAGAAGAACCGGTTTCCCTGTTCTCGTTCCATCTGCTTATGCACAAAACACAGGTGGTCAGATACCACGTAGGTACATATATGGTACAGACGAATACTCGCTTAACAAAGCAAATGTGACTTCTGCTGCAGGTCTGATGACCGGAGGTGATGTTCAGGATTCTAAAATCTGGTGGGATAAATAATCTCGCTCATGCTTATATAAAAAACCCGCAATTCTATTGCGGGTTTTTTTATGTGATTGAACGGCTATTCGCAAATCAACTGATAACTATTGGATACATTTGCTATTCTAAAAAGAAGATATGGAACAACAACCCAACGCGCAGTTGAATATTGAAATCAGTGAAGAAACAGCCGAAGGCAGTTATGCCAACCTGGCCATTATTACCCATAGCGATGCCGAATTCGTGATCGATTTTGTAAATGTGATGCCCGGTACTCCCAAAAGCAAAGTAAAATCAAGGATCATTTTTACACCTATGCATGCCAAACGTTTTATGAAAGCGCTGGAAGAAAATATTGAACGCTATGAAGCCGCCAATGGCGCCATCAAGGATCTGGAACATATTGAAATACCTATGAATTTCGGTGGGCCAACCGCGCAGGCGTAAGTAATTAGAAATTAATAATTAGCAATTAGAAATATACTCCCCAGTTTTTAATTACTAATCGCTAATTATCATAAAAGTCCTTCATCCGCGAAGCTGAAATAGCCTTCGCTGCTTACGATAATGTGATCCGTTACAAGGATATCGAGCAGGCTTGCGGCCTGCCTTATTTTTTGGGTAATGGCTTCATCGGCACGGCTGGGCCTTGTATTGCCGCCCGGATGGTTGTGGCAAAGAATGATGGCCGTAGCATTGTATTCCAAGGCCTTTTTAAGAATGATACGCGGATCGGCAACCGTTCCGGTTAATCCGCCTTCGCTGATGATTTCCAGGTGTTTTATTTTGTTTCCCCGGTTGAGAAACACTACGGCAAATACTTCTTTTTGCCTGAATTCGAGCCGGGCGCGGAGATAGTTGGCAATATCTCCGCTTTTCAGAACAACCTCTTTTTTTCTGCCCAATGCATTCCTTCTAATACCCAATTCCATGGCAGCAATGATACTGATGGCTTTTGCTTCGCCTATTCCCTTAATACCGCGGTTGGTCAGTTCTTTTACACCCAGCATAGCCAGCTCGCCCAGATCGTTGCCTGTGCTTTGCAGTAAGGCTTTGGCCAGGTCCAGTGCCGATTGATCTCCGTGGCCATTGTTGATAAGGATGGCCAGCAATTCCGCATTGCTTAAAGAATTGGCACCGTTGTGAAATAACTTTTTCCGCGGCTGGTCGTCTTCAGCCCATTCCTTGATAGAAAATTTGTACATACTGAAAATTTGTGCAAAATCAAATTACAATTTCTTAACCTAATCTCTATCTTCGCCGCACATTCCTCTCTTATATGAACCCATCCGTCAAGATATTCTCCGGCACCGGTTCGCAGAAGCTGGCAGAAAAAATTGCGCAACGTTTTGGCGCCCCTATCGGTAAGATCAATATCCAGAAATTCAGTGATGGAGAGTTTCAGCCCATCTTCCTGGAAAGTATCCGCGGCGATTATGTTTTTTTAGTACAAAGCACGTACGCCCCCACGGATAACCTGATGGAATTGTTACTGATGATCGATGCCGCTAAACGCGCCAGTGCCCATAAGATCATCGCTGTTATTCCGTATTATGGTTTTGCGCGGCAGGACAGAAAAGACAAACCCCGCGTAGCCATCGGCGCCAAACTGATCGCTACTTTGCTGCAGGCTGCCGGAGCCGACAGGGTGATCACAATGGACCTTCACGCACCGCAGATACAAGCTTTCTTTGATGTACCGGTGGATCACCTCGATAGCTCAGCTATTTTTATTCCTTATATCGAGCAGCTTCGTTTAACTAATTTGTCTTTTGCGGCCCCGGATGTAGGCAGTACCAACCGGGTTCGGGAAATCGCCAGTTATTTCAATGCAGAAATGGTGATCTGCGACAAACACCGCAAACGCGCCAATGAAATCGCGAGCATGGTGGTAATCGGGGAGGTAAAGGATAAAGACATTATCCTGGTAGATGATATCTGCGATACAGGTGGTACCCTCGCGAAAGCTGCCGGACTATTAAAGGAAAAAGGCGCCCGCAGCGTTCGGGCATTGATCACGCACCCGGTATTAAGTGGTAAGGCCTACGAGAATATTGAAAATAGTGTGTTGGAAGAACTCGTGGTTTGCGATACCATTCCCTTAAAACACGAAAGCCCCAAAATAAAAGTGATCTCCGTGGCCGATCTCTTTGCCATCGCCATCAGGAACGCGTATGAAAACAAGAGTATTACGAGCCTGTTTATTCATTCCCAGCTTCGCGGGAGGGATAAATAAATTAGTAATTAGTAATTAATAATTAGTAATTGACTGGTTTTTAATGGGTTGGATGAGTGCGCTGGGGGTAACAAGGGCTTTTTAAGCAATTACTAATTACTAATTATTAATTGCTAATTAATAATCCCCATTCCCTACCTTTGCCGTCCAAAAAATAATAACATGAAAACAATTACAATCGAAGGTCACCTGAGGACCGAGCATGGCAAAAAAGCCGCCCGCCAGATTCGCTCTCAGGAAAATGTGCCGGGTGTAATTTACGGGGGTGCCGAAGAGGTTAATTTTTACGCTTCTGCGAAGGCTTTCAAGCCTTTGGTGTACACTGGTGAATTTCAGTTGGCCGAAGTAACGGTAGACGGTAAAAAGTACAAATGCATTTTGAAAGATCTGCAGTTTGACAAAGTACAGGACAACCTGATCCACGTAGATTTGCTGGAACTGGTTAACGACAAAAAAGTGGTTGCTACCCTGCCTATCAAATTCACAGGAACTTCTGTGGGTGTAAAAGGTGGTGGTAAACTGATCACCAAGATCAAATCTCTGAAAGTAAAAGCATTGCCTAAAGACTTAAGAGAAACCATTGCCGTAGACATTACCAATCTTGATCTGAACGGAAACATCCGTGTTGAAGATGTAAAGATCGATGGAATGGAAATCCTGAACTCGCCACGTATTCCTATCGCATCTGTTGTGTTAACACGTCAGCTGAAACAGGAAGAAGCAACCGCAGGAAAAGAAGAGAAAAAGAAATAATCTCTCAATACATTTTACAAGCCCGGTACATTGTGCCGGGCTTTTTCATTTGTCAGATTGCTGCGGGAAGGGATGTATAAAAAACAGTTCCTTTTTGTTCAACAGTTTCCACCCAGATCTGTCCGTCGTTCTTTTCAAGGAACTCCTTGCAGAGTTTTAATCCCAGGCCCGTGCCTTTCTCATTGGAAGTGCCGGCGCTGGAGACCATGGTAACAGGATCGAAGATGGAAGATTTCATTTCTTCATTCATGCCCATGCCCCTATCTGCTATTTCGGTGAGGATCTTGTTTTCTTTCCTGTATGAGCGGATGGTAATGATTCCATCCTGGTAACTGTATTTGATGGCATTGGACACCAGGTTACGGAATACCAGCATCAAATGATCCGGATCTGCATATACAGAAAGTCCTGCATCTTCAAACTGCAGACAGATGTTTTTTCTTTCCATGGATTGTTTAAGGAACAGGATGGCTTTGTTCTCAATCACATCGGATAATAAAACATTTTCCGGCCGGGCAACAATGCCCTGGAACTGACTGATGCTCCAGCGGAGCAGGTTGTCTAATGTACTGTGCAGTTGGTCAACTTCCGATGACAGCTTAGACGAGATCTTTCTGAATTCATCCGGTGTAAGGTATTCCCTGGTAACAAGATCCAATGAACCTTTTAACTGCCCGATAGGAGAACGGAGATCATGTGCAATGATGGAAAATAATTTCTGCTTGGTCTGGTTTAAGTTTTCGAGTTCCGTATTTTTTTCTTCGATCTGCTGCTGGTAAGCCATCTGTTCATTCTTGAAAAACAATAAGGCAAGCAGCATGGTAAGCAGGGTCCAGCTGATATTGAAAATAACCCTGCTGAACGGAACCGTACCATACACATAAGAGGTGGTCAGAAATATTTTTATACCAATAAACAGCAGGCAGTTAAAAGACGTAAGAAAGATGAGATGCCATTTCTTATTAAAATAGATGATAATGACGAGTAGATTGGCGATCAGAAAATACTCGCCACCGTTCCGGAACAGAACGGCACTGGTGCTGAACAGGGCACTGGACAAGATGGTCAACACAAAGCGGCTTAATAAAAACATCCGCTGGCTGTTAATGACGAGGATCAGAATTCCCCCGATCAATAAACAAATATTAATGACACCCAGTACGGTACGCCCGCTTAACAGGTTATGGATAGAGAAGTAAGCATTAACGGGTAAACCACTTGCCACGACTACATTGAGGAGCTGTGTTTTTTTCTTCTCATGAAAGCTTAAATCATCCGCAATGCCAATACCGGCAATTGTTGAAATGAAAGAAATAATTTTTTTAACAGCAGTTTGGAACATCGATTTGGTAGTTGAACAGGCGCGTGAAATTAACACATGTAACTTGAAAATATCAGCAAAGAATACAAAGGGTGGTTGGAAGTCTGGAGTTAGGAGTCTGGAGACTGGGTTATTGTAATGTATGTGCCTAGTCCTGAATGAACAGGTACCCAACTCCAGTCTCCAGTCTCCAGACTTCTAACTCCAGACTAAACGGCATTGGCTTTGTTCAGCAGCAAAGAATCCATGGGGGAAAACGGCTTTTGCACATTTGAATTAACCCGCTACTTTTGAGGTATTGTATGAATAAATTTTTGATAATAGGACTGGGCAATATTGGTGAGGAATACAGGCATACGCGTCATAATATCGGATTTGATGTGGTGAGTGCTTTTGTATTGAAGCATGGTGGTTTTTTTAAAACCGACCGGCTGGCAGAAGTGGCCGAAGTAAAATGGAAAGGCAAAACGTTTGTGTGCATCAAACCCACCACGTACATGAACCTGAGTGGCAAGGCCTTTAAATACTGGATGGATAAGGAGAAAGTAGAAGTAGCCGACACTTTAACCATTGTAGATGAACTGGCCCTTCCATTGAACAGGATCCGTTTGCGCGGATCGGGCAGCGATGCGGGACACAATGGTTTAAAAGATATCCAGCTAACACTGGGAACGGATCAATACCCTAAACTGCGTTTCGGGGTAGGCAACCAGTTTCCTAAAGGAAGACAGGTAGAATTTGTATTGGGAAAATGGACGCAGGAAGAAATTCCGCTGGTTCATAAGAAGACCGAGAAATGTGTAGAGGTGATAGAATCGTTCGCGGCTATTGGGATCGAACGGACGATGAATCTGTTTAACAACCAGGTTTTTGAATAATAAAACGGACCATTTCAACGTTATCGGCCCGGGAAATATAATATAAGTAGCCATTCCTGTATCCGCCGGAAGGCCGTCAACGCTATTTAATTACTATTTTAAAATGCACCATTATGAAGATATTCTGTGTAGGACGCAATTATGTTGATCATGCGAAAGAGCTGGGCAATGCGGTTCCGGAAGAACCGGTGATCTTTATGAAACCCAAGAGCGCATTGATGCAATCCAACGCGCCGTTTTATTACCCCGAGTTTTCCAATGAATTGCATTACGAGGCGGAAGTTGTTCTGCGGATCTGCAAGAACGGCAGGTATGTGGATGAATCAACCGCAACAGAATACTACGACGCATTTACCATCGGTATAGATTTTACCGCACGCGATATACAGGCCGAACTGAAAAAGAAAGGACTGCCCTGGGAAAAAGCCAAAGCATGGGATAATTCGGCCATCATTGGCAAATGGGTTGCATTTACCCCCGAAGTATTGAAGAACCCGATCCATTTTTCCCTGCAGAAGAATAAAGAAGTAGTGCAAACAGGTAATACGGCAGATATGATCTTTTCTTTCAACGAGATCATTGCGCATATCTCTCAGTTCTTCTCCTTAAACATTGGCGACCTGGTATATACCGGAACGCCGGCTGGTGTTGGCGAATGTGTTACCGATGATGTGCTGGAAGGTTTTTACGGCAAGGAAAAAATGTTCGCACTCGAGATCAAATGAGTACAGAAAAAGGAATAGCAGCAGATGCAGTAAAAACCGTTGGTGTGTTTACCTCACCAGCCAATAAAGTTGATCCAGTTTCAACAGAAAAAAAACGAATGCTCACGCCGGAAACATTATTACAGGCTTACCAGGTGATGGTTACCGCCCGCGCAATGGGCGATACCTATGATGCCAACCGGCAGGTTTGCAAATATGTTCACTCCACTTCCCGCGGACATGAAGCCATACAAATCGCAACCGGCCTGCACTTGCTGCCCTGCGATTGGGTTAGTCCTTATTACAGGGATGATAGTATCCTGCTTTCTGTTGGGTTTACGCCTTATGAACTGATGCTGCAATTGCTGGCAAAAAAAGAGGACCCGTTTTCGGGGGGGCGCTCTTATTATTGCCACCCAAGCAGCAGGGATACTTCCAAACCATCTATCATTCACCAAAGCAGCGCTACCGGTATGCAGGCCATACCTACCACCGGTATTGCACAGGGTATCCGTTTTCTGGAGCAAACAGCCTCGCCGTTGTTGCGTAAAGGCGATGATGGTCAATTACCTGTTGTGGTATGTTCATTGGGCGATGGAAGTGTATCGGAAGGAGAAGTGAGCGAAGCATTCCAGTTTGCCGTATTAAAACAATTACCCATTGTATACCTGGTGCAGGATAACCAGTGGAGCATCAGTGCCTCCGCAGACGAGATCAGAACCACCAATGCCTATGATTACGCCGCGGGTTTTAAAGGACTGAAACGCTTGCAATGCGACGGCAGCGATTTTATCCGCAGCTACGAAACCATGCAGCAGGCGATCGATTATGCGAGAGAAGAACGCAAACCGGTTTTGGTACATGCAAAAGTTCCCTTATTGGGCCACCATACCAGTGGGGTAAGAAAAGAATTCTACAGAACCCGCGAAGACCTGTTAAAGCATGGTTTGTATGATCCCGCTCCCAAATTGCGTTTGTTGCTGAATGGGGTAGGTTACCATGAGCATGAGATCAACCAGGCCGAAACAGAAGCGCAGGAAAAAGTAACACAGGATTTTATCCGAGCGCAAAACAGCATCGATCCAGATGCGGCCAGCGTAGAAAACCATGTGTTTGCACCTACACCCGTTACGGAAGAAAAAGGGAAACGGGTTTCTAAAAATAGCGAGCGGATAATGATGGTTGATGCCGCATTACATGCTGTTGAGGAAATATTGGAGCAGTACCCCGAAGCCATTTTATACGGACAGGATGTAGGCGCCCGCCTGGGCGGTGTATTTCGCGAAGCAGCTACACTTGCCGATAAATTCGGGGCACAACGTGTATTCAATACCGCTATACAGGAAGCCTATATCGTAGGTTCTACCGTGGGCCTGTCTGCATTGGGTATGAAACCGATTGTAGAGATCCAGTTCGCGGATTATATCTATCCGGGATTGAACCAGCTGATTACGGAAGCTTCTAAATCCTGTTATCTGTCTAATGGAAAATTTCCGGTACAGATGGTATTGCGGGTGCCAACCGGAGCATATGGTGGTGGCGGGCCTTATCACAGTGGCAGTATTGAAAGTACCCTGCTTTCTATAAAAGGCATTAAAGTGGTTTACCCATCCAATGCGGCTGATATGAAGGGATTAATGAAAGCGGCATTTTTAGATCCCAATCCCGTGGTGATGCTGGAACACAAGGGACTTTACTGGAGCAAAGTACCCGGAACCGATGATGCCCGGACCATTGAGCCCGATAAACAGTATGTATTACCATTGGGCAAGGCAAATACTGTGCTTGAGGCCTCCCCGGCACGCATACGCAAGGGCGAAACAGTTTGCATAATAACTTATGGAATGGGTGTATACTGGGCCAAAGCGGCTGCTGAATTACTGCCCGGACAAATAGAAATCCTTGATTTGCGCAGCTTGTTTCCGCTGGATGAGGAAATGATCTATGCCACGGTACGAAAACACGGAAAAGTATTGGTGTTGAGTGAAGAGCAGCAGAATAATTCATTTGCGGAGGCATTATCACTCCGTATTTCCAATAATTGTTACCATTTTCTGGATGCCCGGGTAGAAGTGATGGGTGCCCGTAACCTGCCCGCAGTGCCCATAAATACGGTACTGGAAGCGGCTATGCTGCCCACGCCGGCCAAATTAACCGAACGGATACAGAAACTTTTAGCCTATTAAGGGTTTTCCATTTGTGCAAACCTCCTATATTTGCAGCCCGTTAGCGAAAATTTGTCCTACAGCGCGACGGAAAAATAACCTGGCGAGGTAGCTCAGTTGGTTAGAGCACAGGATTCATAACCCTGAGGTCTCGGGTTCAAATCCCGATCTCGCTACAAGCAGGAAGCCCCATTAGGGGCTTTTTTGTGCTTTTACCAGGCGGTTGGGTATTTTAATTCTGCCTGTAAACATTGCATAATTCCTCCCGGTTTTCTACTTTGTATGGTAATCCCCCCAGAAACCTCAAAACCCTACATTAACATGTCAACCAACCAACCGTCTTTCACAACCCACCGCCGTGGATTTTTGGGAGCAATCACAAAAGCCGCCGCTGCTTTCGGATTAACAAGCCTGGCATTACCCATTAACCAACTAATGGCATCAGAAGCTGCTACAGGAGAAAAGATTACCTATGCGCCTGCCGATGCCGATCAATGGTTTAACCAGGTAAAGGGCAAGCATAAAATAGTATATGATGCAACACAACCCCATGAGATCTTTCCGTTCGCATGGCCCAAGGTGTTTTTATTAACCAACCAGGCAACAGGAACACCTGCCAGTGATTGTGGTGTAGTGGTAGTATTAAGACATACCGCCATTGCGTATGCATTTGATCATTGGGTTTGGTCAAAATATAAATTCGGTGAATTATTCAATGCAAATGATCCTAAAACTAAACAGGCCTCTTTACGCAACCCATTCTGGAAGCCTCAGCCAGGCGATTTCAAACTTCCGGGAATTGGCGAAGTGCAGATCGGCATCAACGAATTGCAGGCAGACGGTGTAATGTTTTGTGCTTGCGAAATGGCAATTAGCGTATTTACCGGGGCAGCTGCGGGAATGATGAATATGAGCCAGGAAGATGTAAAGAAAGACTGGATGAAAGGATTGCTGCCGGGTGTTCAGTTAGTACCAGCGGGCGTATGGGCGGTTGGCAGGGCACAGGAGCATGGATGTGCTTATTGCTTTGCAGGATAATTGCAAAGCCGATTCTTCAGACTAGCGCTGATCAGTTGCCGCGTTCGTTACAATAATCCTATGGTCAGGGTTCAAATCTCACTCTTTATACAAACAGGCCCCATTCGGGGCCTGTTTGTATATGGCCAAGCTCTTTCCATTAATATTTCATCCGGTAATAGGAAATGATTTTTTTCGTGACAAATACTAACTCTTTTCTACACTTCAATGCTGATGAGCATTATTAATTCATAACGTGTTGTACTCCTATTAAACAACTCAACTGGAACACTCACTTCGCGAACTTTGCGGTTCATTGCGGGCTTTGCGTTACTGCTTTTTCCGCATTACGAATAAGGCAAATTGTAAAGTTATAACGCAAAGCCCGCAATGAACCGCAAGGCACGCAAGAGACCGAATAGAAATAAATAATATATTATATGTCATTGCAAAAATTATTTTAAAAAATCAGGAACTGTATTGTGTTTGTAATCAACGGTATACGTTCGTTATTCGGAAAGTAAAATGAAAAAAGCCTGACCGGTTTCTGCGCAGACTGGCAATCTTTACGTATCTTAAAAATTCAACCAAAACATAAACAGAAAATTAGATTAACATGAGAAAAAGACAAGCGATCATCAAGGCCTTATTTGTATCCGTATTTTTCCTGTCGTGCATTACAGGTAGTTTCGCCGCAGAAAAAGTAACCATCACAACATCGCCTCAAACAGCACGTGTATATGTTAACGGTGTTCAGATGGGTACGGGTAAAGTGGAAATAAAAATTTCAAAAAACGATTGTCTTACTGTTGAAGTAAAGCAGGAAGGATATATCGGTGAAAGCCGCACGTATTGTGTAAAAAAAGGAATGGCCGATCCTCCATCAACAGATTATATTCAATTGCAGGAAGATGAATCCTATACGTCTTCTATAGAATCTAATATTGCCAATACAGAAATACAGATCAATGTAAACGCTACCAAATCAAGGGAAGATGCCTGGAAACAGGTGGTAAGTACCGTTTTAGATAAGTTCGATGTTCTGGAAAACAGCGATGAGAAAGCGGGTTATCTCCGCACTTCATGGGTAGGTATGTCTTTTAAAGCGAATACGGTTCGTATCCGGATGATCGTAAAACAGTCTTCTGAAAAACCGCTCGTTTATAAAGTAAAATTTGTTTCAGAAGCTTCGGGAAGATCATCAACTGCCTATAATGCTGATGAACAATTCAGGCCTTATAACCGTATCCTTAAAAAGTATGACGGATTTTTAGATGAATTGGTTACAAGATTAAAAAACTAAATGAATACATAGTATGATCCGCATCGTTTGATGCAACGCGAGGTTAGATATAATCTTGTTATCGTACGTTTTAAAAAATGGCCCTGGAAATAGTATTTTCGGGGCCATTTGATATCTATACCGCAATAGCATCCCTCTTTTTCCGCACTTCAATATTTTGTATATTTGAGTATGTCATCGTATAAATTGGATAGAACCGCATTCAAGGCACAAACCATGGAAGAAGCGGCGAATCATACTGCTTATTACCATAAGATAAGCTGGATAGAGCGCTTGCGTGTATCTGCTTATTTAAATGGTATTGCGTTTAACTACCCCCAGGATCTTCCGCCACGAATGGATAAAACAAGGTTCGAAGCCAAGTCAAGAAAATAATAATGGGTAATATATTTAATGAAGATTTTAGAGATTTCCTGTTGGCACTTAACAAACAGGAGGTAAAGTATTTACTTGTAGGCGGATTTGCAGTAATTCTTCATGGATATTCAAGAACTACTGGCGATATGGACATTTGGGTAGAAAGAACACCTCAAAATTATTTTCGGATTAAGCAGGCATTCTTACAGTTCGGAATGCCCGTGTTTGATATGACAGAAAATAATTTTCTGTCGCATCCCAATTGGGATGTATTTACTTTTGGAATACCACCTGTGGCAATTGATTTAATGATTAAAGTAAAAGGGCTTGAATTTGAAGCTTGTTTTACAAGTGCTATCATATTTGAAGATGAAGATCTGAAGATCAGAACCATTAACTTGAATGACTTACTAATAGCAAAAAAGCTAGCAGGTAGGTCTAAAGACCTGAATGACTTGGAGAATTTATCTCCTGATTTAGAACCCTGAAGTCTCAGATTTACATCCCGATCTTGCCACAAGGAGGAAACCTCATCAGGGCTTTTTTGTATGCATATCACCAGAATCCTCCCTCTTATATTCCAATTTTTACCATTGAGAAATCGGGGCGTTATTTCAATAAGAGAAAGCCAGAGAAAAAGAGCTGAGGAGAACGACTCTTATCGCTTTTTTTCTCTGGCTTTCTCTTATTGAAATAGCTTTATTCCAGAAACGATCATGTGGGAAAATCCTTGAGTCCCCCCTTGCCTGCGAATAGTGTACGTAAAGAAATACATTGAGTCGAGGCTCCTTATTAAGTTTATTATATCCCCCCGCTTTTTTTTATTAACTTACTAAACAGCATAATCGAAACCCTGCGCATGCCGTTACGCCGCTATCTCATAGCGTTATTAGTATTTTCCTGTCTTTTCCAAAAAGGGCAGGCGCAACAGCATGAAGTTAGTTTGCGACTTAAATGGTGGCACCAGTTCCAGTTTGCCGGTTATTATGCGGCAGTTACACAGGGATTTTATGAAAAAGAAGGATTGAAAGTGAACATCGTGCCAGGCGATGCAGCGCATCCTGCTGTTGGGGAAGTGTTATCGGGCCGGGCCGATTTTGGTGTTTCGGGTTGTGATTTATTATCGGAATATGCCAATGGTAAACCCCTGGTGGCACTGGGCGCTATCTTCCAGCATTCGCCGTATGTAATTATGTCCATGCCGGGAAAGCACATCAATGTGCCTTCCGACCTGGTAGGCAAACGCATTATGGCTTCAGAAAACCAGGGATGGGTTGAACTGAAAGCCATGTTTTTGAAAGAAGGGCTCAACGTAAATAAGTTATCCATTGTAAACCATACCTGGAATAATAGCGACCTGGTAAAAGGGAAAGTGGACGCGATGACCGCTTACCGCTCCGTTGAACCTTACCAGTTACAGCAAATGGGTAGTAAGCCTTCTTTATTGTCGCCGATTAATTACGGGGTCGATTTTTATGGCGATATTTTATTTTCATCCCATTCCTATACTGCTAAAAATCCCGAAACAGTAGAAAAGTTCAGAAGGGCCAGTTTCAAAGGCTGGGAATACGCGATGACGCATAAAAAGGAACTGGTAGATTATATCTTAACCCTGCCTGGTGTTTCGGAAAGAAAAGTTACGAGAGCGGCGCTTATGTTTGAAGCCGATGAAATGGCAAAACTCATACTCCCCGAACTGGTTGAAATGGGAAATATGAATGAGGGAAGATGGGAACACATCTTAGCGATTCACCAGCAACTGGGTTTGATTAAAGCTGATACGGATATTAAAGCATTCATCTATCGGAAAAAACCAAGTATCTCAGAATCCTTAAAAAACATTGGTTTTGTTGCGGTGGGAGCCGTAATGTTTCTTTTTCT
Organism: Bacteroidota bacterium; assembly: GCA_040390405.1. Taxonomy (GTDB): domain Bacteria; phylum Bacteroidota; class Bacteroidia; order Chitinophagales; family Chitinophagaceae; genus Sediminibacterium. The sequence goes on from JAZJYJ010000005.1 coordinate 116,073, forward strand.
TATTGTGCTTGCCTACGGTATAATGGTTCGCAAAGCCGTTACAAGAAAAACAAGGGAACAGCGGGAAGCTTTGGACGCATTGAGCAGTTCTGAAGAGAAATACAGAACCTTGTTTGAGCAGGCTTCTGATGGTATCGTGATCTGCAACAGCAGCCTTCGTATCATACATGCCAATTCAGCGGCATTGTCTTTGTTTGGATATACCCGGGAACAGCTGTATCAAATGACGCCCAAAGACCTGTTGGTAATTACGGAAAATGATCCCCCTCTTCAAATTCAAAAAATTACCCTGGGGCAATCAATGCTTACCCAGCGTATTGCCAAAAGAAAGGATGGAACCACTTTTATCATTGAGATGAATTCCAATATTCTGACCAATGGCAATTACCTGGGCTTTCTAAGGGATGTTACCCAAAAGAATAAAGCAGATGAACAATTAAAGAAACAGGAACGCCAGCTGGATCTGGTCTACAATAAAGTGGCCGACTGCATTTTTGTACTAAGTGTAGCCGATGACCGGAATTTTCGGTTCATTTCTGTTAACCAATCTTTCCTGGATACAACCGGCCTGGCGAAAGCAGATGTTTTGTATAAAGACATCACAGAAGTGTTGCCTCCGCCTGCGTTGGAGCTTGTGCTGGGGAAATACCGGGAAGCCATTACACAGCAAAAAACGGTACAGTGGGAAGAAGAAACCCTATATCCTACCGGCAAAAAAACAGGGATCGTTTCAGTAACACCTGTTTTTGAAAACAATAGCTGCGTACAGCTGATCGGTTCCGTACACGACATCACGGAAGAAAAAGAACTGGAGAAAACACTGGATCAAATGTATCGCCTATCCAGGATAGGTGTATGGGAATTTTACCCGGATACAGATAAAGTAATCTGGTCGCCGGTTACCAGGGAAATACATGAAGCGCCGGAAAATTTCGAACCCAATCTTGCACAGGGGATCCTGTATTATAAAGAAGGAGAGAGCCGCGACAGGATCATCCAGGTCGTCAATAAAGCCATTGAGGATGGGACGCCCTATTCAGAAGAGCTGCAGCTGATAACAGAAAAAGGAAATGAACGATGGGTAAAAGCCATAGGGGAGGCGGAATTTAGAAACGGGAAATGTATCCGCTTATATGGAAGCTTCCAGGATATTGATAAACGGAAAAAAACTGAACTCGCGTTTGTAAGCTCACTGGAAGAAAGAAATACCATCCTGGAAAGTATTGGGGATGGGTTCTTTGCAGTGGATAAAAACTGGGTAGTTACTTACTGGAACCAGGTAGCCGAAACAATGCTTCATACACCCAAAGAAAAAATTGTAAACAAACCTTTATGGGATGTTTTTTCGGGTAGCATTCATACGAAATCTTACCGGCATTACCATCGGGCCATGAACTCCGGCGAGGCTGATCATTTCGAGGATTTTTATCCGATGTTAAAAAAATGGTTTGAGATCAGTGTATATCCTTCGACCAAAGGGCTGTCGGTTTATTTTAAAGATATCACGGAACGAAAAAATGCACTGGAAGCGATCCGCATCAGCAATGAACGTTATAACTATGTAGCCAAAGCTACCAATGATTCCGTATGGGACTGGGATATTGTAAATGATACCGTGGTGAGATCCGGCGATAATTATGAACGTGTTTTTGGATACAGTCCCTTGCTGGCGGATCAGGACAATGGGTTCTGGTCAAAACTTGTTCATCCAGATGACCTGCAGAGAGTGGAAAAGGGAAGAAATGCCATTTTCGCGGATCCTGCCATTGATTATTGGGAAGATGAATACCGGTTTAAAAAAGCGAATGGAGAATATGCGATCGTGTACGATAAAGGGCATATTATTCGTGACGACTCAGGAAATCCTATCCGGATGATCGGATCAACTTCAGATATCAGTGAGCGTAAACAATATGAAGAATCGCTGAAATCACTGAATGCCGATCTCGAGAAAACAAACAGGGACCTCGCCGTATCAAACCAGGAACTGGAACAATTCGCATATGTAGCTTCGCACGACCTGCAGGAACCGCTTCGGATGGTAACCAGTTTTTTAACACAACTCGAAAAAAAATACAATGAGCAACTGGATGAGAAAGCGCATCAGTACATTTATTTTGCAGTAGATGGCGCCAAGCGGATGCGGGAGATCATTCTTGAATTACTGGAATTCTCTAGAGTAGGGAGACTCTCCTCAGAAAAGGAAGAAATCGACTTGAACAAACTGATTGAGGAAATATGTCTTTTACAAAAAAAATACTTGGAGGAAAAGGAAGCCACTATGCACGCAGAAAAGCTGCCTGTGATCTATAGCTATAAAGCGCCCATCTTACAAGTGTTTCAGAACCTTATCAACAACGCGATCAAATATGGCAAGGAAAACGTTCCGGTAATAATCGATATCCGTTCACAGGAATCAGCGGACCACTGGACTTTTTCCGTTGCCGATAATGGCATTGGTATCAATGAAGAATATTTCGAAAAGATCTTTATTATTTTTCAGCGACTGCACGCAAAAAACGAGTACAGCGGAACGGGTATGGGACTTGCTATTGTGAAGAAAATAATGGATAACCTTGGTGGGCGTATCTGGGTTGAATCCGAGCCTGAACGAGGAAGTACCTTTTATTTCACTATCCCTAAGTAAGCAAATACCGGTTACACGATAATTCTTTTGAGGGGAATTGAAACGGTGATGGTAGATCCGATTCCGGGAGTAGAGGCTAAGCCGATCTCTCCTGAAAAAAACGCAGCACGTCTTTTCATGTTGGTCATACCAATACCCGTTTTTTGATTCTCTACATCGAACCCGATACCATTATCGCGAACGGTCATGGTAAGACGATCTTTGCAAATAGTAACGTCAACTTCGATCCGGGTCGCTTTAGCGTGTTTTACAATATTCCGCAATTGCTCCTGCAGTATCCGGTAAAGGTTCAATTGCGCATCAATTGTAATCAGGTGTTTCTTCACGGCTTCGTGTACAGTAAGAACTACTTTGTACCTGCCATCTACATCAAATGAGTGAAGCAGCCGTTCAAAAGCTTCCTGTACAGTGGTATCCGTAAAAAAAGCGGGTGCCATACGATGCGAAAGGTTCCGTATTTCGGTAAGCGCCAGCTCCAGGTATTCCCTGCTATAATTGTACCATTTCATTTTTTCAGGAGGCAGTGCTTCTTTCAGTTTATCAAGACTGATTTGGCTGGTGGCCAGGATCTGACAAACATTATCATGCAGCTCGCTGCCAATTTCATACCGCTCTTCTTCCTGTGTTCTCAGGATGGCATTGATGAGTCTGTCTTCATAAAGAATCTTGTCGGTAATATCAATGGCAATAACGGATTTAAAACTTTTATCACCGATGAGGATAGGGGTACTGTAAATTTCAACTTCGATGATATCACCGGATTTTTTCAGGTGTCGGAACCTGCCGCGGTACATCGCTTCCAGGTGTGCATCTTCAGACCTAAGGATTCCCTTTAGCTTCGGGATCTCACTTTCGGGCCGGATATCAAGAATGGTCATATTCAGAAATTCCATCTCACTGTACCCATAATTTTCAATGGCCGCTTTATTGACCTGTACAAATCGAAAAGTTTCCATGTCATACACCCACATTGGCTGCGGGCTTAAGCGAAACAGATCGCTGTATCTTTCCTCTGATTTTTTCAGTTCGGAAATGTATTTCTTCCTTTCTATCGCGTAGATGATGCTTTTGTAAAGTATGGTGGCATTCAGGTCGTCCTTAAGCAGATAATCGGATATATTGCGTGAGATGGACTTGATACTGAAGTCCATATCCGTATATCCTGTCAAAATAATAATCGGGTAGCCGGGTGCAAGGGTAAGGATCTCATTAATCAGCTGCTGACCACTTTTATCGGGCAATGTAAGATCAAGCAGGATCACATCAAACAGGTTGTCGCCCTGTGACAAAAGTGCCGATGCTTCCTTAAAATTATTTACCTGGGCAATAGACGGATTTAAAATCTGTTCCAGCAAAAGGTCTTCCACTATCAGGTAATCACCCGGATTGTCTTCAATAATCAGTATCCGGTATGGTTTCTTATCCTTGGTCATCGGGAAGCTAGTTTTTAGAAGGTAATTTCACGATCGATATCCAGAAGTTTTCGATGGAGGAGACAACTTCAAGAAAATGATCCGCTTCTACCGGCTTGGTGATGAAACAATTCGCGTGATTTTTATAAGAGAGCAGGATGTCTTTATCGGAGGATGATGTGGTAAGTATGATTACAGGGATCTGCTTCAATTGCTCGCTTTCTTTGATATATTGTAAAACCTCATGCCCGTTCCTTTTTGGAAGATTTACATCGAGCAGGATGAGGTCGGGTAAGGAATCTTTGTTTTTTTTCAATTGCGTTTCCAGAAAATCAATGGCGTCTTTCCCATTACGCGAAATACTGATCTCGGTTACAATCTTACCATCTTCCAAGGCTTCTTTGGTAAGTAGGATATCTCCTTCATTGTCTTCGACAAGTAAGATATGAATGGGGGTCATTTGGGGGGTATTTGTTTGGTAAATGTAAAATAAAAATTACTGCCTTCACCTTCTTTTGAAATAACCCAGATCTTTCCTCCAAAATTCTCAATAATTTTTTTGGTGATCGACAAACCGATACCCGTTCCAGAATACTCGTTTCGGCTATGTAAGCGCTGAAAAAGGATAAAAATTTTATCATAGTATTCCTTGCCAATGCCGATCCCATTATCTGCTATGGAAAACTGCCAATCCGTTTCTTCTTCTTTTACGCTGATGTGTATTTTACAAGGGATATCGGCCCTGCTGTATTTGAGCGCGTTGCTGATAAGGTTCTGAAATACCTGCCGCATGGGTGATTTATAAACAGCAATTACCGGTAAACGCTCAGTTGTAATAATAGCCTGCTTGTCTTCTATCTGTTTCCTGTAAAGGATCTGGATCTCGTTAACCAATTCATTGAGATCAAGCAGTTCACTATACTCTTCCGTTTTTCCAACCCTTGAAAATTCCAGCAGGTCAAGAATAATACGCCGCATCCGCCTGGCGCCATCTACAGCAAAGTCGATGTATTTTTTGCCTTTGTCATCAATTACATCAATGTATTTTTTTTCCAACTGGACAAGAAAATTAGTGATCATTCGCAATGGCTCCTGTAAATCATGCGAAGCCACATAGGCAAATTGTTCCAATTCCATGTTGGAACGGGCTAGTTCCTTGGTGTGTAATTGCAAGGACTCATTTAATTCTTTCAGTTGTTTTTCTGCCAGTTTCCTGTTGGTAATGTCTCTCAGAAAGGCGCAGAAAAATTCCTCATTACCCTGTTTAATAGGCAAAATGGTAAGCTCTACCGGAAACTCTTCATTGTTCCGGTTAACCGCAGAAAGCTCTAGCAAAACATTTAAGGCAGGTGCATGCCCGGTTTGTAAATAGGCAGCCATTCCTTTGTCATGCATGCTTCGCATGGATTCCGGAATGATGAATTTCGAAAGGCGTTTGTTCAGTACTTCTGGTTCTTTCCATCCGAAAATCCGTTCTGCCTGCGGATTCCAGAAAGTGATATCTCCCTTTGTGTCAATACAGATGATTGCATCCAGCGCAGCGTTCATGATCAACCTTGTTTTTTCTTCACTGCTCCTGATATCTTCTGTCTGCATGGTAGACTGTGTGATATCCATAACAGTTGAGATCATCAGGTTTTGTTCCGGCAGAGGGATATTCTTTGCATTGATGATCCTTTTCTCTCCCGATTCGGTGGTAATGCTGATGCCATTCCAGCTCATTCTTTCGGGGTCGCCACTCTGTATATCCGTAACAATGCGCTCAGTGATTTCTTTGCGATATGCCGGATCGGGATATACTTTTTCAAAGAAGCTGTCGATATCCGTCAGGTCTTTTTCATTCCAGCCATACACTTCACTAAACAGCCTGTTTACAAAAGTGGCCGTTCCTTCATTGATTTTATTTACGGCAATGCCAATGGGAATATGCTGAAGAATGGTTTCAATAAAAACATTCCGCTGTTTCAGTTCATTAAACAGCAATTGTTGTTTGTTCTGTAAGTTGGTTTCTTCCGTTATATCACGTGCGGTTACAACAATCCCGATGACCTGTTCCGCATCGTCTTTTGCCGGTGAGAACTTGAGTGAAATATGTTTGATGCTGTCAGCAAAAGGGATCTGAATAAGAGAGGTTTCCGTGGCGCCTTTCAATACCCTTTCATAAATGGATTTTACTACCTCCTTTCTTTCCGGTAGCGCATAGTCAAGAACCAGGTTCCCTTTTTTTACATCGATGCCAAAATAGGTTTTGTATAAATGATGAAACTGCGCATTGAAGGAGATGATCGTTAAATGAATATCCAGGAACAGAAAGGGTTCTTCTGTATTATTTACCAGTAAGGACAATTGTTTTTCCGTAATGTCATGCACCTGGTGAATGATGTAGCAAAGATTTTGTGCATCATCCAATACCGGTATGTTCTCAGGGATCCAGTATTTTACGGCAAACTCATTTGTTCCAGTAATGGGTATGTTATACCGTTGAACAGCTAAGGCATGTGGCTTTCGGGTTGCTGTTACGGTAAGCAGGGATTGCCGTAAACTTTCTGATAACTGCGAACGATGGGTTTCATGAAAACCGGCATATACATCAAAAATGGTCTTGCCAATAAAATCTTTGCCGATACCCGTAGCTGCTGAAAAAGCCGGGTTAATATCCTCAATGGTAAAATGCGGTGTGTTGGGTAATAACAGTAGCCCTGGCAACGGAAAAACCGTAAATAGGTTTGGGGTGTTTTTACTCATAGGATGTACTAAATATACCTAAAATTGGTAGTTATTGCAATTTTGGGTAGTGTGCCAGTTTGCACATATCTAATGTTACAGTCAGGTATTTTTAGCCACAGATTCGCAGATTATTAGCTGAAAAATCTGTGAATCTGCGGCTGGAAAATAGTATGTTTTCAAATTGACACACTACCCAATTTTGGTAACATCCTCCCTAGGTAAGTGATAATTGCCACATACGATTGCCTTGAACATTGCGAATGAGTAAACAGCAACGTGTTATACCATTAAAATAGATCTATTTTTTTCTTTGTGAATCTTCGTGACTTAGTGGCAAAAAAGGGTCGACACTAAGGCGCTAAGACTCAAAGAGGCACGAAGGATCACTTTATGCTAGTATGCCTTCTGTTCCGAATACAAATTTCAACAGCACAGCACAGTTTAAAATAAATGGTCTTTGGAATTGCCATTTTCTCAGGTGCGAGTAGTTCACAATGGGGTAGGGGTGGCAATATTGCAATAAGCGAAACGCTATTTTCTGCAAATGAGTTCCTGATTTATCTTGAAATAGGTTTGTCCATACCTGCTTATCTTCTTCTTAAAGCTCATATCCGAACGGAAAATATCTTTGAAAGAAGATCTGAGCGGAATGGATTTGTGAAATTCGATGCTAAAACCTTTCTTAGTCAATAATGACGATAAGTTCCTTTTAGAAAAAATAAATGTGTGCTCGATGCCGTCAATGATCCGCGGAATAGACAAGGATAAGAATTTCACAGTTCTGTATATTCTGTATAAATAACTTAATCTGTCAGGTGTTCCAATGTACAAAACGCCATCTTTCTTTAAGATCCGATACATCTCATTGATATAAGCAGTGGGATCGAGTACATGTTCGATCACATGATTGCAATAGATGTAATCAAAATAATCATCGGGATACGCGGCACTCATCAGTTCTCCTTTATGTGTCTTGACATTGTGATAATGCGATTGTACAAACGACAATGCATCTGCATCGAAATCAGTTGCGAACAGTTCAAAGCCGGATTGGTCAACATACATCAATCCCGCTCCAAGGCCACAACCTATATCAAGAAACCTACCGTTGTGTTTGTAATCATATATATGCCATGCTTTGGCTTTTAATTCTGGTTCAGACAATTTTCTTGCTTCGTTGATCGAATTAACTGTGAGGTCTACATAATTCAACAGTCCGAAATTCCCCTTGTGGTAGTAATTTGTATAAAAAGAGACCAGCTCATTTTCATCAGCCATTGGGTTGGCGAATACGATATCGCAATTGCCACATTTGACCCGTGACATGTGCGGCCCATCACGTAAACAATCAATTGCATATCCTTGCAAATTTGTTGATCCGCAAATGGGACACTGCTTATAAAATATCATGGGGTAAATATAAAAAAAGAATGAGCATACAAATCACATTTGCTCATGCAATACCCAATCTGCCTGCTAGTGAGAATTGATAAATCGAATCCAAAATTGAAATCCAATGAGCAAAAAAACCAAAATCAGGGTAACGCCATTTGCTTTATCTTTAACTATTCGTTCTTTTCTTTCTTTTAATGGAAACAGAAAGGTGAGCGGTTCGTAAGCTCCTTCCGGAGCCATTGATTTTATTCGTGTTGTATCATAACATTCGATTTTTACCGGAATTACCTGTTTCATCAGATTACCCATTGAAATTTATCATACCATGAAGAAAACATTTCACCCCATTTTTTTATTGATGCTAGCCTTGTTTGCAAGTGTAACCAGCCTCTCAGCTAAAAACAGCTATAAAGCCGCCGCCGATACCACTATTGAAGGAAGATGGGACCTTACTATTTACCAGGACGGTAAAGAATTGCCATCCTGGCTCGAAGTAATTCATTCAGGAAGAAGCACCCTGGTAGGCCGTTTTGTATATGCATTCGGCAGTGCACGCCCAGTAGCTAATGTGAAAAAAGCGAATGGAAAATATTTCTTCTCCATTCCACCGCAATGGGAGCCAGGCACCAGTGATATGGAATTTGAAATGGTGTTTGCCGATGACCGTTTAACTGGTACGATGGTGTATACCAATGGGAAAAAATACGAATGGAAAGGGGTTCGTGCACCCGCTTTAACCAGAACGGGTACACCTGTTTGGAGTGAGCCCATTCAATTGTTTAACGGTAAAGACCTTACCGGCTGGCATGCAACCGGCACCAATCAATGGCTGGCCCAAGAAGGTGTTTTACGGAGTCCCAAATCGGGTGCCAACCTGGTAACAGATAAAGTATTTACAGACTTCACACTGCATATTGAATTAAGATATCCTAAGGGAAGCAACAGCGGTGTTTATTTACGCGGCCGTTATGAGGTGCAGATCGAAGACAATTACGGGCAGGATCCGCTGATAGACAGGTTTGGGGCCATTTATGGATTTCTTCCGCCCAATGTGAATGCTGCAAAACCGGCTGGCGAATGGCAGTCATATGATATTACACTGATTGGTAGAACGGTAACTGTTGTGGCCAATGGAAAAACCGTGATCTGCGACCAGGTGATCCCCGGCATTACGGGTGGGGCATTAAACAGTAAAGAAGGTGAACCGGGGCCTATCCTGATCCAGGGAGATCATGGTCCGGTTGAATACAGGAATATTGTAATTAGACCTGCTAAATAAACCAACCTGCCTATAACGGTGAGCAGATGTTAAGTTAATCAGGATATTGTTTCCTCAGGAAAGGAATTTTTGTGAAAGCAGGTCAAGAAACACCTGGGGAAGTGAAACTGTTGCAACTAATTTCTTTGGTTTCGCATGATTGCCGGCCAATAGCAGGCTTGTTTTTTTCTCAGACATCTGATAGGATTTGTAGCAAATAAACTATGTTTTTATCACTAAAAAAAGCGTAGTTCTACGGAATTTTACAGTGTTTCTACGCTTTTTATCCCCACCTACTATAAAACGATAAAGCCGTTTAACCTGTGTAGTGCATTATTTACATAGGGCTGAATTTCTCTTGCTAAAAACCAATATCCGCTATGAATCTGCCAGTCTGGCGTGCATGAATGTTCTTAACTTAAAGGCTGTTTGAGTTAATTAATACGAATTGTTTATACCTCTGCGAAAGCTCCCTTTTCTCTGCGGCTCTGCGGTGAATGCAAACCGCCATTCACCGCAGAGCCGCAGAGTTGCCGGAGTTTTCGCAGAGAAACAAGCGTCATAATGAATCAAAAAAAAATTAACCCAAACAATTGCTTGGTTGCAGCCGGTTTGGAACCGTATTGCCAGCTTGATGGCAGCCCGGATTCCGAGGACGAATTGAGGTGGAACCGAGGACGAACAGAGAACAAACCGAGGAGGCAAAGAGGAGGCAATGAGGAGAATCCGAGGAGAAAAAGACGTTCGTACCACCGTTTCGAGAAGACCGTACCGCCAGTTCCCGAAGACCGTCACATTTTTGAGAGAAAAAATGAGTGCGGATCGTAGATTTGGCTTATCGGTTATCCGTTTTTTTTATAAACATCATTCCATGAAAAAATTTGCTTTGCTTTCAATAATGGTCTGCGTTGCGCTGCTGGCAACGGCACAGAGAGGGCGTATAGACAGCTATTACCCGCTCTTGCAGAAAAACTTCAGCGGCGACAATGCGTATCAATCGGTTGGTTTTGTTGAAAAGTACTGGCGTATTGCCGGTAATACCGGGTTCAATGAATCGGTCTATCACATCGAAAAAATTTTGAAAGCTGCCGGTTTTGTAAAAGAACTGAATGGAGAAGCAGAAGGCCCGCTTACTTACCGGATAGAAACGCGTAAAATGCGCAGACCTACCTGGGAGCCGGTTTCTTCGTCCGTTACCATCGTGGGTGAGTCAGCTCCGTTATTGCAATCTGCTACCAACCGCAATATGATCGCCATCAATTCGGCCAGTACACCTGCAGATGGGGAAACGGCTGAAGTTGTCTATGTAGGTAAAGGCACGCGTGCAGAGCTGGATGCAAAAGACCTGAAAGGGAAGATCGCTTTCGGAGAAGCATCGATTGGTGCATTATACAACAATGCCATCCGCAAAGGTGCCATCGGTGTGATGGGGTATTCGATGCCGAAATACACACAGCCGGAAAAATATACGCATTCCATCCAGTTTCAGAGTATTCCTTACCAGGATACCGCTAAACAAAAATGGGCCATCGTATTATCCTATGATGCGAAAGAAAAACTAAAAGCTGTACTTGCCAAAGGTGCCGTTCAGGTAAATGTAAAAGTGGCATCCAAAATATACCCTTCGGAAGAATTGACTATTGTGGCCAATGCGCGCGGTACTGATAAACCTGACGAACGTTTTGTTTTCAGCGCGCATATCCAGGAACCCGGCGCCAGCGATAATGCTACCGGTGTTGGTACACTGGCGGAAATGGCAAGGGTTACCGCATTGCTCATCAAAGAAAAAAAATATACACCCAAGAGGACCATTACTTTTTTATGGGGCGATGAAATCGTTTCTACCGGCCGTTATATCAAAGATGATTCGGTAAGGGCGAAAGGTATTAAATGGGGATTGAGCCTCGATATGGTAGGAGAGGATATCGCGAAAACCGGCGGTAGCTTTTTAATCGAGAAAATGCCAGACCCCTCTGCCATCTGGACAAGAGGAAAAGAAAAACACACCGAATGGGGTGGAAGTGTATTGAAGGAGTCGGATATGTTTCCGCATTATTTTAATGATCTTTTGTTGAACAGGTGCCTGCAACAGGCCAAAACCAATGGCTGGATCGTTAAAACAAATCCATTCGAAGGTGGCAGCGATCATACCCCTTTTCTACAGGCTAAAATTCCCGGGTTACTGATGTGGCATTTTACGGATGTATTCTATCATACCGATGGCGACAGGCTGGAAATGGTTTCTGCAGATGAAATGAAAAACGTGGGTATCAGCGCATTGGCCACGGCATTTACACTTTGCGAAGCTGATGAAAGAACCGCGTTGGTATTGATTGATGAACTGAGAAGAAATGCAGTAGAAAGACTGGATACTGAATTTGCCTTAAGTAAAGAAGCCATTCAGAAAGGAGAATCGGCGGAGAAGGAACAACATATACTGAATGTATGGTCTGATTGGTATGTAAAAGCCATTGCTAAAATGGAGGATATCAATACCAAAGGAATTACGCCTGCTGTTCAAAAGAAAATTGCTGATGCGCAAAAAGAAATTACGGCTAAAACAATTTCTTTAACACAGAGCTTGATTTGGAAATAGTTTTTTTAGCCGCAGATTCGCAGATTTAAGATCTGCGAATCTGTGGCTAATTTTTTTCAAACACCTTTCATCGCTTTCTCCAAAGCCGTTCTAACCTTTTGTAAAAATGGCGGAACGATGGTGAAGGGATCGCCGGGGCTGAGGGTCTCTATCGGCAAATAGCCGCGATACGTGGAAGCCTGAATGATACCACACAATTTGTTGAGGTCCATATCTTCTGTTTTGCCATTGTAATTCAGTTTTTCCTTGATCTGCCAGTTCACTGCATACGATGTGGTTTTACTAATCTCATTATACGGTTCTTCTGTTACAAAACTTCCGGTATCCAATACCAATCCAAACCATTTACTGTTTACTTTTTTGAGAATGCTGATGGCCTGGTCGGCAGTTTTGATAAAATCGTTGTGATTTTGAATGGCTACGATTACACCATGCTGTTCACCGTAGGCAACACAATTTTTGATGGCTTCCACGATCCAATCTTCCACTTCTTCCCAACTATGATTGGCAGGTAAAGCCTTTCCGGTAAAGATCCTGATCACCGGTGCACCTAGTTTGGCGGCTACTTCTATCCATTTTTTTACAAAACTGATTTCTGCCGTACGCTTTGTTGCATCGGGTTCTGCAAATTCATTCCGGATTCCTGTACCGCTGATAGCCAATCCAAGCCGATGCGCTTTATTCTTTATATGATAGATATATTCATCAGAAGGAATCTCAGGATAGCCGGGCATGTAATAGCCGGTGATATCAATCGCATCAAAATTCTCCCTGGCACAGAATTCCATTACTTCCTCCAGTGTTGTTTTTTTATTGACCAATGCATTGTTGAATGAATAGGCATTCAGGCTTATTTTAAAACGATTACTCTTGTTTGCCGGTGCAATGCTTTCCTGGGCTCCTTTAGCAAAAGAAAATTTACTGATACCGGTTGCCGCTGCTGTAAGCGCTAATGACTGTAAGAATTTTCTTCTTTGAAAAGATTTCATGGTTTTATTTTTTATGCCCGTAGGCGAATATTTCCATCACTTTCATCGATTCGATGGCATCCGCTGCTGAACAGGGATTGCTTCCTTTTCCTGAAAAATAATCCACCACTTTACTGATCATTGGCTGTTGGATATGCGCAGGTGGTTCAAAAAAAAGTTGCTCCGCATGATCCCCTTTTGTTATGGTAACCACAGAACCAAAAACGGGAAAGCTGATCTTTCCTTTCGAGCCTATGATCTCAAATAAATCTTCTTCTGCGCCTGCCCCTACCGTATAACACCATTGCCCGTTAAACAAAACCCGGTTAGGTAATTCCATTACACCGGTTACCACATCTTCGGCCTTGTATAAACCGGCCTGGTTGGCGCTTATACCATATGCCGAAACGGGGTTGCCAAAAAAGTACAGGACCAGGTCCAGCTGATGAGGCGCCAGGTCGTAAAACAAACCCGCACCTGCAATGGCTGGATCTACCCGCCAGTTGGTTCCGGTTGCTGCGGTTGCAGCAGATTTGTCCTGCTGTAACATGCTGATGCGCACTGTTCGGATCTCACCAATGCTGCGATCTTTTACGAGCTCCTTTATTTTTAAAAACATCGGCAAAGCCCTCCGGTAATGTGCAATACTGAGTTTGCCGTTTAATCTGTGTGCAACAGCCTGCATCCGTACACAGGAAGCGATATCGGTAGACATGGGTTTTTCTACATATACCGGTTTACCCGCTTCCATGGCTGCAATAGCATACGCTTCATGCGGCCCTGGCGGCGTGGCTACATAAATGGCATTGATATCCGGATCGTTGATCAGTTGTGCGGCATCATCGTACCATTTGGCAACACCATGTCGTTGTGCATAGTCTTTGGCTTTGCCGCCTTCTCTCCGCATCACGGCCACCAGTTCAGAGCCAGTCACTTTGCTGAAAGCTGGTCCGCTTTTTTTTTCTGTTACATTGCCACAACCAATGATTCCCCAGCGGATCCCGCCTGTTTGTGTAGGGTTACTGCTCATATGTTTTTTCGTTAATAGACCGGCTGCTTTTAATGCAACACTTCAAATATGGAAATAGATTCCGGATGCTCCTCGCTAATGTACTACATCGTTTTCGTAAATTTAGATAGCCCGGGGTATTACTTACTGCCGAAAAAAAACAAAATTCACATTATCTATTGTGATCAGATTGCTGGAAAGATGATTTGTCGATACCCGGCAGTTGGATCACCTGAAAATCAAATGCCATGAAAAAATCGAGAAGGGTTTTTCTGAAAAATCTTGCGCAAGGATCAGGTGTTATTGCGATCAGCGGTGTTAGCAATGTGTTCGGTGCCAAAAGTTATAACCGCATTATTGGTGCCAACGACCGGATCCATATGGCCGTGATCGGTTGCAATGGCCGTGGTGCTGCAATGGCGCCCATTTTTGCCAAACAGGAAAATACAGTGATCGATTTTGTTTGTGATGTGGATGAGAAAGCCCGGCAGAAAGGAATTGAAGCCGTAGTGAAAGAAGGAAAAGACGCTCCCAAAGGAGAAAATGATTTCCGTAAAACCCTTCAAAATAAATCGGTAGATGCAGTGTATATCGCCACGCCTGACCACTGGCATGCGCCCGCTACCATTATCTGCTGTGCAGCGGGTAAACATGTGTATGTAGAAAAACCATTATCACACAATCCGCGGGAAGGTGAACTGGCTATTGCCGCTGCCAGAAAATACAATCGCGTGGTACAAATGGGGTCCCAACGCCGCTCCTGGTCACTGTTAACAGAAGGGATCAATGCCCTGCATTCCGGTGCCATTGGTAAAGTGCATATGGCCAAATGCTGGTACACCAATTCACGTAAATCCATTGGTATTGGCAAACCTGTTAATGTTCCCGCCGGGCTTGATTACGATCTATGGCAGGGCCCCGCGCCACGGAGGCCTTACAAGGATAACCTGATTCATTACAACTGGCATTGGTTCTGGAATTGGGGTACCGGCGAAGCGCTGAACAATGGCACGCATGAAGTAGATGTGGCCCGTTGGGGATTGGGTATTGATTATCCATTATCCGTTAGCTCGAGCGGCGGCCGTTATTATTTTAAAGATGATTGGGAAACACCCGATACACAACTCATCACCTTTAACTGCCCTGAAGCAACTATTTTATGGGAAGGCAGAAGCTGCAGCGGATTTAAAGTGCAGGGTACCGACAGAGGGGTATTATTCTATGGCGATAAAGGTATTTTGCAAACGGGCCATAATGGCTATACTATTTTTGATGAGAAGGGAGTGATCCTGAAAGAAGTGAAATCCAATGCAGTGATCGATGGAAGAAATACGGCCAGTCCGAATGAAGGCCTGGATGCCGTGCATATCGCCAATTTCCTCGAATCGGTTCGTTTAAGCAAACGACCCAATGCAGATGTGGAAACCGGTTATAAAAGCACCCTCTGGGTACAATTGGGCAATATCGCGCAGCGGATGGGTCGTACCCTGAACATTGATCAAAGCAACGGACATATTTCAAACGATGCACAAGCCATGCAGCTTTGGGGCCGTGAATATGAGAAAGGCTGGGAGCCCAAAGTATAATTCATCATCTATTTACAACAGTTATATTTTAACCATAAAAACGATCGCATGTTATTTCGTAAACAGTTTATTCAAAAGCAGGTTAGGTTGTTTGCCCCAACACTGGCTTTTATCGTATTGAGCAGTTTTAGCTCAGCACCTAAAAGTGAAAAAGAGGCATCCCCGCTTCCGGTTGGTATTGCGGGCTATACATTTGCCAAGTTTGACCTGGATAAATCCATCGCCATGATGAAACGTTTGGGTGTACATTATCTTTCCGTAAAAGAAATTCACCTGCCCCTGAACAGCAGCCAGGAAACCATTGATGTGGCGATGAAGAAATTCAAAGATGCGGATATCAATGTATATACGGTTGGGGTGATTTACATGAAAACCAAAGAAGCGGTTGACCAGGCTTTTGCCTATGCCAAAAAATGCGGTGTTCCTATGATCGTTGGTGCGCCTTCATACGATGTGCTGGATTATGCGGAAGAAAAAGTGAAAGAATACAATATCAAACTGGCCATTCATAACCATGGCCCTGAAGATGCGTTGTATCCCGGTCCGAAAGATGTTTACGACCGGATCAAGAACCGTGACCCGAGAATGGGACTTTGCATTGATATCGGCCATGCCACCCGTGCTGGCGTAACAGTTGACAAAGCGGTGAAAGAATACAAGGACAGGTTATTCGACCTGCATATCAAAGATGTAAGCATTGCCGCTAAAGATGGCAAAGCCATTGAGATCGGAAGAGGTGTAATCAATTTCCCCGCTTTGATCAAATCGCTGCGGAAGATCGGGTACAAAGGTGTTTGCAGTATCGAATTTGAAAAGGATATGTCCGATCCTATGGCAGGCATTGCGGAATCACTCGGTTTCTTCAAAGGTGTAATGGCCGCAGAAGACTAACCCACCCATTTATACAGAAAAAAGCCCCTGGTATTTCCAGGGGCTTTTCTTTTTTATCGTGTGATCCAGTTGAATTCGTATTCCAATGGTGATTTGATGGTGGTTCTTTCAGCGATACGTCGGAACCTGTCGGGTAAAGACATCAGGTAATCCCTTGCCTTTTCTGCCGCATCATTCAACCCCCGGATATTTGAAATATCCCATTCTTTAATGAGGTTATCAAGTATATCGGTATAATCGATGGTTGTGTACACACCCAGGCGCTGCGCGGCATCGCTGAAATGCGTAAAGGTAGCGCTGATCTTTTCGCCCTGCTGGCGGAGAAAATGCGCGGGCATTACAATTTTTTTGCGCATCATGTCTTCAAATGCCAGCATCATTTCGCTTGCATCGATCTCGAATATTTTAGAAATAAAACTTTTGTAGGCTTTGGCATGCCGGGCTTCATCAGCAGCAATCAAACCGCAGATCTTCGATAACTGGACATTGCCATATTGTTTAGATAAGGTAGCCGTACGCCTGTGTGAAATATTGGTAGCCATTTCCTGGAAAGAAGTGTATACAAAGTTGCGGTAAGGATCCCTTGCCGCACCAATCTCCATTCCATCTGCGATCAGGTATTGGGTGCTGATCTCCATCTGGCGCATATTCACCCTCCCTGAGAGATATACATATTTGTTCAGCAGGTCGCCATGACGGTTCTCTTCGGCTGTCCACATGCGGATCCATTTACTCCATCCTTCGCGGTTGTTCTTCCCATTGATGCCTTCCACATCCATCAACCAGGTTTCGTAGGTAGGCAAAGCTTCTTCCGTAATAATATCACCCACCAACACGGCCAGGTAATCATAGGGAAGTTCCCGGCATTCCTGGCGCAGTTCCTTTACTTCAGAAAGAAAGGTCTCGCTGCTGCTATCGGGAAGTAGGTCTGATGGCTGCCAGTTAAGATCGATCTTCTTTAAAAAAGTATCAACAATGGTATCCATTGACTGTGCCAGAAAATGCATGACTTCCAGGCGGGATTGTTTCAAATTCATCTAAACGCTTAAAAAAGTGACTAAGGGGGTTGGTATACGAGGCGCGAAGGTAAGGGAATAGGAGGGATCCTTTTTTTTTGGCGAATGATTTAGGCTTTTGCTATGAATCTAGGTGCAGAAAAGGTCTGTAATGACTGTAAAAACGGCCTCTTTGCCGGTTTTTGAGGCTGTTTTGACAAGACGGACCGAGGAAAAGTGCCAAAACCCGTATAAATGACTATCTTTAAGAATAAATTTTAATACTATGGCATTAGGAGTTGTAAAATGGTTCAACGATTCAAAAGGTTTCGGATTCATCACACCAGACGATGGTGGCGAGGATCTGTTCGCGCATTTTTCTGCTATTAATATGGGCGGATTCAAAACTTTAAAAGAAGGTCAAAAAGTATCATTTGAAATAACAACAGGCCCGAAAGGAAAACAGGCCTCCAACATTCAAGCTGCAGAATAAACTTTTTTGATTCCCTGGGCATAAAGTTCGGGAGTACTTAACCTTTTTCTATCTCCGGACTGTTTATTCATTCCGGAGATTTTTTATGCCCGCCCTTTAATCCGGGCAATCCATTGTACCCAGGACCCTTTTTTTGTTGAATGGATGAACGGATAATAAAAGATAAGCACCTCCATTGATGGAAGGATCTTTCTTAAAGATTCCCAAGTTGTGAATACCCAATACCAGTGGTCCGGCTTTTATAGCGGCACCTACCCATAATTGTCCCTGCGTATTGTATTGCATAGGCAAGTAGGCTCCCAGCCCGATGGTTTCCCAACGGGGAGTAATGGTGAGCAGGTTCAATTCTCTTGTGCGCAGTTTGGTAAAACTGGAAGTGGAATAAAAATTCATACTCATTTCACCATTGATGTAAAAGTTATTGCCAAGGTTCTTATCAACGTTCAATATCAGGCGGGTTGGATTACTGATTGAGAAATTATCAGTGATAGCGGCAGTGTTGTTGAAGAGTGTTTTAATAGAGTCTTTCAGGTCGCTTATGTTCGCGGCGCCGGTAAATTTAGTTTCTATTGACCCGGAGGGAATGGTTGAAACCGGATCATAGAACTGCATCGAATTAATGCTGGGCTTGAATTTATTGGCCCCGAGGTCCATCAGGCTTACACCAATTTTCCAATCATAATTAAGGTTGTTGTTTCCGGATGCGGCATTGTCTTCGCTGTTATAAGTCATGTATTCCACGCCCAGGCTCAAGCCGAATGAGCTCAATGAATTCTTTAGAAAATCCTTGAAACTGCCCTGGTCATAATTGGCCGAATAGCCCATGGCACCGCTGCCATTGGTAAATGTATAAAAAGTATCTGTGGGAGTTTTGCCTTCGAGGTAGCTTATCTTATTCAGTTTTACAAAGGCACCCGACATTCCTTTCATGATCTGCAATGTAATGCCGCCGCTTAGTTTGGAATTGCTGTTTTCAAACAGTACCTGTGAATAATTCAGGTCCGCTTCCAGCCATCCGGTCTGTGTGCCAAAGCCCTGTAGAAAAGGCATGGTCCTGTTTGCGATCAGGAAACTGTTGAAACTGCTGAGGGTATCCACAAAATTGAATGGCAATGTTTTCACGTGTATATAACTCCGGGCACGGATCCCGAAATTGACAGCATGTTTACTATCGATCTTATATAAAAAATTCAGCAAGCTCACATCAAAGTTGGCGTGCAGGAATTTACTGCTGGTTCCTTCACGAAGCGTTAGCTCACTGCTGTCCTGGTTAGCCAAACTGAAATTCTTAAGGTAAGCGGAACTATTGCTGATCTTGAACTGGGTAGAAAAAAGCGTGAGGTCCCATTTATAGGCTGCGTTTACGGAAGCAGCAGGATTATTAAAAACAGCGGTACTGCCTGTATAAGCAGAACCATGCAGTGCCTGGTAACCCTGGGCAAGCAACGTAATGGGTACAGAAAAGGAAATGACCAGAATAATCCAGAATACTTTCTTCATAACTGTAACTATTGATACAGGGCAGTTAAGGTTTGCAGCCCCTTCAGGGTATTTTAAGTTTTTGATAAACCTGCTTAACCCGGATTATGGTTATCAAATACAAATCACCCTTGTTCCGTCTGCTTTCCATGCGTGAAAATAGGGGTCTTTTATTGATTTTGAGCGAAGGTTTTAGTAGGTTGTAACGTCTAATCTTTTAATCAGGCAATTGTTGAACGAACAGGCATTTATCCGATCCTTGCAGCAGGGCGACCAGCAGGCTTTTAAACAATTGGTCGAAACATGGCAGCACATGGTATTTAATACCGTGCTTAGTATTGTGCAGGACAGGCAGGAAGCGGAAGATGTATCGCAGGAAGTATTTATACAGGTGCACCAGTCGGTTAAGCATTTTAGAGGCGATGCCAAATTATCTACCTGGCTCTACCGGGTAACGGTAACGAAAGCGCTGGACGCTGAACGGAAAAAGAAATCGAAAAAAAGAATGGCCAATCTCCGTTCCTGGATCGGATTGGGTGAGAAGGAAGAGGAAGCGATACATTTTCATCATCCCGGCGTGGTATTGGATAATAAAGAACGGGCTGCCATCCTCTTCAGGGCAATGCAAAAGCTTCCGGAGAACCAGCGGATCGCATTTACGCTGATCAAAGCAGAAGGATTGAGCTATGATGAAACCGCCGTGATCATGAATATAACGGTAAAGGCCGTTGAAGCATTGATGCATAGGGCCAAAGAAAACCTGAGAAAACAATTACAATCGTTTCATACCCCCGATAAAAAATAAACAATGAAACAGAAATTTTCTTCCCCAAAAGAAATAGAACAAATACTGCAAAGTCTCGATGGTATCAGGAGCGCTGAAATGCCCTCTTTTTTCTACACGCGACTACAAACAAAGCTGGATAATGGTTCAGCCGCTAATTCTTTCTGGAAGATCATTACCCAGCCAACGGTATCGCTGGTTACTTTATCCTTGTTACTGATCGTGAATGTGGTTGCGGTAAGGTCTTACCTCAAATCTTCCGAACAAGGACAAAGCAAACAAAATTCAGGTATAGAGAATTTTGTACAGGAGTATGACCTGAGCAGCACATCTATTTATAATGATAAAACGGAAAGACCATGAGTTATTTCAATAGGTATAAATGGTGGGGTATTGCATTTATCATACTGGTTGCATTAAACATTGCTACATTATCCGCATTTTGGTTGCTGAAAAACAAACGGCCTGGCCCGCCTGGCGATCCCGGATCGGGTGTCGTGGATTTTATGGTGAAAGAATTGGGATTTGATTCCATACAGAAACAAAAACTGATTCTGCTTCGCGAAGAACACCAGCAGAAGGTACGCGACATACGCCGAAATAACCATGAAGCCAAGAATGCTTTTTTTGCATTGTTACCGCAAACGGATATCTCCGACTCTGTACTTGCCAAAGCCGCACAGGCGGCGGTTGTTTTTGACAGGCAACTGGATATGCTTACGTTCCGTCATTTTCAGGAAGTCAGAAAACTATGTTCAGAAGAGCAGAAGAAAAAGTTTGATAACATCATTCAAGAGGTATTGCGCATGGCTGCTCCTCCGCCACCCGGTAATCCGCAAGGACCGCCACCCAGACGCGATGGTAACAGACCTGATGGACCGCCACCAGGTGATGACAAAAGAGATCTGCCACCTCCGCCGCAACAATAATTTTTTTAGGAGCGAAGGGTTTTATGTATTTCCTGCATCCAATACACAAACCAAGCAAGATGAAAAAATATAGCCTGGCGGGCACTGCCCTGCTCTTGATTACAATATTTGTTGTGATGTCTTGCAAAAAAGACGCGGGCACAAGTACTGCAACAAACACAACTTCTACGGCAACGGTTCCGGATGTGTTTAAGAAGTTCAATTCAACGGTAACCATTTCTTCTGATGGAACAACGATTACATTAAAGAGTGATGGTGTACCGGATCACAAAAGTTGTTATTTCGCTACTACCGATGCACGTTACCAGGCGTATAACGGAACCAATACTGCATTCTCTAAAAACCCGAACAGCATTGGGACGAAGAGCTATACCTTTAAAATTCCGGTATCGCCTGCCGTGAATACGGCACACGAAGCAACGCCTCTCGGACCCATTGGTATTGCTGTGAACGGGGTTGCGATGTATAACCAATATGCGGGACCTAACCAACCGTTGACAAATGAGATCAATTCGTTTGATCAATACAATGGCCATCCTGACCAAAGTTCAACCTATCATTATCATGTTGAACCTTTGTACATCACACTCAACAATACCAAAAGCGCGTTGATTGGTTTTTTGCTGGATGGATTTCCGGTGTATGGCCCACTGGAAAGTGGCAAGACATTGCTGAGTGCCGACCTGGATACCTATCACGGCCATACAGGTGTTACTGCTGATTATCCCAATGGAATTTATCATTACCATATTACTGCAGACGCACCTTATATTAATGGCTCGGGCTTTTATGGAACGAAGGGATCTGTTACACAATAGTTTTTTTGGAGACCATGCACCTAAAAAATGAGAATCATGCAGATCGCGCGAATTTGTTGCATCGGTATTTTAATCAGCTGTACAATTGCTTCCTGTAAACAAACTGCGGAACAGCAGCAAGAAAGGGTATTGCCTTTTTATAGTACTGCGGATTTTACGCCACAATGGAAAGGGGATATTACCAGCGGTGATGATACGGTTCATAGGATTCCTTCTTTTCATTTTATTGACCAGAACGGTGCTATTGTTTCTGAGAAAACTTTTTCCGGTAAGATCTATGTCGCAAATTTTTTCTTTACTTCCTGTCCGGGTATTTGTAAAAGGCTTACCAACAATCTCGCATTGGTGCAAACCGCTTTTCAAAATGATCCGGAGCTGTTATTGCTGTCACATAGTGTTACTCCCGAAACAGATAGCGTGCCTGTGCTTGCCAAATACGCAAAAGCGTATGGCGTGTTAGTAAACAAATGGCACATGGTAACTGGTAACCGTGATTCCATCTATACCATCGCTCGCAAGGCGTATTTTGCGGATGAGGATATGGGCCAGCAAAAAAAAAGCAGCAGCGATTTTCTGCATACGGAAAATATAGTACTGATAGATAAACAACGTAGGATCCGCGGTGTATACAAAGGCACTTCCGTGCGTGATATTGATAACCTGATCGCGGATATCAAAGTGTTAAAGATGGAACAGTGAAATCTTTTCGTAACATAACAGCATTTGTTTTTCTTCTGTGTGCATATCATACAGGTTGTACGGATCATGTGCTAACCGATCCCGGGGAGCCAGCAGTAAATGTTCCGACCGTTACGGTCGCTTCAACAGATACAGCGCTTCATCTCAATAATGGCGTATGGTTTTATGGATCGCAGCCTTTTAGTGGTACAATAGAAATAAAATTTCTCAATGAACGGATACGTTCCCATCAGCAGTTTTTGCGCGGCAGGGAAGAAGGGAGGATGGAAGCCTGGTATGAAGACGGGAGCAAAGAAGCGCTCCGTTTTTATCACGAAGGAGAGAAAGTGGGTGTGCATACCGGCTGGTGGCCCAATGGCCATCTCAGGTACGCGTATCATTTCTCCAATGGATCTTATGAAGGTGATTTCAGAGAATGGTATGCCAGTGGCAAACCATTGAAACACCTTATCTATCATAATGGCAAAGAAGAAAGTGGTAAGGGCTGGCGCGAAAATGGGAAACCCTATATGAGTTTTGTGGTAAAAGATGGCCGGCTCTACGGGCTGGTAAACCCCAATCTCTGTTATTCTCTCAAAAATGAGAAAGGGGAGTTCAGGAATTCGGCCCAATAAACGAGTGATATGCAGCCCCCCCCAAAAAAAAGTCCCCTGTAGAAACAGGGGACGTCTTCGATTGCTTGCCATATAAGAAAAGAGATAATTATTAATTCGTTAACCTGAAACGGCCAGCCTAACCTGATGTCTTGCTGTATTTTTGTTTCTGATGTAAAGGTAAGGGAAAACCAAATAACATAGTTCTTTTATTATTATTTATTTAAAATTCACAATTATTTAATAAAAAACTATTACTTACTTAATTTATAATAATATGTGTGTTTTTATAATGTATATACTAATTCCCCTGTAATACCCTATTGCCTGTTTTTAAATAATTGATTTACAGCTTATATTTTGCCTGGATATATTTTTAATGCAGCTTCAAGGCAATCCATTGCTTTATTTATATCATTTAAATTTAATACATAGGCTAAACGTACTTCCTGCTTACCCAAACCAGGGGTTCCGTAAAAGCCGGTGGCGGGTGCCAGCATAACGGTTTGGCCTTCATAAGTGAAGCTTTCCAGTAGCCACTGGCAGAACGCATCCGCATCATCAATGGGTAATTTCGCGATCGCATAGAATGCACCACCGGGGTTGGGACAAAATACGCCGTCCATCGCATTCAGTCTTTTTACGATCAGGTCGCGGCGCGATTTGTATTCTGCCTTGGTGGTATCAAAATAATCAGCGGGCAAATCAATGGCGGCTTCACCGGCGATCTGTGCAAAGCTGGGCGGACTTAATCTCGCCTGTGCAAATTTCATTACGGCATCCAGTACTGTTTTGTTTTTGGTAATGAAAGCACCGATCCTTCCTCCACAGGCGCTGTAACGCTTGCTGATGGTGTCCATAATGACCACGTTCTCATCAACACCCGTTAAATGCATGGCACTTACCTGCTTTCCTTCATAACAGAATTCGCGGTAGGCTTCGTCGGAAAATAAATAGAGATTGTGTTTCAGGATGATCTGCTTCAACTGCTGCATTTCCGCATCGCTGTATAAATACCCGGTAGGATTATTGGGATTGCAGATCACAATGGCCTTGGTTTTGGCGGTGATCTTTTTTTCAAATTCTTCTATCGGCGGTAAGGCAAAACCATTTTCGATGCTCGAAGTAACCGGTACTACCGTTACACCTGCGGCTACCGCAAAGCCATTGTAGTTGGCATAGAAGGGTTCGGGAATGATCACTTCATCACCCGCATCCAGGCAGGCCATAAAACCAAACAGGATGGCTTCGCTGCCACCGGTGGTAACGATGATCTCGTTGTGGTTTACGTGAATGCCTACGCTTTCATAATAACCAACCAGTTTGCGGCGGTAACTTTCGTTGCCTGCACTGTGACTGTATTCCAGTACTTTAAAATCGCTGTGGCGAACGGCGTCCAGCACCATTTTGGGCGTTTCGATATCCGGCTGGCCGATGTTTAAATGATATACCTGGGTTCCTCTTTTCTTGGCTGCTTCTGCATAGGGAACCAATTTTCTTATGGGTGAGGCAGGCATGGCCTGTCCGCGATGGCTGATCTGTAACATGCCGCAAAGATAGTTTGGGTACCAACGCAGTCAAAACAAAAAACGCAACCTGTATGGTTGCGTTTTTTTAATCATACGATCAGTTATGTATTTATTTCGATTTGCTTTTGGCTGCTGCTTTTACAACTTCTCCGTCAATGGTTAATACAACCGGTAATTGCATGCTGACAAATTTCACATTTACATTCTTCTTAAAGATTCCCATGGTTTCGGCATTGTAAGTAACTTTTATCTTACTGGATTTGCCTTTTAAAATTGGGTCCTTACTATAATCAGGTGTAGTACAACCACAATCGGGATTCACAAATTCGATCACCGCTGGCTTGGCTGCATTGTTGGTAAACGTAAACACAAATGTAACAGGTGCGCCTTGTTTGATCTTACCAAAACTATGCGTAGTGCCCGTAAACACGATCTCCTTTTCCGTTTGTGCAAACAAGCCCGTACTAAGGAATAAACAAAGTATCAATGCTATTTTTTTCATGCTTCTTTAGCTCGTTTTAGTGATTACCGGTTTTTGCTTTTTCCTGTGCAGCCTGTTGTGTCGTTGCGGGCGCAGGCGGTGCTTCGCTTACGCCTTCTCCGGTGAAACGGGTCTGTTTGCTTAGGCCATTGCTGAAATTAATGTCTGTAAAGCGGGTAAACTGTCCGGCAACACTTCCGTTGAACTGGATGGTTACTTTTATGGTTTGTCCCGGACCAAACCTTTGGTTAGCCACAAAATTGGGTGTGGTGCATCCGCAACCGGCTTTGGCATTGGATAAAGTAATGGTATCGTTGCTGATGTTTTTGATCTCCACATCATAACTAACCGGTTTGCCGAGGGTGATCTTACCAAAATTGTATTCGGCATTTTTAAATTCCAATACTTTGGCCAGTGGGTCTACCTGTAGGTTCTGTAGTGTCTGTGCCTGGCTGAACAGGGCGGTGAACAGAACTGCGGATAAAATCATTATTTTTTTCATCGTCTATACGTATTTAGGCATTAAAATTACTGAATCTGCCATTACGATTAGCGAAATCTATGCCATATAACCCGTTTTAGGTGAAATTTAAGTAGCAAAGGCCAAAGGTTTTTTCAGGATAAACTAATTTCCGTTAGCCTATTCCGTTGGTAGTGTTATTTTTGTTTCATGGAACAATCAGCTTCACTGGGATATAAGGACGATATGCTTTCGTTTGAGGGATTCCGCAATACCATACTGGAAGATTACAGAACAGCCGTAATCAGCAGGGAAGTAAGTTTACTTGGCCGACGTGAAGTATTGACCGGTAAAGGCAAATTCGGCATTTTTGGCGATGGTAAGGAAGTGGCGCAGATAGCCATGGCGAAGTTCTTTCAACCCGGTGATTTCAGAAGCGGGTATTACCGTGACCAGACTTTTATGTTTGCTTCAGGACTGGCCAGCGTAGAACAGTTCTTTGCACAATTGTATGCCGACCCGGATGTGAAGAACGATCCCTTTAGTGCGGGCCGCCAAATGAATGCGCATTTTGCCACCAGGTTTGTAGATGATAACGGTAACTGGCTGGATCTTGCCAACCGCAAAAATATTTCTTCGGATATGGCGCCTACGGCTTCTCAAATGCCACGTGCATTGGGATTGGCCTGGGCATCCAAATGTTTCCGTAATGCCACACATACCGATCAGTTTGAACCATTGAGTCATAATGGAAACGAGATCTGTTTCTGCACCATTGGCGATGCCAGTACTTCGGAAGGGCATTTCTGGGAAACCATGAATGCGGCAGGTGTATTGCAGGTGCCATTGGCGGTTTTTGTTTGGGATGATGGGTATGGTATTTCTGTTCCCAAAAACTTTCAAACTACCAAGGGGTCTATTTCAGAAGCATTGGCAGGATTGGAGAAGGGAGAGGAGACCAACGGCATCCGCATCTACAAAGTAAAAGCATGGGATTATGCCGGTATGTGCGAAGTGTTTGAGGAAGCGCTGCAACAGATCCGCGAAACACATGTACCCGTTTTGTTTCATGTAGAAGAAGTAACACAGCCACAGGGGCACTCAACCAGCGGCAGTCATGAAAGATATAAAAGTGCGGAAAGACTGGATTGGGAGAAGGAATGGGATTGCATCAAGAAAATGAAAGAATGGCTGATCGAAACCGCATTGGCCAATGCAGATGAACTGACAGAAATAGAAGCCGCTGCCAAAGAATTCGTTCGCAACAGCCGTAACAAAGCCTGGGAAAAATACCAGGTGCCCATTAAAGAAGCTGCAACAAGTTCTGTTGAACTGATCCGAGGAATGATGGTAAATGATATGGAGAAGTACAATCATTTACAAAAACTCGCGAATGATCTCGATGCCAACAAAGAGCCATTGCGGAGGGATATCTTACGAACATTGTCTCTGGCAATAGAGACTGCACCAAATTCTCCTACCGCAGAAGAACTCAGGCATTTTTATCAATCACAGATAGCAGAGAACCGGAAATTATACAACAGTGATCTTTATAACGAAGGACCGAAAAGTGCATTGGTTGTTGAAGAGATCAAACCGATGATCGCGTTTGATGCACCCATGGTCAATGGCTATGAAGTGCTGAATAAATATTTTGATGCACTCTTCGCCAGCAATCCCTATGTATATGCATTTGGAGAAGATGTAGGCTTTATCGGTGATGTGAACCAGGGCTTTGCCGGTTTGCAGGAGAAGCATGGTAAAGACAGGATCTCCGATACCGGGATCCGTGAACTAACGATTGTAGGACAAGCCATTGGTTTATCGCTGCGCGGATTAAGACCCATTGCCGAGATCCAGTACCTCGATTACTTATTGTATGGTTTGCAGCCTTTGAGTGATGATGTGGCCACAACCCATTTCAGAACCAAGGGGCAGCAGAGTTGTCCGCTTATCATCAGAACCCGTGGTCACAGACTGGAAGGGATCTGGCACAGTGGTTCGCCCATGGGAATGATCATCAATTCGCTTCGTGGTCTTTATATCTGTGTGCCAAGGAATATGGTTCAGGCGGTGGGTATGTATAATACTTTGCTGCGGGGAAATGATCCGGCCATGATCATTGAATGCTTGAACGGTTATCGCCTGAAAGAAAAAATGCCGGCTAACTTACTCGAGTACACTATACCATTGGGTGTGCCGGATGTGATTCGGGAAGGAACAGATATTACCGTGGTTACCTATGGGTCTACTTTGCGCATTGTAGAAGATGCGGCTGAACGTTTGCAGCAGGCAGGTACCAGTTGTGAAGTGATCGATGTGCAGACCTTACTGCCTTTTGATATTCATCATAAAATTCTTGACTCACTCAGGAAAACCAACCGCATTGTCTTTGTGGATGAAGATGTACCGGGTGGTGCAGCTGCTTATATGTTCAGTAAGGTAATGGAGGAACAGAAAGCCTTCCAATGGCTGGATGTGGCACCACGAACCATTACGGCGCAGGCGCATAGGGCCAGTTACGGAAGCGATGGAGATTATTTTAGTAAGCCTAATGCGGAGGAGATCATTGCGGTGATACAGGATATGATGAAGGAGTAATCCAATTTTGAAATTGGGGAATGGTATTGTAGCCGCAGATTCGCAGATTAAAAAATCTGCGAATCTGCGGCTTATTTTTAGGATTTCTACCTTGTAATGCAATTTGTAGCTGCTTTAACAAGAACAGATCAAAATCTGCGATACCTTCCTGTAATGGACCCTATTGCAAAACGATATGGTCCATTTTATTATGACGCAAGACCGAACCAATCGCATTGTCCTGGGGTTTCTGTTTGGTATTTCTGTGTTCCTATTGTTGGATTGTTACGTGTTTCCATTAGATACTTCTAACGGAGTACTGGTAACAAAAACAGGTGGAACAGATTCGAGGTTGCGCGTTGCTATTTACAGGATAGAAACAGAACAGGGCTTAATAACAGCACCACTTACTGCATATAATGATATAAAGGTAAATGATACGATAGAGGTTGGACGATCCTATATAACACATGCTAACCTGAAAGTATCAGTTCATGGAAAAGGAGCAGCCTATAGCTGGCGGATTGGTTTTATTGCCTTGGGGGGATTGGATTTCCTGATCTTTCTTATCAGCAGCAATGCGCTTTATCTTTTCTTCTTTTATAAAAAGAGTAAGGAGATACAGATGAGAAGAGACATTACTATTTTCTTAACATGTATAAACATGCTATTTTTCCTGTTCTGTATTTTGTTTGCATAGATGCCCGTCTCTATAAGAAAAGCGATTTCAGTTCAGGTGTAGGAACCCAGCATTCTTCTTTCTTTCCAAACCATTTATAGCGGTTTTTGGCAATCCAGCTGTATACGCCGTTGCGGATAAAAGGCGGTACAATCATAAAAGCGTACAGTGCCGGCCATAATCCATTCAGTTGTTTGGTTACGCGTAAGGCGGCGGCGGATTTTGTATATACTTTTCCTTTTTCCAGTAAAATAAAAGACCCGAATTCTTCTGTTGGAAGATTGAATTGCGTGAGCAGTTGCTGACCTATTTCACTCTGTAAAGAAGCAAAACGAAAATGATGCGCAGGATCGTGTTTGATCACAAACTGAACACTGCCTGTACAGAGGTTGCATACGCCGTCGAAGAAGATAACGGGGTTTTCCAGGGTGTTCAGATCGATCATTATGCTAAGTTACCACTTCTGGTAAGGCAAAAATCAAAAGTAAAAAGTCAAAACAGACCGTTGTTTTGACTTTTTACTTTTGCCTTTTTAATTGGGCCTATCCCATATTATGAAACACTTTGTTCACGTCTTCATCCTGTTCCAATCTTTCAATCAGCTTACTCACGTCTTCGGCCTGCTCATCGGTAACGGGTACGGTGGTGGTGGGGATCCATTCCAGTTCCGCACTGATTGGGGTAATGTTTTTTTCCTCGAGTGCTTTTTGCAGGCTGCCAAAATCAACAAAGGCGCAACGGAGTACAATAATCGGGTTGCCCTGGTCATCATTGCTTTCGCCCAGCTCATCCAATCCATGATCGATCAGTTCCAGTTCCAGGTCGTCAATATTCAATCCTTCGGGTTTTAACTTGAACACCCCCATTTTTTTGAACTGGAAGCTTACGCTGCCGGTATTACCCATAGCGCCATGTCCTTTGTTAAAATGGCTCTTTACATTGGCCACCGTACGAACATGGTTATCGGTTGCGGTTTCAACCAATAATGCAACACCATGTGGTGCATAGCCTTCGTATAAAACTTCCTCGTAGTTGCTGGTATCCTTACCCATGGCCCTTTTGATGGCCGCTTCCACACGATCCTTGGGCATGCCCACGCTTTTCGCATTCTGAAAGCAACGGCGAAGGGCCGGGTTGGTGGCAATATCAGGTCCGCCGGCTTTTACGGCTATTACGATCTCTTTCCCGATACGGGTAAACTGTTTGGCCATTTTATCCCAACGGGCAAACATTGTGGCTTTACGTACTTCAAAAATCCTTCCCATGGTATGCAGTTTACGATATGAGTATTTGTAGGGATGGCAAAATTAGTACAAGCTTTTTAAGCTGCCAATTGTTTGTAGTAGTTGCAGGTGCTAGCTATTGGTCTTTAGTCTTTAGTCTTTAGTCTTTAGTCTTTGGTTTTTGGTCTTTGGTCTTTGGCGGGTTGGTTATAGTAATAATAAAACAGCCGGACTGATGCCCGGCTGTTTTGAGAATTCTTTATAAAGAGGAAGCCTACAACTGATAGCTGAAGACTAAAAGCCAAAGACTAAAGACTTCTTACACCTTTAGTTTGCTGTTGGCCTTACTGTAGCCAAAGTAAACAACTAGTCCTATAAGCATCCACACAAAAGCTGATAACAAGGTTTTGTTATCCAGTGAGTAGATCATAGCTGAACAAACCAGGATACCCAATACCGGTACCAATGGAACCAATGGTGTCTTGAACGGACGAACACGGTCAGGATCGTTCTTTCTCATTACCAATACACCCACGCAAACCAATACGAATGCGAACAGGGTACCAATGCTGGTCAGATCGCCCGCTACGCTACCCGGAATGAATGCAGCAAACAATCCTACAAATACGAACAGGATCATGTTTGATTTATAAGGTGTCCTGAATTTCTTATGCAGGTCGGAGAATGCTCTTGGTAACAGGCCATCGGTTGACATGGTATAGAATACACGGCTTTGTCCCATCAGCATCACCAATATCACCGAAGAGAAACCGGCAAGGATGGCAATGGTAACGGCTTTGGCCAGCCAGCCATATCCGGCCATATAAGTTTCGATCGCGTAAGCAACAGAAGCTTCTTTACCTGATTTTACGAAATCGGTATAAGGAGCCACACCGGTTAATACATAAGAGAATAAGATGTAGAGAATGGTACAGATCACCAATGATCCGAGGATACCGATTGGCATATCCCTTTTTGGGTTCTTGGCTTCCTGCGCGGCGGTTGATACGGCATCAAACCCGATGAAGGCAAAGAATACAATGGCGGCACCCGTTAACACACCTCCCCATCCATGGCGGAATGTGTCCTTATAACTATAGAGTGTGCCATCCGGTTTCAGGGCATCCGGTGCATTGTCTGGGATCAGGTAAGGTGTGTGGTTATTGCCATTGATGAATTTCCATCCAATTACGATAAACACAACTACGATCGCTACTTTAATAAATACGATGATCGCATTTACGAAAGCGGATTCCTGTGTGCCTTTGATCAGTAAGAGAGACAATAATAACAAGATGAACAAAGCGGGGATGTTCATGGTACCGTGGTGCATTACCCCGGCAGTATCGAGCGCTTTTTCAAAAGGAGAGTGGCACCATTCGTACGGTATCGACCCAAGATGGTACTGCTCCAGCAACTTATTAAGAAATTCGCTCCAGGCAATGGAAACGGTGGCGGCACCGAGGGCATATTCCAGTAT
Organism: Bacteroidota bacterium; assembly: GCA_040390405.1. Lineage (GTDB taxonomy): Bacteria > Bacteroidota > Bacteroidia > Chitinophagales > Chitinophagaceae > Sediminibacterium. Next base: position 147,784 of record JAZJYJ010000005.1, read on the forward strand.
CAGGGCCCAACCAATGATCCATGCTACCAATTCGCCCATGGTTGCATACGCGTAAGTGTATGCACTACCGGCAATCGGGATCATAGAAGCAAACTCAGCATAACACAATCCCGCAAAGGCACAACCGATAGCGGCAACGATAAAGGATAAGGTAACGGCAGGCCCGGCATGTTCACCGGCAGCTGCAGCTGTTCTTACAAATAAACCGGCACCAATAATGGCGCCAATGCCAAGGGCAATCAGGCTTCCGGCACCGAGGGTACGCTTCAATCCTTTTTCGGAATCAGCGGCCTGGAGCATTAAACCGTCCAATGACTTTTTTCTGAATAAACTCATAATACAGTTAGTTAAGTTTTCTTTAATTAAAAAGTTCCGGAAAAATAGGCATTTCTGCCATTTCAGCTTCAAAAGTTTTATTAAACCGGTGAGGAAGCGCTGAAACAGGGTATTGAATAAGCCATGAGCTAGGGACTATAAGCTTTGAGCGACTAAAAAGCTACCTCACAGCTCATAGTTCATAGCGCGCAGCTCATGGCTGTATCATAAGAACATAAATCTTATATTGCGACGCTAATTTGCCAGGATATGAAGAAATCGAATCGGCTTACCTTTTATATTGTCCTTTCCATGATCGCCGGTATCCTGCTCGGATATGTGATTCATACACAATCGGGGCCGGAGTTCATTAAGTCGTTCTCTACCAATATCAAACTGCTTACCACGATCTTCCTGAGACTGGTTCAGATGATCATTGCCCCGCTGGTATTTTCTACCCTGGTAGTGGGCATTGCCAAATTGGGCGATCTGAAAACGGTGGGTCGTGTGGGTGGTAAAGCCATGTTATGGTTTATTACCGCATCACTGGTGAGTTTATTACTGGGAATGTTATTAGTGAACCTGTTTAAACCCGGCGCCGGAATAGACCTGAGCAATGCCGATATCAATGGAGCCAAAGACCTGGTAGGCAAAACACAGGAATTCAATATCCAGAAATTTGTGGAGCATGTGTTCCCGAAAAGCGTGGTGGAAGCCATGGCCAATAATGAGATCCTGCAACTGGTGATCTTCAGTATTTTCTTTGGTATTGCCACGGCCGCACTGGGCGAAAAAGCCAAAGTAGTGGTTAAGGCTCTCGATGCCGTAGCGCATGTGATCCTGCGGATGGTGGGTTATGTAATGAATTTTGCACCTGTTGGCGTGTTTGGCGCCATTGCAGCGGTAATCGCTACCAAAGGACTGGAAGTATTTATTTTTTATGGTAAGTACCTGCTGTACTTTTTAATAGGCATCGCTTCTTTGTGGGCCGTGTTGTTGTTGGTAGGATTTATTGTACTGGGCAAACGGTTACCGGAATTATTAAAAAGGATCTTTCCTCCATTGATCATTGCCTTCAGTACGACCAGTAGTGAAGCGGTATTTCCTAAATTAACTGATGAACTGGAAAAGTTTGGCTGCAAGGATAAGATTGTTGCTTTTATTCTTCCACTGGGTTATTCCTTTAACCTGGATGGCAGTATGATGTACATGACTTTTGCCAGTATTGCGATTGCGCAAGCCTATGGTATACACCTCGACCTGGGTACACAGTTAACCATGTTACTTGTTTTGATGTTAACCAGCAAAGGCATTGCCGGTGTACCGCGTGCTTCATTGGTGGTGGTAACTGCTACCTGCGCCATGTTCCATATACCACCGGAAGGCATCGCTTTGATCTTACCGATCGATCATTTTTGCGATATGTTCAGAACCGCTACCAATGTATTGGGCAATGCACTTGCCACAAGCGTAGTTAGCAAATGGGAAAATTCATTGGAACCTGCGATTGCAGATAATGTATAAAGAATAGTAGATAGTCCATGGCCCATAGTCCATGGAAGAAATAAATAGTATCAACTATGGTCTATGGACCATGGACAAAAGCCCCACTAGCCATGTTATCAGACCTCTTGTTATCCTCCTTTCAATGGAGCCAGTTATTACAACCCCAGTTTTATATTGAGCATGGTGGTTTATGGTTATTGCTGTTTGTGGTGTTTGCCGAAACGGGATTATTCATTGGTTTCTTCCTTCCGGGAGATAGTCTTCTGTTTGTGGCAGGTATTTATAGTGCCAATATTGCGAAAGAAGCGATTCCCACGGGCAATGAATACTTAGATCTTGTGGTATTGCTTGTATTGATCTCCATTGCAGGTATTGCCGGAAACGCGGTAGGGTATTGGTTTGGTAAAAGAGTAGGCCCCGCCATGTATGGATGGAAAGAAAACATGCTATACAAAAAACGCTACATGCAGGAAGCGCATGATTTTTACGAGAAGCATGGTGGCGGTGCCATTATCATAGCGAGGTTTATTCCTATTATAAGAACCTTTGCGCCCATTGTGGCAGGCATTGTACAGATGGATAAAAAGAAATTTGCTTTCTTCAATATAGTAGGCTGTGTAGCATGGGTGTTCAGCATGTTATTTGCGGGACATTTCCTGCAGAAATGGATCCTCTCCCAATTTGGGTTCGATCTGAAAGACCACCTGGAAGTAATTGTACTCGGTATTGTACTGGTTACCACCGGCCCGGTTATGATCAAACTTCTCACGGGGAAAAAGAAGAAAAACATACCCACCGATAACGTATGACAACCACGCAAAAGCAGTATGGTGTTTTATCCCTTCCTGTGATTGTGGGAGCGTTGGGTTTTTTTGTGGATGTGTATGACCTGTTGCTTTTCTCCATCATCCGCAAACCCAGTCTTGAATCTTTGCATCTTTCCCCGGAACAGGTTCTGTCGAAAGGAGAACTTATTATCAGTGTTCAGATGATCGGGTTAACGCTCGGTGGCATTATCTGGGGTATCATGGGCGATAAGAAAGGAAGACTGAGTGTGTTGTTCGGGTCCATCATTTTATATTCCATCGCCAATATTGCCAATGGCATGGTGCAAACCGTTCCGCAATATGTGCTGATGCGTTTTCTCGCAGGGGTTGGATTGGCCGGCGAATTAGGTGCCAGCATTACACTGGTTAGCGAAATGTTACCAAAAGAAAAAAGAGGCATTGCCGCTTCTGTAATTGCCGTAGTGGGTGTATTCGGTGCCATCGCCGCATTTTTCGTGTACCAGTTGTTCAAAGACTGGCGCCTTTGCTTTTACATCGGCGGTGTTATGGGACTCTTATTACTGTTGCTTAGGGCCAATGTAATGGAGAGCGGCATGTTTGATAAAGTAAAACAATCCGGTGTACAGCGGGGAAACTTCTTAATGCTATTCAATAAAAAGGAAAGGGCGCTACGGTATTTGAAAGGGGTATTGATTGGCCTTCCTGTCTGGTACGCTATTGGCATACTCGTAACTTTTTCAGATAAGTTTGGAAAAGAATTTGGTATCGAAGGTATCGATCCCGGCAAAGCCATCATGTACCAATATATAGGCATTGCCTTCGGTGATCTAAGCGCGGGATTACTGAGCAATTACCTGAAGAGTCGTAAAAAAGCCCTATTCACTTTCTTCAGTATTCTTACCGTGTTTGTGATCGTATATTTTTTACAGGGTAGTGGAAGGGGCAGTGTGCAAACCATGTATACGATCTGCACATTCCTGGGTTTTGGTGCAGGATTTTCTGTGTTGTACATTACAATGTCGGCAGAGCAGTTCGGAACCAATTTACGTGCTTCAACAGCGATTTCCATACCCAATGTGGTAAGAGGGATCTTGCCTTTAATTATTTTACTGCATCGCGGATTAAGAACGTTGACAGGAGATTATATTACAGGTGGATGGATGACCGGTGTGGTAATCATTGGCCTTGCAGTAATAGCCGCTTATTATACCAAGGAGAGTTTTTCGAATGATATGAATTTCGTGGAAGAATAAGCGATCACTCATTTCAATAAACCTAAGTTATGTCTGGAAAAAAATTCGGTATCCTATCAATCCCGGTAATCGTTGCGGCTCTTGGCTATTTTGTAGACATCTACGACCTGTTACTGTTTACCATTGTACGCGAACCGAGTTTGCAGGGTATCGGTGTATTGTTAACGGATAAAGTACAGGTGCTGGCTGCCAGTACCAAGATCATCAATTTTCAAATGGTTGGTTTGTTGATTGGCGGTGTGATCTGGGGAACCATTGGTGATAAGAAAGGAAGATTAAGTGTTTTGTTTGGCTCTATTGCTTTGTATTCCATCGCTAATTTTTTAACGGGCTACGTACAAACGGTGGATCAATATGCCTGGGCAAGATTTATTGCAGGTGTTGGTTTGGCAGGAGAACTGGGTGCGGGCATTACATTGGTGAGCGAATTGTTGCCGAAAGAAAAAAGAGGCATTGGCACTTCATTGGTGGCGGGCATCGGGTTGTTTGGTGCCGTATTCGCATACTTTATTTACAAAGCTACCAGCGACTGGCGCCTGTGTTACAAAATAGGCGGAGGGTTGGGTATTGTACTTTTATTGCTCCGTATATCCGTTGCAGAGAGTGGTATGTTCAACGAGGTAAAACAACAGGAAGGAGTACAGCGCGGAAATTTCCTTATGTTCTTCACTAATGGAAAACGATTTAAAAAATATTTTCTCGCTATCCTAATCGGCTTACCTACCTGGTATGTAATTGGTGTATTGGTAAACTTAAGCAATCGTTTCGCTAAAGAATTATATGGCGATAACCATATCGAAAGTGGCCGTGCCATAATGTATGCCTATGCTGCCATAGCTATTGGTGATATATTAATTGGCTTGGTAAGCCAGTATTTCAAGAGCCGTAAAAAAGCATTGCTTTGTTTTTTTGTTTTATGTATTGCGTCGTTGGTTTTATTCTTCAGCAATTACAACAACAGCGATGTACGTATGTATGCCATTTGTGCCATGCTGGGGTTCAGTACCGGTTTCTGGGCCATCTTTATTACGATGGGTGCGGAACAGTTTGGTACCAACCTGCGGGCAACAGCGGCTACAACTATACCTAATATGGTACGTGGGGCATTGCCATTGATCAACCTGATGTTCCTGGATCTGTTTCAGAAAAGCTGGGGCTGGGGATTGATTCAGAGTGGTATTGTTACGGGAACTGTTGTAATGAGTATTACGATTGTGGCTTTTTATTTTACCGAAGAAACCTTTCACAAAGACCTGAACTATGTTGAGGCATAACACAAATTATAACGTATAAAACCGTGCCTTTGTGCCTCCGTGTGGGTTAAATTTGCACACGGAGGCACAAAGGCACGGTTTTGTTCGTGTTATTCGTAATAATTCGTGTAATTCGTATCATGAAGTTTTTAATCATCCGCTTCTCTTCCATCGGCGATATTGTACTCACCTCACCTGTGATCCGTTGCCTGAAACAACAGGTACCAGGTGCCGAAGTACATTTTCTTACCAAAGAGAATTTCCACGGATTAATCGCTTCCAATCCTTATATAGATAAAGTACAGGTGTTGGGCAGCAGTTGGGATCTGATGATGCACCAATTGAACTACGAGCACTATGATTATATCATTGACCTGCACCACAACCTCCGCACACTTCGGATCAAGAAAGGATTAAAAGGGGCAAAATCCTTTTCCTTTGATAAGCTGAATATTCAGAAATGGTTGTGTACGGCACTTAAGATAAACCGCTTACCGGATACACATATTGTAGACCGCTATCTTGCCACGGTAGCATCATTTGGTGTGGCGAATGATGGGAAGGGGCTTGATTATTTTTACCCCGAAAATGAAAAAACCATTTCGAAAGATCTTCCGGCTTCGCATAGGTTCGGGTATGTGGGTATTGTGATCGGTGCAGCGTTAAATACAAAAAAACTGCCCGTACATAAGCTAAAGGAGTTGTGCAGGGAGATTCATTTTCCGGTTGTTTTACTCGGTGGGCAGGAAGATAGAACCGCTGGTGAAGAAATTGCTTCAGCAGATGAGATCAAAATTTATAATGCCTGTGGTAAATTCAGCCTGCATGAAAGTGCCGACCTTGTTCGGAAGGCAAAACTGATCGTTACGCATGATACAGGGCTCATGCATATTGCTGCGGCTTTTCATAAACCCATTATCAGTATCTGGGGCAATACCATTCCGGAATTTGGTATGGGGCCTTATTATGGTGAAGCAATTATTGCGAATGAGACCGCAGAAGTGAAAGGATTATCCTGCCGTCCATGCAGCAAGATCGGCTATAACAAATGTCCAAAAGGGCATTTTAAATGTATGGAGATGCAGGATATAGAAAAGATGCAACAGTTAGTACAGTCATTGCTTTAAGTAATCAAACTCTTAATATGAAACAGATCTCCTTCGCTTTTTTATTGACGATTCTTGTTTGTTCTGTACCTGCTCAAACAACCAAAAGTTTGGTACTGTTAACCGGAACTGTTAGAAACTTTAACAACCAGGTAGAAGTGGAAGATATGTCGGAGTTGAAAGATCTGCTTCTGCCGGATACGGAACGGTTTTTTGTACCTGATGCTGAAGGACATTTCCGGATCCAGTTTTCATTGACTGCACCCAATTATTTCCGGATAGGAAGGAATATCGTTTACCTGTCACCGGGAGATAGTCTTATTATGTTAGTTGATTACAAAGACCCCAAACTGGCTACATTCTCAGGTAAACATAGTAAAGAGAACGAATACCTGCGCGAAACACCATTTCCCAAAGGAGGTTCTTTCCTGGATGCGGGTGGAGAGATCCGCTCAACACTTGATTCCACCGTAATGGCTGTAGAACTGGCAGGGCAAAAACGTACTCAATCTTTGCAAGGATATACAGGGTTGTCGAAAGAGTTTGTGCAACTGGAAACCGCGCGAATCAGGGCCGATATACTTAACAGCTTTACAGATATCCGTATATACTTTCCCTATATGCGCAAACTTTCCAAGGATTCGGCAGATGCATTTCATAAGAATTTTGTACAGCAGATGGCTCCCTATATGGATCGATACAATAAAAACTTTATCGACCCAGCCTTCTTAAAACTGGCTGTATACAGGAATGTGATAGATGAACTGCCGGCTGGCAATAAAGACAATGATAAACAGTTGCAACAAGTGAAAGACTGGATAACAGCGCGCAACCTTGCACAGGAAATCAAAAAAGCCAGTGACAGGGAAAGTAAACTGAAACTGGGAACACAGGTAAATGCCATAACCAGTCAACCCTATAAAGCGGCATTGCAAAACACGATGGAAAAAGTACTGCAATTATCTAATGGCGATCCGGCTGTTGAGTTTACCGCAATAGATAATGCAGGAGCGGCTAAAAAACTTACTTCACAAAAAGGAAAACTGATCTACATTGATATCTGGGCCACCTGGTGCGGTCCCTGCCTGGAAGAAATGCCGGCATATGAAAAACTGAAAGCCAGTTATAAAGACAATCCCAATATCAGTTTTATTTCTTTGTCAATCGACGATGATAAAGATGCCTGGAAACAGAATATGAAGAAACGAGATGCACAAGGTTTTCAATGGATCATTGACCGGGCAAAGCTATCAGCGTATAATATCATTGGGATACCACGTTCTATCCTGGTAAACCAGAACTTTGCCATTGTCGAAATGAATGCGGCTCTGCCCTCTTCCAAAACCATCACCCAAAAACTGGATGAATTGCTGAAATAAAATGTGATAGCCCCAACTTTTAAGTTGGGGATTGCAAAGAAGTAAAATGGAATGGGCTTTAGCCCTGACCGATAAATGCAGAATAAACCAGTGCCTGAATTCCGGATGAGGATAAAAAAATCCTCCTATCTTTAATACCCCTCTTGTATTGAAATATAGACGAATTTATTTAGGGGAACAATTCTTGTTCCTCGATCCTTAAAAATGAGTATGGTATTTTTAAAACATTCGGTATTAACAGGATGTGTTTTCCTGTTTGCAGTGAACCTGCTTACTGCACAACAGGCAACTGCTACAGTACAACCGGTCTCCCCCGTCAAAATACATATCCATACGGATAAAGACGGTTACCTGCCAGGAGCAACCATCTGGTTTAAATCTTACCTGGTCATAGGCTATCTTCCGGATACCCTGCACACCAATCTTTTTGTAGACCTGGTTAACCAAAATGGAAAAGTGTTCAATCACCAGGTAATGCCTGTGACAGATGCTTCTTCTGCCGGCAGCTTTCAATTGCCCGATTCCGTATCGGCACAGGCTTTTTTTATCAGGGCATACACCAATCATACAGCAGATACAGCCAATGGAGATAGCTACTATAAGCGAATAGACATTATTACGAAGAAAGCAATAGCAAAACCTGTTGATGAAATAGTGAAAACCAATTTGTATTTTTTTCCGGAAGGAGGCGTCTTTGTTGGTGAAGTGGTGAATCGCCTTTCTTTTAAATCGGCCTACAGCAACGGACTTCCTTATGAACTGAAAGGAATCATCAGATCGGAAGAAGGAATTGTAATCGACAGTATCCGCTCCGTACACAACGGGATGGGTGTTTTTTCGATCACACCCAAAACCAATGAGCAATATATAGCCGAATGGACCGATGAGAAAGGAGCGTTAAGACAAACACGTTTGCCCTTAGCTGTTGCCCAAGGCATAACACTTCATACAGAACAAGTAAACAATTATCTCTACTATGTAGTGCAATGCCCCGAAGCGGTTACGGATCTGAGCAATATACATGTGAAGGCTTACCTGCACGACAAAGAAATTTACCAGGCTACACTTGCCACAGGAAATACACCGGTGATTTCGGGTAGATTGGCATTGAATGCTTTGCCATCCGGGATTGTGCGGATTACCGCCTTCGATAACAATGACCATCCACTGGCCGAGCGGATCTGTTTTGTAGATAACCAATTCCGCCTGGATACAAAACTTGCCATAACCGAAAAGAATACAGCAAAGCGTGGAAGGAATACGATTGAAATCGAAGTACCCGATACATTGTTAACCAATCTTTCTGTTTCAGTATATGAAGCAGGATTTCACCAGGATATGTCGGCCAGCATTTATACTGACTTGCTGCTGGGTAATGAAATAAAGGGTTATGTATATGAACCGGCCTGGTATTTTGCAGAAGCCACCGATGAGCGGAAAAAAGCACTTGACCTGGTAATGCAAACCAATGGTTGGAGAAAATACATAGCTCAACCCATAACAGATAGCGTTGATGACAATTATATTACATTAAAGGGAATAGTAACTGACCAGAAGAAAATGCCGGTGATAGGAGAGCCGGTAACAGTAATGATTCAACAAAAAGACTCGACCAAACTGTTTTATACATTAAGGACTGATGCTAGCGGAAAATTCAGCAAAAATGGATTGTTTTTCTTTGACTCGGTACAGGTATGGTACCAGTTTAACCGGAAAAATAAGAGAGCTGCTGATTTCAGAATTAATATCGCAACTAATATCACCACGCATCCGGTGTATAGCGAGGTGCCGGTACCTAGTCTGCGTTCATTGCCTTTATCATTGGTATTGTCAAAAGAAGCGGTTATTCCGGAAAGATTTTTTGTTCAGAATACTGCGGATGGTTTTACAAACAAAGGCTTCCGATTGAATGAGGTTACAGTTTCTAACCGGAAATGGAAAAACGATCCGATGTTGTTAATGGACGAAAAATATACAACAGGAATATACAGAGGAAATGCCCGGGCTTTTTCTTTTGACGTATTGAATGACCCTATGGCCACGGCAAAAGGTGATATCCTGAATTATTTAATAGGGAAGGTCCCCGGGTTATCACTTGACTACCCTAAAAAAGGAGCATTAGGTGGATTTAAAAAACTTTTGATGCGAAACAACCCCGTTGAGTTAATCTTCATAGATGAGCATCGCTTTGAATTTAACCCTGCAGAAGCTTTGGGATATAGTGAAATTCAGAACCTGAATATGAATGACATTGCATACGTTAAATTTTACGACACTTATCCTTTAGAACCACTTAAATCAGCACTTGCTATTTACCTGAAAAAAGGAGACGAGATCACACAAAAAGACCTGGAATCCGGATTACCCAAAACCAAAGTGGCGGGTTATACAACGGTAAAAGAATTTTATTCTCCCGACTACAGCGTACCGGAAACCAAGCAGGCCGCGGTTGACCTGCGTACTACTTTGTACTGGCAGCCATATATCAGTACGGATAAAAACAATTCAAAAGCCACGATCCATTTTTATAATAATGATGCTAGTTCTAAAATGTGGCTGGTGGTTGAGGGTATGAATGAGGCAGGTAAACTTATCAGGATTGAGAAAATGATTGAATAAAAAAAGATCCCCCTGAATTACTTCAGAGGGATCAACCCAAAACTCAACTGCTATATCAACTGTTATTTAATTCGCTTGCTTTCACTTTCCAGCCCTGTTTTTCTGTCGCGTGCGGCTTTTACCTGGTTGCTTCCAAAACGGAAGGTGAAGCTTACACGTACGGTCTGGCTTTCCCATCTTCCATTTCCTTTAATATACAGTCCGCCAAAATCACTGGTAGCTGTCCATGGATTGGTGTGGAAAATATCGGTTACGGTTAGTTTCAATGTAGCTTTCTTCTGCATCAACTGTTTCTGGAAACCGAGATCAAGTCCACCCTGAGATTTTGTTTTCCAGGTAGCACCCCAGATATTCGGCCCGCTGAACCAGCCACTCAACTCCGCACTGTAATCGTTGCCAAGGGTAAAGGTTTGTTGCATATACGCGCCATACAATGGAATTTCTGTATGTACCGCATTGGCGCCGATCTGACCATCAAAAATCTGGAAGTTGTACCATACGTTGGCATAACCACTCCACCATTTGGTAAATTTCAAAGGAGAGCCAACACTGAAACTGATGATCTGTTGGGTTGCCAGGTTTTTCTGTTGTACAAAAGTGGCATTGTTGGCAGTATCGGTTGTTTGTGTTGCATAATCTTTTACATGGCTGTAACCGATAGTAGTATTCAGCATGTATTTGTAGGTATGCGTTAATTCAATATTGTCGGTATACTGAGGACGTAAGAATGCATTTCCTTTTTCATAGGTCAATTCATCCAGTTTGTTTTCAAACGGATTTAGGTCCTGGTAGCTCGGCCTGTCAATTCTTCTGCTATAGGTCAGGTTAAATGTGTTTTTCTGGTTAGCGGTCCAGGTAACGGCGGCGCTTGGGAAAAGATTGATATAATTTTTCTTAACGGCATTGTCTGCCTGAATTACACCATCGGCCCTTGTTAATACACCTTCGCTATTGGTTTGCTCAACACGTAAACCGGTTTGAATGCTCCATTTAGGCGTAAACTGGCGTTGGTAGTTTACATAGGCGGCATTTACATTCTCTTTGTAGGTAAAGCTGTTGCTTCTGCCCAGCTGTTTAACCGGTGTACCATTAATATCATTAAAGAAGTCAAAGGTATTGGTTGTTTTTACATAAGAAAATTTAGCACCGTAACCGAATTTTCCTTTCCACATGGGCTGGTCAACATCCACTTTTGCGGTGTAGATATCAATATCGGTTGGCGTATAATTCCGGTTGATCACCTGGTACAATGGACTGCCGGATTTATCTAAATAATAATTAGGCTGATAGCTGCGGCCAACGCCACGGAACAAGCCATAGTCGGCATCGAAATTGATCTCTTTGCCACTCGTATCCGCATAGCGGTAGTTCAGGTTAGAATTCATATTGGTTCTGTGACCTGGAATGGAATTAAAAGCCTGTAAAGTTTTTACGTAAGTAGATGTTGGCTGGTAGAATACATTGGTATTGCTGATGCTGCTCCAATCTGTATTGCTGAAACTTCCGGTAACCAATACACCAATGGTGTGTTTGCTGTTGATGAAATAATCGGCACCGGCTTTCAAACTCAGGTTCTTATCGTTGTTACGGTTACTACTGCGTTGGTCGTAGATGGAGTCTTTCTGTACCCGGTACAGGTTAAGATCATTCTCATACATACCCAGGCTGCCACCCACATTACTGAACAGGTTTACTTTCTGATCGCGGTAGTTCAGGTTTACAGAACCGTTCCCTTTTGGCGTAATACCTTGTACAAGACCGGTGGTAACACTACCATTGGTTCCGAATTTTTTATTCTTCTTTAAACGGATGTTAATGATACCGGCATTGCCGCTTGCGTCATACTTTGCACTCGGATTACTGATCATCTCAATTGCTTCCACATCGTTGCTGTTGATGCTTTTGAGATAAGCGGCCAGGTCTTTGCTGTTCAGCTGGGTAGGTTTCCCATCAACATAGATCTTCACACCTGTTTTACCTTTCATGGTAATGTTATCGTTGTTATCCACCTGGATGCCCGGGCTTTTCTGTAACAACTCCAAAGCATTACTGCCGGTGGCATTAATGCTGTTCTCAACATTAAAAATGGTTTTATCCGCCTTGATCTCGATCATGGGTTTGCGGGAAGTAACCGTTACATCCTGCAGCTTTTTTGCCGCGGTTTGCAGGCCTACGGTTGCAGCCTGAAAATTTTGTCCGCCCTGGAGATCAAATGAAGAAGAGAATTTTTTTTCAAATCCGACAATGGAATAACTCAGTAAAAATTTTCCGCTCTTCTGCGAAACTATCTGGAACTGTCCTTTGTCATCGGTAACATCTGCTTTTACCAGGCTGCTGTCTTTGGCCTGTAAAAGAGATACGGTAACAGCCTGCAAAGCCTTTCCGGTGTGGTCATTTACGGTGCCTGCAACCGTTGCCTTGCCTTGCGCGAAGCTTTCAGTTGTTGCGACCACCAGTGCCAATGCTGTCAATAATACGAAACGTCTCATGGTTGTTAATTTTGTGCGTGTGAGACGCAAAGAACTTTGAAATGTTACAGCTAAAAGAGGTGATTAGGGATGAGTTGTCTAAATCAACGGATAAACGGCAGAAAAAAAAGGATAAAAAAACCGGCAGATTTTTTTCTGCCGGTCCTGTTTGTAGAACAGTCTTATCAATCACATGATCATGTGATTCTATAAAGTTTTCAATACATCATTCATGTTTCTCACTGCATCCGCGCTCTTGTTAAATGCGGCCTGCTCATCTGCATTCAATCCGAAATCAAGGATCTTCTCCCAGCCATTCTTGCCAATCACAACAGGAACGCCCAGGCAGATATCTTTCTGTCCGTATTCGCCATCCAGGCTAACGCAGCAGGTGAAGAGTTTTTTCTCATCACGTACAATGGCTTCTACCAATGCAGCACCCGCAGCACCTGGCGCATACCAGGCTGAAGTACCGAGCAATTTGGTCAAAGTTGCACCACCAACCATGGTATCGGCTACAATTTGTTTCTGTTGTTCTTCGCTTAAGAATTTGGTAACCGGAACACTGTTCCAGGTTGCGAGGCGGATGAGTGGGATCATGGTAGTATCACCATGTCCGCCAACCACTACTGCATTCAGATCGGCCGCACTGCAACCCAGGTGCTGGCTTAACTGGTATTTGAAACGGGCACTATCCAATGTGCCACCCATACCAATGATGCGGTTCTTAGGTAAGCCGGTAGACTGCAGGGCCAGGTAGGTCATGGTATCCATCGGGTTACTGATCACGATGATGATGGCATCGGGTGAATATTTTAAAATATTTTCAGTTACACCTTTTACAATTCCTGCATTGGTACCGATCAGTTCTTCACGTGTCATTCCGGGTTTACGCGGCAGGCCAGAGGTGATTACCACCACATCAGACTTGGCCGTTTTGGAATAATCGTTGGTACTTCCTGAAATGCGTGTATCAAAACCCAGCAATGCCGCGGTCTGCATCATATCCTGTGCTTTACCTTCCGCGAAACCTTCTTTGATATCCAATAAAACCAGTTCATCGGCCAGTTGGGCACGGGCGATATTATCGGCACAGGTTGCACCTACGGCACCGGCACCTACAACAGTTACTTTCATAAAAAAGACTATTTAGAATGAGGAATTTTTAACGGGGCAAAGGTAGTGTTTGCAGGAATGAAAACTTGTAAAAACCGTATTAATTCCCGTTAACGAAAGAGATCAGTTCCGTAGCTTCCGGAACATGCCCGGTTTCGGGGTCGAATACCTTTTCAAGCAGTCCTTTTTTATATGCTACGATGAATGGCGTGAATTTTACACGGTAAAACGCAGGAATAAAGTATTTCGGATCACGGCCAATGCGTACGTTATCAAATTTGTCCAGCCCGTAATAAGTAGCAAACCCCCTGATGTCTTCCAACGGCTTATAAGCCACAAAAACAAAGAAAGCATTCTTCAGGCTGTCCATATGGGAAACGATTTCCTTGGCCTCATGCTGGCAATGCCCACAGTCCGGTGCAAAATAAATAATGAAGACATGATTATATTTCTCCGGAACCTGGCTCCTGGTAAACCAACTGCTGTCCGCCGCAAGTAAAATGCTGAAATCTGGCATACGCGGGTCCTTTTTATAAGGTGCCTCGTCTTCTGCTTTGGCAGCAGCCGTTGTTTTACCTGGTTGATTTTGGGCAAACCCGGTAAACATGCATAAAACAAACCCGCTAAGTAACAATCCCTTTTTCATGGTATGAAGATTTGATCAGGAAGGATGCGTGCCATTGGCTTCCATCATCCGCATCTGTTTGGCATCCTGTAAAAACTCTGATGCGAAGATGAAATTATTCAACAACTGGTCCTTACTGAAAATAATGTCTTTGTTGGTTCCTTCCCATTGTTTGTGGCCCTGGTGCAGGTACACAATATGATCGCCGATCTCCATTACACTGTTCATATCATGGGTTATCACAATGGTGGTAATATTGAATTCTATCGTGATCTCCTGTATCAGTTTGTCAATTACAAGCGATGTTTGCGGATCGAGGCCTGAATTGGGTTCATCACAAAACAGGTATTTGGGATTGAGCACAATGGCGCGTGCAATACCCACTCTTTTCTTCATACCGCCACTGATCTCGGAGGGATAACGTTTGTTGGCATCTACCAGGTTTACACGGGCCAGTACTTCGTTGGCACGTTTCTTTTTTTCGGCCTGCGTCCAGTTGGTAAACATATCCAGCGGGAACAATACATTCTGCTCCACCGTCATCGAATCAAACAAAGCGGTTCCCTGGAACAGCATCCCAATTTGCTGGCGGAGTAGTTTGCGTTGTTCATCCTCCATCGCCAGCATATTCTCTCCATTGTATAAAATATCTCCCTGGTCAGGCCGAAAAAGGCCCACCATACATTTGGTCAGCACCGTTTTACCACTGCCGCTGGTTCCGATAATAAGATTGCATTTACCAGATTCCATAACGGCACTGATATCCTCAAGGATCACCCTGTCGCCAAACTGTTTTACTATGTTTTTGATCTCAATCATTCTATTGCAAGATAAGGCTCTTTAACACCTTTTTACAACTGCCTGTTTTAACGCGGTCACAAAACCACTACCTGGTTGTGTAACAGGTCTTCAAACACATCTCGTTTGCTGATCAGGTGCGCTTTGTTATGTATAACCAAAACCTGTGCCGGTTTATAACGCGAGTTGTAATTGCTTCCCATTTCAAAACCATAGGCACCGGCATTATAAAATACCAGGTAATCGCCTTCCCTTACTTCGCTGATGGGGCGGTCGGTAGCAAATGTGTCCGTTTCGCAGATATTTCCTACCACGGTATACGGCTGCATGGGAGATGTTGGGTTGCTGATGTTTTCGATACGATGATAAGAATCATAAAACATAGGTCTGATCAGGTGATTGAACCCGCTGTTCACTCCCGCAAACACGGTACTGCCCGATTGTTTGAGCACATTTACCTGGGTAACAAAATAACCGCATTCGCTTACCATAAATTTACCGGGCTCAAACCAGGCTTCAAATTCGCGGTTGTAGGTTTGTTTCAGTTTAACGAGAACTTCGGCTACTTTTTGTCCGAGCAAAGCAATATCGGTACCGGTTTCCTTTTCCTTATAAGGCACTTTGAATCCGCCACCCAGGTCAAGAAACTTCACTTCCGGAAAATGCGGAACCAGGTCGAAGAAAATATCCGCCACTTTCATAAATACCTCCACATCTTTGATCTCGCTTCCGGTATGAATATGTAATCCGGCTATAAAAATAGTATTGGCAGCTACTACAGACAGGATCTTGTCCAGTTGTTCGATGGGAATTCCGAATTTACTTTTCTCGTGACCCGTAGAAATTTTCAAATTACCACCCGCCATGATATTGGGACGAAGACGAATACCTACCGGATAGGAGTGGCCATATTTTTTGCCAAATTTTTCAAGATTGGAAAGGCTGTCAATATTCACATTCACACCCAGTGAAACGGCTTCTTCAATTTCGCTGAAAGCGATGCCATTACTGGTGTAGAGTATTTTTTCCTTGGGAATGCCGGCATGCAGGGCCAGTTTTACTTCGTTCACCGAACTGCAGTCGATATCGCAGCCGAGAGAATGAATATGTTTGAGGATATTGATATTGGTCAATGCCTTACTGGCATAAAAAAAACGGGTAGAACTTTGTTTGAAAGCTTCCTGTAATTTCTGAAACTGCTCAGTGATTTTTTCAGCATGGTATACATACACGGGCGTGCCGTATTCGTTTGCGATGCTGATGAGTTGTTCGGGGGAGAGGGATTGTGACATTATGGAGGATTGGGAAATTTTGAAATTGGTGAATTTTGAAATTGGTGAAAGATACTTCTATTCCAAAATTTCCCAATTCCAAAATCCTAAAATTACTCCGGCGCTTCTTCCTTATTTTCAGGCGCTTTGCCTTCTTCCTCATTCTTGATAATGAGTTCGCCGTCTTCGTTAACGGTTATTTCGGAAATGGTGGCTTCTTCGCCTTCAGCCGGTTCGGCAATGGCATCGGCAACGTTCTGATCTGTAAAATCTTCGGGGTTGATGATGGTTCCTTCCACGATCTGTTCGGCCAGTACTTCCCTGATCTTAGGCAGATCAGCGGGTGAGTTGATGCCGAAATAATCCATGAAATTCTTTGAGGTGGAATATACCAATGGTTTGCCAGGCATATTCTCATTACGTCCACTGATAAGCACCAGTTCTTTTTCCAGTAATTTCTGGATACTGTAATCGCTGTTCACACCACGGATGGCTTCGATTTCGCCTTTGGTGATGGGTTGTTTATACGCAATGATGGCCAGTGTTTCGAGCGCCGCATTCGACAGGCGTTTCAGGAACTTATCGCCATTCAGTTGTGCAATGGTGTTGTGGTAAGAAGCTTTGGTAAGAAACTGCCAGCCACCACCGCTCTGCTTTACTTCAAACGGATAAAATTCAGAATCGTATTTCTCACGGATCCCTTCCAGCGCAGATTCTACCTGGTCAAGCATGATCCTTTCTTCCAGGAAACCAAATGTGTTATTGATCAACTCAACAATATCCAGAGACGACAATGGTTTTTCGCTGGCGAAGATGAGAACCTCGATGTGTGGTATGATCTGACTGATTTCCATGTGGAATAATTAGTAATTAGTAGTTAATAATTAGTAATTAAAGCAACAAGTAGCCGTAAATACAATTACTAACTACTAATTACCAATTACTAATTAACCCTGCAACGCTGCTGCACCACTCACAATCTCCGTTAATTCGGTAGTGATCGCGGCCTGGCGTGCGCGGTTGTAGCTGATCTTAAGCGATTTCAGCAATTCGTTGGCATTCTCACTGGCTTTGTCCATGGCAGTCATACGTGCCCCGTGTTCGCTGGCATTGCCATCCAATACGGCTTTGTATAATTGCGTGTTCAGGATCTTCGGCATCAGTTCGGCGATCAGTTCTTCTTTGGCCGGTTCAAAAATAAAATCAGATTTTTTGCTGCCTGCTTTTTTCGGAACCTTTGGAATAGGCAGGAACTGTTCTGCCGCAAAACGCTGGGTAGCGGCATTTTTAAACTCGCTGTATACCAGTTCTACCGCATCAAATTCTTTGTTTTCAAAAGCTTTCATGGCAGCCTGTGCAGCAACCTGTACACTTTCAAAATTCAGGCTCAGGTAAATATCTTTAAAAGTAGCGTCTGTTTTATAGCCCGATTTGGTCATGGCTTCAAAACCTTTCTTACCAATATTCCAAACAGTAACATTTCCTTTTTTGTATTGGGCCTCGTATTTTTCAGCGATGGTGCTTTTAGCCATCTTGATGATATTGGCATTGTAACCGCCGCACAAACCCCTGTCGCTGGTAATAACAATAAACAACACTTTCTCTACGGGTCTTTCTTCGGCCAGTTTCAGGTTCATTCCACCTTCAATATTGCTGACAATATTGCTGAGCATTTCCTGCAGTTTCTGGGCATAAGGTCTCATCTGGGTGATCGACTCCTGCGCACGGCGCAATTTTGCCGCACTTACCATCTTCATCGCTTTGGTAATCTGCTGGGTGCTTTGTACACTTTTGATCCGGTTACGTACCTCTTTTAACTGTCCTGCCATTTTTAATTAAGTTTCAAGTTTTCAAGGAGCAAGGTCCAAGAACGGCTGTAAAGCCTGTTTTTTGTCCCCTGATACTTTTATTTTGGCTGCAAAAGTAGCAGAATCGGCCTGAAATTCCATTGGTTTGGGTAAAAAACAGGGAGGAATGTGGGAATATTGACTATTGAATAGGGAAGAACCTGTTGGCGGGGTTAAAGCAGGTTGAAAGGGTTGCATACAATATTTAATAAGCGATTGTTATCCAACAACTTAGTATATAATGTTCCGAAAATCGCGCTCTTCATTTGTTCTTATGGCCGTGTTTTTGTCTTTGTTCGCCGTAAAATATGGGCTGAAAGCCACTGGATTCGGGCTTTTTTCGGGGTTCACCCACAGTTCACCCACACTTCACCCACAGTT
>JAZJYJ010000006.1:0-151978 GCA_040390405.1 Bacteroidota bacterium
CCGGAACGGCGTAAAACAAGATTTTGTCCATAAAGCGAATTAATCTGCTGGTTTAAAAAGTCTGCAAAAATAGGTGGAAAAGGGTAAAATACTAACGCCCTGTCATATTTCTGTCAGACTGTGTATAAAATCAATGAGTATCAGGTATTTATTCCTCCAGAAGCGTGGTATCTGCATGACCGGTAAACACAGAACTCATCTTTCCTGCGGCCCAGATATTGCGGTTGAATTTATTGCCGAGAATGATCACAGTTGCGGTATCTGCAATCAGCCTTTTGAACACGGCATTGTTGCCATGCCACCAGCCATTATGGTAAACGATGGTGGGATCGGGTGGTTTAATGAAGAGATGCCAGCCCAGTCCATAGTTCTTTTCACCTCTTTTTTCGAAGGAATAAGGTTGAAAAGCCATTTCCAACGTATGAGTGCTTACAAAACTGCCGAGGTAAAGGGCACGATCCCATAGTAAAAGGTCGCGAACCGTACTGTACACGTTCTTATCTCCATACACGCAGTCCAGCTTCTGTAAAGGGAAAGCTGCATTGTTATAATTATAGGAAGGCGTATAATTGGCAATGTCTTTCTGGCTGAACACATAGGTATTGGTCATGCCCAATGGTTTGAACACATTAGCGGCCATATATTCCGGGAAAGGCATATTGGTGATCTGCTCCACAATCAATGCCAGCATAGCGTAATTGGTATTGCAGTAACTATAACGGCGGTCGGGCAAGGATTCCATCGGCGGATGGTTGGTAATCATATACTGCAACACATCTTTATTCGAGGCAAACCCGGTAAACTGCGGCGCCACTTTAATGGTACGGGTTCTTTTAACCAGTTTTCCCTTCTTATTCTTTACCGTATACACTTCCGTACGGGTGCCATCCATGAAATGATCATACTTGGGCAGGCCGCTGCGGTGGGTTAGCAGGTTTTTAATGGTGATATTGGCATAGGGAAAACTAGGCAGGTATTTCTCTACCTGATCGTCCAGCTGCAGTTTGCCTTCTTCCATCAGTTTCAGAATTACCGCCGAGGTAAAGGTTTTGGAAACAGAGGCGATATGAAAAGCCGTATTGGCGGTAATAGGTTCTTTGGTTTTGAAATTGGCCAGTCCGCGGTAATCTTCAAAAACGATCTCTCCGTTCTTGGCCAGGAGTATGCCACCATTAAAACCACGCTTTACCAGCAGTTTCTGGTATTCCGGGGCAATGGCATTTGCATAGTAGGCTTTTTCGCGGGCGGATACCGGTGAAAACCCGGAATGCTTTTCTGTTTTTGGTGGTTCTTTTTTATCAGCAGATGGATTGGCCCCGCAACCTATGATAAGGAAAGTAAGTAAAGGAATTGTCTTCAGACGGATCATTTGCACCTATTTAAGCTAATCTGGCAAATATAGTACCTCATACCAGCGCACACACCCAAGGTGGAAAACTATGTATGGGGTGTTAAAACAAATAACATTTATTTTCGCATACATGAGCAAGCAAGCCATCACAAGTTATCCGAAAGACCGGATCAATATCCTTTTCCTCGAGAACATCAGCGACAAAGCCGTTCAGCAGTTTAACCGAAACGGGTATGTAAAAGCACGTAAACTCAATGGTGCATTGAGTGAAGAAGAACTGATCAAAGAGATCAAAGACGTACACCTGCTGGGCATCCGTTCCAAAACACATATCACGGCCAAAGTGTTGGCAGCTGCAACCAAATTACAGGCCATCGGTTGTTTCTGTATTGGCGTAAACCAGGTTGACCTGAAAGCCGCTACGGAAGCCGGTGTGGTTGTATTTAATGCACCGTACAGTAATACACGAAGCGTGGCCGAGTTGGTGATTGGCGCTTCCATTCTGCTGATCCGCAGAATTATCGATAAGAACAATGCCGCGCACAAAGGCATCTGGATGAAAGAGGCCAAAGGCAGTTATGAACTGCGTGGCAAAACACTGGGTATTATCGGTTATGGCAATATTGGTTCACAGGTAAGTGTATTGGCCGAAGGCCTGGGTATGAAAGTATTTTTCTATGATACCGAAACCAAACTGCCATTGGGTAATGCGTCGGCAGCAAAGAGTTTGAAGGAGCTGGTATCGGAATCAGATATTATTTCCCTGCACGTTCCTGAAACGGCGCAGACAAAGAACCTGATCACAAAGTCATTGCTGAAATCATTTAAGAAAGGATCTATCCTCATCAACTATGCAAGGGGGGAAGTGGTTGACCTGAAAGCATTGGCGATTGCCTTGCAGGATGGACAATTAAGTGGTGCAGCGATTGATGTATATCCATGGGAGCCGGAAAAGAACGGCGATCGTTTTGAAACGCCTTTGCAGGGATTGCCGAACGTGATCCTTACACCGCATATCGGCGGTTCTACCGAAGAGGCCCAACAGAATATTGGGGAAGATGTAAGTATCAAATTATTCCAATACCTCGAAAGAGGCATCACCAATGGATCGCATACCGTACCTGCTATTGGATTGCCACCGGTTGAGAATGCGCACCGTATTTTACACATTCACCACAATGTACCGGGTGTGTTGAGCGCGATCAATACGGCTTTGTCTAAAAACAATATCAATATTGTTGGACAATATTTAAAAACCAATGACTCGATCGGTTATGTGGTTTTGGACGTAGACAAAAAGCTTTCCAAGCAGGCATTGGCTTTGCTTAAGGAAGTGAAGGCTACGATTAAGGTGAGGATGTTGTATTGATGGGGAGGTTAAAGAGGTTGAAATAGTTAAAAGGGTTAAAGTAGTTAAAAGGGGCTGTACTTTTTTAAATGCTTTAACCCTTTTAACTTTTTATACCAGTGTCAGTGTTATTACCGGCAACGCTAAATATTTTTCACGCAAAGACGCAAAGTTGGCAAAGAAGCAAAGATTTCTTTGCCAACTTTGCGTCTTTGCGTGAAACCTCCTCACTATAAAACTTACTTAAATGCGTTAATGATTTTCCTGCCCCTGCTCCTGAAAGCCGCGGTTTCTGTTTCCCATCTTTCTTCGATGATGAGTTTGAGTTCTGCTTTGATCTCGGGATAGGTTTTGGAGAGATTGTATAGTGTAGTTAATGAAAATGCTTTTATGGCCACGGGTGTGGTTGGTGCTTCGATAAATTGGAAACAGGCGTTCATTACTTCGCCATGAAAAACTTCGGGGATCTCTATCTGTTCCAGTATTCTTACGGAATTGCGTATGACTGCGGGATGTACGTCTTTCTTTTCAAGCACGGCTACCAGGTCTTTGATATAAGGACTGATCATCTCCGGTTTCTTTCTTGCCGCCCAACTTACACTCCAGGCAGCGCGTTGTGCCAGGCGGTATTCGTTACTCATGAAACACTGCACCAGTTCCTTAAAGTTCTTCTTAGACAGGCAGGCATACGCAGCAATTTTCCCGGCCTGTTCTTTAGAGTGTTCCTTTAATATTTCAGTTTTGATGTCCATGGCATAATCTCCGTGAGCCTCTGTATCTCTGTTCCTCTGTGTTGAGAAAAAAAATCAACACAGAGGAACAGAGATACAGAGTTACACAGAGAGGAGGGATTTCATTTTTTTGATTTCTGCTTCATCAACAAGGGTATTTTCCAATTGCTCCTGCATGGATGGTTGAAGAAAATGCATCCCGGAAGCGATGGATCTTCTTGCGGAAGAATGTAATTCAACGGCTCCGGTATAACTGGCCAGCTCTGAAATATTATTGCTCCGCACACCACTGCCGGGCATGATGATGATCCGGTCATCGGCCTGTTGCACCAATTGTTTGATCAGCTCCCGTCCATCCCATGCATTGGGAACCTGTCCACTGGTGAGTATGCGCTGGCATCTGCATGTAATAATGGTTTCGAGCGATTCCAACGGATTGGCAGCGCGGTCGAAAGCGCGGTGAAACGTTACTTCCATCGGGTAAGCGAGTTCAACCAGTTGTTTGGTTCGGGTTGCATCAATGCTTCCATCTGCATGTAGCAATCCAATCACTACACCTTCGTATTGCAGTTGTTTGCAAAGCAGGATGTCTTTCTGCATCGCCGCGAATTCATCTTCACTGAATAAAAAATCTCCGCCTCGCGGACGGATTATGGGGAATACAGGAATGGATACTTTTTCTCTTACTACCTGCAATGTTCCATAGGAGGGGGTAGTGCCTCCGTCATAAGGATTCTCGCACAGTTCTATTCTATCGGCACCGGCAGCTGCGGCTTTGATGGCGGATGCAATATTGAATACGGCAATCTCGAGCATGGGTTTATTTTAGATTTTGGATGTCGAATTATAAATGAACCGGTACCCGAAATTTACAATCCAATATTCAGAACTTGTTGGCGTTAGTTGTTTCTACGTGTTGTGCTATTAAATTTCCTTTGTGTAACTCAGTGTACTTTGTGTCTCTGTGGTGAAAAAGATCGAAGCGAAGGCTTTACCACAAAGACAAGGAGACTAAGCGTTTCACAGAGAAGGCCTATCTTTTTAAAATCCTGGAATAATACAGCACGTTAATTAATCTTAAACAGATTCTTAGGATAAAATGAATTTTCCATCTACCAGGAAGTTCTTATCATCCGCATAGCAAACGGCGAAGTTGAAACCTTTCTGAATACAGTATCCACCATATTCACCCTGTTTGTTAATGGCGATAAAACCTACCTGTATCTCTTTGGCTTTGCTGCCTTTGATCTTAATGATCCTTTCCACGGCTTTTTTACATGCGGCTTCGGGCGATAATCCCTGGCGCATTAATTCAACCACTAAATGCGAACCACAGATACGGATCACATCTTCACCCTGCCCGGTAGCCGTGGCGGCACCCACTTCATTGTCTACAAACAAACCTGCTCCAATAATGGGAGAGTCACCCACACGGCCGCGCATTTTAAAACCTTGTCCGCTGGTAGTGCAACTGCCGCTTAGATTACCTGCCGCATCCATGGCCACCATGCCAATGGTATCGTGGTTCCATTCGCCATTCTCCAGTCGGGAAGGAGCGAAAGCGGTTTGTCTTTTTGTATTCTCAATATTGATCACTGGTTTGTACTCACTTTTCTTCAACCAGTTTTTATAGGTTTTCTCCGCATCGGGTGATAATTGTTGTGGTTCCAGGATAAAACCTTCTTCAACCGCAAACTGTTGTGCACCGGTACCAACCAATAATACATGTGGTGTTTTCTCCATTACCCTGCGGGCAACAGAGACGGGATGCTTGATGCGTTCCAGGAATGCCACACTGCCGCAATTGGCATGTTCATCCATAATAGAGGAGTCGAGTGTTACATAACCATCGCGGTCGGGATTGGCTCCTAGACCCACACAACAGTTCTGTGAAGATTCTGTTACCATTACACCTTGTTCCACCGCATCCAATGCACGGCCACCACTGCGCAATACTTTCCAGGCAGCTGCATTGGCATCAATGCCGGCATCCCAGGTGGAGATCACAATGGGTTTGCGTGCTGCAGGGGTTGCTGCTTTAAAACCGGCGAAAGAAAAGGAACTTAAACCCAATGAACCCAATTGCAGGAAACGTCTTCTGTGAAGCATGCTTGTAATTTTATAAACAAAAATAGGAGTGGTTACTGGTGCACTTTTAATTTCCGGATCATATCGTCACTTATCGCATCGCTGTATACACCATAGGCATTAATGAGTACACCTTTGATTTTACCATCGAGCGACTGGATCACGTACAGCACACTGGAATCGTCGGGGTTGGTATTCGCTTCAAAGCGGTGGTGTTCTATGATCTCAAATTCGTTGAGTGAAAGTATGGTGCCGGTACTGGTACAGGCAATGCTATTGAACGAAAGATTAAAATCTGTGGTATATCCTTTTGTCTTCAGATCGTTCAATGCTTCAACCAGGTTTTCGTATTCCCGCATACAATTTTTCTTTAAAGGTAAGCGGTATTCCTAAAAAAGAAAGCGGCGTTTAGCCGCTTTCTTTTTCTTTACTTTAATTTGGTTACCGTGGTTGTGGTATACAACTCATTAAACAAAAACTTGAATGTACCATGCGTTTGTGCGCGGAATGTAATTTCCGGACCGAACGCATACAATTTACCCTGGCCAACGGTTGCCACAAATGCGGCTACACCATCCTGCAGGTAAGATTGCCCCCATGCCCAACCGCTGCGCAATGGCGTACCATTGGCAAACCAGGCGATCGGTTTTACGATCCCTTTTGAATTGGCATCGGGGGTAATATTGAATACGGGACTCGCATCAAAATATACATCGGCCACGCCATTCATTCCCCAGGCAGCCGCATCGGTTGAATCAACACTAACGCGGAGAATGCTTCCGGGGATATAGTATTTCTCTCCCGGTAATTTCTGCTCTTTCCCATTCACCAGCTCAACCAATGCATTTCTTACCGGCACACCTACATGGTAAGCCAGGTTGGTGCTGGAGCCGATGGTTACGATATTGCCACCTTCTTCCATGAATTTTTTGAGTTGGGGTATGGATTTCTCAGCCGTAATTCTTCCCAGCCTGGCACGGAATTCTTCCGGTATATCTTCCGGTTTAGGCGCTCCGCCAAAACCGCCACCACCTCTTTGTGGCGCACCGGCTGTTGCCAGTGCTGGAATGGCACCATCAACAAAAATGATCACATCATATTTGGCGCGTAAACCGCCGGTATCGATGTCTTTTGGATAGATCACATCCACCGGGAAATGGTATTGCTCCATTATGAATCGAACCCAGCCGGATGGCATGGATCCGCCATAGTTATCCCATAATGCAATGCGGGATGCCTGTATTTTTTTGAGCGATGCAGGCGTGGGTTTTTTAGCAACCGTGGTTACTTTCAGTCCCAGTTCACCAGCTGATTTTTCTACCAGTGTTTTGGCTTTGGCTGATGCCGGCACAAAGAATGAACCAATGCCTGCTTCGGGTGTGGCTTCCTGTAAACGGAATACTTCCACGCCTTCTTTCAGCAGATCATTGGCCGCTACAAAAGCATTGTTCGATTGTGTATTGAGGAAGTAACCCGCACCGGCTGTAATAGTTGCCGGAGCCGTTACAGATTGCAGTTCGCCATAAGGGATGCGCTGGAACGGACCATCAAATGCATCCAGTATGCGGTCGAATTTTACGCCCATGGAGTAGGCGAGTGTCCAACCCGCGGCATCATAGGGTGCCACTGGCGGGCCACCCGGGTACAGGAAATCGTTCGGGTGATCCTGTGGCTCAAACAGATCCAGCACATGCGGACGGAATGCCTGATTGGTCTTAACCACATAAGAACCTGCGGGGTAAGATTTACCGCCAACCGTAAAATCAGCAGTTGCTTTATGAACCAACACCCCTGTTCTGATCAATGCATTCAGGAAACGGATAGCAGAGGGGAAATCTGCCTGGTTGGCCGGAATGATATAACCGCGCGCATCGCGCAGGGACGGGTTCTTTAATACGGTATCATAAAATTTCATCGGTACATTGTTACCTCCGCGGAAACCGGTTTCCGCATCAGGTGCGGCAGCGGGCCTGGCAGTAGCTGCATTCTTTTGCTGGTCTGCCTGGTACAATTGTGTGATCTCGGCTATGCGTTTGGGCGATAATGTCCAGTAATCTTTTTCTCCGCGCTCAATGGAGTTCTTTCCCATTTTGTACATATTGTACAATAGGCCATCATGATTACGGCTGGCATAATCGAGTACAGCATAGTTCATGGAGATAGAATAATCAATTGAGTTACGGAAATACCATTTCTGCGGTAAAACAGGGTATGGGGTGGCACCACTTGGAAGCAGCCTGTTGGGTACCAATGGAACTTCGGATGGGGTAGGACTTCCAATGATCTCGGTAAGCAAACCCACCATATTGTGGAAATAGGTAGTGGTTCTTAAACCGCCATTGTACCAGGTTGAATAATTGGAACCGGCACGTTCGGTATACCCGGGTTTGCCTTCCACATTCAAACGGTTACTGATGGCTGCGCCAAGCGCATCGAGGCTGGTTACGATCACCGGATCGAATACATAGTTGAAGGGATCGCGGTAAGGTGCACCGGCCACTACAGCGCCGGGAGGGCCTGTTTGGTGGTGGTTATACATTACCTGCGGCAGCCATTCAATATACAACTGGCGATTGATGTTCTGCGTTTCGCGCAGGTTCATCATAAAGAAATCGCGGTTGTTATCGTGGCCGGCGTATTTCTCGTACAATCTCGGTAACTGGTTGGTTGAACGTTTCTCTGCTGTTGGGTTACGCATGTACCAGTTGGAAACCAGTTCCTGTCCGTCCGGGTTGGCGTGGGTGCAGAGTATGATCACATCGTTCAGGATGCGCATGGTTTCTGGATCTTTGCGGGTGGTTAACTGGTAGATCAGTTCGATCAACTGGTGTGCACCTACGGTTTCTGTGGCGTGCAGACCGCCATCGATCCATACAACGGTTTTTCCTTCGGCTGCGAGGGTGCGGGCCTGCTCGTCGGTAAGGTCTTCGGCATGGGCCAGTTTGCGTGAGATCTCCTGGTAACGAGCCAGTTTTTTCTGGTTATCGGGCGATGTAATGATCATCATGAACTGGGAGCGGCCCTCTTCGGTTTTGCCGATATCCACCAGTTTGGTACGGTCAGATGCTGCGGCCACTTTTTTAACGTAGGCCTCAGTTTGTGTGTACGTGGCAAGTTGGTAATTATCGCCAATGTTAAACCCGAAATGTTCTTTGGGTGTGGGAATTTGTGCAGTTGATACAAAGCCAGCGAGTAAGAACATGGCCAGCAGGCTGCAGATTTTTTTTCTTAGCATTCAGTAGGTTTTGGTGGTTAAGTGCTATAAATGTATCGGCTAAAATCCTTTTAATAAAATTTTAATACAGTTTAATGATTGCCGGGCGCATAATCATTCATTACCGGTGAGTCCCTGGTCTCGGCTGAATCCTATTCCGATATCCGGGTTTATGGCGCAATACGAATAGGGGGGCGGCCCTGTATATCGGGTGACACAAGGGTCAGTACTGCTGCTACAGTGAACATGGAAAGGGAGACACTGCGTGTATTAATGGGATAGGTACGGGAGAGGGTCGGGATTGGGTTCCTATAAGGTTCCTATAATGTCTCTATAATGTCTCTATAAGGTCTCTATAAGGTCTCTATAATGAAGAGCGAAAATGTAAGGCCGGTAAGCTGTGGCGCAAATAAAAACTTTCATTTTTAATGGTGATCATGCTTTGTACAACATATGATTTTTTTAGTTCTCTGGAAGATATTTCCCCGGATTTTTTTTAACCTATCTCAAATTATGTATGGTAGAGGCGTACAAAATACTTGCTATAAAAAATTTTATTTTCACAAGTAAACAGGCTTTACCTGAAATACAATTTTTTGAATTACCCGAGTGGATACTCTCTGTGCAACTCCAAATCTCTGTATCTCTGTGTTGAAAAAGAGCTCTAGAATGAGGCTTTTTTTCAACACAGAGATACAGGGTACACTGAGTTACACAGAGATGCGTTTTTAATATTTCATGGCTTCTTTGGTGAAATATTTTTTGAGGTATCCCATTTGCCCGATATCGTAGCTTTCGTGTTGTGCCAGGAAAATAATGGTTCCGCCAATGGTAAAGTCTCCGATTGGATTTTTAAAAGGTGCATCTGCCGCAAGGTGCTCCGGGGTTACATGGTGCAAGGCTTCTTTTAGTGGTTTACCCAGGCTTTCCCAACCTGTTTTTACCTGGGCCAATGTTGGATAGGCGTCGTTCGTGTCGTAGGGTTTAAAGTTTTCGAAAAAACCTTTGTAAGGATTTTCTACCGGTTTGCCCAGTAACCCCAAAATATTGTAACGGGCCCAAAGGGTATGCGTGGCAATCCAGATAAATGGATTGGAGTGGTCGCTTATTTTTTCTTTTGCCTGCTCCTCTGTTACCCCTTCCAGTGTATTTAAAAATAAACGATGGTTGAGCTTGAATATTAAGGCGGATGAATAAATTTCCGGTGATCGGTAGGTTGGTTCCATTTCGGTTTGTTTTAAGTAGGGTGTGTTGAAAAAAAGTAAGGGATTAATTGGCCATTTACATTGCCGGCATAGGGGCGATCTCCCTTACTTCAATATTGCCTTTGCTTGCAATATGCGGACAGGCTTTGGCAATTTTTGAAGCGGCTTCCATGCTTTCTGCTTTAATGATGAGGTAACCTCCCACAATCCCTTCCGATGCAGATGTTACGGGTTCATTTGTGCTGGTGGTTGCCGATACAACCGCGCCTCCGGCAACCAGGGGCAGGCCACCAAAGAGTTGACCATTTTGACCAAGATTACCCATGTAAACACCCCATGCCTGCATTTCGGCCTTGTACTCGGCTTCTGTTTTGTTTGTGATGGGTGTACCACCTCTTAACAGTAATAAATACTCTTTCATTTTGTTTTTATTTTGGAAGTGAAAACATAAATAGAATCCCTACTAAAAGTACAGGTCAAAAATGGTATTTTATAATACTATTTTTTTGTCAGATTTTACTGATAAGAGGTAGTGCCATTTTGTTGCATTTAGCGGCCAGGGGGGCAGTACGGTAAAAAAGATCCAAACATACCTTAGCAAAAAAATAAAATCATTAAACAGTGGCGTAGATTGTGAACAAGGATGTTACTTTCATAGCAAATAATTAATTCAGATGAAACAGTGGATCGCCTGCTTTCTGTTCGCTTTTTTTGCTGTAACTGTTTTTGCGCAGCAAAAGCCCAATATTATTTTGATCTATGCTGATGACCTCGGCTATGGCGACCTGAGTTGTTATGGTGCTACCAGGATACACACACCGAATATCGACCGGCTTGCAAAGAATGGATTGCGTTTTACGGATGCGCATTGTACTTCTGCTACCTGTACGCCATCGCGCTATGCGTTAATGACCGGGCAATACCCCTGGCGTAAAAAAGGAACCGGCGTATTACCGGGAGATGCGGCATTGATCATCCCAACGGATAAAACAACACTGCCGTCTTTGTTTCAGAAAGCGGGTTACCAGACAGGTATTGTGGGCAAATGGCACTTGGGCATTGGTAATGCGGTAGAAAAAGACTGGAATGGTGAATTGAAACCGGGCCCTAACGAAACAGGGTTTGGCTACTCATTTATTTTTCCGGCAACTGCCGACCGTGTGCCTACTGTATTTGTAGAAAATCATTCCGTAGTGGCACTCGATGCCGATGATCCGATTCAAGTGGATTACCAAAAAAAAGTAGGGAACGATCCTACGGGAAAAGAGCACCCTGAACTTTTGAAAATGCTGGCTTCCCCGGGGCAGGGCCATAACCAGACCATTGTTAATGGGATAGGGCGAATTGGCTTTATGAGCGGTGGCAAAAAAGCACGATGGTCTGATGAAGAGTTATCGTTTACTTTTTTGTCGAAAGCGAAAAGCTTTATCGAAACCCATAAAAACAAACCTTTTTTTCTCTACTTCGCATGTACCGAGCCGCATGTGCCACGCATGCCGGCTACTATCTTTAAAGGGAAAAGTGAATTAGGCTATCGCGGAGATGCCATATTGCAGTTGGATTGGACCGTTGGTGAGATCATGAAACAGGTGGAACAATTAGGACTCGCTAAAAACACGATCATTCTTTTCAGCAGCGACAATGGCCCCGTACTGGATGATGGCTACCAGGACGAAGCGGTAACAAAACTGAATGGCCATACACCGGCAGGATTATTACGGGGTGGCAAATACAGCGCTTATGAAGGAGGAACCAGAATTCCCTGGATCATCAGCTGGCCCGGTAATATTACACCGGGTGTGTCAGCCGCAAAGATCAGCCAGATCGATCTGGTCGCTTCGTTTGCTAAGATGCTCCGGATGCCGATACCTGCCGGCGATGCGACGGATAGTGAGAATATACTGGATGCGTTATTGGGTAAATCCGCAAAAGGTAGGGAGATCCTGATCGAACAGGGCGGTGCGCTTGCTATTGTAAAAGGAAACTGGAAATTGATCGAGCCCCGCAATGGTGCGGCTAAAGATATGCTTACCAATACAGAGCTTGCCAATTTACCGCAACCGCAATTATATGATCTTGCAAACGATATCGGGGAGAAAAACAATGTAGCCAGTAAGTATCCGGAACTGGTGAAAGAACTTACGGCATTGCTGGAGAAAATAAAACAGCAGGGTAAATAAATAAAACTATCAAGTGGTCCTCCGTTAAACTTATAATCTCTGCGTTTCTGTGGTAAAGTCTTCGCTTCGATCTTTTTTCACCACAGAGGCACAGGGTACACTGAGTTTCACGGAGGACTCTTAAGTTATACCAGAAGCTAACAATCCATTCCCAGGCAACGTATCTGATCCCACGCGCCGGTTTTTTGGTGCACACTACAGACTATCAATAGCCTATAATGAATTTGCGTTATGTTTCATTGTGTTAGCCCTGTGTGTTGGCGGTTTGAAAGAAAAAGGCGGCAGCGAGAAGCGGTAGCCGAACTCCCTTCGCTATGGTAAATTTACTATATTTAAAATGACAGAAGCCCCCAAAGGACGGGGGCTTCAAACTGGGATTGTATTCAGAAACACGCATTCGACCCGCTTTATTCACTTTTAAACGTCTTCAACACGTGAAAAAGCTAAATAAAACTGTGGTTAAGGAATGGCTTACGGTCATCCTTCTTGCGGTTCAGATTATCAAGGAATTACTCAAAAAGTAATCCTTTGAAATCCCCGTATGTTATCAGGTTCACCGTAATTGGTGAACCTTTTTAATACTTTCTACGATAAAAAACCGAGCGTTGGCATTTTTTCTTTCTTACCCGTGCGCACATTGAACATAACGACTAATTATAGGGCTTTTTATTTCCTTTGTCCGGGTATTGCGAATTTTTAAAACCTCCGGCAGATGTGTTTGATAGCTTGTTTTAAAAATTCGCAATACCCGGACAGTCGCGCGATAGCGCAAACTACAGATAATAAAAAGCCCTATAATTGATATTATGTTAAACGGCGCACAGCGAAAGACTTTATTATCTTTTTTCTTTCCCACCCACACTACTGGTAACGGTATGGGTATTAAAGGAAGATAACAACCCCTACGGGATTGTGCGAAGAGAATAGGTATTTATTAAGCGCCAAATAATAAGCGCTAATGATAAGTTTTAAATTTTTTAGTATCGTTATACTGGCATTGTGTGGTTCAATAAAAAATGAATCAATACCAAGAACTAATGTTGCTTACCTATATTCCGATTCATCAATAACTCTAGCATTAAGTGGTAAGAATATAAGCAATGATACCATATATGTGCTACCTAGAGAAAAGTTATCAGCTTCAGTCTTATTTATAAGCGGCCGCTAACATGTTATAGACATCTATCATTTTAGTAACCAATCCTATCTCCGTGGGATAATTTTGAGCACTATATATTCCTATGAGTATTGTTTGTGGGCCAGTATATTGACCAAAACCGTTCTTCGTTAGAACGCTTGTCGATCTATAAACAACTGGCGAACCCGACATTCCTTGTCTAGTTGTCGCGTCAATGTAAAATTTGTTGAATCCTGGCTCGCTTGCAATTGTACCCCGCTTCCACAACGGATATAAATTCGCTTTTCCGTAATCAAAAGGAAACCCGATAACAAATAAGTCTTGAGATGGATACAACATCTGTTCTGTGTTAAAAGACTCTTTAGCGTACCTCCCCGTCCACCTTAGACTAACTGTATCTTTTACATCAATTGGTATTGCAACAACATCTAATAAACTTGTTGGGTCGTTTGTATCTAGCTTAAAACTTATTGCTTTTGGAGAAGCTTGAGGATTAAATAAATTCAGTCCAAACCACCGAAACCCACCTATTAAACTGTCGTATATTCTAATTCGAATATTATTCGGGAAACTATCTCGCGGGGGCGCATGTTTATGTACGGACATGTATTCATCGATATAATACTGTCCGCCAACCACATGATTATTAGTAATAAAGTATGTACTTGAGTTAACTTTCAGAAAAAATCCTGTTGCATTCCAAAGTATCGTGGAATCCTTTTGCGCTAAAACAACGCAACTGCCAAACGAATATGGGTCAATTTGAGACTTCCCGACCAATGCGATTATTAGAAAAAAACATAAAAATACTAAGAGTTTCATAGCAGGCATATTTGGTTAACCAACAAACTACCACTAACCAAACAAACTCCATACGGGGAAAATACCCTTTTTAATGTATTGTTGCCCTTCGGGCACCCCCACCCAATTTATCGGGTCACGACGGGCTCCGCCCCACAGAAAAAAGAAAATAAGGTCTTTCTCCCGCTACGGGTCTTTCGTAAACCGCTATCGCTAAAAACTTACGAAAGCCCCTTCACAGCCCTAACCGTGTAACATAATATACTGTTATCATTGTCTTTGTATGGTCTTTAGTGGCGCTCGTTCCTCGCTGTTTGGAGTTCGAACTATTGCGATTTTTAAAACAAAACCCCTTTCGACACAGTACCGGGACGGTTTTAAAAATCGCAATAGTTCGAACTCAAGGAAATACAAAACACTGATAACTAAGTTTTATGTTAAGTTGTACAGGTGAAAACAAAGAGCGAACCACTCGCCCGCTCATTATCTGCATTCTGCCAGATGCGCTTATCCTGCCTCTTCTTCTGTACAACCCGGAGGATAAGGACATCCTTCAATGGTTATAGGATCTGCACCAGCGGTAGCTGTTGTTTTTAAAGCTGTTCCTGTTGGTGGCGGTGCTGATGGGACAAGTGTGGCCGTTGGCCGTTTGGGGTTATCGTGTACATTAACGAGTACGTTGCCGGTCTTTTGATCGCCGACCAATTTTAGCACATCGGCAATCTTAAAAGTTACCTGTTTCATAAATAGTTGGGTTTTGGTTTGCTTAAATGTAATGAAAACAAGTTGGCAATATCTGACAAAATAAAAAGCTCCGGGTATTTCCGGAGCTTTTTATTTTGTGTTGCTGAACCGATCACAAACCAAAACTGAACGGATGGCCGCGGTAGGTTCTGTATCCTTTGGTAAGGTCTTTCCTGTTGCGGATGCTGATATCGAGTACTACATGCTGGTTCCTGTCTGTTTCCATGAATCGGATGCCCGGTGAGCCGGTAAAATCCGAGGCATTGCCATTCAGGTCGCGGATCACCAGCGGGAAACAGACAAAGAGATCCTTACCTGTATAATCCACAGACCCCAGTGCCGGCGAATAATTTTCCGATCCATACGATTTGCCAAACGCAAAACTCTGTGTTACGGTTTTGGCCGATGCGTCTATGCTGAATTCAACGATCCGGGAATAGGAATTGGGCGGCGTTAACGGGTTGGTATAGCTTCTTCCATTGCCATTATCGAACACAATTAATTTATTGTGGTCCGCAGGATTCAGTACCACGCAGTGTTGTCCCCAGGTGTACTCAAAATCCGGACCTACCGGCTGCAACAGGTAATTGCTCAAGGGGGCTTTCCAGTAATCGGGCGATGAGATCATCCATTTCAACTGGCCGCTGTTGTAATCAATCTTACAGATCGTGCTCTGCGAACGGCCGGTGAGTACAATTGAATTGTCTTGCGCATCAAAAGTCAGGCTATTGTTATGGAACCAATCGTTCGAGGTAATAAAGGGTTGCTGTGGTCTTTGTGGGTCCAGTATGGTATAAAGATTAAAGGTTTTTACGATGGCCCCTGTTTGGTAATCGATTTCATAGATTTTGTCTTCATCCGTACCGTTTACAGAAAGGTCCGCCCCCGTGTACAGGATATTACCGTTGGGTAGTAATTGAAAATCGTGGTGGCAATTGGTGGGTGGTGTTACCTCGTGGTAAATATTTCCCATAAGATCTATTTCCCTGAAAAGGTATCCGTAATAATATTGCAGGAAATGACCATTGGGCATTGGTTTCATATCGAGTACAAACGGATTGTTCATGTACCATCTTACTTTTCCGTGCCGGTCGATCACGATGGGATAAGACATATTGCCCGGACTGTTGAACGGACTGCCAATGGTTCTGTACGGATAGTAAAGTATGAATTTCGTGTTTCCGTTTGCCGTGTCAACCTGGTTCACAACAATATCAGTACTATCCGGAAATGCGGCGGGTAAAGGATCTGTTTGTACCCATAGGTCCTTGCTGGCCATACTTCCTTCTGCATTTGTAATGGTTACTGTTACTCGGTTATTGCTGTTCGCATACAAGCCAAACAGGTTTATCCGGCAGTTCCGCAACTTGGTTGTGGGTTGCTGAACGGTAAAATCCTCACCGTCCTGCCCTTTTACAGAATAACTTATGCTTACCGGTTCTGTTGCGGTCGCCGTTAATAACCCGGATAGTGGTGTATTCTTATTGGGGTTTAACGTGATGCTGGCATTGGTAAAAACAGGATCAGGAAAAATATTGGCGTTGGGTTGGAAAAAATAAGTCGTAGTTAATCCATTGTTCAGTAACCGGATGGTTGCTCCCTGGTAGTAATTGATGGAAATATTCACGGCACTGGTTCCCGGATCGGGTATAAACAGTGTTTTGTGAAACATACTATCACTCCCCTTCTGTTCTACTTCAACGCCATTGGTATTTAATAAATGAACAAACAGCCGCAAAGGTGTTTGGTTGGCATTAAAAGGCAACCGATTTTTGTTCGTGATCAGTTGAGGAATGCTGTCTGTTTTAATGCTGCATGTTATGCCTGGAAAATCAGGAAAGCCTATGGAATCAATAAAGGGGGGTAAGCTGTAAGAAGAATTGAACTTGTCTGTTTTTGTGCAGGATGCACACAGAACAATAATAGCAATGAAGTATATTTTTTTCATTGTTTGTTTAGGTTTGGATTTGAAAATAATACAGCAGAAACCCCGTTACAAGAGGAAAAAACCGGTATTTCTTACACTTGTAACAATGTTGTACTGATAGACATAAGAATTAATAAAAAGTTTATTTCTTACGACCAAGAGCCTAAAAAAAAGAAAAGCGCTGACTGGGTCAGCGCTTTATTTATGAAAGAAAGATTAAAATTTCGGGTTAGTACTTGCCATGCAATGCATCGAACTCTTTGTACTTGGCATCAAATGCATCAAAGGCCTTGGTATCTTTACCACGGGCGCGGTCGCGTTTGTAGGTATAGAGGTTGGCAAGGAAATCAACGGTTTTGTTGATTACATTCTTCTCAACATTGTTGCGATTGGTTTTATCCTTTAAAGCGTTAAAGGCTTTTTCGAGCCATTCGAGCGACATGTCAAGGTTATCCATCATTGGCTTTTCAATAGCCGTGTTGGCACTGCGGATGGGATCCAGTTTGGTTTTCAGGGCCGCATCGGCTGCCGCTTTCTTTTTCGGATCTTTTTCAACAGGCCTGTCTGCATTCAAAGCCTGCATGCTACGGATATTCTGCGCGTATACATCATCATAGTCTCCAAAAATATTGTAATAAATAACGCCTACGTTAAAGGCGGCAATACCGTTCTGGTTGTTTTTAGCAAATGCTTTTTTAAAGGCATCGGCCGCACGCAATGTGTATTTTACATGTGCCGCGCTGTCTAAACTCTTGTCTTTGTTCTTCGCATTCACAAAAATTTCGCCGAACTGCAGGTACTTCATTTCGTTCAAGGTTCCCGCTGCGTCTTCTTTCTCGTATAAAGCTGTTTTCTCCGCCAGTGTCATGTTCTGGTCCATGTAATCGATCTCAAACTCGTCCCATGCAAATTTGGGATACAACTCTTTACCGATACCAATGTACTTTTCGAACAGCGCTTTATTCTTGGAAATGGTATAATGGTTGGCCAGGAATTTATAAATATCCAGGTAGGTATCCCCTCCTATTTTATTATCAGCCAGGCGCGCATAATAAGTGGCTGCTTCTGCAGGCTTAGACGCATTCTGGTAAGAATAAGCCAGGTAAAGAATGGATGTGGTATCAAACGGGATGCTGGAATTGCTCCATTTGTTCTTGAAGATAAAATCACTGTAGGTTACCGCGTATTTGAAATTGTTGGCGGCATCTTCCCATTTTTTATCGTTGAAAAACTTTACACCGGAAGCAAATGTGGTAGAATACATATCGAAAAAACCCTCTGCTCCTTTTCCTTTTACTTCTGCATAGGTAGGATCCGCTTCGGTGTATTTTGTAAACGCATCATCGGCATCTTTCAATGCAGTTGGAAACTTGGCTCTCAGCGCCTCGTTCTTATAGATCGCAGCATATACCTTGGCCTTCCAATACAAGGCCTCAGCTTTGGTATTCTGCTTGGCATCGGCCATTACCTTGTCTATTTCGGCTTTGGCATCTTCTGTCTTACTCAGCAGATAAGTTGTCTGTACTTTTTTCAGGTCCTGCGCATGCACTAACTGCAAGCTTCCGGCAAACATGGCAAGCAATAAAAGCTTCTTCATAATGGAGGGGTTGGTTATTGATTATCAGTTGTTGTATCTGTGTTATCTTCTGTTTTTGTTTCATCTGAACCGGTGTTGTCGGTAGCTTCCGGGTTTTCTGTTGCAACCGGCGCTTCTTCATCCTGGTCTTCAATTTGTGAAATGGCGGCTATTTCATCGCCTTCATCCAGTTTGATCAGGGTTACACCTTGTGTAGCACGACCCGCTTCGCGGATATCCTGAATGCCCGTACGAATGGTAATTCCGGATTTGCAGGTAATAATCAGGTCTTCTTTCTCCGTTACATACAAAATGCCTACCAAACTTCCGGTTTTATCCGTTACGTTGATGGTTTTAACACCTTTACCGCCACGGTTGGTAATGCGGTACTCGTCTATTACGGTCCGTTTACCAAAACCTTTTTCGCTTACCACCAGGATCGTATGGGTTGGATCTTCTTTGTTGATGCAGATCATACCAATCACTTCATCTTTCTGGTCGTCTACCTCAATACCCGCTACCCCTATGGCTCCCCTGCCGGTTACCCTTACTTTTTCTTCGGGGAAACGGATGGCGCGGCCACTCTTAACGGCCATCATGATCTCCTGTTTGCCATCGGTTAAACGGGCAGATAATAACTCATCTCCTTCATTAACGGTGATGGCAATGATTCCATTGGCACGTGGGCGACTGAAATCTTCCAGGGATGTTTTTTTGATGATACCGTTCTTGGTACAAAGTACAATATAATGCTCTTGCACGTATTCTTTGTCGTCCAGTTTTTTCACGTCGATGATGGCTTTTACCTTATCATCTCCGGGTAATTGTATCAGGTTCTGGATGGCTCTTCCTTTGCTTTGTTTTTCTCCTTCGGGGATCTCATATACACGCAACCAGAAGCATCGGCCTTTTTCGGTAAAGAACATCATGGTACCATGCGTAGAAGCTACGAACAGGTGCTCCACAAAATCTTCTTCACGGGTTTTACTGCCTACTGCTCCCCTGCCGCCACGGCGCTGCTGGCGGTATTCGGTGGCCGAAGTGCGTTTGATATAACCGAGGTGCGAAATCGTGATCACCACATCTTCGTCTTCGATCAGGTCCTCAATACGCATTTCATCTGCGAGGTACTGGATCTCTGTTTTACGGGCATCACCGAATTTTTCTTTTACTTCGAACAGTTCTTTTTTGATCAATTCATAACGAAGGTCTTCGCTGGCCAGTAATTCTTTCAGGTGTTTGATGGTATTGATCAAACCATTGAATTCTTCAATGATCTTATCTCTTTCCATTCCTGTTAAACGCTGTAAACGAAGTTCCAGTATGGCTTTTGCCTGTACTTCAGATAAGCCGTCTTCCTGTGTGTATAGCTCATTCGTGATATCGGAGAACAGTTCCCTGTTCAGGCTCCATTTTTCTTCCTTGCTTTTGCGGATCAGGTTTTCCTTGGCATCGTCTGGTGTTCTGCTGGCGCGGATCAGGGCAATTACTTCATCCAGATGGTCGAGCGCTTTCAGGTAGCCTTCGAGAATATGCGCCCTTTCTTCTGCTTTGCGCAGATCGAATTTGGCGCGGCGTATCACCACTTCCATACGGAATTCGATGAACTCCATAATCAGGTCCCGCAGGTTCATGATCCTCGGGCGACCTTTGCTGATGGCTACGTTATTGATACCGTAACTGGTTTGCAGTTCGGTGTATTTGTACAATTGGTTGATGATCACCTGTGCCACCACATCGCGTTTCAGATCGAGTACGATACGCGTTCCTTCGCGCATATTACTTTCGTTGTTCACGTGGGCAATGCCTTCGATGGTCTTATCATTCACCAGCTGGCCAATGCGATCCGTTAACTGGTCACGGTTTACCTGGTAAGGTGTTTCAGTAATCACGATCTGTTCACGTCCGCTGGCCTTGGTATCCACATGACATTTACCACGCAGTACCACTCTTCCGCGGCCGGTTAGCAATCCCTGCCTTACACCTTCCATTCCATAAATGATACCGCCTGTTGGGAAATCGGGGGCTTTTACGTATTCGATCAGTTCTTCAACGGTAATGTCTCTTTTTTCTACATACGCCACACAACCATCAATCACTTCACCAAGATTATGGGGCATCATATTGGTGGCCATACCTACGGCAATACCGGATGATCCGTTTACCAGCAGTTGCGGAATACGGGTAGGCAATACAGAAGGCTCCTGCATGGAGTCATCGAAGTTCAGCTGGAAGTCAACGGTTTCTTTTTCGATATCATCCAGCATGGCTTCTGCCACTTTCTGCAAGCGTGCCTCGGTATAACGCATGGCAGCCGGCGGATCACCATCCTGGTTACCAAAGTTACCCTGTCCATCAACCAGCGTGTAACGCATGGTCCAGTCCTGCGCCATGCGCACCAGTGTATCGTAAATGGACGCATCACCATGCGGGTGATACTTACCCATTACCTCACCCACAATACGGGCTGATTTTTTATAAGGCTTGTTGCTGTTGTTGCCCAGTTCATTCATCGCATAGAGTACGCGGCGGTGAACGGGTTTAAATCCATCTCTTACATCAGGCAGTGCGCGGCCAACGATTACCGACATCGAATAATCGATGTAAGCGGTCTTCATTTGCTCCTCGATATTTACCTGTATGATGCGGTCGTTATCGTTCGTTTTTTCCGGCGGTAACAGATTCTCTTCCATGTGTGGTTTCCCGTAAATTTTAGTTCAATGACAGGGTGCAAAACACCCTTGTTTTCAAGGATGGCGAAGATAGTTTTTTTGAAGGTGAAAAGGGCCGGAAAATGGGTGTTTTTTGGGGTGTTTTATCCACAGTTGTGGATGGTGAGTGGTGAGTAGTGAGTGGTGAGTTGGTACCCTGGGGATTCACTCACCATTTACCACTCACCACTCACGAAAAAAGGGCTCCCTTTTTTCGGAAACCCTTTGCTGTATTGGAGTATAAGAGATGCTTAGCTTAGTTTTTTTACCGAACCGCCACCGCTTTTATGGGTATTGGAAGTAGCGCTGCCCTTGTAATACACGTCGCTGCCGCCGCTGGCATTGGCATTGATCTGTTTGTTGGCCGTTATCCGGATATCGCTGCCGCCACTGGTTTCGATGGTGCAGTTGTTTGAAATCAGCTCAAATCCGTGCACATCCGAGCCCCCGCTGGCTTCTATCTTCAGATCATCGGCAGTGCCGGAAATATAGGCGTCTGAGCCGCCACTAGCCTCTAACGACAGGTTCTTCACATGTACCTTACCCCTGAAATCGGAGCCACCGGAGAAATGCATGCTGAGCTGTGAGGCGCTTAATTCACTTTCCACATATACATCGGCACCGCCGGAAGCATGCAGTTTATCTATGTTTTTTACGGATACATAGGCTTTGAGTTTGCGGTTGCCCCAGTTGAGCTTCCAGCTTCCTTCACGCTCGTAATAGATCTTTAAAACGCCATCTACCACCTGGGTGCGGATCTTATCACGGTATTCGTTACTGGAGGCACTTACGGCAACCGCTTCTTCATTACCCTGTGTTAAATAAAGATCGATACCATCGGATATTTCAATGGCATGAAAGTTCTTAGCCTGGCGTGCGCTGGCATTGGCATCGCGTATGGTCTTTTGTGCAGAAGCGCCTAATGCGAATCCGAATAATGCGAGAAAGAGTATTTTTTTCATGATCGGTTTATTGTTGTAACGGGAGATGGATGATAAAGTTACAATTGGCGGGATACAATTGCAATGGTTACTTTTGAGGGTGCTTTTTTCACCGCGGAGGCGCGGAGAGCAGGGAGTTTACGCAGAGGAATAACTCTGCGCCTACTCTCCGCGGCTCAGCGGTGAAAAATGAGATAATACCCTCTATCAATTTTCTATAACCGCTTCAAAGAATGAAACAGATCCTTTTGTTTGGCGCCGGCAAATCGGCTACCGTATTAATCGATTACCTGAAACAGACCGCTACGGAAAAACAATGGCAGGTAATCATTGCCGATATAAACCTCGCGGCTGTTCAATCCAAAGTGGGCGATCACCCACTGGTGAAAGCCGTTGGTATTTCCATTGAGAACGAAGCGGAAAGAAAAGCATTGGTTCAAACAGCCGATGCGGTGATTTCATTGCTCCCCCCTTCCCTGCATTACCTGGTGGCATTGGATTGCCTGGCTTTTGGGAAACATTTGTTTACTGCTTCGTATGTGGATGAAAAGATCAAAGCCCTGACCAGCGAGATCAAAGCGAAAAATATCCTGTTCTTGTGTGAGATGGGGCTCGATCCCGGCATCGATCATATGAGCGCCATGCAGTTGATCCATTCCATTAAAAACAAGGGTGGAGAGATTAGTTCTTTTCTCTCCCACTGCGGCGGACTGGTGGCCCCCGATAGTGATACCAATCCCTGGCATTACAAGATCAGCTGGAACCCGAGAAATGTGGTATTGGCAGGAAAAGCGGGCGCTGTTTACAGGGAAAAGTCAGAAGTGAAAAGTCAAAAGTATGAAACGCTATTTAAGAATTGCGGCGAAGTTGCAATAGAAGGTTTGGGTGCACTTGCGTATTATCCTAACCGTGATTCACTAAGTTATATCCCAACCTATGAACTGGAAGAATCCGAAACATTTATCCGTACCACTTTACGGCATCCGGATTTTTGTAAGGGATGGCAAAAGATCATTGAACTGGGATTAACGAATGAAACAGATTTGCTTGATACGGATACATTAACGATCTCTGTTTTTCTCAGAAACCGCTTTGCCGAAAAAGCCATTTCTTTCAACTCGCTTTCTTTATTGCAGCAGGAACAGTTTTTGTTTTTGGGATGGAATGATGAAACGATGATCAACAAAGGCAAATGCAGTTCAGCGGAAATATTGCAATTTATCCTGGAAAGAAAATGGGTATTGGAAGATTTCGATAAAGATATGATCGTGATGCTGCATGAGATCGTTTATGAAGTGAAAAGTCAAAAGTTAAAAGTCAAAAGCGAACTGGTTGTGAAAGGGGAAGATCATTTGCACACGGCCATGGCTAAAACAGTGGGGTTGCCATTGGGTATTGCCGCTACATTATTACTGGAAGGAAAGATTATAGAAACCGGTTTGCATATACCCATCGTGGCTTCCATTTACGAACCGGTTTTAGAAAAACTGGCTTTGATGGGAATTGTATTTAAAGAATCGCTCTCTGTGTAACTCCTTATCTCTGTACCTCTGTGTTGAAAAAAAGGCTCTCATACGCGAGATTTTTTCAACACAGAGGTACAGAGTAACAGAGGAGAGTAACAGAGGTTCACAGAGGGGGCTATTTTGATTTTTTACTTTTGCTTTTTGACTTAGGCTCCTTCGCCTCCTCTCCCGCTGCATTCATCACCCACTCATAATCGAGCTGTCTTTTTTCAAGGTTGGCAGATACTACGCGGATCCATACTTTATCGCCCATCCGGAAACTGCGGCCACTTCTTCTTCCCACCAGGCTGTAATCGCTTTCTACGTGGCGGAAATCATCGTAATCGGATAAGCCAATGATGCTGACCAACCCTTCGCATTTATGCAACACAGTCTCTACCCAGAAACCAAAACTGGCCACGCCGCTTACCACACCTTCAAATACTTCACCGATATGGTCTTTCAGGAATTCCACCTGTTTGTATTTATTGCCGG
Source organism: Bacteroidota bacterium (assembly GCA_040390405.1). GTDB lineage: Bacteria > Bacteroidota > Bacteroidia > Chitinophagales > Chitinophagaceae > Sediminibacterium. The sequence goes on from JAZJYJ010000006.1 coordinate 23,956, forward strand.
CACGCTCACATTCCATTGCAGCTCTTTCACGTTCACTGCTGTGTTTGCATTTCTCTTCCATTTTTTTATCTACCATCGGTTTGTCTTCAATGATGGATTGCAATACCCGATGCACCAATACATCCGGGTAGCGCCTGATGGGTGAAGTGAAATGACAGTAATGCTCGAACGCTAATCCATAGTGACCAATGTTCTCCGTTGTATAAATGGCTTTGGCCATGGTGCGGATACCGAGCTGTTCCAGTACATGCTGCTCGGGTTTGTCTTTTACATTCTGCAACATGGTATTGAAACTGGAAGCAATGGATTGCGGTGTTGAGGTGTCGAAACTGTGTCCGTGCTTTTTGGCAAAGGCAATAAAGGGTGCAAGCTTGTCTGCATCGGGTCTGTCGTGTACACGATAAGGAAAGGGCAAGGGTTTTTTATTGATCTTGAGTTTGGCTACATTCTCGGCCACGGTGCGGTTGGCCAATAACATGAACTCTTCGATCAGTTGGTGCGATTCCTTGCTTTCTTTTACCATTACACCAATGGGTTTCCCTTTCTCATCCAGTTTAAAACGTACTTCCTGCGAAGAAAAATTGATGGCGCCTTTGCTGAAACGGGTTTTGCGTAAACGTTGTGCAATATCATTCAGCAATAAGATCTCTTCTTCGTGTTTTCCTTTTTTTGTTTCGATGATCTCCTGCACATCTTCATAGGCATACCGATGATCCGAATGGATCACGGTTTTGCCCAGCCAGTATTGTTTGATCTCTCCTTTGGTATTCATCTGAAAAATGGCGGAGAACGTGAACTTATCTTCATTCGGGCGAAGCGAACACAATTCATTCGAGATCTTTTCCGGAAGCATCGGGTTTACACGATCGGGCAGGTAAACAGAAGTAGCGCGTTTGTACGCTTCATGATCCAGTTCTGTTTCGGGATGCACATAATAACTCACATCGGCAATGTGTACACCAATTTCATAAATGCCGTTACTGAGTTTGCGTATGGAAATGGCATCGTCAAAATCCTTGGCATCTGCGGGGTCAATGGTAAATGTGAGGATTTCGCGGCAATCTTTTCTTTTTTTGATTTCTTCTGTATCCAGTACCTCGGGCAAACGCTCCGCTTCTTCCATCACATCTTCCGGAAAGCTGAGCGGGAAGCCGGCCTGTGCCAGCAGCTCTTTCATGGCCGCATCGTTTTCATCTTCGGGCAGCATAATGCTTACGATGGTACCAACGGGTTTTTTATCGTCTTTGTCCCATTTCACCAGGCGGGCCACTACCCTGTCTTTGTTCTTTGCGCCGTTCAGTTCCGTTAGCGGAATGAACAGGTCGGGCATGGGTTTATCGGTATCGGGAATGAAGAATGCATAATTGGTAGATAGCTGTACATGCCCGATAAATTCGGTTTGTTTGCGTACCACCACTTCGGTGATCTTGCCTTCTTTTTTCCCGGTACGCATATTCTCTTTCACCACTTTCACGCGAACGGTATCGCCGTTTAAAGCGGTATTGAATTCTCCCGGACGAACCAGTACATCTCCTTCTACGTTTTCAACGATCACATAGCCCATGCCTGAGCGGGTAACTTCCAATTTGCCTTTCAGGGTAAGTTGTGCCGTGGTCTTGGATTTTGACTTCTGTTTAGATTTTTTTGTTTTCATGTTGCCGGGTTGAATTGGAAGTTCGTAATAAAATCAGTTACCAGCTCATTAAATTGTTGTCCTTCGTCAAATAAGAAAAAATGCCGTATGGGTAAAACATACATGGGTAAGGATGCGAGTTGCTCGGTAAATTTTACCAGGCGAACCGCATCTTTTTCGGTGGTGAGAATCAGTTTGTCCTTTGCGTTAATGTCTTCAAATTTTTCCCTGATCTCATTCAGGTCATCAATGGAAAAGATATGATGATCTGAATAATCCTGCTGGTAATAGGTATGCGTTTTGGCAAGTAGGTATTCTTTCAGGGGTTTGGGGTTGGCGATGCCGCAAACCAGTAACACTTCATCGCGCGGTGTAATGAGCCACTCATCGTGGTGGTTGAAAATATGGTATGGCGTTCCGTATTCAATGGTAGTGAAGAATACTTTTTGAGAAGCTTCGGGATCAAGTTCCCTGATCAGTTGCTGCTTTTTTTCCGCAGAAAGATCATAAGGGCATTTGGTTACCACGATCACATCGGCTCGTTTGGCCGAAGATTTTTCATCGCGCAGGTCGCCGGTGGGTAAAAAGAAATCCTCTGTATAAAGATTGCTGTATTCTGTAAGCAGGATATTAAAACCGGCTTTTACCGTGCGGTGCTGAAAAGCATCGTCAAGAATAATGGCCTGCAGATCGGGCACATCCTGTAAGAGGTGAGGAATACCCACAATCCTTTCTTCACATGAGGCGACGGCGATACCTGGAAATTTCAGGTGAATCTGCATGGGTTCATCACCAATTTCCAAAGCTGTGCTAAACTGGTTGGCCAGTGCATAGCCCTTGGTTTTTCTTTTGTAGCCCCTGCTTAATGTGCCGAGCCTGAACCGGGGTTTCAACAAACCAAGCAGGTATTCCACCATGGGCGATTTACCTGTGCCACCTACGGAAAGATTGCCTACACAGATCAGTGGAAAATTGAATGCGGCCGATTTCAGGTATTCTTTATCGTACATCCGGTTGCGGATGTAAATGATCAATCCATAGATAAGCGCAAACGGAAGTAAGAGAACACGGAAAGATTTAAGAAAGATCGTGTTAAAATTCATAACAATGCTGGGGCGTGATACAATAGGATAAAGGTACATCAAATTGCCCGGTGTCTGTGATCTGATCGATGGGTTCGAAATAAGAAAGCCCGATCTTAACAATATCTTCCCGGCAATTGGCCAGGTAACGGTCATAATACCCTTTGCCGTACCCTACCCGATAGCCTTTTTTGTCACAAACCAATAAAGGAACCAATACAAGGTCTATCTGCTGCGGGTCTATAACACGGCCTTCTTTGGGCTCGGTAATGCCCCATGTATTGGTATGATACACGGTTTCTTCATTAATAGCAACCGCAGTCATACTACCGGTTCTTGTTTCGGTTACAGGATAAGCGATCTCCAGTCCCGGAACCATATGCCGCAGGTATCCCGAAAAAAGATGTGTATTGGGTTCGGCCTGCCCCGAAATAGGCCAGTAGGTTAACAGTGTTTGGATGGACGAAAAATCGAACTGCTGAAACTGTAATAACATGAGGTCATCAAAACGCAAACGATCCCCGCTATGCAGTTCGGTTCGTTTGGCTTTGTAAAGTTGTCTTAGTTCCTGTTTGGTCATGATTCGTTTACCATTTTCAGCAATGCCGGCTGTATACGCATGGCTTGTTCATGAATGATTTCTTTGTTAATGACCGGCAGATTGGCAACCGATCCTAACGAAGGATATCCCGACCATTGTACAATCTCTGTTTCATACTGCATATAATCATCCGTAAAGATCCATCCTGCCACATCGATCCCGTTACTGCGACAATAAGCTGCGGTTAACAAGGAATGATTGATGCTGCCCAGGTAATTGCGGCTCACGAGAATTGCCCTTGCGTTCAGCTGTTTGATGAGGTCTGCGGTTAGTAAGGTCTCAGACAAAGGTACCAATAAACCGCCGGCCCCTTCGATAACCAGTGGTTTGTTCCCGATCGTAGCTATGATCTTTTGCATGGATTGACTGATGGCTTTTGATTGGATCTCCAGCTGGTCAATTCTTGCTGCAATATGCGGTGATGCGGGTGTTTGCAAACGATATAATTCCGGATGCACCTGCGTATGTGGATTGCTTATGAGTTCTTTGACCAGGTTACTATCGGTTCCGTCTTCCAGTCCCGCCTGAACCGGTTTCCAGTAATCGGCCCCCAATGCTTCCGCAACAATGGCCGATACCAGTGTTTTGCCAACACCGGTTCCGATTCCTGTGATAAAAAAAAGAGTATTCATGTATTGCCTGATTGCTATGCGAACCTCGTGCATCTCTGCGACTCTGTGATGAATGGATGTATTCACCGCAGAGTCGCAGAGAACGCGGAGTTTGCGCGGAGTTTTTTATTATTCTTCCGGGATAAAAAACGAAAACAAAGTTGTTCCATAATTCCTGAGAAAACTGAATCCCGGAAATTTCTCATACTGGTTTCGGGGCGTATGCTCCAGTACAAAGAACCCGCCTTTGTTGATTAGTTTTTTTGCAACGATGATCTTCGGTAATTCATCGATACTACCCAATGCATAAGGCGGGCCTGCAAAAATAAAATCAAAACTTTCCTGGCAGCTGTTCAGGTAAGAGAATACATCCATCTTCAATACTTTCACATTTTCGGCGGCGAGCATATCCATGTTCTTTTTGATGAACGCGTGCATGGTATTGTCTTTCTCGATCAATGTCATATCGGCCGCGCCACGCGAGCCCAGTTCATAACTGATACACCCGGTTCCGCCAAACAGGTCAAGCGTTTTGATGCCTTCGAAATTCATGCGGTTCTGCAGAATATTAAAGAGCCCTTCTTTGGCAATATCTGTTGTTGGGCGTGTATGGGGCATATCGGCTGGCGGACTGATCCTTCTTCCCCCCCATTTGCCTGAAATGATCCTCATACAACCAGTTTATAATACGGTGTGAAATAATGCAATGGAAAATCGTTGTGCGATTTGAATACCCCATCTGGTTCTATCGCGTCGAAGCTGATCAATCCAAATAAGGGTTGCAGTTGCTGGTGAAGTACGGAACCCGGATCGAGCATACCACTGATCTCAAGGTGTGAGTGGGCCACATCCAGTTCAAACTGGTGCGAAATATTTACAAGATGGTATAAGATATCTTCCGGAACAAGATAACTGAACGACTGTATTAACTGCAATTGCCTGTTCTTAACAACGGCTGCAATAATATGTGTGGCATATACCTGCAGTTTGATAAAATGATCCGCCTGTTCTTCTTTCGCTAAAACATCTTTCAGCAAGGCGGAATAAGAATGATGCGGCTGGTACAAAACAAAATTACGGCCCACCAGCTCGTTCATTGTTTTCCTGATACGGTAAGCATTAACCATTCCCTCTCCTGCGGCAATAGTTTCGTGACGGGTATCGTGCCTGGTCGTTTCCCCATATAGCAAATCCAGGTAATCATCTGCCGCACCGCTGGAATAGCGGTTGGCTGGGATCAGTAAAGCTTCTTCCACATTGAAATAGCAATGCACTTCTTTGTAAATACTGTTCAGCAGTACCGATTCTGTTTTCAGTTCATAGAACAGGTCACTCCAGTCAGCCTGCCCTTCTGGCAAGCGAAACAGTTCAAATCCTTCGATCTCATGGGAGTCGGATCCTTTTACGAGGCAGGCCAGTTCATGGGTGCTGATCTCAAGAAAAAGGCTGCCACTGCCTGTATTTTCCGCAGGTGCAGCTTCATTATAGTATCCAATGATCTTCAGGGCCATAAACAAGAATTGCAATGCAATGATAGAAAAAAAGCAGAAGACCTTAAAAGCGACTCCCGTAAAACTGCAAAATAGTAGCTTTGCGCCACATTATGGGAAAGGCATCGGAAATCAATTTACAGGTAAACATCAGCAACCGGCAGATACTGGGTATTGCGCTTCCGATTACGGCTGCGATCATTGTTCCGCAGATCAATTTTATTACCAATAATATCTTTCTTGGCGGATTGGGCCAGAAAGCACTGGCACTGGCAGGTATCACAGGTGTCTATTACCTGATCTTTGCCGTGGTGGGCCATGGATTGAACAATGGATTGCAGGCACTGATCTCTCGCCGTGCAGGCGAAAACCGGATCGATGCCATCGGTAACTTGTTTTCGCAAGGCATACGCATTTCATTGGTATTTGCTGTATTGGGGATTGCCATTACCTGGTTTATTGCACCAACGGTATTGGGATGGTCTCTGCATGATGCGGACAGTGTGCGTACCTGTGTGGATTTTCTGCGGATCCGTATACTGGGCCTTCCCTTTTTATATGTGTACCAGATGCGCAATGCTTTGCTTGTGGGAACCAATCAAAGCAAATACCTTATTATCGGAACGGCTACGGAAGCCTTGTCGAATATCTTTTTTGATTACGGGTTGATCTATGGCAAATTCGGGATGCCGCAAATGGGTTTTAACGGAGCGGCGTATGCATCCATTATTTCGGAGTTTGCCGGGCTGGCCGTGATCTTTGTGGTGATCAGGCTGAACGGGGTTACAAAGCAATTGCAGTTGTTTAAGAACTGGGCCTATGATGCGGCCAATGTAAAACTGATCCTCACACAGTCTTATCCGTTGATCCTGCAGCATACCATCAGTATTATCAGCTGGGAATTCTTTTATATCCTGATCGAACACCATGGGCAGCGCGATCTTGCGATCTCTAATACCATGCGCAATATATTCGGGTTCTTCGGTTGTTTTACCTGGGCTTTTGCCGCTACCGCCAATACTATGGTGAGCAATGTGATCGGGCAAAACCTGCATCACAAAGTGCCGCAACTGATCAATCGCATCATGAGATGGAGTTTAGGCTTTGCGATATTGGTATGTATCTTCTTAAACCTTTTTCCGCACCTGTTCCTATCTATTTATGGACAAGGTGAAGATTTTATCACGGCAGCGATTCCGGTACTCAGGATCGTTTCAAGCGCATTGGTGTTTATGTCTATTTCCGTTGTTTGGATGAATGCGGTAACGGGAACGGGTAATTCCAAGATCAACTTGGCTTCCGAAATAGCGGCCATTACTTTCTATTGTATCTATGTGTACATTGTTTTAGAAAAACTGCAATTGCCTATTGTATGGGGATGGGCCAGTGAATGGATTTACTGGACAACCATCTTTGTTCCCTCTTTCTGGTATATTAAAAGCGGTAGATGGAAAAATAAGAAGATTTGAAAATGAGCATCTTAGTTTGATTTCTCCCTGTTGATTAATTTTTGGCATCATAGTTGAAGTTGATTTGTTCAACAAAAAACAATGACTATGAAAAACCGTGTTCTTCTTCTTTCCTGTTTATTGATCTCAGGCTTTGCAAATGCACAATTTTCTACCGGGCAGAAAGTAATTGGGGGTCAGTTGAATCTGTCAGTTAACAATTCCTACGCACCAAATTCGCCTGGAGCGGATCAAAAAACAACAACTGGTGGTATTGCGCTTTCTTTGTCCCAGTTCAAATCACCCTTGCGTTTGATCGGGTTCGGTGTACAGTATGCTTATTCAGATACGCGTTACAACAGTACCTCTTCCTCTCCGTTTGAGAATAAAAACAATGCAATAGGCGCTTTTGTTGAATTCACAAAGTTGCAGCCGCTGGCCAAAAAACTATACCTGAGTTTTACAGGTACCGGAGGCGCAAACTATACTATCGCTGATGCATACTATCCAAATAATATCAAAACAGAAACAAAAGGATATTCGCTGTATATCAATGGCGGAATGGGTCTGTGGTATCAACTAACGAATCGATTTGTGTTAACAGGCAGTGTCAGCAACCTGCTTAGTCTTTCTTACGGGCATGGAAAGACCACCTCCTACCAGGCAAACAATACAAGTGTGGTAAGTGCCAAGAACGATAATTTTGCGCTTACTACCGGGCTCAGCAATTTTTCACTGGGTAGTTTTGGTTTTGGCGTGAGATATCTTTTAAAATGACAGGCCATCTTATAGCGCATTAAAGGGATAAGAAATCAGTTTTCTTATCCCTTTAATTTTGTTACCAGATCAACATACTCCTGCATCGCACCTTCTTTAGAAGTACCCGCTAATTTTGCCCATGCTTCATGTTTGAATTTGGCTACAAAATCAAACGCATTGGATGGACCTTCGCTGGTATTGTCTCCCTCAGTCGACTGCTTGTATAAAGCATAAAGCTTCAACAAGGTATCGTTATCTGGTTTTTCGCTGAGGGTCTTGCTGTTGGCAGCGGCCTGTTCGAAGAGTTGTTGTAATTCCATGAGAGGGTAATTAAAAATTAGTAATTATAGGAGATTAGACTATTGCATTGCTTCCAGCATCTTTGCTCCTTCTGCTTTTAAAGCTACATCATCTGAAACACGCGTGGGCAATTTTACCAGTTTGGTCAATACTTCTATTGCCTGTGCGGGCTGGCGGTTGTCTTTGTATGCTTTGGCAAGATCAAGATAATTGGTAACAAAATACGGCTCCAGGGATTTGCATTTTTCCATGTATTGAATTGCCTGCTCCAACGTACCCTCCGGCAAACCGCCATAAAATAATTTTACGGCTATTTTTTTAATGCCAGATAAATTGGCCATTTCATAATGCCATTTACCCAGCGTATAGTTCGCTTTGGCGTGATTGGGATTAAGCGATAACGCTTTATCAACATAACGCTTTGTCTCTTTCACATACGCTACGATCTTTTTATTTTCGGACTCGACATCCGTCATCTTACCAGATGCCATGGCCATAGCATAAGCGGCATCAGCCTGGGTACTGTCTGATTGATAAGCGCGATTGGCATACGCTAATGCTGTTTCATAATACAAACGTTTGCTGTTCTTATCCGGTTGCCGGCTGCCAAGCGATATACTCAATTCGGCGCCTTTTACCAATGCTTTCAATTGGGTGGGATTCTGTAACAACACCAGTTTGTATTTCTCCAAAGCTTCCGCTTCTTTCTGCTGCTTTTCCAGGTTATCGGCTTCCTTCAGTATTACGTTAATATCCTGTGCCTGCACAGTCAATAAACAACAGGAAAGAAAAAAGGATAGTAACCGTTTCATAGTAAGTCTTATCATTATTCTTATCGTTTCAATACAAAACTCACGCCAACACTTCCCTGCATCTGCGAAATGGGTGGATGTATTTTCCGGATGGCGATCGACACTTCTTCCGCCAAAGAAAATGTTGCAAGGATCTGCTGCGCAATTTCTGTTACCACCGTTTCCAGTAAAGGCGTTGGTATGGCCATTCGTCTTTTCACAAGTTCATATACCAGCGAATAATCAACTGTATCAGACAAATGCTTTACCGGCAATTGCCTTGGTGCATGCTTAATGGTAATATTCAGTTCAAACTCGTTGCCAAGTATCTTCTCTTCCTCATATATACCATGGTGCGCGAAGATGAGGAGGTTGTGGAGATGGATGGAAAGCATGACATATAAGTTAGAAGTTAGAAGTCTGGAGTCTGGAGTTGAAAGTGTGTAAGGCAACTACAGACTCCAGGCTCCTGACTCCAGACTATTTAAACAAGCCCTTTCGCGCTCAAATACCGCTCCGCATCCAGTGCTGCCATGCAGCCACTGCCGGCGGCGGTTACGGCCTGGCGGTAATTTTTATCCTGTACATCGCCCGCGGCAAAAATACCTTCGATGTTTGTTTTGGAAGTACCGGGTTCGGTTAGGATATAACCGGTTTCATCCATGTTCAGAAAGCCTTTAAAAATATCACTGTTGGGCTGGTGACCAATCGCCACAAAGAAACCATTGATCGGAATTTCCTGTGTTTGCTGCGTCTGGTTGTTTTTGATGCGAACAGCTTCTACTTTTTTCTCACCCAGTATTTCATCGGTGTCCGTGTTCCAGTACACTTTGATATTGGGCGTTTTCAATACCCTGTCCTGCATTACTTTACTGGCGCGCATTTTTTCCTTGCGGATAAACATGTGAACGGTTGTGCAAAGTTTGGAAAGATACATCGCTTCTTCCGCAGCCGTATCCCCTGCTCCTACAATCGCTACTTCTTTTCCGCGGAAGAAAAATCCATCACAAACAGCGCAGGCACTTACACCAAAACCATTCAATCTTTCTTCACTCGGCAAGCCCAGCCATTTGGCAGATGCACCGGTAGAAATGATCACCGCATCCGCTTCGATCAGTTTCTCTTCATCGATCCAAACCTTATAGGGTTGCTGACTGAAATCAACTTTGGTAGCCAGTCCATAACGGATATCGGCACCCATACGGGCCGCCTGTTTTTCGAAATGCACCATCATTTCCGGACCCTGTATTCCATCCGGGTAGCCGGGATAATTTTCTACTTCAGTTGTAATCGTTAATTGTCCCCCGGGTTGGATACCCTGGTATAAAACCGGTTTCATGTTTGCCCTTGCTGCATAAATAGCGGCAGTATATCCTGCCGGACCAGATCCAATGATCAATACATGTACTTTTTCTGTAGCCTCAGTTGCCATACTTTCTTTTATTATTTAGACGAACAAAAATATCATTCCCTTGCAGTTCTCCATCTTTGATTTTACACAACTACTCCTTATTTGGGGATAATCAGGCTTTTGTATTGCACTGCATAGCCACAAAAAGACCCCAATCCCCCATTGTCAATATTGCCCAACACTTTACCAGGTGTAGAAAAAGGATTGCCCACCGATTGATAGGTAAACTCCCAGGTTCTCCAGAAATCATAACTGGCTTTGTCAATGTTACAGAATTTTACAATGGCGGTATCCCCTCTTTTGAAATAACCGTAGTCATCAAACTTTATTTTTTCGTTTTTCGAAACGCCCCGGTCAATCTGGATGTCGTAAGTTTTACCGTCGATGATCTGGTCATCAAATACGCTGTTCATACCCGGGTAAAAATCGCGGTTATTCGAACTGGTGAAATAACGGATATAATTTCCATAGCCCGGCGGATCGGTTACCCTTCCCATCAATACCACTTTATTGGTGTCTGCATTGTTGGGCGCTTTCTTCCACCACAAAGAATCTATTTTTTTCGCAAGCAGCGGAATCTGGGTAGTGCTGGTATAGGCCTGTCCGCCAGTTTGTATTTTGAGTGTATACTGTTTACCGAAAACACCTGCCATCGTAGTAGCCGGGGTAGATTGGTTGGATGTATAGTAGTAAAAAAAATAACCACCGCTTAACGGAACACTTACTTCCTGTAAAGGAACTGTTTTGCTTCCATCGCTGACGGTTACAACCGCATTGTGCACATAAGAGCCATTCAGCGTAGCAGCATCAATGGTAGAAAAATAATCGAGCGAGTTGGACAATATAACAACGGGAGCCTGGGCATTCTCAATCTGGGCCTCTACCACCAGCTTGGATGGTTGTATGGTTGGCTCAATCGTTAGCGTTTTTTCGCAAGCAATCAACGCCATCATCACCAACAATAAAACACCCCATTTTTTCATATGGCAAAATTATGTGGATTGAAGGAAGAAGAAATCATAAAATTTCATTTATGCCGTATATGAAAAACCCTTCTGTTTGGCAGAAGGGTTTCTTATGAATTGACTGGGTAAAATTTTATCCCAGGTAAGCTTTCAATGCATTGCTGTAACGTGCTTTCTGCAGGCGTTTAATGGCCCTTTCCTTGATCTGGCGGATACGTTCCTTTGTAAGGTCGTATTTCATCCCGATCTGTTCGATGGTTACACCGTTTTCACCGTCAAGACCGAAATAGGCGTTCACGATCTCTGCTTCGCGCGGACTGAGTGATTTCAATACCCTGCGGATCTCTTCACGAAGTGAATCTTTCATCACATCTTCATCGGTATCATCGCTTCCTTCCAGCAGGTCGCCCATGGCCACATCTTCTGCTTCGTGCACGGGTGCATCCAGTGAAGTATGACGGGTATTGCTCTGGAAGATATTGTTGATCTCTGTTTCGCTCATTTCCAGGATCTCGGCCAGCTCTTCGGTAGAAGGCTCGCGCTCATGCTCCTGTTCAAAAGCCATATATGCTTTGTTTGCCTTGTTATAAGTTCCAATCTTATTTTGAGGCAAACGCACCAATCTTCCCTGCTCGGCCAATGCCTGCAGAATGGACTGGCGAATCCACCATACCGCGTAAGAAATGAATTTAAAACCCTTGGTTTCGTCAAAACGTTGCGCGGCTTTGATCAGACCGAGATTGCCCTCGTTGATCAGGTCACTCAGCGATAAACCCTGGTGCTGGTATTGCTTTGCCACCGATACCACGAAACGAAGATTGGCCTGAACCAATTTATCGAGGGCCCTTTGGTCGCCCATTTTGATCCTTTGGGCAAGGGTTGTCTCCTCTTCGGGGGTAATCATCGGGATCTTCGAAATTTCCTGCAGATACTTTTCAACGGCTTGCGAATCACGATTGGTAATCTGGGTTGCGATCTTGAGCTGCCTCATGTTTTACTATTACTGATTTATATGGTAAACGTCTTATAGACCCCAAATGTTTTACAAACGCTGTAAACAAAACGTAAAATTATGGAACGTCCATTCAGAAGCCTGCAAAGGTACGTTGCAACATCGAGTTTAACCAGCTTTTGTGGAAAAACTTGCTGTGATGGGCAAAAAAACGCAGTATTTGTACGTAATTTGAAAGTTTATCTGCCGAAAGGGGATCAAAATTTGAAAATATCCGGCAAAACCTCCTTTTCCCATTTTGATTTTTCAAATTGCAATGCAAGTATCTTCGCAACTTATGATAGATTTTCGATCGGATACGGTTACCCGCCCTACCCCCGCTATGCTGGATGCCATGTTCAAAGCCCCTGTCGGCGACGATGTTTTTGGCGAAGACCCTTCTGTTAATCAATTGGAAGCCATGAGCGCCTCTCTTTTTGGTATGGAAGCGGCCATTTTTTGTCCCAGCGGCACCATGACCAACCAGATCGCCATCAAATGCCATACACAACCCGGGGATGAAGTGATCTGTGAGAAATTATCGCATGTGTACCAGTATGAAGGCGGTGGTATTGCGTTTAATTCCAATGCATCCGTTCGTTTGATCGATGGTAACCGAGGTCGTATTACGGCCAGCCAGGTAAAAGAAAACATCAATCCAGATGATGTACACAAACCCGTTACAACCCTGGTTTCCCTGGAAAATACGGCAAATAGAGGCGGTGGTAGCTGTTACGATTTCAATGATATACAGGCTATTAAAGAGGTATGCTTAGAGAATAAATTGAAACTACACCTGGATGGCGCACGCTTGTTTAATGCGCTCGTGGCGAAAAATGAGACCTGTAGGCAATATGGCGAGGCATTTGATTCGATCTCTATCTGCTTAAGCAAAGGATTGGGTACACCCGTTGGGAGTGTATTGATCGGAACCAAAGAGCTGGTGAGGAAGGCGCGTCGGATCCGTAAGATCTTTGGCGGCGGAATGCGGCAGGCCGGTTTTATGGCAGCCGCGGGTATCTACGCACTTGAAAACCATGTGGCAAGACTAGCGGAAGACCATACCCATGCGAAACAGATCCTGGCGGCATTGGAAGGAAAAGACTTTGTGGGCGAAATCTTGCCCGTTGAGACCAATATCATTATTTTTGAGGTCAAAGGACGATACAGTGCCCCCGCATTGGCTGCCAAACTGAAAGAGCAGGATATTATCGTGATCGCCATCTCTCCCAAACAAATACGGATCGTGGTTCACCTGGATATTCATCCCGCGGATGTAAAAAGAACCATTGAAGTGATCAATGCGTTGTAAAAAAGTTTAGAAGCGAAAATTGTTTTAATCAGCACAGCTATGTTACCCAGAATCAACCCAACGAATACACAGGCCTGGTTTTTATTAAAGAAACACCACGAAGAGGAAATGAACCGCAGGCATATACGTGACCTGTTTGCCGCGGATGCGGAACGTTTTCAAAAATTTTCGATCCGCTTCGATGATATTCTTTTTGATTACTCCAAAAACATCATCAACCAGAAAACGCTGCAGTTGTTATTGCAGCTGGCAGACGATTGCAAGTTGCAAGATGCCATACATGATATGTTTGCCGGTATCAAGATCAATGAAACCGAGCAGCGTTCCGTACTGCATACCGCCCTCCGTAATTTTTCCGATACGGCTATCCTGGTGGAAGGAAAAGACATCATGCCACGGATCCGAAAAGTGCAGAACCACATGAAAGAATTTTGTGAGCAGGTGCATAGCGGTAAATGGAAAGGCTATACAGGAAAGAAGATCAAATACATTGTAAACATTGGTATTGGCGGAAGCGACCTGGGCCCATATATGGTAACCGAAGCGCTTCGCCCCTATTGGAACGAAGGCATTGAACCCTTTTTTGTAAGCAATGTAGATGGAACACATATTGCCGAAACACTGAAAAAAGTTAATCCAGAGGAAACCCTGTTCCTGGTAGCGTCTAAAACGTTTACAACCCAGGAAACCATGACCAATGCGCATACCGCCCGTGCCTGGTTCCTGGAATCTGCCAAAGATGAAAAACAGGTTGCCAAACATTTTGTGGCGCTTAGCACGAATGAAAAAGAAGTAACCGCATTTGGTATCGATAAGGCTAATATGTTTGAGTTCTGGGACTGGGTAGGCGGCCGCTACTCATTATGGAGCGCCATTGGTCTGTCAATCGCATTAACCATTGGCTACAACAATTTTGAAGCGCTGCTGAAAGGGGCATTTAGTGTGGATGAACATTTCCGCAAGGAAAAATTTGATAAGAACATTCCGGTATTGATGGCCCTGATCGGGATCTGGTACACCAATTTCTTTGGTGCGCAGAGCGAAGCTATTTTACCCTATGACCAATACATGCACCGCTTCCCAGCCTATTTTCAGCAGGGAAATATGGAGAGCAATGGCAAGAGCATTGACCGTAGCGGTAATCCCGTTAACTATGCCACCGGCCCTGTGATCTGGGGCGAGCCCGGCACCAATGGACAGCACGCGTTCTATCAATTGATTCACCAGGGAACCTGTATGATCCCCTGCGATTTTATTGCACCAGCCATTAGCCATAATGTCATTGGCGATCATCATGTAAAACTGTTGTCGAACTTCTTTGCACAAACAGAAGCGCTGATGAATGGCAAATCAGAGAACGGTGTAAAAGTGGAAATGATGAAGGCCGATAAAAAAGAAGACGAGATCAAAAAACTGGCGCCATATAAAATATTTGACGGAAACAAACCTACCAACTCCATCCTTGTAAAAGAAATCACTCCTTATACGTTGGGCAGCCTGATTGCTTTGTATGAGCATAAGATCTTTGTACAGGGAGTGATCTGGAATATTTTCAGTTTTGACCAATGGGGTGTGGAACTGGGCAAGCAACTGGCCAATGAGATCTTACCTGAACTGGTAGATGCGGCTGTGGTGAGTTCACATGATTCTTCCACCAATGGATTGATCAATGCATTCAAGGCATTTAAAAAAGCATAATTCTTTTAGCCACAGATTCGCAGATTACTGGTATTATCACCAGTAATCTGCGAATCTGTGGCTATCGTATGTAAACAATGGATACAACTATTATCATAAGACCCATCCAACCCGCAGATAATGCAGCCATGGCCAATATCATCCGGCGCAGCCTGGAAGAATTTGGAGCCAACCGGCCGGGTACGGTTTATTTTGACGATTCAACCGATCACCTGTTTGAACTGTTTCAATCAATCCCCGCGAGCGCTTATTTCATTGCAGAAAAAGAAGGTGTGATAGTAGGCGGTGCCGGAATCTTTCCAACAGAAGGATTACCGGATGGAACCTGTGAACTGGTAAAGATGTACCTCACTCCTGCCTCGCGTGGTATGGGTTTGGGAAGGCATATGATTGATCAATGCTTGCAGAAAGCAAAAGAAAATGGATTTACATCCGTATACCTTGAAAGCATGCCCGAATTAAAAAAAGCGGTAAGCGTGTATGAAAAATTCGGGTTCTCCTATTTGGATGGCCCCATGGGTAATTCAGGGCATAACGGATGTGATATCTGGATGCTGAAGACATTATAAAAAAAGCCGCTGAATTCAGCGGCTTTTTTTATAGAAATAAAATCTTACCATTTATCAACTTCTTCAGAAGCAAGGTTATCTCCCGCGGTGCTAACAGTGCTGGCTTCAATAACGGGTGCTGCAACATGGGCAACAGCTGCAACCGGTTGTTCTTCTGCTTCAATTTCTTCCAGTGTTTTAACGGTTACTGCTACAGGGGCGGTTTCCATTTCCGTTCTTACCGGGGCTTCTCCACCTTCACCTTCGCCTTCTGCATATTCATGGTTAAATGCATCAAAATCAAAATCGGGCATCAGGTCTGTTTTTACGTAGTCAATCGCTTCACCCAGTGCCTTGATAAATTTATTAAAATCTTCTTTGTACAGGAAGATCTTATGCCTGTCGTATCCATTATCGTCAAAGCGCTTGCGGCTTTCGGTAATGGTCAGAAAATAATCGTTACCACGGGTAGCCCTTACATCAAAAAAATAGGTTCTTCTTTTTCCGGCCCTGATCCGTTTGCTGTAAACACTTTCCATTTTTTTGTCGTTGTTCTCGTACGCCACAGTTGAGTAGTTTTTGGTTTATAATCCTTTTGATGGTTACAAATATAGGGATGTTTTATAATTACCAAAATTTTAGCAGAAAGAGGGGTAAATCACCTGCCATGGTCAATTATCCATGCTCTTTTCTTCCGTCAACTGCAGCCTGTATAACTCCGCATAATAGCCGTTATTGGCCATCAGCTGTTCATGGGTTCCCTGTTCGGCCAGTTCCCCGTTTTCCAATACGATAATATTATCAAATGGGAAGGACGAGAAAATACGGTGGGTAATAATGATGGCGGTTTTATCGTGCAGGTACCGGTAAAGGTTACCAATGATCTCGTTTTCGGTTTTAGCATCCACGGCGCTAAGGCAGTCATCAAATACAATGATCTCAGGTTCTTTGATCAATGCACGGGCAATGGAAATGCGTTGTTTCTGCCCACCGCTTAATGTTACCCCCCGTTCGCCGATCATGGTATCGTATCCTTTGCTGAATCCATTGATCTCCTTGTGAACGCTGGCGAAGGATGCGGCTTTTTCAATAACCGGCTGTGAGGCAGTACTGGCCAGTCCGAAACTGATATTACCGGTAACCGTATCGCTGAACAGGAAAATATCCTGCTGCACATAACTGATCTGCTCGCGAAGTGTTTTCAGTTCCAGGTTACGGATATCATTTCCGCCAATAACAATGCTGCCATTATTGGGGTCGTAGAAACGAAGTAACAATTGCGCCAGGGTTGATTTTCCACTGCCGGTTCGTCCTAATAAAAGGATCTTCTCCCCTTTCCTGATACGCAGGTTAAAATGCTGCAATGCTTTGATACCCGTATGCGGATAAGTGAAGTTTACATCCTTGAATACAATATCCCCGCTTACCGGTGTTACCAATGGATCAGCTGTATTGGCAATGATAGGGGTGATCTCTAAAAATTCATTCAGCCTTTTTTGGGAAGCCGCCGCACGCTGGATCATACTGGCCGTCCAGCCAATGGCGCTTACCGGGAAGGTGAGCATATTGATGTAGATCACAAATTCTACAATCAATCCTACTTTGCTGCTGTCTTCCAATGCCTGCATCCCACCCACCAGGATGGTCACGAGTGTACTTAACCCGATCATCAAAGCCATACTGGGGAAATAAATGGCTTCTACTTTGGCCAGTCCAACGGCATTCTTTTTATACGCTTCACTGTTCTTCTGAAAGAAACCCAGCATGGCTTTTTCCTGCACAAAGGATTTGATCACCCGGATGCCGGAAAACGATTCCTGGGCATTGGTGGTCAGGTCGGATAACAAAGCCTGTATTTTCTCGCTCTTCTTATTGATCACACTGTTCACCAGGTAAATGGTAATGGCCAGGATCGGTAATGGTGCCAATACCAATAAGGTAAGATGTACATCTTTGCGCAGCATATTCACCACACAAAAACCGATCAGGGTAACCAGGTTAATCAGGTACATGATGGCCGGGCCGGTATACATCCGCACCCTGCTCACATCTTCCGTCATCCGGTTCATCAGGTCACCAGTGCTATGGGTCTTATAAAAATGCGTATCCAGTCGCTGGTAATGCTGAAAGATCTCGTTCTTCTGGTCAAATTCAATGTGGCGGCTCATCACAATAATGGTCTGCCGCATAAAGAACATCAGGATCCCGCGGATCACGGCAAGCCCCAGGATGGTGATGCTGCAAAGCGCAATCAGCCAGCCAAATGTAAAATGACCGGACTGGATGGTGTTGATGAACCAATCAACGAGTTTATCATGAACAGGTCGTGTAGCCGAAGGCCTGGCACCCGGTAATCTTTGCTGTACCAAGTTTACCACAAAGCCGGTAACCTGTGGTGCCAGCACGGCAAAATAGTTGGAAGCCACCACGAAAAAGATGCCGATGAAGAAACGGTTGCGGTATTTCCAGAAATATTTATTGAGTGCCGATAGCTGCTTCAAGTGCTGAACGAATTTTAGCAAAGGTAAAGGGCATCGCTATTGAAAAATGAAGCAATATGATAAGTGGGGGAATGAGGTGACTTGAAGTTTTTTAACCGCTAAGCCGCCAGGTAGCAAGGGTACGCGAGGTTTTTAGCAACTAACTTAGCACCCCCTCGTGCCCTTGCGTCTTTGCGGTTAATAGTTATACGCAAATAAGGATCCCTAAATGTATCGCAAATCATAAACGGGATTCTTATCTTTAGAATCATTTCAAAACCGGATTTGGAATGACTAAACTACTCCTATGCGAATTGCTCTTCTCAGTTGTTTACTTGCTTTCATTGTAATCAATGTTTCCGCCCAGCAAACACAGAAACCACCCTTGCATGGAAAGAACTGGATGGCCGTTACCGGAAAACCATTGGCCGCTACGGCGGGGTCAATGATCTTCCAGAAAGGCGGTAACGCGGTAGATGCCGCCTGTGCCATGCTGGCCGCCACCTGCACCATGTGGGATGTACTAAGCTGGGGCGGCGAAACACAGGCACTGATCTACAATCCCAAAACAAAAAAAGTAATCGCCCTGAATGCATTGGGTATGGCGCCAACGGGTGCGACAGTTGAATTTTTTAAAAGCAAGGGATATAGTTTCCCACCTGAATATGGTCCACTCGCAGCCACCACACCCGGTACTGTCGGCGGACTCTGTTACCTGCTTGCAGAATTCGGCACTATGAGTCTGAAACAAGTGCTGGAACCAGCTATGCAGCTCGCAGCTGGGTATCCTATTGAAGCACAAACAGCCAACAGCATGGAGAAGAACAAAGAGATGCTGAAACAATGGCCTTATTCAAAAGCGGTATTCTTAACGCATCCCGGCGAAAAAAGAGAAGCACCCGAAGCAGGTGAGATCTTTGTACAAAAAGATTTATTGAATACACTGACCAAACTGGTAGAAGCGGAACAAAATGCGATCAAAAACCATAAAGGTCGTAAAGAAGCGATCATGGCTGCATTCGATCGTTTTTACAAAGGGGATATCGCGGATGAATTTGTAAGGGGCAGCAAAGAACAGGGCGGACTCATTACCAAAGAAGACCTGGTAAAATGGAAACCGGTTTTTGAAGAACCCCTGCATACCAATTACAAAGGCATTGAAGTGTACAAACTGCAACAGTGGACACAGGGCCCGATGTTGTTACAATCGCTGAACATACTGGAGAACTTTGATCTCAAAGCAATGGGGTATAACAGCAGCAAATACATTCATACCTTGTACCAAACCATGAACCTGAGTTTTGCCGACCGGGATTTTTATTATGGGGATCCTTATTTCCCTCCGGAAGAGCCTATCAAAGGTTTGTTGAGTAAAGCCTATGCAAAAGAACGCGCGAAGCAGATCGGTTTTGAAAGAAACGATGCGAAAGCCGCACCGGGCGACCCCTATCCTTTTGAAGGGAAAACCAATCCTTACCTCGACCTGCTAAAAAAACATGCTGATTTATCTGATACGTCTTTGAATACAGGATCCGCTGTTCCCAAACATGATCAGACAAGTACCAGCCAGGAAGAAAAAAATATGCTTGCCATGGCTGATGAACAGTATATGGACAGGCTCTGGCGCGGTACCACTTCTGTAGAAGCGGCCGATACTTCGGGCTGGGTGGTTTCTATTACGCCCAGTGGCGGATGGTTACCCGCCAGTATTGCAGGACATACCGGTGTAGGTATGAGCCAGCGTATGCAGAGCTTTGTACTCGATCCCGCTATTGATCCGTTTAATGTGGTGGAACCAGGCAAAAGACCAAGGGTAACATTAACCCCAACACTTGCTTTGAAAGAAGGAAAACCTTTTTTATGTTTTGGCGTGCAGGGAGGCGATACACAGGACCAGAATCTTCTGCAGTTCTTTTTAAACATGACCGAGTTTAACATGACGGTACAACAGGCAACAGAAGCGGCCAATTTCAATACCAATCAATTGTGGTTATCCTTAGGCGGAACAAAAATGGCAGACCGCAAACCGCGTCCCGGTAACATACTTTTGTCCAATCTAACACCAGAATCGGTAAGGAATGAATTGAAAAAAATGGGCTATCGTGTTACTGTAGGCGATCGCACCAGCGGGCCGATCAATGCGATCTTTCTTGATTGGAAACATGGAAGCCTCTGGGGCGGTAGCAGTAATAATGGAGAGGATTATGGAATTGGCTGGTAAGCTGAAGCGTTGAAACAGAAATCAGAAACCTATGAAAAGGATCTTATCAATTCTATTGTTCTTTCTTGTGATCAATGCACATGCCCAGAAAGGTTTTGAGAAACTGGATCAATGGCTGGAAGACAATGTATCTAAAATGGGTGGTCGAGTTATGCTCGTGATTTATAAAGACGGTAAGACGATCTATTCACACGCGGAAAATGAACTGAGCCGCAGACAGAAATTAGTGGGCCGTTTTTTAGCCAAACGACAAGGCAAAGAAGCCAATACAGATGATTATACCAATACTACACGACAGATGGTAGCCAGTTGCAGCAAATGGTTTAGCGCGGCACTGGTAATGAGTTTTGTAGATGAAGGAAAACTGAAACTCACAGATACAGTGGGTAAATTCTTACCTGTTCTTTCACAACATCGAAAAGGTAATATCACCATCAGCCAGTGTTTATCGCATATGACGGCCATCAAATCGCCCGGCCTGAAAGAAAGTCTTTCAGAAATGCGTAACATCAACAGTATGGACGAAGCTATTGCCGAGATTACATCATATCCAATGGAAGGTGAACCCGGCAAAATATTCCGGTATAGCAATACTGGCTTGCAGATTGCCGGAGCTGTAATGGAAAAGATCAGTGGCAAAAGTTTTGAGCAATTGTTCGCGGAACGAATTGCCCGGCCGTTAAATCTTACAAACACCGATTTCGGAAAAGGCAAGGTAGCTTTACCCGCAGGAGGTGCCAGCAGTACGCCCGATGATTACCTTGCATTTGTAACGATGATTTTGAATAAAGGCAGTTTTAACGGTAAACAGATCCTGCGTGAACAAAGCGTGGCCGAGATGCAGGTGAACCGTGTTACCAAAGACGTAAAAGTAGCCTACTCCCCTGCCGAAGCCGGTAATTTTGGTTATGGTTTCGGTGAATGGGTAATGGAAACTTCTGCTGTTACAAACCTAAGCAAAGCCGTAACCAGCCCCGGTTTGTTCGGCAGTTTTCCCTGGGTGGATAATGAAAAAAAATATGCCGCCTTCCTCATGTGTTTTTACCTGAAGAGCGATGGAAGGAACGAACGGTATAAAGAATTGAAAGCATTGGTAGATGCTGCCATACAATAGTAGCTAAAGAGGCTGCACAAAACGCTCTCAGGCGCAGCAATCTTCTCCGGATTGCATCGGCGGACAAACCACAGTTCCGTAACTGCAGAACACGCAACAATCGCCGGGCTTGGCTTGCAGTCTTGTTTGGCAATGGGTACACACATAAAAATACTGGCAGGCATTCAGCGGCATGGTTTCCGATTGTTTGTGTCCGCACGCAGGGCAGGTAATGATAGAGGTTGTAATGATTTCAGTTTTATGTTTTCTTGTCAGATAGATGTTTAAAAAGGATGCGATGGTAATGGCCGCCATGCCTGCATACATCAGGTAGATCCAATAATCCTCATCAATAAAATGATAGCTGGTAAAGATAAGCAGCGTGCCAGGAACCGCCAGTAATAAAGGAACCCATTTTTTATGCGATCTGTAAGAGAGGAATAAACCAACCAGCGAAAGCAATACAAATCCCTGGAAAACATACATTGTCCAGCCGCCAAATAATTCAAAACTGCCAAACCCCAGAGCCGTTAATCCAATACCCAGTAAGGGAAAACAACAGGGAGAAAGAATGGCTGTAAGCAACAAACCAATGCTACCCACTTTATCAAGACCGCTTAATTTCATAAAACAAAGGTACTTATTAATATTAGAGGCTGTTTGGGTTAAGTAATTTCAAATCCTTATAAAAGGGTTGATTCAAAAAATAGCACGCGGGATCTAACTAACTTTAACGTGTTGTGCTCCTAAATGCCCTCTGTGTAACTCATGATCTCAGTGTCTCTGTGGTGAAAAAAAAGATCGAAGCGAAGGCTTTACCACAGAGACACTGAGATTATGAGTTTCACAGAGCCACTCACTCTACTACTTTTCAATAGCAAAACACGTTAATTGTAAACAAATAACGCAAACAGATCCTTAACTGGGATACCTAAATGCTTACCCCTTAAAATCCGATTAATCGTAACTGGTCAGCAAGCAGCCAGCAAAATTATTCGATACCTTCAACTGTTCGGGATACCCGTTCCTTGTCTCTCTTAAAATGCCTGTTATGAAAAAAAACTTTCTTTTTTTAGTTGTGTGCTTTTTCAGTTTGACATGTTTTTCACAGGACAGCACCCATAAATGGTCTTTATCAGCTGGTCTTGGAATCGATCCGGTAGCCGTGTATAGCATCTCCGGTACGGATACCAGTATTGTAAACGGATTATCCATATCACCGGTGATCGCTTACCGGCATACCAGTGGCTTCGGGATCAGTTATTCTCCAAAATTTGTTACTGGTGGCAATTCTCCCGGTATTTATATGCATGCGGTAACCATTGGCGTAGAACAGTACGATAAGAAAATACTTGACTACACCTTTAACTACAGTCATTATTTTTTCACCAACGCTTCTTCTGTTCCCTACAGCCCGATCACGAACGAAATATCAGGATCGCTGGGTTATAAAAAAGGATGGCTGGTACCGTCTGTTTCCGCCGGTATTGGTTTTGGAAAAAATACGGAAACAACACCCGCTTCTAATGCGTACGACATAGGCGCATCCATTGGCGTGAGTCATGGATTTTCATGGGAAAATAAAGACGCTGAATTTGGGTTAACTCCTTCCCTATCCCTCAATGGCGGAACCAACGAATATTTTTCGCTGCTTAGTTTTACAAAATACATTGGCAGGAATAAAAAATTACTAAATGGCATCAAGAGCGGCAAAGCCGCAACAGCCCTTGCCAGGAAAAGGAACCGCAATACGCCTGCTTCACAAACCAGTGGAGAGAAATTTGAATTAAGCAATTTCGAACTGGCACTGGAATCCTCAGCAGCTTTTGGATCTTTTACCATACGACCAACAGTAAGTCTATACCTCCCGGTTGGCACCTATTCAGGGAATGGACTTGCTGCTTATTGGTCGCTATCGTTTGATTATAGTTTCTAACCCTGTTACCAAATAATTTTCTTTCCCATTGTAGGCTGTAACTTTTGCTATGACCTGTATTTTTTGTTTATGTGGGCTTCATAAAATTTGGCCTGTCGCCTTTTATTGAAACTTTTCATCGGCATAAAACTTTCTTAACTAAATTACCCTCACCTAAGAGGTGAGGGTAATTTAGTTGTGAGAATGAGTTATAATTTAAAATTTCATAATTTATGATGATGCATAACTTCTACTTTAAATATGCGCTCAGCATACACGCCATTTTTTCATGTGTTTCTATCAACCCGATAATAAAATCACTTGTGCCTACACTACACCCTACCACAGCCCTCTTCTGTGATTGGTAACCCAACGGTACATTCCAGCAATATTAAGCTTGCTCATCGCATCGAATCCACCCCATTTTTTTACCTTATCTGAGAACTTAACATTGCGATACAACTGATCCCAACTTTGCCCTTGTCGAACCAGCGATAAGACCTGGGCATGTAAGTCAATCATGTATTCCCGTAGATCTTTTATATTTTCAAGTGTAGCGGGAGTATAATGGCCAATATCTATATAACTAACATTTTGTTTTAGAGCCCAATCCAATGTTTCAATCCAGCCATCATAGTAAAAATCCAGGAAATCATTGTAAGGCATCGTGTTAGATTCTCCTACATCGGTTAACTGCATTGCGTTGTAATCAGGAAAAATTACGACCGACATATTGTTTGAATGACTTGGTGCAATATGGTTAACAATGACTGTTTCGCCGCCTAATTTTATAGTCAACTGTTTTTCATAAGTGATATCAGGTACTGCGACCGGAAGTTTTTCACCGATGATCGCTTCCTCCCCATTTTTTTGTACGATAACTTTGGCGCCAGCCTGTTGAAATATTTGGGAACCTCCGGCATGATCATAATGACCGTGCGTTAATATCACATATTTTACCGGCACATTAAATCGCTTTTTTATTTCGTCGTTTAACCAAATGGCCGCTTGAGTGAGTGCAGGATCAATTACAATGGCCCCTTCTTTTGTGATGAGAACAAGTCCACTATGTAATGCAGGTAAAGTACCGTTAGTATGCCGGTACAAATTACCTTTAACCTGGACCAAGGTTTTCGCCAGGCTGGCATCCGGCTTTCCGAATATATCGGGCAGTACTTCATGGTTTTTATACAGAGATTGATCTACATATTCAGCCCCAATTAAACTGTCAGTTTTTTGCGCTAAAAGGCTTGAACTTAACAAAAAAGCTATTGTAATAAATAGCGCCTGGGAGATAATTGATTTTGAATTCATGATGCGATATGGTTTATAAATTTTTATTTGTCAATCCTTCACTAATAACTACTGCTTAATAAATTCTCCGTCGGCTTTTATCACTATATCGTTGCTGATATCAAATGGGTCTGTAGGGCCAACATTAAAGTCACTACGGTTTATGATCCCCGTTACCTGGAACCCTGCCTTGTTTTTTTTAGACATGGCATCTTCATGTGTTCCCCGGTACCACAGATCCATTGTAACGGTTTTAGTTACTCCATGTAAGGTTAGGTCGCCAATAATTTTAAACTTGTCCTTCATGCCTGTCGTGTTGATAATCGAGGTTGACTTAAAAGTCATAGTTGGATATTTAGCAATATCAAAAAAGTTCTTGCTTTTTAAATCGTCGTCTCTCATTTTTACTTCTGTATTTACAGATGTAACTTCGACAGAAAGGGTAAAAGCAGCATCACTGAAATCCGGTTTAGAAGAAGTGATTGTTGCATCAAATTTTTGAAACAATCCAAATACAGAAGAAAATCCCTGGTGCGTAACAGTAAAGGTTAGTTTGGAATGCCAGAGGTCATCTTTCCATGTTGTTTGGGCAAATGAAGAATTTACTGAGATAAGTATTACTAATACAGATAATATTTTTTTCATGACATGGTTTTTAATAGTGAGATAAGCATGCAGTTTGCTATTTCAACAAACTACATGCTTTTTCATTATGAGTAGTGTACGTTAATCAATTCTTTCAATCGTTCCTTTCAAGTTGTAGAATTGTTTTGAAGCCACATCGGTAATATTGGTATAAGCAATATTATTTTCAAAGTCTTCCAAATGGGTAACCGTATTTTTAGTATCTGGTTCTACCCAGGTTACCATATATACATTAGAGCGCACTTCAGTCATTTGTATCTCAAAATGATTGAGTGTGCCGGTAGCATAATTGGGGTCTTTCACTACGGTCACATCAAGATGTTTGGCATCAAGAAAACGTAATTGATACACTGCATTTTCGCCAAACTGAAAATTGAATTTATGCCCTATTATTTCCATATGTGTTGATTTATTTAAGGAAGAATTACTTCCTTTGGTTGAACAGCTTATTATGGTGACAACAAAGAAGCCTAAAGCAAGGATCGGAATTGCCGGAAAGAATGTCTTTTTCATTTTATTTGAATTTATCTGAACGGCATTTATTTTCCCAAGCCTATCTGATTCATGAACGATTGATTGTCCCAGAATAAATATTCTTCGCTCATTTTACCGTCTGCTCCCCAATGTCCGACTGTTGTCATTGAAAGTTTGAAATGCTTTCCTGTTGGTGGGATTGTTTTTCCGCCCCCTATTGGCATTGGTTTGGAAAATGTTCCTTCCATTTCGCCAATTACGCAAGTCCAGTCACCGTTTCCAAATTTTACAGGATGCGTTTTAATTTTGGTGTCGGGTGCAAAAACAAACATGGGTGTGAGCATATCTATATGCTGCGGATACAACCCCGTTGTAATCATGCCATCTGGATAAACCACTTTGATGTTGTCGGCATGGTTGTGTGTAAATTTGTCCCACTTCTGGTTGCTGTAAAAGTCAAAGTCGAGCGTATCAAATTTCGCCAGTCGTAATTCTGTAGCCGCCTTTTCGTCCCTGAATTTTTTGAGCTCGCTTTGCAGTGAATCAACTTTAGCCTGGAGGTTTGAAGAACTGCCATTGTTGTTTGTACAGCTTGTGAAAGTTAGGGTTGCTGCTACTATGAAAAGTGCTGCAACTACTTTACTTGTTGTTAGTTTTTTCATTTTGATTTATTTAGTTGTTAGTTTATAGCTTTTAAACACCTATTTATTGGTCGTGTTTGGTAATTAGAATTTCCCATTGTTGTTTTTCCAATTTTCTTTAGATGGAATTTCTTCTATGATGTCCCAATGTTCAACGATTTTCCCGTTCTCAATTCTAAACAAATTATAAAATGATTTATCTATCGTATTGGTTTTAGCTTCGCTCACTGTTAAAACAAAATTCCCCTCACCCAAAACATGGTACAGCGTAGTATGCCTTAATAATGTGCCATCTTTTAATTTTGGTAATTGCATTGCCACAAAAGCTTGTAGTCCATCGCCAATTGAAGGATTGTGCTGTATGTATTTATCCTTATCAATATAATTTGCTATTTTATCATAGTTGGCATCCATCAAAATATCAGCTACAAAACCTTTTGCTACCTGTTTATTTGCTTCGGTTTTGTCAAGGTCTTTAACTTCAGCTTCGCCATCTATCATTGTACGATTGCTTTGATTTGGCTTTTCCGTTTCCTGTAGGTTGTCCCAATGCTCTACAATTTTACCGTCTTCAAAACGGAAAATATCAAAACCGATTTTGGGTCCAAAGAAATTATAGTCGGTGTGAGCAAAAACAAAATCCCCGTCTTGAAATGCCCGAACTGTGTTCACTCTTGCAGAACCTTTTGGAAGTGCAGCCATTAATGCTCCGAAACCTGCAAGCCCGTCTGCTGCACAAAGATTGTGTTGAATGTATTTGTTGGGGTTAATGTAACTGATAGGCGTTGTTTCCCCTGTTTCAATGCTTTTTAAAAGAGCAACCACTTTTTGCTTATTTGACATTTCCATTTTTTTGGTTATTGTAATTACATTCCAAGCATTGCATCAAATTTTCCATAAACTTCTTTTGTTAATTCACCTGCTTTTGGATTTGCCCAATCATGCATCCACTCTGATGTAAGAGGCATCCATGTAATAGGAACAACTCCTGCCTGTACCATTCTTTTCACACCATACTTATGCGCATCAATAGAAGCATCGCCACCAGCATCTATCAACCCGTACACATCAAACCCTTCACGGATGCCATGCAAAGCGGTGTAAGCAAAACACATGCTTGTCCATAGGCCTGATACAATTAATTTTTTTCTGCCGCTGCTTTTTACCGCGTTCAATACTTTGTTATCTTCAAAAGCATCAAAGCTGGGAATGGAACGGGAGATGACTTCCTGTTTCGGAAAAAGGTCAATAAGTTCTTTAATGAATTCTCCGTTGCCCTCAGGGTAAATTGAAGTATAGACAACAGGAACGTCAAGTATCTGCGCTGCTTTCGCAGATGCAAGTGCGGCATTCTTAATTGCTGTTCTATCGCCTGATTGAACACCTCTGAACATGTTTGGCTGATAATCTACCAAAAGTAAAATACTGTTTTTGGCAGTGATGAAATCTAATTTTGAATTTTCCATTTTAGGTTAATTGTTGGTTATAAATATTCGTAGCCGCGTTATTAATTACACATTGCCATAACTATTAGATTGTCCACCATCAATCGCAATGGTTTGACCATTGACATAAGAACAATCTTCACTTAAGAGAAAAGCCACGACTTTGGCAACTTCTTCCGGCAATCCTAATCTTTTGGTCGGATTGGCTTTTGCATAATCCGTTTCAGCAGCTTTTGGGTCTTCAGGATTTACCTGCTTAAATGCTTCTGCAACCATTGGTGTAAGAATAGCTCCCGGGGCAATGGCATTTGTATTAATACCATCTTTTGCATATTCAAGGGCTGCATTTTTCGTCATGCCTGACACCGCATGTTTTGTAGCTACATAAGGCATTTGATTTAATACACCTCTAATACCACCTACAGAAGCTACGTTTACAATGCGTCCATATTTTTGTTTCTGCATAACAGGAATAACATAACGCATAGCGTAGTACACACCCATCAGGTTTATATCAATAACCTTTTTGAAAATAGTTACATCATACTCTGTGATACTTGCCTGCTTGCCTTCAATACCAGCATTGTTGTATAAACCATCAATGCGCCCAAAGGCTTTTACTGTTTCATCTACATAATTCTTTACTGCATCTTCTTTTGAAACATCTGCAACAACCGTAACAATTTTAGTACCTGGAAATTGCCGGTTGATTTCATTTTTTGCTCCCAGTAAGCTTTTTTCATTATAATCAACCAAAGTTAAATTGGCGCCCCTGGCAGCAAGTTCTTTTGCCGCTGCAAGTCCAAGACCCATTGCAGCACCAGTAATGATGATTGCTTTATTTTCTAAATTTTTCATGATTTTGATTTTTATGATGTAGTAATAACATTTTTCGTCTTTTTCTCTCAAGTATGGGGTTTATTAATTTTGGCCAACTGGTCAATGATCTTAACATCTTCATTGGCTTCCAGCCATTCACTAATGTCTTTTAAAACTTCACCGTTCACCTGGTGCCCCATTGTATATTCATGGTAACTTAATTGCAATACTAACCCAAGCAGGTATTGTTGAGCCTGTCTTGCGTAGGCTACTGGCAACGTGCTATCCTGTATACCGTGTGCAATAAATATTTTCAGACCGCCCAGTTCTTTCGATTCATGCACCAATGATTTTATTTCTTCTAAAATCCTGCCACTTAATACAACCAATCCCTGTACCAATGAAGGATGCGTAAGCCCAATACTATAACTCATGATAGCACCCTGGCTAAAGCCGCCGAGATAAATTTTATCGATGTTGTAGGCTACTTTTATCTGTTCAATAAACTGGATAAGTATTTTCCTGCTGTGTTCTTCCTGTACTTCATTGATGACTGGCTTGCCAGTAGAAAATTCAACCTGGTACCAGGCATAACTACCAGTGCCAATTGTATAAGGGCCTCTTGGAGATATTATTAATAAGTTGCCGGGTAATTTATTTGCAAGACCAAACAGGTCGGTTTCATTACTGCCAACGCCATGCAATAGGACGAGGGCTTTTTGATTGTTGGGTTTAGTCAAAGGCTGCTTTAAAAAAAAAGATAAAGCAAATCCCTCTTTCACAAAGAATAGTTCATGTTCGGTTTTTAATGACATGATTTTAATTTAATAAATTCATTTAAACCTTCTAACAGCATGCCAGCATGCAATGCAGAATGTCTTGCTAAGTAAGGTGATGATGTCACGAAATACAAAAACGAAAAAAGCTTTTTACAAGTAGGTTTATAATACCCACCACTATAATGGTTGATTCCTTGAATATCCTGTAGCAGGGTGCAGAAAAAAAGGAAATACTGGGTATCCTAAATTTATAAAACATTGTTTAACCTTCAATGATTTATTTTTAATTAAATTTTCCTTAACCGATCTTCAGAGAGGTCATGGTAAGTGAGCCTGCTACTGCCTTATCATTAAAAAAAGAAATATGATCCTTGTTCCCTTTCAATCCCAGTGTGTACAACAAAGGCAGGTAGTGCTCTGGTGTTGGAATGGCCAGCAACGCTTCTTTTCCTAAACTTTCGTATTTGATCAAGAGCTTATGATCGCCGGTAGTGATCAGGTTCTTAAACCTGTCATTCATTTGCAATGCCCAGTCATATCCATAGCCAGGTTCATTCATTTTGTCCCATGCCACCATGCGCAGGTTATGCACCATATTACCGCTGCCAATTATCAATACTCTTTTTTTTCTTAACGCATATAATTCTTTAGCAAGGTCATAATGATATTGTGGTCCTTTTGTATAATCAATACTTAATTGCAATACCGGAATTTTTGCTTCAGGGTACATATGTCTTACCACTGTCCAGGTACCATGATCCAGGCCCCAGTCATGATCCAGTTCTACTTTTGCAGAATGAATCAATGAAACGGTTTCATTTGCTAAGGTTGGATTGCCCGGAGCTTTGTATTGAACATCAAAAAGTTCTTTCGGGAAGCCCCCAAAATCATGAATGGTTTTTGGGAAATCCATTGCCGTAATGCTGGTGCCTTTGCTAAACCAATGTGCCGATACTACCAGCACCGCTGCAGGTATCGGTATCTCTTTGGCCATCTGTGTCCAGCGCTGGCTAAACTCATTGTCTTCAATACCATTCATCGGCGACCCATGACCAACAAACAACACGGGCATCAGTTGCTCTTGTTCGGGAAGATTGTTGGTGAAATTTTTAAATGCTGCTAATGTTGTCATAGCTGCTGCTCCTGTTAAGATTGTTTGTATGAATTTTTTCCTTTTCATGTAACCGTTGTTGTTAGTAAGCAACGGTAAAACGCTGTCGTATATGTTTCGGGCTTTCCAATTCATCTGTAACCGCCACGGCAATATCTTCAACAGAAATAATACTCCTATTATTAGCATCAAATACAGGATTTTCTAAACCAGTCCTGTATGTTCCTTTTCTTTCGCCAGATGTGCCATGGTGCATTTCTACCGCCGGACTTAAAAATGTCCAGTCTAATTGTTTTTCTTCTTTTAAGATATTCAAATAATCCCTTGCTGCCAAAGCGCCGGGTTTCCATTCTTGGGGAAACCCTTCCGTATCTACTATCTGTTGGTTGGGTGCAATAAATAAACTACCTGCACCCCCAACAACGATCAGTCTTTTTACACCGGCTTTATTTACACCAGCCTGGATGGTTTTTGATCCCTGCAAAAATTCATTGTACAGGTTTGGGTTTGTCCATCCTGCATTGTAAGCGCTTATCACGGTATCATGATTTTTTACAGCATTCGCCACTTCATCTTCATTTAACATATCCGCTTTAACGACAACAAGATTTGTCGCCGGTTTTATTTTTTTTTGGTTACGCACAATAGCTGTAACCTGGTGGCCCCTTTGCAATAGCTCTTTTGCAATGGCTGTACCTACAAAGCCTGATGCTCCTATTAATGCTACTTTCATTTTGTTTATTTTTTTGTGTTCTTTACTATTTTTTGATTCGCAGTGGCCGGTGTCCTCACTGGCCACTGCTTCCAAATATTTTTTAGGTAGCTGCTGATTATTTACTGCTGCTTTTTGTTATTGATGCATCTACACTTGCTTTGCCGCCTCCCGAAATAAGTGTTATGATAGCCAAACCGAATAACAGAATAAAATATTCATATCCTTCTCCCTTGTTGGGTTGCATATACCAGTTCATAAAAAATCCATTATGGATATGAGCAGAAAACAAGACACCCAGGAAGTTACCGAGGATACCCAGGGCTGCTAACCTTGTGGCAAAACCAAATAACATGAACAAGGCACCAAAAAACTCGATCAGGATAACAAGCAAGGCAATTATCCAGGGCAGACCTACACTACCAGTTAAAAATCCCATTGTTCCGGTAAAGCCATAACCGCCAAACCAGCCTAATAATTTTTGAGCGCCATGTGGAAATACTACAAGAAATACTGCCAACCGGGCAATTAATGCATAAACGTTTGTTGAATTTGTTGCTAATAATTTTTTCATTTTTGTCATTTTTGTTTTATTTAAATAAATAGGTTAGTTGTATAATATCTTCCAGCCGGCCAACCAGTTGTAATTGTATTTCATGCCCAACTGAATAAGCAGAAGCTGCATGTTCTCCAATGTTCTGCTTACAGATAAATCACCTGCCACAATAGGATTGAAACCTGCTATGGCTACTAATTCGGCAACTGTTTGCAAGGCTTCAGTATCGTTGCCTGCGATGAAAGCATCTACTTGTTTACCATCAATAACGGGTGTTGAAAAGTCAGCTGAGAACGTGGTATTGAATGCTTTGATCACTTTTGAATTAGGCAATCGTTTTTGTAACTCTTCTGCGGCACTTGTATTTGGCGCGGTTACTAATCCATTGTAGGATTCATTCAAAGGATTGGCAATAGAGATCACAATTTTCTGATTAGCTACATCTTTCATTTTTTCCGCTACTTCCTTTTCTGCTCCAAAAGGAACAGCAAGGATAATAATATCTGCTTCCCAACCGGCTTCTGCCGGGCAAACAGCTGCTTCTACATCTGCATCCGCATTTTTTGCTACAATTTCTTTTATCAATGCATCCAGTTCTTCCTGCTTATTGGCTTTTAACAGTAACCTGTAATTACCTTTAGCGAGGTTTTTTGAAATGGCTGTGCCCATATTTCCTGTAGCTCCGATCACTGCTATTGTTTGTTTTGTTTTCATTTTCTTTTGTTTTTGGTAGATCAAAGCTACGCCAGGGCATACCTCTGCTCCATTGTACGTAAGCAAGAAAAAGCATTGATTTTGGTCAATGCTTTTGGATTCGAAAATTAAAATTATTTAGCTGAAATTCTTCGCCTGATACGGCTTAATGTTTCGGGGGTAAGACCCATATAAGAAGCTATCATGTGCTGGGGAACACGTTGAACTATGTGCGGATAGAGTGCTATGAAATTTGCATATCGTTCCTCTAAAGAGGAGCCAATGGTGGAGGTTAACCTTTTTTGCAGGGCAAGGTATGCACCTGTAATATTCATCCTTATGAAAGTTTCATATTTAGGCATTTTCTGTAATAATTCTTCATGTGCAGATTTGCTGATAAGTACCAGTTCAGCATCTTCTATCGCATCAATATTGTAGGTAGCTGGTTCGCCAGTAAGAAAACTATAGAGGTCAGAGATGATCCATCCTTCCAACCCAAACTGAATGATATGTTCATTGCCACCATTATCAACAGAGTATGCTTTTAATGCTCCCTTTTCAATAAATGCAAATGTTTTACAAACATCCCCTTCCTGCAACAGGTATTGTTTTTTACGAAGCTTTTTAGGTATTAGATAAGTCTTAATTGTTTCCTCTTCTTCAGGAGATAAAGAAACCTTTTCCTTGAATTTTCTGAAGAACAGTTCGTACATGTAAAATTTGAATGTTTGTTATTTATAATTGTTTCAATTGTCAGAACAAGATAACTCATTGCTTGCTATTTGCTTTAATGAAAATATTCATTCGCAAAAAGCCGCACTTCTGGCATTACTTGCACATAATTATGAACCCTGCCTAATTTTCGACATAAATAGAATCTTAAGTTTGGTTTGGCGGAAGGAGGTCAATTTGCGTGGGTTTTCCACCCTTGAATCGGATTTAATGGGTCATTGCAATCGGATTTTGCAATGTGTTCGGTAATCTTCATTTTAATATGGTACGAGCTAAAATTCCAAAAAAGTTCAAAAAATAGGTTACCGAATTAAAAAGGGTAGGTTACCGAAATAAGATTGAAAAAGACATAAAAAAACCCCGAATTCGGTTGAATACGAGGCTTTTTCTTATTTAAAGCGGAGAGTTAGGGATTCGAACCCCAGGACCTGTTACAGTCAACAGTTTTCAAGACTGCCGCAATCGACCGCTCTGCCAACTCTCCGGGTGCAAAATAATAGTGTATGCACTTATCTACCAAAAAAAGAATGGATTTTACTTAAATTAAACAGTTAGAACTGGCTGAAATGCAGTGTAGTAAAGTATTTCAACTTAGAGCAATAAAGCAGACAGATTAATTATTTACCGTGCCTTAGTGCCTCTGTGTGCCAATATTTCCCATACTAAGGCACTAAGGAACGGTTTGGGAGCTTACCTATAAAAGGTATTTAATATGATTCGAGAGCCTTACTTCTTTGGTTCCTGCTCTTCCAGCTTTTCAACCGAGATCAGATCGGCAAGATCCACATTCATGGGCAATACTCCCACCTGTACAATGGCTCTTTTGCCGCGTATTTCTTTTACCTCACCTACCTGGTAATTCTTCTTCATTTTTACCAGTGAACCCACCACAATGTTCTGGTTAAGTTCCTTATATTTCTTGTCCACTTTTTTTGCCAGCTTATTTACCACAATCTCTTCTTTGCTTTTAAAGAGTAGGTTCTGGAGATTTTTCACCACTTCATTCTTGTTCTCGGATTTCTTCCAGTCAAGAACAATCTGTTTCAGTTTACGCTCCATGTCTTTCAGATAAACAAGCCTGTCTTCCGCAATTTGGTTTTGTTGTTTCAGGAGTTCTACCTGCTGGCGGTGCTTTTCTTTGTTCAGCACCAGTTCCATTTCCTTCTTCAGCTTCTCGTTCTCTTTTACCAGCCTTGCAAGTTCTTTCTTTTCTTTATCCAGTTGCTGCAGGTCCTGTTCGGTACTGTTCAGCAAGCGATCCAGTTTAAAATGATCATCGTCTACCAGTTTCCTGGCACGATTGATCAGCTGTTGTGGTAACCCGATCCTTTCCGCGATCGCAAATGTGTACGAACTCCCGGGTTTGCCAACGATCAGTTTGTACATGGGTTGCAGGTGCACTTCATCAAACTGCATAGCGCCGTTAATGATGCCCTGTGTATGATTGGCCATTACTTTCAGGTTCAGGTAATGCGTGGTAACAATACCGTAAGAATGGCGGCGCGACAACTCTTCCATGATCACTTCCGCAAAAGCGCCACCCAGGTTGGGGTCACTTCCACTGCCGAGTTCATCAATAAAGAACATTGTCTTGCCATTGGCCGACTCAATAAAATATTTCATGTGAAGCAAATGACTGGAATAAGTACTCAGTTCAAATTTCAGGTTCTGCGTATCGCCGATATGAATAAAGAGTTGTTTGAAAATACCCATCTGCGAAAGCGGACTCACGGGTACCAGCAGCCCGCTTTGCAGCATCATCTGGGTAAGCCCGATGGTTTTCATGGTAACGGTCTTACCACCGGCATTGGGGCCACTGATCACGAGTATGCGGCTTTTCTCATCCAGTGTAAGTGTAACCGGGATGGTTTTCTTGCCACTTGCTTTGTTGTATAATAAGAGTAAGGGATGATAGGCATCGATCAAATGCACATGGGCTTTGTCTGCGAGTTCCGGAAACTGCCCATTCATATCCATGGCCAGTTTGGCTTTGGCATTGATGAAATCGTATTCACCGGTGGTGTCCAGGTATTGCTGAAGCAGGGATGCGTAGATGGAAAGTTTAGCGGTGAGTGCGCGTAGTACCCGCTGGATCTCTCTTCCTTCTTCATGTTCCAATGCAAATACATCGTTGTTGAGTTCAATGGTTTCTTCGGGTTCAATGAAAGCGGTTTTGCGGCTATCGCTTTCACCATGAAGAATGCCTTTTACCTGGCGTTTGTGTTCAGAAAATACGGCTACTACCCTTCTGCCGTTGCTGAAGCTTTCGTCGATATCAGCACTGTATCCGGCTTTGGCTAATTTGGCAATTACTTTATCAAATACCCTGCGCAATTCATTCCGTTTGCGAAACAGGCTCATGCGGATCTTCTGTAGGTCTTCCGAAGCATTGTCTTTTACATTGCCATTTTCATCCAGTATCTCATCAATCAATTCAATGATCACTTTCTCATAATAGGTACCGGCAATTACTTTGGTCAATGCAGGAAACGCCTGTCTTCTCTCCGTATCGAACCAGCGGAAAATATTGCTGATGTTTTCAGCCAGTTTGCGAATGGGCATCCATTGTTCACCGGTTAAAAGTGCGCCAGGGATACTCAACAATTTGATATCACGGCTGATATTATAGGTAAAATCGTTGGGAAAATATTGTGCCTGCTGCAGGATCAGCTTGAACTCATGGCTCTGTTGCAGTTCCAGCTGGATGTATTCTTTACGGGTATGGATACGCAGCTCCGATGCCTTTGTTTTAGCATATTCGGTTTTGGCATGCTCTTTCAGCAAGGCCCTCACCTTATCAAACTCCAGTTGTGAAATAGCCGACTCCGGGTACAAACGCATACAGGTACTGTCTTTAAAAGTGGAGCAAAGGTAATGGTCCCCAGCCTCAAAGAGAGAGCAGGTATATTAACCCCTCCTTTAGGGGCCTAACTCCTTTACCGGCGCGTGTTTTAGCCGGAAAAACAAGGCAAAGCCATCCTATATGCTATTTTTTAACCTGCTGACAGGGTAAAGACAGGTTGAAAAGACTATGTAGAATAATTAATACCCTGTTGCTTGGGTTAAAACGGTTCGACTGGCTTATATGCAACGATTGATAAATTACTGTTATCCAATAACTTACTAGAAAGTGTTCCGGTAATTGCATTATTCATTTTCTCTTAAGACAAAGTTCTTTTGTATGGTTGTATAGCCTGTATTTGTATGTATTTATTCGGTATTGCTTCGGGTTTTCTTTGTATTAGCTCCACATTAAGTCCACATTAACTCCACAGTAACTCCACATTAATGTGGAGTTACTGTGGAGTTAATGTGGACTTACTATCTGTTTAACCCGAACCAAATACGAACCAAACCCGGCTAACCTACGGCTGTTGTATGCGGAAGACAGGGCTAGTTTTTACAAATAACCCCGCCAGCAGGCAAAGGAACAGGGAATAGCCTTCATAAAGCCCTTAAAGGGTAAACAAGAATATTAGCTCCCTGTATAGGGGCTGGGGAGGATAATGCAACCGATTGCAATTTTGAGAAAAAAACAGATATTTAGCCTAAAATAGCCGGATGATAGATAAGAAATGGTTGCTGCTGATACAGCTGTTTGGTTTTCTGCATAGCCAAGCCCAGGTACATTTGCCGCAATTGGTCAGTGATGGGATGGTTTTGCAGCGCGATACCCAATTGCCCATCTGGGGCTGGGCCGCCCCGGGCGAAAAACTAACCCTCCAATTCAATGGCAAATCCTATACGGTTGTTACGGATGCAAAAGGCAAATGGCTAGTTACATTGCCAGCGATGAAAGCCGGTGGTCCGTATGAGATAGATATAAGCGCCAGCAATAAAATTCATATCACCAATATATTAGTGGGCGATGTTTGGCTGGGCTCGGGGCAGTCAAATATGGTGATTACAATGGAAAGGGTAAAGGAGAAGTACCTGGAAGAAATTACCAGTACGGATTTCTTTCCCATCCGTAATTTCTTCATCCCTACCCTTGCCGATCCTTCCAAAACCCATGAAGATCTTCCGCAAAGCAAATGGGTAGTGGCAGATGCTAAAACGATCCTTTCTTTCGGAGCGGCCACTTATTTTTTTGCAAAACAGTTGTACAATACATACCATGTACCCATCGGTATCATCAATTCCAGTGTGGGTGGTGCACCTATTGAAGCATGGATCAGTGAAGAAGGATTAAAAAGTTTTCCCGAAGAAACCGGAACCATTGCCAGATGGAAGGACACGGCTGTTCTGAATACGAATGCACGAAAGCAGGAGTTGCAGAACAGCATTAACCGCATACCGCGTAAAGAAACAGATAAGGGTTTAACCGAACCCGTGAAATGGTATGATCCGCAGTACCAGCCCAAGGGCTGGCATACCATCAGCATACCCGGTTATTGGGCCGACCAGGGTATTAAGGGGTTAAACGGAGTGGTATGGTATCGAAAAGAAATCTCGGTTACTGAGGATATGACCGGGATACCCGCTAAAGTTTTCATGGGTCGAATTGTAGATGCGGACCAGGTGTATATTAATGGAAAACTGGTAGGCAATATTACCTACCAATATCCACCCAGGAGATATGAAATACCCGCAGGTATTTTACAGGAAGGAAAAAACATAATTACCGTTCGGGTAACCAATACAGCCGGTAAAGGTGGTTTTGTACCAGACAAACCTTATTACCTAACGGCCAATGGAAAGATCATTGACCTGAAAGGTGCATGGCAATACAAAGTTGGCGATGTGTTTGCGCCGCTGCGAATCAATCCCAACAATGTTCCCGTTTCTTTACAGAACCTGCCAACCGCTTTGTTCAATACCCTGATTGCACCCATAACGAGGTACCGGATAAAAGGTGCTTTATGGTACCAGGGCGAAGCCAATTCAGGCCGGCCGGAGCAATACAGTAAATTATTGCCGGCTCTCATTAACGACTGGCGTACCAAATGGCAAAACCCTGGCCTTCCTTTTTTGTATGTTCAGTTGCCCAACTTTATGGAAATGCAATACCAGCCATCCGAAAGCCAGTGGGCAATTTTGCGCGAAAGCCAGCTGAAAACATTATCGGTTCCCAATACCGCCATGGCTGTTGCGATTGACCTGGGCGAATGGAATGATATCCACCCATTGAATAAAAAAGATGTTGGTGAACGCCTGGCATTGGCCGCACGCAAACTGGTTTATGGCGAATCCAACCTGGTTGCTTCGGGGCCACTGTATCAATCAGCTACTGTAGAAGGAAATAAGATCCGCATTCTTTTCAATAATACCGGCTCCGGTTTGATTACCAAAGATGGTGAACCGCTTGCTTATTTTGCAGTAGCGGGAGCGGATAAGAAATTTGTATGGGCCAAAGCGGTGATCGAAAACAATACCGTACTTGCCTGGAGCGATGAAATAACTCAACCCCTGTATGTACGTTATGCCTGGGCGGATAATCCCGATGGTGCCAACCTGTATAACAAGGAAGGCTTGCCTGCTTCTCCCTTCCGTACAGATCACTAGTTTTATTTCACGCAAAGACGCAGTTTCTTGTACCAATACCATCTCACTTTGCTTCTTTGCCCACTTAGCGACTTTGCGTGAAACTTCTTGCTTTATAAGCATAGGAGCAGCTTTAGAGAATACTGTTCTGTTTCACGCAAAGACGCAAAGTTTGCAAAGGCGCAGTTTCTTGTACCAATACCATCTCACTTTGCTTCTTTGCCTACTTTGCGCCTTTGCGTGAACCCTATTGCTTTATAAAAGAAACGTGGTTTAGCGCAGAAGACTGTTAATGAATTGCTATGGTTATCGCTACCTGTAAGGATTGAACCTGTACCCCGTCAATCCGTTAACAACAGTATATCGTACCTTTAAAAAAACAAACCGATGAAGACCTGGTTTTCCCTCTTACTGGTTGTAACAGCATTTACCGCCTGCGCACAACCCAAAACGGATAAGAAATTAGCAACTATGAATAATGAATCCATCCCCAACGGGGTAAAAACAGATACGGCCACTTTTGGCGAAGGCTGTTTCTGGTGTACCGAAGCTTTTTTTCAGAGATTGAACGGCGTTTACAAAGTGATCAGCGGATATGGTGGCGGCTTTGTAGAGAACCCAACTTACGAGCAGGTTTGTGATAAAAATACCGGCCATGTAGAGCTGGCACAGATTGTATTTGATCCTGCAAAGATCAGCTATGATGAATTGCTGGAAGTATTCTGGAAAACCCATGATCCTACCACACGCGACCAGCAGGGCAATGATGTAGGTCCTCAATACCGCAGCGTGATCTATTATCAGAACCCGGAACAAAAAGAGAAAGCAGAATCCTACAAAGCAAAACTGGATAAAAGCGGTGCCTGGGACAGACCCATCGTGACTGAAATAGCGCCTTTTAAAAATTTCTACCCGGCAGAAAATTATCACCAGAATTATTACAACGATAACCAGGGCCAGGGCTATTGCCGTTTTGTGATCGCCCCTAAACTGGAAAAATTCGAGAAGGTATTTAAAGACAAATTGAAGAAACACTAATAATACTACTCTGTGCAACTCTGTACCTCAGTATCTCTGTGTTGAAATGAAATATTTTCTCAACACAGAGATACTGAGGTACAGAGAACCACGGAGAACAAGTGCTTTTTAGCTATTTCTATTCTTTGATTTTTGTTCTTCGCAATTCAAGCAAGTTCAATGCATTGGGATAAAACCCTGAAATATTCGGCTGCACCAAATGAATGGCCATATCGTACCAGATGGGCAATACCGGTGCATCGTTAATCACCATCTGATCCATTTCTCTGTACAACTGGTAACGTATGGAATCATTATTCTCCAATAAGGCTTTCTCATATAAAACATCAAAAGCCGGATTTTTATAGCGGGTATAATTTGGTGGTGCAGGGTTCTTACTGTAAAACATCGCCATATAATTTTCCGCATCCGGGTAATCGGCAATCCAGCTGCCACGAAAAAACAGTGCCTGCGATTTGGCCGTTTGCTCCAGCAATAAACTTTTTTGTATCACTTCCACCTGAACCGGTATTCCCACTTCTTCCAATTGCCGGGCAACAAAACTGGCGATATCCGCATAAATACTGATCGTAAGCAATTTGATTACTGGTAAACCTCTCCCATCCGGATATCCCGCTTCTTTTAATAATTGTTTCGATTTTAACGGATCGAAATGATAGCCCTTAACCAGTTCTGTATTTCGCGAAGGCAAACCACCTGGTACAAAACCCGCTTCTGCGGGAATACCGATCGAGTTACGCATATACATCATTAACTGCTGGCGGTTAATGGCGTAATTCATGGCCTGGCGGATGGCTTTGTTTCCGGTAGCGGTGTTTTTTACGAGTGGATTGTTTCCATCAACCAGTATGCCAAAATATTCTGTATTGAGATAAGGATGTTTTTTCAGCAGGATCTTTCCCTCCCACTGCTTTCTGAGTTCTCCTTTCTTGGTCAATAATTCATCTTTGAAGGATGGGTCGATATCGTTCACAAAGCTCAACCCTCCCTGGCGGAACTGTAAAAACTCGGTGGCCTTGTTATCAAAGAAACTGGTCTTGATGGCATCCAGGTATGGTAAACGGTTACCTGCACTGTCCTTTTCCCAATAGTTTTCATTCTTATGCAATACCAATGCCTCACCCTCATCCCAGGAAGTCATTTGAAAAGGCCCGGTACCACAGGGATGCCTGCGGAAATCCTTACCATATTTTTCAACAACTTCTTTGGGTACAATACTACAATACTGCATACTCAAAATCCCTAGTATGGGATGAAATGGCCGCAATAACTGCAATTGAAATGTGGAGTCATTCAAAGCCCTAAACCCTTGAGCGGTATCAACCCGGTTGTTAAAGATCCAGGCACCGCTGCTGGCAGTGGTTTTATCAATGATGCGTTGCAGACTATACGCAACATCCCTTGCGGTTAGTTCACGCCCTTTGCCATTGAGAAAAGCTTCATTGTTGTGAAAATAAATACCGGTTCGGAGATGAAAAGTATAGGTAAGCCGGTCTTCGCTCACCTCCCAGCTTTTGGCTATAGATGGAACGATGTTCAATCCGCTGTCAATTTCCACCAATGTATTGTAAAGCTGGTGCACCGGCCACATGATCGATTGGTTCTTGGCAAACGCCGGATCGAGTGTAGCGATACCCGTAGATTCATTATAATAAAACACCTGCTTGCCGGAAGAGGCAGTTTGTTGGCAGCTCATCCAAACAAAACCTGCGAGCACAAGCAGAAAATACCGAAGAGGTAATGTATGTTTGACGGCAGGTTGCTGATTTAGGCTATTCTTGACATTCATGCTGCCCGAATATCATAATTTTAAACAATGAATACAAAATTCAAATTGCTTGCCGTAATCTGTTTGTTCAGTTACGGCATTACCAAAGCGCAACTGGGCGAGGTAAAAGAAGTGTTTACGCATGCCGATACCCTGCGTGGAAGCCTGAATGAAAACCGCATATGGTGGGATGTATTGCATTACAGTATTGGTGTAACACCCGATTTCGATAAAAAAATGATCAAAGGGAAAGTAGATATCCGTTTTAAGGTAACCGGCATTGGTAAAAAAATGCAGATCGACCTGCAGGAACCCATGGAACTGACCAAGGCTTTCCTGGGCGAGACTAAAATCAACTACACAAGAGATGGCAATACCTACCTGCTCGATATTCCGGTTGCGCTGAAAAAAGGAAGCGTTCAAACACTGGCACTGGCTTTTGCCGGTAGCCCGAGAATAGCTAAGCGTGCCCCATGGGACGGCGGCTGGATCTTTCAGAAAGATGCCCAAGGACGGCCATGGATGACTGTTGCCTGCCAGGGCCTTGGTGCCAGCGTTTGGTATCCCTGTAAAGATCACCAAAGCGATGAACCCGATAATGGCGCCACAATGCTGATAACCATTCCGGATACTTTGGTTGGCGTAGCCAATGGAAGATTGATTAGTAAAACCAGTTACAGTCCGGGTACCCTTACCTGGAAATGGGAAGTAAAAAATCCGATCAATAATTACAACCTGGTTCCTTACATAGGTAAGTATGTGAATTTTACAGACACGTTAATGGGCGAAAAAGGCAAGCTGGATCTGAGTTACTGGGTATTGGATTACAACCTGGAAAAAGCGAAGGAACAATTTAAACAGGCCAAGACCATGCTGCGCGCTTTTGAATACTGGATGGGCCCCTATCCTTTTTATGAAGACAGTTATAAACTGGTAGATGCCCCACACCTGGGCATGGAACACCAGAGTGCGGTTGCGTATGGTAACAGGTATATGAACGGCTATCTCGGAAGGGATTTAAGTAATACGGGCTGGGGATTGAAATGGGATTTTATCATCGTACATGAAAGTGGACACGAATGGTTTGCCAATAACATCACCAGCAAAGACCTGGCGGATATGTGGATCCATGAAGGCTTTACCAATTATTCGGAAACCCTGTTTACAGATTATGTATATGGCATACAAGCCGGTAATGAATACAATTACGGAACCCGCGCCGGCATCCACAACGACCGGCCAATCATCGGGCCATATGGTGTGAACAAGGAAGGCAGTGGTGATATGTATCCCAAGTCGGGCAATATGCTGCACAGCCTCCGCCATGCGATGAATGATGATGCCAAATTCAGGGAGATGTTACGTTTTCTGAATAAGAAGTTTTATCACCAGACGGTTACCACAGAAGACATACAGAAAGTAGTGAGCCAGTATTTTGGAAGCAGTGTAGAAAAGATCTTCGACCAGTATTTGCGAACCACGCAGATCCCGGTGTTTGAATATGCTGTTTCTGCCGACAAAACCAAACTGAACTACCGTTACACCAATTGTGTGGAAGGATTTAACCTGCCCCTGTTCCTTAAAACAACAAAAGGCGGTTTGTTACTCGGACCCGAATCTGAAAAATGGAACACCAAAGACCTCCGGCCCGGAGATCTGGAGTCTTATCAACTGGATTCCATTCCTAAAAACTATTATGTTACGGTAAAGCGGGTGGCAGCAATTAGTAATTGATACTTAGTAATTAACAATTGAAAGTGAAATTGATGCTGCTATAGTTAAACATTCATAAATGGTGTATTGAATTTTAAAATTATTAATTACTAATTATTAATTGTCAATTAAAAAAAATGGGCAGTATCCGGAAGCAGACAATTATTTCAAGTTTACTGGTGTATATCGGTTTCCTGATCGGCGTTGTTAATATTTATTTCTATACCACTACCACCCCTTTCTTTTTTTATAAGGAAGGAAATATTTTTACACCCAGTCAGTATGCCTTAACCCGGATCTTCTTCGATTTTGGACAGATCATGTTCGCGTTTGGTTCATTGGGTGTGATACCGGTGATCTATAAATTTTATCCGTATTACAAGGATAATCTTCCCGAAAACAAGA
Organism: Bacteroidota bacterium; assembly: GCA_040390405.1. Lineage (GTDB taxonomy): Bacteria > Bacteroidota > Bacteroidia > Chitinophagales > Chitinophagaceae > Sediminibacterium. Next base: position 67,613 of record JAZJYJ010000006.1, read on the forward strand.
TCGATCTTTTGTCATGGGCCCTGCTTGCCTCTTTCATCGGATTCCTCCTGGTGCTTTTAGGAGGATGGTATTTTGAACCTTTGTTTATCCAGAAGTTTTCAAAGAATTCGCAATTGGTGGTGGATTACTATTTCTGGTTGTTTCCATTTGCCATGGGTATGTTGTTCTTTTCGGTGATCGAAAGTTTTTGCTGGGCGGTTCACAAATCAGTTATATCCACTTTTCTCAAAGAAACAGGGCTGCGGATACTGACTACAGTACTGATCCTTTTGTATTATTTTAAAATAATCAGTTTCCCGTTTTTCATTTACCTGTTTGCCTTTCAATACCTGGTGGTATTTATTGTATTGCTGGTATATATGTACCGATCCGGTCATTTATTCATCACTTTCAGTATCAGTCGCGTAACCCGCAAATTCTGGAAAAAGATAATGGGCATGCAGATGCTGATCTTCGGCGGAACATTCATTGCCGCTATAGCCGCTACCATCGACAGTCTTATCATTGCCAGCCTGAAAGGACTTACCGCCACGGGTATTTTTGTATTTGCCCAGTATGCGGCCAACCTGATACAGGTGCCGCAAAGAAGTATTCAATCCATTTCAGCGGGTGTATTGTCTAGAGCCTGGAAAGACAAGGATTACAAAGAGATCTATCGTATCTACCAACGCTCCTGTATTAATCTCTTATTGATGTCACTTTTTATTTTTGGAAATATCTGGTTGAATATGATCGACGGCATGCAGGTATTTCATATCCAGAAAGATTATTCGGATGGATTGGGCGTTTTATTTATACTTGGGATGGTTCGCATTATTGATGCCGGTACCGGGTTAAATGCAATGGTCATAAATACGTCTACTTTCTGGCGCTTTGATTTTTACAGTGGTGTTGTGCTGCTTGCGTTCAGGTTACCACTTACCTACTACCTGATTAAAAATTACGGGATCATCGGTTCCGCGTTTGCAGAACTGGCGGCATACAGCGTGTATAATTTTATCCGGTTCGAGTTTCTCCGGCGCAAGTTCAAGATGCAGCCATTCACGATGAAAACGCTTTACTCACTGTTACTGGGCGTTGGTGCCTATGCTTTCTGCTATTTTTTAATGAAAGACATTCATGGGTGGGCCGGTCTTATTCTTCGCGGCGGTACATTTTCCCTTATCATGTTCGCGGGTATTTTTTATTGGAAGCTAACGCCCGATGCGGGGCAGTTGTATGAGGTATTATTGAAGAGAGTAAGAAAATTCAGGAACCCTTAATTTGGTTAAAAGGGTTAAAGAAGTTAAAAGGGTTAAATATTGTTCTGCAAGGATTTGGCAGTGGGTCATTTTCGCCGTTGCTGGTGTTATCACCAGCAACAATCAGCATCGGAAACGCTTCCTCTGTGTACCTCTGTAGCTCCGAACCTCAGTGTTGAAAAAAAATAGTCGTATCGGGGTCTCTTTTTCAACACAGAGATACAAAGAACACGGAGTTACACAGAGGAGATTTAGGAAAGAAAGATGTTACTTTCTACGCATGTCATAACAATCCATGCTTTTTTTAAGCATCCAGCAAAGTCTTGATATCAAATTTCGACATTTTCATAAATGCCTCAATTACACGCGGCGCTTTGTCTGGGTCGGCCATTAATTTATGTAACACTGTTGGAACAACCTGCCAGGAAACGCCAAACTTGTCATCAAGCCAACCGCAATTGTCATACCGGCCAGCTTTACCCAGCTTCTCCCAATAGTAGTCTATCTCTTCTTGTGTTTCGCACTCGATTACAAAAGAAGTAGCAGGCGTAAACTTGTATTTGGGGCCGCCGTTTAAGCCCATAAACTTATTTCCGTTTAGCTCGAAGTTTACCACAATTGGGTTTTCTGCTGTGATTCTTGAATTTTTAAAAATTGAGCAGTAATAGTCTGCCGCTGCTTTGGCTTGTCCATCAAACCACAAGCATGGATACATTTGATTTGCCATTGTATTATTTTTTTAGATGAATAATGTTTGACAAAATTATGGCCGGTAATAGGTCTACAATAGAACAAAACCGACATTATTTGCCTTTATGACGCTGAGCCAAAATTGAGATAATCTTTGGGTGTAAGGTTAGTAAACTCTCTGAATGCCCGAATATAATGACTCTGGTCGGCATACCCATTTTCAAATGCGATATCTGATAGTTTAGTATAGTTCCTGTTATTCAATTGTTGAAAAGCTGCGTTGAACTGACAGATCCGCCTATACAGGTTTGGTGCAATGCCAATATTATTTTCGAACATTCTTTGAAAAGTTCTTTCGGTAACATGCAATTCCTTTTGAACCGAGAGCAGAATTTCTTTCGAGGGGTTATGCGCAATTTGAGTTGTGGCGTATTGAATGATGGGATTATTATTATTGGAATGGGCTATTAAATTTGAAACATACTTATCCAGTAAAGCAATCCTATTTTCTACCGGGCCAGCATTTAACAATTGTTCCTGAAGCAGGTTTGTTTTTTGAGCCGATAGCAAATTCAGGTCAACCGGCTTATCGGTTAATTCCTGTGCGGTAACTCCAAAAATAGCGCGTAAGGAATAAGGCTTAAAGAAATAGGCGATTAACGTAAAGTCTTCAGTAAAAGTGATTGTTTCAGGAAGTATGGTTTGTCCAAAGAGTGTAAGATTTGTAGTAGCGCGATCCCTGATGGTTCCTTTTGTTGATTTAAAAAGCAGGGTTGGTGAACCGTTTGCAAACAAGGGCAATGAAAACGGGGTGGCAATTTGATCATTTTCTATGACCAGGATCCTTTCAACATATTCGGCAATATTGTCATTCGGTTTCAGGTTTCTAACTTTCATTGCAGATCACATTTCTTATTGTTGCCAATCTGGTTATTCAATAACTGCTAACGGTTAGCGATGTAAGAATGTAGGTTAAGCTCATTCGTTACGTCTGATCAATCGTTATTAAGTTAAAGTTACAAAAGCTACTGGTATATTATATCATGTGCTGTGTTATTAAGTTTCCTCCGTATATTCTGTGCCCTGGGTGAAAAAAATATTATTTCGATGTGTGATCTTTTTTCAACACAGAGGTACAGAGATCAGGAGTTTCGCTGAGGGGATTTAATAGCACAACACGTTAACTAATAGCAATAATGCCGATGTTGAAGAAAGGATCAGGGTGTATTATCCGGGATTGCGGCTGAGGGTTTATTCCGCATCAACCCAAACATCATTACCAATGCCGTTAATACAATTACCTGTATAATCAACGAACGGTTAACCAGTGCAACATTATTTTTGGCATCAATGGAAAGAAACAACAAAATAGTAATTAACCCGCGAGGTGCAATAAACACAAGCGGTGCCAAAGGAAGGCCGGATAATTTCAGTTGTATGGCACGCAATAAAAAAATGCCTGCCGTTATACCTGCCGACCATAACAGTGTATCGGTATTAACAATTTCCGCGGTTTGTATGAGGTAGCCAAAGAGTAGAAAGAATAATGCACGTATCAAAAAGGCGCCCTCGATTACCAGTTCCTTGAATTTGTGCACCTCTTTATTCAATGATACAGGTTCCAGTTTCTGTATCCATTTGAATTGTTTTAGTTCATCCAGGTTGCCGAGAAACAATCCGAAGAGTAAAATAAAGATCAATCCCGGCAAATGATAAATTTTGGAAGCCGCATAGATCAGTATCACCAACAATACAATAGGTGCGAATTTAATATGGTGATCTATTTTACTTAGTAACAAAGAAAGCCCAATGGTAGCCACAAAGGAGATCAGCGCAATGAGCAACAACTGCAATACAAAATGCCCTACAGAATCAAAACCAATGCTTTCATTCAATGCTACAAAATTGAAGAACAGTACTCCCAATATATCAGACAGGCTGCTTTCATAGATCACAAATTCTTTATGATGCGTTTGCAGCGATTTTACACTGGGTATGGCAATGGCGCTGCTGATAACACAGAGCGGAATGGCATTGGTTAAATTGTCTTTAAATGTACCGCCACCCATATGCTGCAATACATAAGAAAGTCCGAATGCCAAAGCCAGCATTGGTAACAAAGAAACAATGAACGATTTTTTAATTAGGGGTGTTTTACTTTTGTTCAACTCCAGTTCCAGCGAACCTTCGAGTACAATTAAGATCAACCCGATTGTTCCCAATACAGGCAAGGCAGGTGTTAGATCGGGAACAGCAATAGCCAGAAGATCAGACAATTGCCTTACGAGCCAGCCCAGTAACAGTAATAAAATAACAGCGGGGATTTTTGTTTTGGAAGAAGTCAGATCAAACACATACGCAATCAACAATAAGGTGCACAGTGTAATAATAATGGCTGTTGTCATAACCTGATTGGCTGTGTGAATTGAGTAAATTAAAAATAAGGAAATTCATTCATCATCCAATACATCGCGTATGTGCAGCGACTCATTTTGAAACTCTTTAACCTTGATAACGCTCCGCTGGCTGATATCAACGCTTCCAACAAATGCCTACTTGTTTTACTCATTGCCGCGTACCCATAAACGTTGCAGTTAGTGCCTCCCATTTTAATCCTTCAATTATTCCACTGGAGTTACGCAGGAAAGTTAGGGTAGCAAAATCGGCTAATCTGTAAAAATGATCTTCTCCAAAAGCAAATATTTTACTGTCGCCGGATATTAGCTGCGTTTTTATCATTGTGAGATGGTTGGTAAACCTGGGAAACTTATAAGCACCAACATATTCCCGCAATTTATCTGCAGGAATCTGAATAAAATTTAAATGTGGCAATTGGGGAGGTAAAACTGGTTGGTTCTGCAAGATTTTAGGTAGATCTCGTATTAACAAATCGTTTACCCCTGAATGAACATTTGAAAGAAGAACAAAACCATAATCTTTCTTAGTATCAAAAGAGATAAAGCAGCGAAAACCGTTGGTGGCTCCATTATCCCGGTAGTGACCGGCGCTATCCGTTAACGCTCGTTTTACCGCCTCACCATATTTTCCGTTTATAACTGCACCTGCAAACAAGAGGATATCGTTTGCCGTGCTGTAAACAGACCCGGCTCCCACAATAAACGAATAATCTTTTAGAGGCGCCGGAACCAGCCTGGAAGGCTCTAAAAGATATTCATTGGCACGGTTCGGTATAATTGTATCGCTGTTGAAATCCATACTATTTTTCATTCCAGCCGGTTGAAAAACGTATTGCTGCAAAAGCGCCGAATAAGGTTTTCCGGAAACAAGTTCCAAGACCCTTGCCAACACAGAATAACCGAGGGAGCTGTACAATTCACTCGTTCCTGGTTCAAACTCCAGCGAAGCTTGTTTTGCTTTTTCAAGCATATCGGTGGGTGTGTAGGGTAATAGTTTCTTCTTCCGGCCTGGTTATTCTGTGGGGAAGACCTGACCGATGATCAAGGAGCATCCCGACAGTAATCTGATCACCCCCAGGAAAACCATGCACCCACTTACTTAATTTGTCCTGCAATCTAAGCGTTCCTTCTTCTACCAATTTTAGCGCAATTATCCTGGTCATGCTTTTGGTCACAGAAGCAATGCAAAAACGAGTGTTAAGTTGATTAGGCAAATTGAATTCAGCTTCGGCATAACCAACTGCTTTCTCATAAATGACTTTCCCTTTATAGGATGCGATCACTACTGCTGAGAGCTGATGTGTCTTGCTCAGCGAATTAACATAAGTGGCTATTTCACTTGTTTTTATCTTTTGTGCTGGTGCAGAAATAAATAATAAAATGGTTATGTAAAGAAGGACGGGGCGAATGATCACTTTGATTGTCATAAAGCTTCTCATTTAAGATAGCAAAGGTACCCCTAATTCCTAACCAGGCGACTGGATTTCTCTAATGACCTATTCATCCTAACGGTAAAGGTTGGAGTTGCACAGAAATAAGGTAATTATTAATTACTTCACCACCCTCCCCGCTCCCCGAAACTTCGGCCACCAGTATTTTTCATTCAGGTCGCTGATCATCACGCCGCCGCTGGTGGATGCATGTACGAATTTATTGTTGAGCAGGTAAACACCTACATGCGAAATATCTTTGCCGCTGGTATTAAAGAAAACAAGATCGCCTTCCCGCAGGTCTTCCAGTTCAATCCGCTCGGCTGCGCTGTACTGTTCCTGTGAGGTTCTGGGTAAATTTACCTGGTACACATCCCGTAAAACGATCTGGGTAAATGCGGAGCAATCGATACAGTTATCCGTGCTGCCGCCCATACAGTATTTGGTGCCCCACCATTTATCTATCACGGATAACAAAGGAATATTCGTCAGTTTTTCAACACTGGCATCGGTCGCAATTGCATATTTAAGCTGAAGCATACTGGCATTCTCAATGCCACCGGTTGTCATCATTTCGGCATTGGGTTTTCCCGTTTCCTTAGCCTGTGGGTTCCTGGTTTCTGTTTTCCTGTTGGATGGGGTTATCTTTTTTTCTTTGGTAGCCACCATTCCGCCGGGCGTTACTTCTATTCCGTTCATGAATTCCCTTTTACCGGAATTCCCGGCTTTTTTAGGCGTAGTGGCACTTGCCGCGCTGTCTTTGGAAGAGATCTTACGCACAGAACTACAGCTGCTCAATATCAGCAACACCAATACACTAACAATAAGTTGGTTTGTTTTCATAAGGCTGTATTCGCAAGATAAGTGCCGGAAATGGAAAATGAGATCGGGTTGAATAACTTTTGAGTTTTCTTGCGCAATGAACCGGGATGTGGATAAGTTAAGCGTATGGAGTTAGGGGGCTGGAATGGTTCTTTTGTGGAAAATTGCTTCCCTTTTCACTGTTAATATTGACGATATTTGTCGCTTGTCTGAACCGGGTAATACGCAAGTTCAGACACCTAACGCCAAACTCAGATTTTCATGCAATTCTCTCATCTCCATGTTCATACCCAATACTCGTTACTTGATGGTGCCGCGCCAATAGATAACCTGTACAAAAAAGCCATGAAAGATGGAATGCCCGCACTGGCCATTACCGACCATGGTAATATGTTCGGTGCTTTCAACTTTGTGAGCCAGGCATGGAAGAATACCAAAGTGGTGGGCAAAGATGCCAATGGAAAAGATATCCTGGAACCCACCGTAAAACCCATTGTGGGTTGCGAATTTTATGTGGTGAAAGACAGGCATGCCAAATCCTTCACCAAAGACGAGAAAGACAAACGCTACCACCAGGTATTGCTCGCCAAGAATGCGCTGGGTTACCAGAACCTCGTAAAACTTACTTCGCTAGGTTTTATTGAGGGAATGTACAGCAAGTATCCGCGGATTGACAAAGAGCTGATCGAAAAATACCATGAAGGGCTGATCGCTACTACCTGTTGCATCGGTGCCTATGTGCCGCAAACCATTCTGCATGGTGGCGAAGAAAAAGCCGAGCAGGAATTCAAGTGGTGGCTGGATATGTTCGGGGAAGACTATTATATTGAACTGCAGCGCCACAATATCAAGGAGCAGGAACTGATCAACAATACCCTGGTTAAATTCTCGAAGAAATATAATGTGCCGGTTATAGCAACCAACGATAGTCATTATGTTGATAAAGACGATTCCAACGCCCATGATATCCTTCTCTGCATCAATACCGGCGAAAAGCAAAGTACGCCAGGTTTTGATGATTTTGTGAATGATGATACACAGGTCAAGAACCGCCGTTTCAAATTTCCCAACGACCAGTTCTATTTTAAAACACAGGCCGAAATGGCTTCGCTGTTCAGCGACATACCCGAATCGCTGGATAATACACAGGCGGTAGTAGATAAGATCGAGATCTTAAATCTTAAGAAAGACATTCTTCTCCCCGCCTTCCCTATTCCCAAGGAATTCCAGGTGCATACAGATGCCAACCTGAACCAGTGGGAGTTTCTGCAACACATCACCCGCGAGGGTGCCAGAATGCGGTACAATGATCTTACCCCGGAGATACAGGAGCGAATTGATTTCGAATTGTTCACCATCAAGACCATGGGTTTTGCCGGTTACTTTCTGATCGTAAGTGATTTTATCAAGGCGGGCCGCGATATGGGTGTGTTTGTTGGGCCGGGCCGTGGTTCAGCCGCGGGTAGTGTAGTGGCGTATTGTATTGGTATCACCAATATCGATCCCATTAAATACAATTTACTGTTTGAGCGTTTCCTTAACCCGGATCGTAAGAGCATGCCCGATATTGATACGGACTTTGATGATGAGGGCCGCCAGAAAGTGATCGATTATGTAGTAGCGAAATATGGTAAGAACCAGGTGGCACAGATCATTACCTATGGTACCATGGCTGCCAAAATGAGTATCAAAGATGTGGCGCGTGTATTGGATCTGCCGCTGGCAGAAAGCAATATGCTGGCCAAGCTGGTACCTGATAAACCGGGTACCGAATTGCGCAGGGTTTTGCATGCGCCCCTCACGATCAAAGAAGGCGAAAAATCACTGGAAGAAAAAGAAGCGTACCAGCAGGAAGACATTGATAATGTAAAAAAGATCCGGGAAATATACAATGGTAATGATATCCGTGCGCATGTATTGCACGAAGCAGAAAGGCTGGAAGGTTCCGTACGCAATACGGGTATCCATGCTGCGGGCATCATTATTGCCCCGCGCGATCTGACGGACCTGTTACCGGTGGCCACTTCCAAAGATTCGGAATTGTGGTTAACACAAATTGAAGGAAGTGTAATTGAAGATGCTGGTGTAATTAAAATGGACTTTCTGGGTTTGAAAACCCTTTCCATTTTAAAGACCGCGTTGGAACTCATCAAACAAAACCATAACGTAACCATTGACCTGGATACGATTCCACTGGACGATGAAAGAACATTTCAGTTATACCAGAAAGGAGAAACCAATGCCACGTTCCAGTTTGAAAGTGTGGGTATGCAAAAATACCTGCGCGAACTGAAGCCGGATAAGTTTGATGACCTGATTGCGATGAATGCCTTGTATCGCCCCGGGCCTATTGCCTATATCCCCAAATTCATCGACCGTAAACATGGCCGCGAAGCCATCAGTTACGATCTGGAGGATATGAAGGAATACCTGGAAGATACCTATGGTATTACGGTATACCAGGAACAGGTGATGTTGCTAAGCCAAAGTATTGGCGGTTTTACCAAGGGCGATGCGGATGTATTGCGTAAGGCCATGGGTAAAAAGCAAAAATCGGTGCTGGATAAAATGAAGGCCCAATTTATTTCAGGCGCCACCGCAAAAGGGTATGCTGCCGATAAATTGGAAAAGATCTGGACCGACTGGGAAGCGTTTGCCCAATACGCTTTCAATAAATCGCACTCAACCTGTTATGCGTTTGTTGCGTATCAGACGGCTTATTTAAAGGCACACTATCCGGGAGAATATATGTCGGCCGTACTGAACCATGCCGGTGCCATTGAAAAGATCACATTCTTCATGGAAGAATGTAAACGCATGGGCATTAAAGTACTCGGACCGGATATCAATGAATCGTTGAAAGGCTTTGCCGTAAACCAGAAAGGAGAAATCCGTTTTGGATTGGGTGGCTTGAAAGGTGTGGGTGATGCGGCGGTTGATAACATCATTGTGGAAAGAGAAAAGAACGGATGGTATAAAGACATGTTTGATTTTATCAAACGCGTATTACAAAAGAACGTGAATAAGAAATCACTGGAAAGTCTCGCGTATTCCGGTGCATTTGATTGTTTTACCACGTATCACCGCGCGCAATATTTCCATATCCAGGATGGTGAAAGAGCTACCGGACTGGAAAAGATCATCGGGTACGGGCAGGCCAACCAGGCTGCCACCGGAAGCACCAATACCTTGTTTGGCGATCTGTCATCTGCCATGCAGGTACAAATGCCAAAGATCCCGAACTGCGAACCATGGACATTGACGGAACTGCTGGACCATGAAAAGGATGTAACCGGTATGTTTATGAGCGGTCATCCGCTGGATCATTTTAAATTTGAATTGAAGTACTACGGAATCACTAAAATAAATGACTTCAATGAAATAAAAGATACACTTCACTTACAACCCAACCCTGGTAAAGGGTTGCGTGTGGCAGGATTGATCATAGATGTGCAGCACCGCCTAACCAAGACCGGAAAGAACTTTGGTTCATTTGTGATAGAAGATTTTACAGGTAAAACTGAATTTCTTTTATGGAGCGAGGATTATATCAAGTTCCAGAATTACCTGGAGAAAGGAACCAATGTGTTGCTGAACGGATTTTTCCGACCGCGTTACAACCGTCCTACTGAATTTGATTTCAAGATCAATACCATGTCCTTGCTGGAAACGGTGAAGCAAACATTGACAAGAAGTATCGAGATCAACCTGCATCCTGCATCGCTTACTCCCGATTTCGTGAACTTTGTAGACAGGAACGTAAAAAGTCATCCGGGTAAGGCATCGCTCCGTTTCAATATTTACGAACCGAAAGAAAACCTGAAAGTGAGTTTATACTCTTTTGAACGAGGCTTCCAGATGAACGAAGAAATGGCCGATTTCTTAATGGATAACCCGGACGTGGATGTGAATGTGGGGTTGGTGGGATAGGTCGTGAGTTGTGAGGCGTGAATCGTGAGTATACTTTTCGCCGTTGTTGGTCGCCTGACCAACAACATTCGTAATTATGTATTGTTGGTCAGGCGACCAACAACGGCGAAGATTTGTTTTTGAGCGTAAATTTGGGGATTGTTTCAAATATCGATCATGCTGTTACGCGCAACACAGATTGCTTCGTTCCTCGCAATGACGATCAACCCATTTTCGTTGCCACATTTAACCGCTCAGCCACATTATCCCAGTTCACGATCTGCAGCATGGTATCTACAAAATCGTTCCGTTTGTTTTTGTATTTGAGATAGTAGGCATGTTCCCAAACATCGATTACAAGTAAAGGAATCACGCCCCATTGCGTAAGTTTTTCATGGTTCTCGCATTGCAGAATGCTGAGTTTGTCTGAGTAAGGCTGGTAACCCAGTATCCCCCATCCATTGCCATCCACATCTTTAGAGGTTTTAGAAAGATAGCCCTTGAGTTTATCGTAACTGCCAAAGTCTTTTTCAATACGCTTCAGCAGTTCACCGGAAGGTTCTGTTTTTTTATTGGTAAGATTTGTCCAGAAAATAGTGTGCAATACGTGCGATGAAAAATGATAACTCAGTTTCTTGGTCCAGTAATCTACTGTTTCCAGGTTGCCATCGTCCATTGCCTTTCTGATCATCTGCAGGTCTTTATTGGCTCCTTTCACTGCACCGCCATGGTGAAAAGTATGGTGCAGGTAAACCGTTTCTTCATCCATATACGGCTCCAGGAAATTCTTGTTATAGGGTAAGGGAAGATGAAGGAAATCGCCTTTGGCATCGGTTAATTTATCCAGCCCGTTTGCCTGGTAATTTTGTGCCACTACAGATTGATCGGGTAAGATAGCCGCGGCGGATAGTATAGCCGATGCGGTCAGGAAGGATTTTCTGTCCATAAAGTCAATTTGCAAGTAATTTAAGCAGTTTTGATGGTAAGCCGAAAAGCAGGAAGGGTTTTTACTATTTTCAGACAATTCACTGGTTTTCAACAAAAAACTGCCCGCTTGTCAGGTTTTCACTGTTGCAACGTCATTAATAACAGTGGTGGAAAAGTCAAATCAGCATAAACCGGGGTTTGGATTTATATTTGCGCTCCTTCTACAAACAAAGCATAATCATAACAATTAAAATTTTAGAAAAATGGCTTTAGAACTAACAGACGCAAACTTCCAGACCACTGTGCTGGATAGCGATAAACTGACATTGGTTGATTTTTGGGCAGAATGGTGTGGACCTTGCCGTGCTATCGGACCGGTTATTGAAGAACTGGCCAAAGAATACGATGGTAAAGTAAATGTGGGTAAAGTAAACGTAGACGTTAACCCGAACCTGAGTACCAATTACGGTATCACTTCTATTCCGGCTATCCTGTTCATCAAAGGCGGCCAGGTGGTTGACAAACAGATCGGTGCCGTACCTAAATCTGTATTGGATAAAAAGATCCAGGCGCATATTTAATATAGTCTGATAAATAACTGTAAAGAGTCTCTATAGAGGCTCTTTTTTTTTGTGAAGAACCTCCCCGCCCTTCTCCCGGCTTAGCCGGGATGGGGCACCCCTCAAAATACTTCAACATTCAATATTCCTTGTTCATCTGTTCAATATTCATTCTCTCTCGTTTTTCAGGTTATTTTTTCATTATCTTCCCTGCTGATTCTATAAACTAAAACACTGACGATGAATATCAAGTCTCGCCTGAAGCTGATGAATTTTTTAGAATTCTTTGTATGGGGCTCGTGGCTGATATCACTTGGGGCCTATATGTTTAACGTATTAGGTTTTAAAGGCTGGCAGGTAGGCAGTATTTATGGTACCATGGGAATTGCGGCGATTTTTACGCCTGCTATTTTCGGGATCATTGCAGACAGGTGGCTCAGTGCGCAGAAAGTATTCGGACTGGCACATATCGCGGGAGCCATCCTGCTTTTCATGGCATCAAAAGTAACCGATTACTCGGGCTTGTACCTGATCATGCTGCTGAATTCATTGGTATTTATGCCAACGATCGGGTTGAACAATACGGTGTCTTATATCATCCTTGAAAAAAAAGGATTCAATATTGTAAAAGATTTTCCGCCTATCCGTGTATGGGGTACCGTTGGTTTTATCTGCGCCATGTGGCTGGTAGATATGCTGGGCTGGAATAAAAGCCCTATGCAATTGTATATTAGCGCCGGTTCTGGCCTGTTATTGGGTTTATACGCTTTTACAATGCCAGGATGTCCACCGGTTAAATCAGATGAGAAAAAAACACTCTTCTCATCGCTGGGCCTTGATGCGTTTGTATTGTTCCGCAGAAAGAAAATGCTGATCTTTTTTGTTTTCGCGATGTTATTAGGCGCGGCACTGCAGATCACCAATACCTACGGCTCAACTTTCCTGGATGATTTTAAGAACAGTTACCCAGACGCATTCGGTGTAAAACATTCGAATCTGTTGATCTCTATTTCACAGATCTCAGAAACTCTGTTCATTCTTACCATTCCTTTTTTCCTGAAACGATTCGGTATTAAACAGGTGATGATCATGAGCATTTTTGCCTGGGTATTCCGCTTTGGGTTGTTTGCCATCGGCGATCCGGGAACAGGTCTTTACCTGTTGATCCTGTCGATGATCATTTACGGTATGGCATTTGATTTCTTCAATATTTCAGGCTCCCTATTTGTAGAAAAAGAAGCCGATATCAAGATCCGGGCCAGTGCGCAGGGATTGTTTATGCTGATGACCAATGGAATTGGTGCTTTTCTTGGTAATTATATCAGCGGACGCGTGATTGATTACTATACGGTAAACGGAATTAAGAACTGGCAGAATATCTGGTTTGCTTTTGCGGGCTATGCGCTGGTATTGGGTATACTATTCCCGCTTGTGTTCAGGTATAAGCATGACAGAGAAGCGATGGAAACGGTTAAGCATTAATTTAATTAGTAATTAATAATTGATAGTTAGTAATTTTTGGGGCCGCAGACATGTCTGCGGCTTTTTTGTGCTGGGTCTTAATTATTAACTACTAATTACTAATTACTAATTAATTTTGCGTCTTAAATTATGTGATTATGATTTCCGCAGTTTCAGACCCATTCAGCATTGTAGCCAATACCGCAGATATACAACTAAAACAGATCGGCGAAAAGATCCTGCGAAAAGAAAGGATCTTATTTGAAGATGGTGTGGCGCTTTTTGAGAAAGGCTCCCTCTCCTTTCTCGGGGCATTGGCCAATTGGGTACGTGAGCAAAAGCATGGTAACAAAACCTATTTTAATCGAAATTTTCATATCGAACCCACCAATGTGTGTGTGTTCTCCTGCAAATTCTGTTCTTATTCCCGTTTATACGCTCACCGCGATGAAGGTTGGGAACTCAGCATTGAGCAAATGATGCACATCATCAAAAGTTATGATGGCAAACCGGTTACCGAAGTGCATATTGTGGGTGGCGTGCATCCCAAAATGAACCTTGATTTCTTTGTTGAGTTATTGAAAGCCATCAAAGCACACAGACCAGACCTTCATATCAAAGCTTTTACACCTGTCGAATTGGATTACATGTTCAAAAAAGCAAAAGTTAGTGTAGAAGAAGGCATGAAACTGGCACACGAGGCAGGACTGGATTCTTTACCCGGTGGTGGCGCGGAGATCTTTCACCCGGAAATCAGGACGCAGATCTGCGAGGATAAAGTAGATGCGGATGGCTGGTTACATATTCACAAAGCAGCGCATGAATTGGGAATGCACAGCAACGCGACTTTACTGTACGGTCATATCGAAAAATTCTGGCACCGTATTGACCATATGGACAGGCTACGCAAACTACAGGATGAAACTGGTGGCTTCAATACTTTCATCCCGCTCAAATTCCGTAACAAGGAAAACGACATGAGTTATGTACATGAGTCTTCTGTAATTGAAGATATGCGCATGTATGCCGTATCGAGATTGTACATGGATAATTTTCCGCATATCAAAGCTTACTGGCCAATGCTGGGCAGACAGAATGCGCAGCTAACATTGTCGTTTGGCGTGAATGATATTGATGGAACCATTGACGACTCCACCAAAATTTATGCAATGGCTGGCAGTGAAGAACAAACACCTTCTATGAGTACCGCGGACCTGGTACGATTGATCAAACAGGTAAAAAGACAGCCTGTAGAAAGAGGTACTTTATACAATGAGATCAGGGATTATTCTGATGTAGCGATGGAAGAGCTGGAAGTGAATCCGCTCCTGAACTGATGGGAATATTGAACAGATGAACAAGGAACAGAGGACTGTTGAACGATTAGTTACCAATCTTTCCACCCTTGTTCATCCGTTCCTTGTTCAATGTTCATCTGTTCGCTTGTTTATCTGTTGGCAGCAAAATCAACCGTAACGTAGTATCGTTGGTGAAATAACTGATGGCCCAGTTAATGAAAATGATCAGCCTGTTCTTTACGCTTACGATCAGCATCAGATGCAGGAACATCCATACAAACCAGGCGAGTCGCCCCTGGAAGCTGATGAAAGGAAGATCAACCACCGCTTTTCTTTTTCCAACAGTTGCCATGGTTCCTGGATTTTTGTAAGAGAAAGCATGCAGTGCTTTATTCCGAAGCAGGTTCTTAAAATTTAATGCCAGGTTCTTTGCCTGTGCAATGGCCACATTGGCCAGTTGCGGGTGGCCTTTTGGAAAAGTTTCTGTTTCCATATAAGAAATATCCCCGATCGCAAATACATTTCCTGTTCCTTCCAGCCTGTTAAAAGCATCCACTTTAATTCGGTTACCACGAACCAGTTTTTCCTGGCTGATACCTGGCGGCACATTGCCGATAACGCCTGCGGCCCAGATCAGGGTATGTGTGGCAATGGTTTTGCCATCAGCAAGGGTAACGGTTTGTCCATCGTAATCTTTAACCCGCGCATTCGTCCATACATGAACCCCCATTTTTTCCAGGTACTCCTGCGATTTTTGTTGTGAGGCTTTACTCATCACACCCAGGGTTGCCGGGCTTGCTTCCAGTAAATAAATAGTTAGTCGAGAGAAATCCATATCGGGATAATCTTTCGGAAGAATATTTGTTTTGAGTTCTGCCAGTGAACCGGATAGTTCCACACCGGTTGGCCCGCCACCAACTACAACAATATTCATGATGGCATCGAGTGCAGTGGTATCTGCCGATAAAGCATCTTCAAAATTCAATAAAATGCGGTTACGTAAAGCAATGGCTTCCGTGGTTGATTTCATCGGGAAAGCAAACCGCTCAACATTGTGGTTGTCGAAATAATTGGTGGTGCAGCCTGTAGCAATTACCAGGTAATCATAAACGAAATCGCCCGCATCGGTATATACTATCTGTGCAGCCGTATCTACCTGTTTGATCTTTGCCAGGCGAACATGCACTTGTTTTTTTCTTTGAAATACTTTCCGCAGCGGAAATGAAATAGAGCTTGGTTCAAGTCTTGCCGTAGCCACCTGGTACATCAGTGGTTGAAACTGGTGAAAATTGTATTGATCGATCAGGGTTATTTCGTAATCACTATCGCTGATCCTCCTGGCCAATTGTAACCCGGCAAAACCAGCGCCGAGGATTACTAGCTGTTTCTTATGCATAGCCTCTCTTTTTATTTTGAATTTTGAATGCTGAATTTTAAATGAGTGCTATCATTCAACATTCAAAATAGCTCTTAGCATTCGGGCAAACTGATCGGAATATGAATCGCCAGTCCGCCATCGGCGGTTTCTTTGTATTTGCTGCTCATGTCCAGCGCGGTGTCCCACATGGTTTTAATCACTTTATCCAGGCTCACAATAGCATAATCCGGTGAACTCTGCAATGCCAACTGCGAAGCCGTAATGGCTTTAATAGCGCCCATCGTATTTCTTTCAATACAAGGAATCTGTACCAGTCCGCCAATGGGATCACAAGTTAAACCCAGGTGATGTTCCATGGCAATTTCTGCGGCCATCAGGGCCTGTCTTTGTGTACCACCCAAACATTCCGTTAATGCCGCTGCAGCCATTGCCGAAGAAACTCCAATCTCTGCCTGGCAACCACCCATGGCGGCTGAAATGGTGGCGCCTTTTTTAAAGATGCTGCCGATCTCGGAAGCAACGAGTAAAAAACGGATGATTTTCTCATCACTGTTTCCATCGCAGAAAGCAATATAGTATTGCAG
Source organism: Bacteroidota bacterium (assembly GCA_040390405.1). Taxonomy (GTDB): domain Bacteria; phylum Bacteroidota; class Bacteroidia; order Chitinophagales; family Chitinophagaceae; genus Sediminibacterium. The sequence goes on from JAZJYJ010000006.1 coordinate 84,330, forward strand.
AACAGCAGGTATTACACCCGCGGCACCGTTTGTTGGGGCAGTTACCACTCTTCCGAAAGAGGCGTTCTCTTCATTCACTGCCAGTGCAAAACAACTTACCCAATCGAGCGTGTATTTGAAATCATTCCCACCTTGTTGAATGCATTGCATCCAGCTTTCGTAATCTGTGTACGATTGCTCTTTCATCAATCTTTTGTTCAGCGCGAAGGCTCTTCTTCTTACCTGCAAACCTCCAGGCAGTTCGCCTTGTGCATGGCAGCCACGGTAGGTACATTCTTTCATCGCATTCCAGATCTGCAGGATTCCTTTTTTGGTTTCCGCTTCTGTACGCCAGGCGCTTTCATTCTCCATTACCACTTCGTGAATAGCCATGCCTTTCATACAGGAATGCAAAAGATCGTCGGCGGTGTTAATGGGAAAAGGCAACTCTACCGATGCCATACCGCCATGCTCCTCACCTTCTTTCACAACAAAACCACCGCCTACAGAAAAAAATGTTTCGCTCCAGCTATCGCCGTTCTTTAATGCAACCAGGAAGGATAAACCGTTGGGATGGTATGGAAGCGATTCATTAAACAAAAACTGTACGCACTCGGGAACCCGGAAATTGATTGGTGTTTCTCCACCCAATAAAAGCTCTTTATTGTCTGTGATATGCTTGATCTTGGATGTGATCGAATTCACATCGATGGTTACAGGGTCTTCTCCACACAATCCGAGAATAACGGCGATATCCGTACCATGTCCGCGGCCGGTTTTGGCCAATGAACCATACAGTAAAACAGTTACAGAAGCCACATCGCTTAGACCAGCTTTCTGTTTGATCGTTTCCACACAGCGCAATGCCGCCCTCCATGGCCCCAAAGTATGCGAACTGGATGGGCCAACCCCAATTTTAAACATATCAAAAACAGAAATCGGTTCATGTGGCATATTGTACAGTATTTCTGTGCAAAAGTACGTATTCGTTTATTGGTTTATTCGTTTTACTGGTTGATTGGTTTGCATGAGCAAAGCGGTATAATTGGAATTTAGAACACAGTATTGCAGATAAATTAACCGCAAAGGCGCAAGGGCACGATGGTTCGCAAGGTTGCGTATTAAAAAAGCCTTGCGCAACTTTGCGCCCTGGCGTCTTCGCGGTGAAGACACCTTACAATGAATCACTAGAAAACGAATAAACTAATAACCGTTTGGAATGTTTTTCCGAACTTTCCGCCGCTAAAATAACAGATACATCATTTTATTAATGTAAAAAATCATGCAACTTTCTTCGCTTCTCGACAGGTTTAATGAGCCCGAAACACTCAAAATGGCCAAACTGGGCCGTGAACTGGCAGCCAAAGGGTTTAATGTAATCAATCTGAGTCTGGGTGAACCCGACTTTGATACACCACAACATATCAAGGATGCCGCTATTAAGGCCATCAATGACAACTGGAGCCATTACTCACCTGTTGCTGGTTATATGGATCTGCGTGAAGCGGTTTGCACCAAATTATTACGCGATAACAATCTATCCTATAAACCGGAGAACATTGTTACATCTACCGGTGCCAAACAAAGCCTGGCCAATGCCATTCTGGCTTTGGTTGATGAGGGTGATGAAGTAGTAATTCCAACTCCTTACTGGGTTACCTATTCTGAACTGGTAAAAATTGCGCGTGGCAAAGTGGTTGAGATCAGAACATCTGTTGAAAATGGTTTTAAAACCACCGCCGCAGAATTGGAAGCTGCCATCACGCCTAAAACAAAAGTGTTCATGTTTTCCTCACCCTGTAATCCATCAGGTGCGGTTTACAGCAAAGCGGAACTAGAAGCATTGGCCGTTGTATTCAAGAAGCACCCCGGGATCATTATCCTGGCGGATGAGATCTATGAATACATCAATTTTACCGGCAAACATGAAAGCATTGCCCAGTTTGATGACCTGAAAGAACGTGTGGTATTGATCAACGGATTGAGTAAAGGTTTTGCCATGACCGGTTGGCGCTTAGGCTATATTGCGGCGAATGTTACCATTGCAAAAGCCTGTGAAAAATTACAGGGGCAATTTACCAGCGGTGCTACTTCTGTAACCCAAAAAGCAGCGGTTGCCGCATTAACCGGAGATCTGCGTCCTTCACAGGAAATGGCTGCTGAATTCACACGCAGGCGCGCCCGTACACTGGAACTGATCAAAGAAATTCCCGGCTTTAAATGTTTTGAACCCGAAGGTGCATTCTATGTATTCCCTGATGTAAGTGCGTATTACGGAAAAAAAGATGGCAATGAAATCATTACCAATTCAGCGGATCTGAGCATGTATATTTTAAACAACGCGCATGTTTCATGTGTAATGGGTGAAGCTTTTGGTGAGCCTAACTGCGTTCGTTTTTCTTTTGCTGCCAGTATGGAGAATATTGAAACGGCCTGGGGAAGGATTAAAGAGGCTTTGGCGAAATTGAAATAGAGTATGTTTGTCGGGAGACAAACATGGCAAAGCCGCAGATTCGCAGATTATAAAAAATCTGTTAATCTGCGGCTTTAATTTTTTAATGCTTGATCTTTTTCGCCACAAATACACAGATTAGCAGTGATTAAATCCGTGAATCTGTGGCGTTTATTTTTATTTAGAGCCGGTAACAATCCCGCCTTTTTTACTATCCACATTCACCGTATACTTTCCACCACCCTGCACGATCCATTTTACGGTAACCGCTCCCATACCGGGAATATTGGGTACTTCAATGGTTTGCGGGTTGTTCTTTTGTTCTGTGGTCAGATTCAGGTCTTTGTTCTCAACTGTCATGGCCGCCAGGATTTTTCCGGTGGTTGAAAGTGTGATATAATCCGGCCTCTCAATTTTATTTTTTGCATCCTGGCTACTGTGTGTCGGCATCATTCGCTGGTTAGCAACAACAGCAGTTACTTCTTTCAAACCATCGCCCAGGTCTTTTTCTATGATATCCTGCACTTCCAGTTTGGGCGTAGAATAACAATGGTAAATACTGAATGCCATGTTACGGTGCGCGTCAGACTCCAATAAAAAGCCTGGATGTGCTCTTCCGAAATTTTTCTTGAATCCACCTATCTCTATTTTTCCAAACTGAGGGTGATTAAATTCTTTCCATGGTACAAACCCATCTTTGAAAAGCAAGTCTTTGTCAAAATTATATATCTCATTTTCACCTTTCAATTCTCTCATATACATCAGGTATCCTGTCCATAATTCATTTGAATACGTATAAATGCCCCTTCCCGCATAGAACCAATCAAGCTCGCCGCCATAAGCAGAGTACAAGTCTTTGTATACAACGAGATATTTATACCCTGGTAGAAACTCTTCCCCTTTTTTGCCTATTGCATCATATACCTGAAGATCCTGTGCATTGTATGTGCCCACATCTTCCTGCCCGCCCGGACCACGCAAGATCATTCCCCCGGAATTATGGAATGATTGAGCGGCCGCGATATTAGGATGTTTCATCACGAACTCCATCACCGCGCGGTTCTCTGGCAGAGAGAAAGGATATTTGTAGGCACCGTTCTGTACATAGTTCGGTTGCCATCCCCATCCCCAGTCGCGATTAGGATCATACTGAAAATCGTACCCATCTTCGTTTACCCGACCATCTCCATCGTTATCAATTCCTTCTCCTCCTAATAATTCATAGTCGCCTTTTTCATCAACCCCAACACGTACCATCATGCGGGGATCTCGTGGATCAATCTTATAACGTCCGTTAGGGCTTTTCCTACGCATTTGTGTTATGTTACCATCCCCATCAAGGTCATCAAATTTATCTTCATCTATCAGTCCATCACCATCGTTATCGACAGGTATCAAACCAGAGCGTGGCGAACTTGCCGTATTCGGCTCATGCATATAACTGTCGCGGCCATCTGGATTAATGGTTGGTACAATGTAGAATACTTTATCCTCCAGTAATTCCTGTATGAATTTGGTATCACCAAAAGATTCTGTAAGATACCAGGCGGTATACATGGCAAACTCCGCACCCTGTATTTCATTCGAGTGGATATTTCCATCGATGTACATTGCTGGTTTGCGTGCAGGGTCACCCTTTTTGAAATCGGTGATGGTTAAGCACCACAAATCTTTTCCGAGATAGGATTTGCCAATCGATTCCAGTTTGGCCAGGTTGGGATACGCTGCCGCGATCTTTTTACAGATCTCGCCAATACCGGCATGATCGTAATATTTGTTCCAGGTAACGGTTACTTTTGGATTCACCGGTGAACCAGATGCTTTGAACATTTGTTCCGGCGTTTGTGCAAATACCGCGCTGCTCAAACAAAGGGCAAGGGCGGCGAAAGCGTTTACTATATTGCGTTTCATAATTTCTTGTTTTGAGGGTTACAGGTTGATGTCAACATTTTTGGTTCCGGCTGTAGGACAACCTACTTCAACAGACAGTTTACCATTTCCTTTGATGATCCAGCTGAAAGACTGTATGGCAGAGGCATCCAATGAATTCAATAATGTGATCTTTCTTCCTCCAACGATTTCCTGCTTATCCGTTTTAACGGCCACTTTCAGTTTCTTTAAAAAATAACTGCGTTCTCCCAGTTTGGTATGCGTACTCAGTCCGCCTTTGTTGATCACATCGAGGCTAACCCTTGTTAAGCCATTGCTGAGTTTTTCTGTTTTCAGGTTAATGATATCGATCTCCGGTTGCTGGTCGGCCAGCTTAACAAGAAAATCGGTATGCTTCCTAACGATATCTGCAACGAGTTTATAAGGAGGGTTGATCAGTACGAAAGGATCCAGTCCACCCACTTCCACTTTCTGGTTGGGAAAATCGGGATGTTGTACCGCTTTCCATTCTGTAACTGTATTGGTGATGCCCTGCTGCTGTGCCCAGCGTAAATAATTAGCGGTTGGATCTTCTACCGTAAATGCTTTTTCTTTTTTACTGGTATCGGGTTTGGCCTTGGGTACCCACCAGCCCGGGGTACTGAAACTGTAACGGGTATAATGGAAATAACCCCATGACATGATATCGCCACCGGCAGGGGCTGTTTTAGGCGCGTCTTTAGTACCGGTTATTTTGTTGTACAAATCGCTTACGATGCCATTTACTTTGGCATCAGGCTCAAGATAACCCGCTAAAATCCTTTCTTTTGCTGCAATGGGATTGAATGGAATGGGTGTTGATAAATTATTATTACTGCCAAAACTGATTACCGCATATACATTGAAGGCATCGAACAAAACATCCAGCAAGGCACGGGTTTCTTTTTCACTGGCCGGGAAATCGCCTGCACCGGCAGCGAATGTGTTGTGTTTGTAAGTAAGGTTTCTATTGAAAGCGATACCGCCATCGCCATCTTCATTGAAGCTTTTGTCTTTGTCGTTATCAATTCCTTCTGTCAGTAAAAGATATTTTCCTTTTTCTCCTTTAGACGCATCGGCTTTGATCAGTACTCTTGGATCATCAGGATGCAGCTTGTATTCACCCACGGGAGATTCAATACGCATCATCGTGATTTTTCCATTGCCGTCGAGATCATCGTAGCCATCTTCATTTACTTTACCATCGCGGTCATCATCGGTTTCTGTGGCATTGCCATTACGTTCGTATTTCAATTTGGCAAAATACTGCTCCATGGCATCCGGACTCATATTGGGAAACACATAGTAAGTTGTTTTAGCCAGGCGGTTTTTAATACTGTCTGTACCACTTGCCTTTAAAAGATTTTCTGCAAACCCGATGGCCATTTCTGTGCCCAGCAAATGAACCCCTTCTGTGCCCCCCACTACGGCAATAGCCGGCTTGATTTCCGTTTTACCCGTGCCAATGGTAAGCATCCAGATGTCTTTGCCACCATTGGTTTTGGTGAGCGACTTTAATGTTACCAGCGAAGGATAGGCTTTGAGTAAGGCATTGAGCCGTTCTGTTTGTGCGGCATAATTACTGTATTCCTGTGCCGACACCGCGGCAAACAGGAACACAAAAAAAGTTGCATACAAGGTTCTTTTCATGAAGCAGTTTTTAGGTCTTAAATATAGGGTTTATTGGTTTATTTGTTTACTGGCTTATGAATGGCATGGATGAATGGTAGATGGGATAGTTAAAGAGGTTAAAAGGGTTAAAGAGGTTAAATAAGTGAGCCAGGCACAAAACCCGTTTAACTATTTAAACCCTTTTAACCTCTTTAACCATCCCATCCTTATCCGTATTTTGCACCCATGAGTGAAACGGCTAAAACCGATATGTTCCGTAATCGCCTGGTAAAAATGTTCAAGCACCGGAGCAAACAGGCACGCAGGCAGGATATTTCCTGTTACCAGGTGTATGACCATGACCTGACTGAGTTTCCGTTGTGTGTGGAATTGTATGAAGACAAGATCTACCTGGCCGAATACCTACGCAGGCATGGCCTGACCGATGAAGAACATGAAGCCTGGCTGGATGATTGCCTGGCCGTGATCAGTGAAGTAACTGGTGTGGTAAAAGAAAACATCTATGTAAGACAACGGAAACGAATGTCGCACCGCGGAGAGGACCAGTATGAAAAGATGGATACCAAACAGGAGTTTTTTACCGTACAGGAAAATGGATTGAAATTTTTAGTGAACCTGACGGATTATTTAGATACGGGCCTCTTTCTTGACCACCGTATTACCCGGCAAATGGTGAAGGAATTATGTAAAGGCAAACGGGTGCTAAACCTGTTTTGTTATACCGGCTCTTTTTCCGTGTATGCGGCTTCAGCAGCTGCCGAATCAGTAACATCGGTTGATTTGTCTAAAACCTATCTTGGTTGGGCAGAAGATAATTTTGTGATCAATCATTTTAAAGACAAAGAAAAATACCAATTCATTCATGCGGATGTAAAGCAATATCTCAAAACGCTGAAGCCGGATAGTTTTGACCTGGTGATCATGGATCCACCTACTTTCAGCAATAGCAAGCGCATGAAAGATTTTCTCGATATCCAGCGTGATCACGTGGAATTACTGAATGATGTATTGGCTGCTACAACAAAGGAGGGCATTATATATTTCAGCACCAATTATTCAAAATTTGTAATGGAATCTGAGCTGGTGCATGCTGCTGAAATCAAAGACATCACCAAAGCCACTACGCCATTTGATTTTGAAGGGAAGCTAAAGCGTTGGTGTTATCGCATTACAAAATAATCTGTGGCGTATATTTTTCGCCACAGATTCGCAGATTTTAGTGTATGGAGGTGCTGTCGATTAAATAATCTCTTGAGATCAATGAATTGGAATACTGGTAATGAATGGCATAGCCAGATGCGATGGTATCCGAAACATAATACATCCGTAGGTAATACATCTTTCCCTTGGTTCCGCCGGCCCATTCATCAATACCGTTCCGGATAATCACAGGCTCGCCCAGGTAATCATACACAACCGCTTTTGTTTGTCGTAACGGAATCATCCGCCATTTTTGTGGCGTCGTAAACGCTGCCATTTTAGGAACGATCAGGTCAAATACCAGAAAATACAGCGCGGTAATTAAAAGCAGCAAAACGATCAGTATATAAGATCCTTTTGTTTTTCTGGCTTTGCTGACGTTATCCTGAGCGATGGGCATATACGATATATTAAAATAATTCTCCGTGTAACTCCTAATCTCTGTGTTGAAAAAAAATCAGAACGACGTTCTTTTTTCAACACAGAGATACAGAGAACACTAAGTTGCACAGAGAGAAACACAATGGAAATTAGTTTATCGAAAACTATTTTCTGCATGAACCCTCATTTATCAAACCCGTAATCCCTCTCCACTTTGCAGATACGCGTTTTGTAATGTGCATACCAATCTTCTCTTCCTTTTTTTTGTGCTACAAGATGTTCCGTATTCTTTTTCCAGTTGCTGATGGCTTCGAGGCTTTCCCAGTAAGAAACAGTGATGCCCAATCCTTCGCGGGCAGATTCATGCCCCAGGTATCCGGGTTGTTCGCTGGCCATGGCTGCCATTTTTTCGGCCATCTCTCCATAACCTTCTTTTACATCGGTTCTTTCCGAAGTAAAGATCACCGCATAATACGGTGGTTTGGGCGTGTTGGCGATCATATGGTTTCCAGGTTTCTCTTCGTAAATGTGTTTTCAACATTACCGGTATTCAATGTATTATCCGGCTCAAACAACATTACCCAAACTTCTTCCGCGGCATTGGGCCTGTGCTCTACGCCTTTGGGTACGATCAGGAAATCACCTTCGCTCAGTTCTATATTCTGGTCGCGCAGTTCCATCACAAAAGAACCTTTGATCACATAAAACAACTCGTCTTCGTTTTCGTGATGGTGCCAGGTAAACGGCCCTTTGAATTTCACCAGTTTTACGTGCTGGTTATTTAATTCGCCCACGATCTTTGGATTCCAATGATCGATCACCTGGTTACATTTTTCTAGTACATTTACTTTATGCATGGTTGTTTGCTTTCGATTCTTCCAGAAATTGCTCATGTAGTTTGAGTGCCTGCGGTATCAGTAGTTGCTGATCATCGTTTAGGATCACAAAATCGCAGAGACGCATTTTAATCTCTTCCTGTATCTGGCGGCTCATTCTTGTCAACACTTCTTCACGGCTGATCGCATCCCTGTTCATTACCCGTTTGATGCGGATATGTTTGGGTGCATATACCCCGATCATATAATCAAGTCCTGTGGCTGAACCCGCTTCAAAAAAAAGCGCTGCTTCTTTAATAGAATAAGGTGCTGTTTGTTTGGCGGCCCATTCTTCCGCTGCTGCAATGGTGTGCGGATGTACCAATGCGTTTAGCAGTTCCAGTTGAAAGGGATCGTTGAAAACGATATGGCCGAGGTATTTTCTGTCGAGCCGACCGTTGGGATAAACCGCCTCTCCAAATTTGCCGATGATGGCCGCTTTGAGGGCCTCATTGGTAACCATAATATCTTTGGCAGCGCTATCGGCATCGAATACAGGAATGCCAAGCACTTTAAAGATTCCGGCTACAGTAGTTTTACCGCTGCCAATACCACCTGTAAGACCAATTCTGAGCGACATACGGGTTAAATTCTTTTGGAAAGGTATTGTTTATGTGAGATTTTTTAGCCGCAGATTCACAGATTGTTTCAATAAAAAATCTGTGAATCTGCGGCTAACCCTTCTCTGCATCTATCACAACAAAAAACCGGGTGAATAATTCACCCGGTTCCTCAAATCAGCTTAAGCCGATCTTATTTCTTCTCTACGGCAACTTTATTGATTGCGAGAGACCATTCCATGCTGATAGAAGATTTTTCGATCTTCAGGTAGCTGCCGGGGCTCACTTCAAGTTGAATTGTATTGTCTTCATTGATCTTGTTGATGGTTCCGTGGATACCAGCAATGGTAACCACTTTATCGCCTTTCTGCATGTTATCAACAAATTTCTTCTGATCTTTTGCTTTTTTTGCTTGTGGACGAATCATAAATAACCAGAAAACCAGGATGATACCGCCCATTAAAACCAATTGTACCATTCCACCACCGCCACCGGGTGCTTGCAGTAATACGAAATTCAGATTAGTCATTACGTTGTTTTTTTTTGATTGATTACAATGCCCAAAGGGCTTTTTATTTTGCGACCTCTTTGATAAGGCCCGTAAAGATAAGTGTATAGCGAGTTTGGTTGTGTGTATTTGTGGTAACAAAAATGGATTTACGCACTTCGCCGGCATGGGCCTTGTTGCTGTCAAATGCCCCGGTTACCACACCTTCTCCACCCGGTGCAATGGCTCCTTTGGTATAATCCGGAACAGTACAACCACATCCGGCCCGTACATTGGCAAGGAACAGGGGATTTTTACCGGTATTCTTAAAGCGGAAAACCACCTGGATCTTCTCACCCATGTTAATGGTGCCAAAATTAACCACAGAATCCAGCCACTGGATCTGGGTGTATTTTGCCGTATCAGACAGGATGGCGGCATCCACATTATCTACCGCATCACTGCCGGTGCAGGAAATGCCATACAACGCGGCAATTAACGCCACCATTCCTATGTGTTTCCTTGTTTTCATTAGGCTTTATTCTTGAAATTGATCTTACGGATCTTGCCTGCTTCCATCATTTCCTTGTGTATATTATCCAGGATGCCGTTTACAAACTGCCCGCTTTGCGGTGTACTGTAATCTTTGGCAAGATCAATGTATTCGTTGATGGTTACTTTGGTAGGAATGGTTTCAAAATACAATAACTCGCAAACACCCATGCGCATCAGCACCATATCCAATTGCGCGATCCGTTCAGAGTCCCAGTTCTTTAATTTGGGTTTGATGAGTTCCATGGTATATTCTTTCTTCTCCAGCGTGGTGGTAAGCAGGCTTTTGGCAAATTCCCATTTTTCGGGACTCAGCATTTCCTGCAGGTTATAACTGGCGGGCTTCTGGATATAATTCAGCATCAGTTGATCCATCATATCCGCATCATCGTCCCAGTTATTGTAGAGTTCTTCCAGGTGTCCAATGAAAGATTCATTGGGCAGCATCAATTGTGTAAAGATGAGCTTGATGATCTCTTTTTCTTTTGCTTTATCGCGACTTTTTTCAGTGATATATTCCTTGTACTTATCCGTTTCAGTAAGTTCAACATAGATCTTCTTAACCAATTCCTTATCGATCAGTTTCTGCGGCAGGTCTGTTTCTTTTGCCTTCTGGAAAGACGGGCTTTCCAGGATCTGCCATAGGAATTCATTACCGGCAATCTTGGTATTCACATTCAGGTCATCTACCGAAGGAAGGTTACGGGAAGCTCTTTTCTGTGCGCTGGTTTCCGCATAGCGGGCCACTTCTGTTAAGAAATAAAGCAGGTACACAAACAGTTGCCTGCTTTTATCCATTTGTTTTTGTAATTCTTCAACCGGTTTTTTAAAGGCCATCGGGCTGTCGGCTGCCTCAATCATGTACAGCAACTGCATCACTTTCACACGAATATTTCTTCTACTGATCATCTGGTAAGAGCTTATTTGGGAGCGGCAAAGATATTGGTTTCGGGGTGCCGCACAAAATGAAAATACCCGTCCGGGAACGGACGGGTCTCAACCTTGATACAACCTTGCTGACAGGTATTTTTCATACCATCGTATCCGTAACAGAAAACGGTGGTATGCCTGTAGTGGTTATTGGATAAAAAAACGATTCCCAGCCGGTTTTTTAACAGGCCAATTCCAGTATATACGATGGTTCAGGTGAAATGGTTTTCAGGGAACCCGGTTTTCGCTGAAATAAAAAAAAGTCATAAAAAAATCAATCCGTAATCTTCCATGCGCCGTAAGTCTTTCGTAATCCACTTACATCAAACCTCATTAAAGCGATCAATTATGAAAACGAAAAAAATCTTACTGGGCATTCTGGGAGTAACTATGATTACTGCCGGAATCGTTTTTGCTGCCGACCACGCAGACACGCCGGCCATAACCGGTAAAACAACTGATATTACGGATGTGTATGCCTTCCAGGGGCAGAACACAAGCAACATGGCATTTGTGATCAATACTCAGGGCCTGCTTACCCCATCCGCAACCGGCGCAGCTTCTTTTGACAACAACACAATGATTGAACTGAACATTGACAACAATGGTGACAATGTAGAAGACCTGGTGGTACAGTGTGTATTCAACAACGGAACCATGTATGTATATGGCCCCATCAAACCATCCGCAACCGGTTCTAAAAGTATCGTGGAAGGAAATGTTTCGATCAGTGTTGGTGTAACGCCTTACGGACAGAATGCCGTTATCGCCTCACAGAACAATTTCATGGCATTTGCCGGACCAAGGGATGATCCGTTCTTCTTTGATCTTGACCAATACAAAAAGATCATAGCCGGAACCGCTACTTCCTTCAACAGTCCCGGAAACGATTCATTCAAAGGAACCAATGTAATGAGTATTGTACTGGAGTTTCCTAAATCATTGCTGGGTGCTACCAATGGCAAAGTGAATGTATGGGCCGAAGCCAAAAGAAAGATCTAATCATATCCCGTTAATCAAACAATAAATCAGTTATCATGAAAACGTACACAAATATATTTCGCCCCTTTGTGGCAGTACTGGCAGTTGCTATTTTGTTCACTGCCTGTAAAAAAGATTCAACCAGTTCTGTTAACCTGTTTGCAGGTGCTACGTACCAAACAGAGGATCAGATGGCGCGCCCGGCAATTAATACGGTATTCAATATTGGTTCTGACAAAGATGCTTACAACGTGGCATTGCCGTCGGCCATGGGCGCTGCTTTCCAGGCAAAATTCCAGGCAAGATTGCTGGCTTTGAATCCGGGCTATACCAAGAACGCATTGGGTCTGGATGCAGCTACTTTTACAGGATTACTTGCTACAGATGTATTAACCGTATCTACAATCGGAACCACTACTTTCTTTGATGGCACCAATGTATTAACCGGAAGAGCATTGGGTGATGATGTGATCGATACGGAATTACTGCTCATCTTCGGAGGAACTACAGGAACTTCCAATCCGGGTTTAACCTCGGACAAAGTAAGTGCAAACGACAAAGCATTTCTAACATCTTTCCCTTACCTCGCAACACCTTGGTAATTGGATAATCTGAACAATAAAAGCTGTCTTATGGGTAGCTTTTATTGTCCTTGTTGTTACTACAATATGTGACTATCCCTTTATTGTAATTTTTATGCAGGCTCCTACGATACACAGATGGCTATTTGCCTGTATGCTTGCCACCTGTTTTATTTCAGGGCAGGCACAGGAACTGATCAAAGGAAAAGTGATCGATTCTGTCAGCCGTCAGCCCATGGAGTCTGCCTCCGTTTCCGTGATTGGGGGCAATACCGTATTTACTGATGCGTTTGGCAATTTTTCGTTGATGAAATCCGCCAATGCTCATCAATTGAAAATAGCTTTTGCCGGATATAAAACCAAGCTCATAGCCCTTACGGATAATGAAATCCGGGTTGAATTGCCGAGAGACATCATCAACCTTGAAGAAGTGGTTGTGATGCAGAACGGCCATGCATCGCGTTTCAACAACCTGGCCCGGATTGATCTTGACCTGAACCCAGTAAAGAATACACAGGAATTAATGCGTGTAGTGCCGGGTTTGTTTGTGGCGCAACATGCCGGCGGTGGTAAAGCGGAGCAGATCTTTCTTCGCGGGTTTGATTGTGACCATGGTACGGATATCCAGGTTAGCATGGATGGGATGCCGGTAAACATGGTTTCACATGCCCATGGACAAGGCTATGCCGATGCGCATTTCATCATTCCCGAAACGGTTAACAATATTGATTTTGGTACCGGACCATATTACACGCAACACGGCAACCTGAATACCGCGGGCTATGTGTCCTTTGCTAGTTTTAATAATATCAGCAACAGCCGTATACAGGTGGAAGCCGGCCGTTACCAGACTTACCGCACTTTACTGATGCTGGATCTGCTTAAGAAGAACAAAGACAAACAGAGTGCCTATCTCGCCGGTGAGATCAATACCGCGAATGGCCCGACACTGAACCCGCAAAATTTCAAACGCTATAACCTGTTTGGCAAATACCGCCTTGTGTTGAGCAACAGAACAGAATTCACCGCTTCCCTTTCAGCGTTCAAAAGTAAATGGGATGCATCAGGACAGGTTCCGGAACGCGCAGTTGCTTCTGGAATGATTGATCGTTTCGGCTCCATTGATCCGTCTGAAGGTGGTAATACGGAAAGATATAATGCTAACCTGCAATTGTCTCACCGCATCAACAGCCATACTATCTGGGAAAACCAGTTGTATGCAAGCCGTTATGTTTTTAATCTCTTTTCCAATTTTACTTTTTTCCTGAACGATCCGGTAAACGGCGATGAGATCAACCAGTCGGAAAGCCGCAATCTGTATGGGTTCAACTCTACCCTTACTTCAAAACAGTTGTTTAGCCGTTATACATGGACCCGTACCTATGGAACCGGTATCCGTTATGATGCGATTAACGACAGTCGTTTATCGAACGTGGTAAACCGGCAATTTTTACACGATATTAAACGAGGGAACATTACAGAGGCGAATGCATTCGCGTTTATACAGCAGCAGGTAACTGTTGGCAACTGGCTGATCGATGGCGGTGTTCGTATGGATTATCTTTACTTCAATTATTTCGATAAACTCACTTCGCTGCAATCATCCCCGCAGGGAAAAGCGATCCTCAGCCCGAAACTGAATATTCAATACACGGTTAACCGACACCTGCAATTATATGTAAAAGCAGGTAAAGGGTTTCATTCCAATGATACACGGGTAGTGGTTGCCAATGCGGGAAGACAAATCCTGCCGTCAGCCTATGCCGGTGATATCGGGATCATTGTTAAACCCATACCCAAACTATTGCTGAACATAGCAGCATGGTACCTGAAACTTGACCAGGAATTTGTGTATGTGGGCGATGATGGAAATATTGAACCCAGCGGCAGATCGCGCAGGGAGGGTATTGATGTAACAGCCCGTTACCAATTAACACAGCACTGGTTTGCCAATATGAACTTGAACCTTACCAGGCCAAGGGCCATGGATGGGACCAAAGGGCAGAATTATATTCCGCTTGCGCCAACTGCCAGCAGTACGGGTGGAATTTTCTACAAAACAACCTATGGATGGAACGCTAGCCTGAGTTACCGTTACCTGAAGAACAGGCCGGCCAATGAAGACAACAGCATTGTAGCAAAAGGTTATTTTGTAGCAGACCTTGCCATACAGTATACACAGAAAAAATACGAGATCGGTATTGCGGTGGAGAACCTGTTCAATGCCAAATGGAATGAAGCACAGTTTGCCACTACATCACAGTTACATAATGAAACGGTACCCGTTACGGAATTGAATTTTACGCCCGGTACGCCTTTCTTCCCCAGGGTAAAGTTTGCCGTATTTTTTTAAAGGTCTTATTTTAATACCAATTGAAACCGATGAATCAAACACGCAGGTTGTTTTTGGGATGCATGTTGCTGGGGTTGTCTATATCCATTCCTGCATCGGCGCATGTAGTGGTACAGGAACTAGATAATATCAGCAAATCAGATGCGGCCATCATCTATCTCGTACTCGGGTATAAACACATTCTTCCATTGGGGCTGGATCATATCCTGTTTGTGCTCAGTTTGTTTTTATTGAGCCCGAAACTAAAGCCCATTCTCTGGCAATCGACCGCGTTTACATTGGCGCATTCGGTAACCCTTTGCCTTGCCGCTTACAATGTGATCAATCCACCGACTCGTATCATTGAGCCATTGATCGCACTATCTATTTTGTATGTGGCTTTGGAAAATATTTTATCACCTCGCTTAAAAGCATCACGTATCGGTATTGTTTTTCTTTTCGGACTGGTACATGGCCTGGGGTTTGCCGGCGCTTTGGCAGAAATGGGATTACCCAAAAATGCTTATTTCACTTCGCTAGTGATGTTTAATGTAGGCGTGGAACTGGGCCAGGTAACCGTTATTCTGGCGGCGTATTTTTTACTCGCCAAATGGTTCTCAACAAAAGCGTATTACCGCAGCCGTATTGTGATCCCGATCTCGGTCTTAATTGCCTGCATTGCCGCTTTCTGGACCATTCAAAGGATCTTCTTTATCTAAGCCACTGCGGCGCAGTGCGCTAATCAAATGTTCTATATCTTTTCGCTGCGGTTATAAGGAAGAGAGTAAGTCCCTTTGTTTATCTGGTGAAAGGTCGAAACGGTTTTTGTTGGCTGCTTTGAAGAACTCGGTGGCATTGTAATTCCTGCCTGTCTCCTTCATCATCCTGCCCATCCAATACAGTTCCAAAGCTTCCAGTGGTTTACCCGAAACATGGGCTCTATACACTTCCCAGGCCTGGGCATCATTTCCTGTTTTATGCAATGCCCATACAAGCCAGGCATAGGTTTGTGGTGTGGCACGGTTTGAGATTTCACCCTTTGCAATCATAAGTGCTTTGGAAGGATCCGCAAGCACATCCGCATATAATTCAACCAGGTATTTGTTATACATGCCGCCATATACGCTGTTTGTTGCTTTTGCCACAAAATCGGACGCATATCTTTTGGTAAGCGTGGAATCCTGTTTTTGTTCAGCTACCCAAACCAGGTTATACGCAGCATCGGGTAATTGGTTTTTAGAACCCACAAAGCGGAATAGCTTTTCCGCAGCATCGGGGTTGTTATCATTTAGCAGCATAATTCGTCCCAGTCCAAGCAGGCTATGAAAATCGGAAGCGTTTTTCGAGAGGTTATCCATGTACAAGGCATGGGCCTTTTTCAATTCACCTTCATGCAGGTAAAGATCGGCCAGGTTCGATTGCGCGGTTTGCTTCAGGAACAGGCTGGTGCCTGCAAAACCGGCTGCTTTTTGCATGTAAAAACCAGCGCTGTCGGTTTCTCCCTGCAAATGTTTCCATTTAGCCAGGCGAAAAAAATAGCCATATTCATTGGAAGCGGCACAGCTCTGTAAAGCCTGGCTGGCCAGGACATAGGAACCCAGTTCAAACCGGGTATCGAACAACAACAATGTGCTGGCATATTTCTCCGATCCAATATCCAATGCTTTCTGTACAAAAACAGCCGCATCCCTGAACCGATGCCGGGTAATGTTCAAAGAGGCCAGGGAGCGGAGTAACCCGGCTTCCTTCTCTTTGTATTCGATGTTCAGGCTATTCAGAATGCTGTCGGCTTTCAGCAGATCCATCATGTTTCCGTAGGAATGAAACCGTTGTGTCAGGGCGCCGGCATACCTTACCTGGGCTGTATACGTACCCGGGTTGGAATCGAGCCTGTTTTTCCAGAAAACAAGGTCATTCCGCATCTGTTTTTCAAAGGAACTTTCTGTGTAATGTATCAGTAAACTATCGGTAAAGTAAGTGTTCACAATAGCGGGCGGATGGTTTTTACAGGCACCCAATGCCATTAGCGCAACGAAGAAAAAGCGTAGCAAAGGTTTCATGGTTGTTTTCCCTATCTACGGAAAACACAGGTTAAAAGATTGCCTGCCACCTTCAAACCAGGCATTTGGGTCTTACTGTCCCTATGAAATTTTGGCACGGCCGATTTCAAAAACTTACCCCATCTTTGCCGCCGTTTCTGCCAGTCTGTGTAATCGCTGCAGGGTTTTGTGTCCGGCTCTGAAAATTTGACCTGATTCTACCCTATGGCATAATAATCGTGGATAGCCAGATACATTATTAACTCAATCAATTAAAAACCTATAACGTATGGCAAAAAAACTCAACGTTACTCCTCTGCACGACAGAGTAATTGTTAAGCCTGCCGCTGCTGAAGAAAAAACCGCAGGCGGAATCATTATCCCTGATACTGCAAAAGAAAAGCCCCAACGTGGCACCATCGTGGCTGCCGGAGCGGGAAAAAAAGATGAGCCGGTAACTGTAAAAGTTGGCGATACCGTTCTGTATGGTAAATATGCCGGAACCGAGATCCAGATCGAAGGACAGGACCTGCTGATCATGCGTGAAAGCGATATTCTCGCGATTGTTTAATTAAACAACTGCGTTAATTGAACAATAGCTTATTAAGCTTATTGTACAATTCCAAAATTTCCCAATTCCAAAATTTCAAAATTGAAATAAAATGGCTAAACAGATTTTCTTCGATATCGAAGCAAGAAATAAAATGAAAAAAGGCGTTGACACCCTGGCCAACGCTGTTAAAGTAACCCTCGGACCAAAAGGCCGTAATGTGGTTATTGAAAAGAAATTCGGCGCACCACAGGTAACCAAAGATGGTGTAACCGTAGCGAAAGAAATTGAACTGGAAGACCCAATCGAGAACATGGGTGCACAGATGGTGAAAGAAGTGGCTTCTAAAACCGCAGATATTGCCGGTGATGGTACCACTACCGCTACTGTTCTGGCGCAAAGCATCATCAGCGAAGGTTTGAAAAACGTAGCTGCCGGTGCCAACCCTATGGACCTGAAACGCGGTATCGACAAAGCCGTTGCTAAAGTGATCGACAGTTTGAAGGCACAATCACAAACCATCGGTAACGATTCTAAAAAGATCGAGCAGGTAGCTACCATTTCTGCCAACAGTGATGGTGAGATCGGCAAACTGATTGCCCTTGCGATGAATAAAGTGGGTAAAGAAGGTGTGATCACCGTTGAAGAAGCAAAAGGTACCGATACCACTGTTGATGTGGTAGAAGGTATGCAGTTTGACCGCGGATACATTTCTCCTTATTTCGTTACCAATAGCGAAAAAATGGAAGTGGAACTGCAGAGTCCTTATATCCTGATCTATGATAAAAAGATCAGCGCTATGAAAGATATCCTCCATATCCTGGAGAAAGTGGCACAAAGCGGCCGCCCATTATTGATCATTGCCGAAGACCTGGAAGGTGAAGCACTGGCAACACTGGTGGTAAATAAATTACGTGGTACCCTGAAAGTAGCTGCTGTAAAAGCACCTGGTTTCGGCGACCGCAGAAAAGAAATGCTGACCGATATCGCGATCCTGACTGCAGGTACCGTGGTTAGCGAAGAACAAGGTTTCAAATTAGAGAATGCAGACCTGACTTACTTAGGACAGGCCGCTTCTGTAACCATTGATAAAGACAATACCATCGTTGTTGGCGGTAAAGGTAAAAAAGCCGATATCGTTGCACGTGTTAACCAGATCAAAGCACAGATCGAAAACACGACTTCTGATTATGACCGCGAAAAATTACAGGAACGTCTCGCTAAATTAAGCGGTGGTGTAGCTGTATTGTATGTAGGTGCGGCAACAGAAGTTGAAATGAAAGAAAAGAAAGACCGTGTTGACGATGCGCTGCACGCAACAAGGGCCGCTGTTGAAGAAGGTATTGTGCCGGGTGGTGGTGTAGCTTATATCCGCGCGGTAGAAAGCCTGGAAAAATTGAAAGGGGCCAACGAAGATGAAACAACAGGTATCCAGATCGTGAAAAGAGCGATCGAAGAACCATTGCGCCAGATCGTTGTAAACAGTGGTATCGAAGGTTCTATCGTGGTTCAGAAAATCAAGGAAGGCAAAGCCGACTTTGGTTTCAACGCCCGTACAGAAGTTTACGAGAACCTGTTCAAAGCAGGTGTTATCGATCCAACCAAAGTAAGCCGCGTAGCATTGGAAAATGCAGCTTCTATCGCAGCCATGCTGTTAACCACTGAGTGTGTAATCGCCGATAAGCCAAAAGCTGAAGCGCCACATGCACATGGTGCACCTGATATGGGTGGTATGGGTGGATATTAATCCAGCAAACACATACGTTTCACTGGATGAAGAATATACAGTCCCCGCTTTGCAAAAAGCGGGGATTTTTTTGTTCGGTAGAAATCGTTTGGGAGGCAACTTTTTTAGCAGGCTTGTTATCAAAGGATAGTACACCCTGTTATAAATACGCTTTTACAATTCCTTTTACCATCAGGTATTGGGCAAGACCATAGGTTAACATGACTGCCACAAAAATATCTTTATCGTGTCCGAAGTGAAATTTATTCGCAGCAACCAGCACATTCTCAATTAAAAAAACAAGGACGCCTGGTATTAGGTAACTTACGGTTGCTTTCCGGTACTTGTTGTTACCGGCTACATTCACTGCCAGGGTGATCATGATGGAAATGGTGAACATATAGGCGAGTATCGGTATTTTGTAATCACCCATATCATCGCCCAGGAACTGGTAAAATGCATTGCCAATAAACGCTAAGAACGCAACCGTAATACCTACCGGTACAATGCTCCGGATAGAAAGTTTATTCATGTGCAGAAAAGCGGTTCCATATAAAAGGTTCATCAGCATAAAAGCGATCATTCCGCTCAGGAAGAAGGTATCGTTAATGAAAATGAGCAATACATCTCCGAAAAAAGCAAGGATCAGTCCGATGTAAAAAAAGAATTTACCCCGTGGGCTACTGATATTCTGATCGCGCATCAGAATGAATACAAAAAGCAAAGGCACCAGCATAGGTTTGGTAACCGCTACATACGGCAATTGAAAATGCTGAAACAGGCAATGTATCAGTAATACGATCCAGAAGATAGCTAGCGTTCTTTTATATAGGAAGGCCTCCATAAACAACGGTTACTTTACAAGAACAGAGTGAATGTATCTTGAAATTAAACGGTTTGAGCCGCAATAACAATAATCGGTTTATTTATTTCCGGCAGTAGCAAACCCGCGAACAAGAAAATATTGTGCAAGCCCATAAGTAAGCATCACTACTATATCTGCTTGGGTATTATGCAGGCTGAATTTATTCAACGCGAGTACCGCATCTGACACCACAAATAAAAAAGCGCCAGGTATAAAAAACCGAATAGCCGCTTTTCTGACTGTTTCCTTTCGATAAACACCTGTTGCCAGTACAGCCATGGTACTGATAAAGGCCATATACACTCCTATAGGCACCTGCATATTACCTAGTACAGCATGCAATAACCAGAAAACAGCAACGGAAACTACAAGCAATATGAGCGCCGAAGCGAGCATAATGCCATAACGAGACTCCCCTCCTTTTTGCAAATGCAGAAAATAGAAACTATTGCAGATATGGGTGCCGATAAAGGCCAGCATCCCTATCAGGAACATGGTTTGCCCGGGCTGGGTAAGTATCGTATCCCCGATAAACGATAAGATAAGGCCGGCTATAGCCAGGGAGCTCACGTCCCTATTGTGTGCCCATGAATCGAGATAGAGATAAATGATCAGCATGGGCAAGAGAAATAGCTTGCTAACGATCCGCAGAAAAGGAAGTTCCTCGTAAATAGCAAAACAGTGAATCAGCAGGCATAAGGCAAAACACCAGAGGATCAATAGCGCTAGACTTTTCATACGAGCGGTTTATGCGTAAGAATGATAGCTTGAAAATACTGGTTTACCAGCAAGTTTGGGCAATTGGCCGGTGGTTGTTCGCATTTATTTCGGATCGATTACTTTTGCGGTATGTTGAGCCGTGAAAATGAAGCATTCCTTGTATATTGGTCGCAGAACCGCGACAAACAAAAAACCAGTCTTCGACCTTTGCTGGCGGGATTGTCTGCAGGGCTGGCAATAGGCATTGGTGTGGTGGTTGTATTGGAAACCGGCTGGTTTGAAAGGGCCAATATGGTGGCCAATTCAAGGCTGAGTTCTGTAATACTTGTGCTGGCAATTCTCATAACTTCGGTGTTCATGGGCGTGTTCTACCGGAAATTTCGCTGGGAAATGATGGAACAACGTTACCTGGAACTGCTGGCCGCTAAAAATAAAGCTGAAAACCAAGCTGCTAAGCAGCCTTAATACCCGAAATAAAGTCTATATAAAAAAACATTCATGAAAAAAACCTTCGCATCTGTTCTTGTTCTTGCTTCATTTATCCTGAATTCCTGTGGAAAAAGCGCTGACAGTGGCTGCCAGCCCGTACCCGTGGCCAATGAAAAAGCCCAATTGGTGACCTATTGTACAACAAATAACATTACCTATACCGAACATACCAGCGGCATGCTGTACCAGATCATCGACCCCGGAACCGGCGCAACACCTACTACCTCCTCTACCGTTACGGTAGTGTACACGGGTAAATTTATGAATGGAACCACTTTCGACGGAACAGCCAATCCTGTATCCTTTCCTTTAAACGGTGTAATTGACGGCTGGAAAATCGGTGTGCCCCTGATCAAAAAAGGTGGGCATATTAAACTGCTGGTTCCTTCCGCATTGGCATACAGCTGTACCGGCTATCCACCTTCCATTGCTCCAAATGCACCTTTGTATTTCGATATCACCCTTACTGATGTGAAATAAATAGACCTTTTTGCTATATAAAAGCCGGCAAAAAATTGCCGGCTTTTTCATAAAAAACCAATCTGAGAGGCGGATAGCGGATTTCATTCCCATTCCCCTATCTTTGCCGCTCTAAAAAAATTTGTAAACCGTTACTAATATGCAACTGAAAGGTTTAGTGCGATTTTTTGCGATTGCTTTGATACTCATCTGCCTGTATCAATTGTCATTTACCTGGTTCGTTAAGAGCCATGAAAGCGAAATGGATAAAAAAGCCACCGAATGGCTGAAAAGATTCCCCACTCCAGAATCCAAATACCCCGGAAACAAAGAGTTACAGGCTGCGTATACGGATAGTCTTGGCGATCTGAAAAAAGACAGGCTGAAACGTTTGCTCGACAGTACCAAAGACACCAAACTGGCTTTTGGTCTGACTACTTACCGCAGCGCCAAGGAAAAGGAACTGATGCTGGGTCTTGACTTGCAGGGAGGTATGAGTGTAACCATGGAAGTAGGCCTTGACGGACTGCTGAAATCCCTGGCTAACTATACCAAAGATGTGCAGTTCAACAAAGCACTTTCCAATGCGGTTGCCATTAAAGCCAATACCAGTGCCGATCTGATCTCTTTATTCAGACAGGAACTGCAGAAAATCAATCCTTCTGCAAAACTGGCTCCTTATTTTGCTGCCCGTAGTAACGGAAAAGTAAAGATTGATGCAAGCGATAATGCAGTGGCTTCTTACCTGAAAGACCAGGCAAATATTGCTTTTAATACCACCTACCGTATCCTGCGTACCAGGATCGACCGTTTTGGTGTGGCATCGCCCAATATCAACCCCGACCAAGTTAAAGGCTATATCAGCATTGAACTGGCTGGTGTTACCGATAAAGAAAGGGTGCGTGCTTTCTTACAATCAACTGCCAACCTGCAATTCTTTGAAGTGTATACTTTTGAGAGCAAGGACCTGGTTAACGGATTAACCGCCGCCGATAAAGTCGCTGAAGATTACCTGGATGGTAACAAAGTGGCCGACACTGCTAAAAAAGTAACAACCGATACAGTTGCCAAAACAGTTGCAGCAGCAAAAACCGATACCGGTAAAACAGCAACGATCTCATCCCTGGCCGGCAATACCAAAGCTGCTGCCAAAACAGATTCTGTAACCAAAGCCTCTAACAAAAACCCGATCCTGCGTTTAATGCAGGTTACACAGCCCTATGCGGATGCGAATGGTAAAACCGTTTTCCCTGCATCATTGGGTTATATCGCCTCAAAAGATACCGGTACCCTGAATGACTACCTGAGAATGGATGCTGTAAAGAACAAATTCCCTTCCAACCTGGTATTCATGTATGGTAAAGCCGAATTGAATGATCCGAAACTGAAAGACATTCTTACCCTGTATGCCATTAAAACATTAGACAATGGCCAGGCCGAATTGGGTGGAGAAGGTATCAGTGCTTCACAGGATTTTGATGAAAGAGGACGTGTTGCCATTAAAATGAACATGGACAAAACGGGTACGGCGCTTTGGGCTAAAATGACGGCCCGCAACGTAGGCAAACCTATCGCTGTGGTACTTGATAATTTTGTGTACTCAGCCCCTAATGTGAACGAAGCCATTACTTCCGGTAATTCTCAGATTTCCGGAAGCTATACCACCAAAGAAGCGCAAGACCTTGCCGAGATCCTTGAGAGCGGTAAACTGCCTGCACCAGCCAAGATCATCCAGGAACAGCAGGTAGGTCCTACACTTGGTAAAGAATCCATCAAAGGTGGTGGACTGTCTTTCTTGATTTCTTTCATTGTGATTTTCGCTTTGATGCTGTTATACTTTAACACAGGTGGATGGGTTGCGAATATTGCCCTTATCCTTAACCTGTTGTTTACCATCGGTATCCTTAGTGCGCTTGGCTTTACGCTTACCGCCCCGGGTATTGCGGGTCTCGTATTAACCGTAGGTCTGGCAGTAGATACCAACGTAATTATCTTCGAGCGTATCAAGGAAGAATTGACCAAAGGAAAGAGCTACCAGAATGCAGTGAATGATGGTTATAAGCGATCACTTTCTCCTGTATTGGATGCGCACGTTACTACTTTGTTAACCGCTATCATCCTCGCCTATTTCGGTCTGGGCCCTGTATTAGGCTTTGCTACCACGCAGATCATCGGTATCCTGTTATCTCTGTTCTGTGGTATCCTGGTGTCAAGACTGATCACCGATTGGTACATGAATAAGAACCGTCACTTTGAATATTTTACAGGGATCTCTAAAAAAATCTTCAAACACGCATCTTTCAAATTCATTGAATACAGGAAGTATGCGTACATGTTATCTATAGTGATCTTTGTGCTGGGTATCAGTACTTTCTTCCGTGCAGATGCATTTGATGAAGGTGTGGAATTCTCCGGAGGCCGCAGCTATACCATCAAATTCGAAAAACCTGTGAACGAAGACCAGATCAGAGACGAATTGAAAACAGAATTTGGAGAAGCGGTGATCATTAAAACCGTGGATGTTAAGAACCAGATCAATATCACTACATCTTATAAGATCAAAGAAACGGGCAGTAATATCGATTCACTGGTAGAGCAAAAACTGTTTGCCGGCCTGAAAAATCACCTGCCTGCAAATACCAGTTTCACTGATTTTGAAAAGAATTACAAACAGAGCTCACAAACCGTATTACCTACGATTTCTGATGACCTGAAAAAAGGGGCGACAAAAGCGGTGATCTTCGGTATCATTGTGATCTGTCTGTATATCTTCATCCGTTTCCGCGACTGGCGTTATTCATTGGGAACCATCTTCTCATTGCTGCACGATGTATTTGTAACCCTGATCGTATTCAGCTTTGCCCGTAAGATCGTACCGTTCCCGCTCGAGATTGACCAGCATTTTATCGCTGCGATATTAACGGTAATAGGTTTCTCGATGAACGATACCGTAATTGTATATGACCGTATCCGTGAAGACAGCAGCCTGATGAAAGGTTCTGATAATGCAGCCGTTATTAACCGTGCGATCAATGAAACACTGAGTCGTACCATTATGACCTCATTAACGGTATTCCTGACCATCCTGATCCTCTTCATCTTTGGTGGAGAAGTAACCCGTGGTTTTGCATTCGCCCTGTTGGTGGGTGTGTTAACCGGTACCTACTCTTCTATCTTTGTAGCAGCACCTGTACTGGTAGATTTTGCCAAGAACAGGCCACTGGGAAGAAAGAGCTCGGTTGAGACTAAAAAATAACCAGTACGAACGATTACATATTTACAAAGCCTGCAATAAAATTGCGGGCTTTGTTTTTACTAAAAAAATAGAGGGTTGCTTGTGCAGCTCTGAGTTACAGAGAGAGGAATTTAATAGTACGACACATTAAAAAATAATAAAAGCCGTGCATTAACAAAGCTTTAATAAACATATGCTGTTATTTTGCATCCGATACATTAGATGAGGCAACAATTATTACATATTGTAAGGGTAATTTTTTTATGGATAATGGCGATTCAGCTATTGAACCTGAGCATTGATTCCATTGATTTTAAGCCCATGGCTTCTACCGATCTTTCCGAGTTTAACGATCTGAATACCATTACAGAATACCTGGCAGAAGTGGTACTCGGCCATTCAAATATCTTCCCTGAAGCACCTCAAAAAGAACAAAAGCAGGCCCAGCTCCAAAAGCATCTGGATGTAAAATTATATGTGGTATTCATTGGTTATACAGAAATGAAACCTACACCACTCCTCAAGAATTTTCAATTTCCGCTGGATGAACAGTATTCTCACTTGTTTTTTAAGGAAATTAACCCGCCACCTCCCAAATATCAGGGTAACTTAGTGTAACCGTACCTTTTCATCGTATTCTTTCTTTTTAAATATTCGATTATGACCTTATGGCATAACAGGTTTTCCGTTGGAAAGCTGGTCATGGTATACTTATTAACCATGACAATCGCTCATGCAAATGCGCAAAACAAAAGCAGGGACACCCTTTCAATCAGCCTGCAAGAAGCCGAAAAAATATTTGTCGACAGTAACCTTGTACTACTTGCCACTCATTACAATGTGGATGCGCAAAAAGCCCTGATACAGCAGGCGAAACTATGGGACAACCCCGTATTGAATACCGACCAGGTAATTTCTGCAGGTGGCAAATTCTTTCCGTATGGTAAAAATCCGGATGGCTCTTATAGTGGCCAATATTTTATCCAGGTGCAGCAGCTAATTAAAACAGCTGGTAAAAGAAACAAACTGATCAACCTTGCAACTACCAATGCCAAACTAAGCGAATGGCAGCTGCAGGATGTATTGCGTAATCTTCGTTACCAGCTGCGCACAGATTATTATTCGATCATTCAGCAATTAGGAACACGGCATATTTACGAAGGCCAGTTGCAGCAGTTGAACAAATTGCTGAACGGTATGGCGGCCCAGTTAAATGCCGGTAATATTGCGCAAAAGGATTACCTGCGGATACAGGCCTTGGTGATTTCACTGCAGCAGGATATTACAGAACTGGATAAAACAATATCCGATACTGAAAACGACCTGAAGACCTTACTGCAGATAAAAAATGAAAGTTTTATCAAACCAACAGAAGCCATCGCACCAAATATCAGCCTGGCTACTACCGTAGACGTATTGGCAGAGACCGCAAAACAGAATAACCCTTATTATCAGTTACAGCAAACACAAACCCTGTTTCAACAACAGAACCTTTCTTATCAAAAATCCTTGCGCGTACCGGATCTTACATTGGGGCCAAACTTTGACCGTAATTCAAACTTCGCACCTAATTATGTAGGATTGGGAATATCATTACCGCTTACCATCCTGAATAAGAACCAGGGCAATATCAAATCGGCCGAGTACAGTGTTAAGCAGCAACAAACCATAACGAACAGCGCAGAAACTGAATTACGAAACAATATCAGTAACGCTTATGCAAAACTGTTGCTTACGTTACAACAGAACAATTCGGTACAGAAGGAATTCTATACGCGCTATCAGTCAATGTACAATAATATACTGCAGAGTTACCAGCAGAAACAGATTAACCTGTTAGAGTTCCTTGATTTCTTCAATGATTATACAGCTTCCCAACAACGTTTGCTGCAGCAGCAACTGAACCTGCAACTGGCTAAGGAAGAATTGAATTTTCATGCAGGAATCGATATCATTAAATAAACATCACTTAACGCCATACTATTTTTATGAACAAATTTTTATCTACCATTCTTTCGGCCACGATTCTTTTGGGTATTTCCTGTAAAGAAAAAAAGGAAGTAGCAAAAGAAGAAAACACAAAGTTTGTACTGAGTGATTCAATGGCCAAAATGATCGCTGTTGATACCGTTGGGAGCGGCTATATACAAGACGAACTTACTTTAAGCGGAGAAGTTAGTTTTAACGAAAACAACGTGAACAAAATATATCCGAGGAACAGCGGGCAGGTAATTGAGTCAAAAGTTACGCTGGGAGATAAAGTGTCTGCCGGCCAGGTATTGGCGATCGTTAAAAGTGCCGATGTTGCCGGGAACTATGCCGATCTCAGCAGTGCAAATGCCGACATCAATATCGCCAAACGCCAAATGGACAATACAGAGAATCTTTACAAAAACGGTATTGCAAGCGAGAAGGAATATACAGAAGCCAAACAGAATTATGAAAAGACATTGGCTGTAAAGAATAAAATCCAGTCGCTCATTACAATTAACGGTGGGAACAACAGTAATTCCGGCGGCACCTATTCCATCGTATCTCCTATTGACGGATATATTGTTGAGAAAAAATTAAATGCCGGCAACTTTATAAGAAGCGATATGGGCGACTACCTTTTCACGGTTTCTGACCTGAAGAACGTATGGGTAAATGCGAATGTGTTTGAGGCGGATATCAGCAAAGTAAAAGCAGGGTATGCGGTAAAAGTAACTACGCTTGCTTACCCGGATAAATTCTTTAACGGAACCATTGATAAAGTGAGCGAAGTGCTGGACCCATCCAGTAAAACAATGAAAGCGCGTATTCGCCTGGATAACTCAGAAAGACTGTTACGGCCCGAAATGTTTGCGAAAGTGGTTGTAACCAATAAGGAAAACAAAGTAGCCATTACTATTCCAACAAAAGCATTGATCTCATTGAATGGCAAATCGTATGTGGTAATTTATAACAGTGCCAGTGATATGAATATAGCGGAGGTCAACATCCTGAAATCTGCCGGAGAGAAGACTTATATCAACAGCGGCGTAACAGAGGGACAAAAGATCATCACGCATAATCAATTGCTGGTATTTCAGCAATTATTGAATGAATAAAGTATAGCGGTTTTTCAGTTACAGGAACCCTCCTATCACCTTTAAATCGTTTCTTGATATGTCTAAACTAATAAAGAGCATTATACATTTTTCACTACGGCACCGTTATTTCGTATTTTTCTTAACAGCGGTACTGGCAGTGATCGGGTTTGTGAGTTATCAAAATACCCCCATTGAAACCTTTCCAGATGTAACCAATACCCAGGTAATTATCATTACCCAATGGCCGGGCCGCAGCGCCGAAGAAGTAGAAAAATTTGTAACGGTGCCACTGGAAACTGCACTGACATCCGTTCAAAAGAAATCAAACCTGAGAACCACTTCCGCTTTTGGTCTTTCATACATACGTATCATTTTTGATGATGATGTGGATGATGCGTTTGGTCGCCAGCAGGTATTGAGCCGCCTTGGCAATGTTGATCTTCCCGAAGGATTGAAGCCCGAAGTAGAGCCACCCTATGGCCCTACCGGCGAGATCTTCCGCTATACACTGAAAAGCAAAACAAGATCCATACGCGATCTGTATACCATACAGGACTGGGTATTGGATAAAGAATTCAAGCGCGTACCTGGTGTGGCCGATGTAAATAGTTTTGGCGGGGAAGAGAGAAGTTTTGAGATCAGTGTTAACCCCAATTACCTTACCAAATATGGCCTAACCTCGCTCGATGTATTTAATGCGGTAGGCAAAAGCAATGTAAACGTAGGCGGCGATGTGATCGAACGCAATGGCCAGGCTTATGTGGTTCGCGGGATCGGCTTATTGAATGATACCGCCGAGATAGAAAATATCATTGTAACCAAACTCAATGGCGTTCCCATTCTTGTGAAGAACCTGGCACAGGTAAAAGAAGCCGGCAAACCACGTTTAGGGCAGGTATCGAAAGATACCCTGGGCGATGTACTGGAAGGGATCGTTGTTATGCGCAAAGGCGAAAATCCGACGGAGGTACTGAACCGGCTTCATGAGAAGGTGAAAGAGATCAACGAATCGATCTTACCCAAAGATGTGAAGCTGGAAACTTTTTACGACCGAACCGTATTAATGGATTTTGCCACACACACGGTAATCCATAACCTGATAGAAGGCATCATATTGGTAACCTGTATCGTAATGCTGTTCATGGCCGATTGGAGAACAACGGTAACCGTTAGTATCATTATTCCCCTCTCTCTCCTGTTTGCCTTTATGTGTATGCGCATGAAAGGAATGACGGCCAACCTCCTCTCGATGGGTGCGGTGGATTTCGGTATCATCATCGATGGCGCGGTGGTAATGGTAGAAGGTTTGTTTGTAGCGCTCGACAGTCGCGCGAGGGAAGTAGGCATGGATAAATTCAATAAGCTGGCCAAACTGGGGTTGTTTAAACAGGTGGGTACCGAAATGGGAAAAGCCATTTTCTTTTCAAAGATCATTATCCTTACCTGCCTGATCCCCATTTTCGCGTTCCAGAAAGTGGAAGGTAAAATGTTCGCACCACTCGCCTACACATTAGGGTTTGCATTGCTCGGTGCATTGATCTATACCTTAACGCTTGTACCTGCATTGTCCAGCATCCTGCTTCGTAAAAATGTTCGTGAAAAACATAACCCTGTGGTGATCTTTTTTGAGAAAGGGGTAAAATATATTTTTGAACGAACCTATCGTGTACCTAAAATAAGCTTACTGGTTGCAGTAACCTTCATGGCGCTTACGTTTTTCTCCGCCAGATTTTTGGGAAGTGAGTTTTTACCGGAATTAGATGAAGGCGCTTTATGGGTAAAGGCCCAGCTTCCGATGAGTGCGTCCTTGTCTCAGTCAAAGGAGATCTCAGATAAAATGACAAGCATTATCCGGAAATTCCCCGAAGTAAGGCATACCCTGTCACAGATCGGAAGAACCAACGACGGTACGGATCCCAAAGGATTCTTTAACGTAGAAATTGCCGTGGATCTTTACAATAAAGACGAATGGCGCAAAGGTGTTACCACAGATATACTGATCGATAGCCTGAACAGGCAATTGAGTAAAATACCCGGATTGTTATTGAATTACTCCCAACCCATACGTGATAATGTGGAGGAAGCGGTAGCCGGTGTACCCGCTTCACTGGCAGTTAAAATATTCGGAAAGGATTTTGCAGTACTCGATTCGCTTGCCGATAAAGTGCAGGCCACATTAGGCAAAGTAGAGGGCATCGAAGACCTCGGTGTATTACGCAACTTAGGGCAGCCCGAGTTCCGCATAGAACTTGATCAGCAGAAAATGGCTCTATACGGTGTAAATACGGCCGATGTACAAAGTGTGATAGAAATGGCCATCGGCGGAAAAGCTGCTACGCAATTGTATGAAGGAGAGAGAAGGTTTGATATCCGTGTGCGATACCAGAAGGAGTTCCGCGATACGCGTGAAAAAATTGAACAGTTGATGGTACCAACACAGGATACCACCAGGATTCCTATTAAAGAGATCTCAGTGATACGCACGTTAACAGGGCCGGCATTTATTTACAGGGATAACAACAGCCGTTATATTCCTGTAAAATTCTCTGTGCGCGGCCGCGACCTGGGAAGTACCATCGCAGATGCGCAGGCAAAAGTAAATGCAGCGGTAGTATTGCCACCGGGTTATAAGATGAGCTGGAACGGTGAATTTGAAAACCAGCAGCGGGCCACCAAAACACTGGCCAATGTGGTACCTCTATGCTTATTGGCCATCTTCCTCATCTTGTTTATCACGTTTGGAAATGTGAAAGATGCTTTGTTAACCATATTGAATGTGCCTTTTGCCCTGATCGGCGGCATATTGGCCCTGCATTTTACCGGTATCAATTTCAGTATCAGTGCAGGCATCGGTTTTATCGCGCTGTTTGGGGTCTGTATTCAGAATGGTGTGATATTGATCAGTGTATTCCGAAAGAACCTACAACTGAAAATGACACTTCACGAAGCTATCCTGCATGGGGTATTGTCGAGGGTAAGGCCCGTAATTATGACCGCCTTGATGGCCGCCATTGGTCTTTTACCGGCCGCCATCAGTACTGGTATTGGTAGTGAAACACAGAAGCCATTGGCCATTGTGGTAATTGGTGGATTGATCACTTCTACCATTCTTACTTTGCTGATCCTGCCAATCTTATACAGTCTCGTACACAGGTTCCTGCATAAAAG
Source organism: Bacteroidota bacterium (assembly GCA_040390405.1). Classification (GTDB taxonomy): domain Bacteria; phylum Bacteroidota; class Bacteroidia; order Chitinophagales; family Chitinophagaceae; genus Sediminibacterium. The sequence goes on from JAZJYJ010000006.1 coordinate 115,502, forward strand.
GGAAAACATGAAACTGCTTAAGAAAATGGGCGCCGTATAATTTTTGAAACAATGATGTTAAAATAATAGGCGGCACTCAAAAAGTGCCGCCTATTTTTGTACGGTAAACAGGAAGTAAATAATGGGTAATCCTATTACACAGAGGGTGTTTAATAGCCCGCACGTTAAAAACAGCGTAATGAAAATAACTGTATTAGGTATATTGATATTGATTGGATGCGAGGCAAAATCACAGCAGGACAGCATAAGACCATTAGATAAAAAATATTCACTGCATTGGCAAGCCACTTTTATTCCGCAATACCATTTCAACTTCAGGTCACCTTATGCCGGTGCAAACAGTCTTATGGCAAGCGAACCTGTACGTGCATCTGTTACAGCAACAGCATTTCTTGCCTATAAACCGTTTAAAAATACCTATCTCGTATTCAATCCTGAAGCTGCCGCTGGTAAGGGATTGAGCAAGACATTAGGCATAGCCGGTTTTCCTAATGGAGAAGTATACCGCGTAGGCGATCCCAAACCACAACCCTTTATTGCACGATTGTATGTGGAACAAAGATTTCCCTTAAGCAAGCGTAAAGAATACATTGAAGAAGATGCCAACCAATTAGCAGAAACTACGAACAAGGATTATCTCTCTTTGATCGTTGGTAAGTTTTCACTTACTGATTTTTTTGATGATTCGCAGCTCAGCCATGATCCGCGCACCCAGTTCATGAACTGGAGCCTGATGGGCAGCGGTGCATGGGATTATCCTGCTAATACACGGGGATATACGCTGGGTGCGGTATTACAGGCAGTTTATCACGACTGGTCATTCCGTACCGCGCTCAGTTCTGTCCCCATCGAAGCTAACGGCCCTGAGTTACAATTCAAATGGAGCAAAGCAATGGGCTTGGTATGGGAGATCGGGAAAGAAAAGCTGATTGAATGGGATAAGAAGTCTTCCACCACAGTTCATACCGGTATTTTTTGGAACAGAGCGCATATGGGCAATTACCAGCAATCCATCAGTAACGCCGGCAGTGGTGTGCCGGATATTACCGACAGTCGTTTATACGGACGGGATAAATGGGGCGGTTACATCAGTTTTGAAAATGATTTCGGTTGGGCACACCAGTTTATCAAAGGGAGCTGGAACGATGGCAAAAACGAAACCTGGGCTTTTACGGAAATTGACCGGAGCAATGCCATGGGATTCCAGTTCGATGGCGAAAAATGGGGAAGAAAAACAGATAAACTGGGCTTTGCTTTTGTACGCAACCAGTTATCAGACGTTCACCGGAACTACTTAGCCAAAGGCGGCTACGGTTTTCTGATAGGCGATGGAAAACTGAATTATGACAGCGAAAAAATTGTTGAATTGTATTATTCCTGGAATATTTCCAGGAAAATATTCCTTAGTCCCGATTACCAGTTCGTAACCAACCCCGGCTATAACAAAGACCGCGGCCCGGTTCATATTGTGTCGTTGCGCCTGCACGCAGAATTCTAACCGTCATTGCGAGGAGGAACGACGAAGCAATCTGTGCTGGAGAGATTGAGCAGTATTGTTAATCGTTTACTTCACCCATCACCCTAATCGACACAGCTCTCAGATTGCTTCTCCCGCCGCTGGGCGGGATCGCAATGACGCAGCCCCGTCATTGCGAGGAGGAACGACGAAGCAATCTGTGCTGGAGAGGTTGAACAGCATTGTTAACCGTTTACTTCATCCATCACTCTAACCGGCACGGTTCTCAGATTGTTTCGCGCAGTTCGCAATGACGGAGGCTGCGTCATTGCGAGGAGGAACGACGAAGCAATCTGTGCTGGAGAGGTTGAACAGCATTGTTAACCGTTTACTTCATCCATCACTCTAACCGGCACAGTTCTCAGATTGCTTCGCGCAGCTCGCAATGACGGATCAGGTGCTTGTACCGGGTGTAAATACGCTACTCCGATTAGCATTGCTTTTTTAAATTTACGCCATGCGAAAAGGGGGAGCTGTTTATATTATGACAAATCCGTTATACTCTGTTCTGTATACAGGTGTAACATCGGATCTGATAGTACGCGTGCAGCAGCACAGGAATAAATATTTTCCTGAAAGTTTTACGGCGAAATACAATGCTACCATTTTAGTTTATTACGAATGCTATTCGACTATACTGGAAGCCATACTAGAAGAAAAACGCATCAAAGGAGGAAGCAGAAAGAAAAAAACAAGTCTTATCAACTCTATGAATCCCTTGTGGGAAGATTTGTGGGAAAAGGAGGTATCTAAATGGTAGCCCCCCGTCATTGCGAGGAGGAACGACGAAGCAATCTGTGCTGGAGAGGTTGAGCAGCGTTGTTAATCGTTTACTTCATCCATCACCCTAACCGGCACAGTTCACAGATTGCTTCTCCCGCCGCTGGCGGGATCGCAATGACGGGGGGGCGTCATTGCGAGGAGGAACGACGAAGCAATCTGTGCTGGAGAGATTGAGCAGCATTGTTAATCGTTTACTTCATCCATCCCCCTAACCGGCACAGTTCACAGATTGCTTCTCCCGCCGCTGGCGGGAGAAGCAATCTGTGCTGGAGAGGTTCAGCAGCATTGTTAATCGTTTACTTCATCCATCCCCCTAACCGACACAGTTCTCAGATTGCTTCTCCCGCCGCTGGCGGGATCGCAATGACGGGGGCTGCGTCATTGCGAGGAGGAACGACGAAGCAATCTGTGCTGGAAAGATTGAGCAGCATTGTTAATCGTTTACTTTATCCATCACCCTAACCGGTACAGTTCTCAGATAGCTTCTCCCGCCGCTGGCGGGATCGCAATGACGGGCTGCCTAATACGGATCAGTACCGGGTCACCATCGGTAGTACTACGGTACTGGATTGAACCTGCTCTGGATCTAGCACGAATGTATAGGCGGTTATGGTCGGGTATGACACGGGATATCTACGGGATATATACGGGACATTTACGGGACATTTACGGGATATTTATGGGATATCTGTGAAGATAGCCCTTTGCCCCGTCCGTAAAAAAGCCCCGCTAAAAAAGCGAGGCTACTATTTTCAGGACGAGACTCCCTCCCCGCCTGGGCGGGAGGGCCGGTCAGTTACACGGCAAAACTGGTTCCACAACCGCAGGTCTTACTCGCATTGGGATTACTGAAGGTAAATCCACGGCTGTTCAATCCGCCCTGCCAGTCAACCTCCATTCCATACAGGTATAATCCATGACTTTTATTCATGATACAGGGGATACCTTCTATTTCAAATTGCTCGTCTTCCGCTTCCTGTTTGTCAAAACCAAGCACATAGCTCATGCCGCTACAGCCGCCGCCTTTCACACCTACACGCAATTTTTGCGTGGTATCAAATCCATCCTCAGTCATCAAACGATTGATCTCCGCAATGGCTCCTTCGGTTAAGGTTACAGGTGCTGTTTGGGTCATTGTTGCCATAATTATCACATTTGTATGTGCAAATTTACGAACAATCTTCCTTACCGGCACATCCACCGTTTTCGATAGCGGAAAAATGATTTCTCAGTCAAAGAGGTAACTGGTAACCGGTAACTGATAACTTGCCCCGCTTTACCCTATTTTTGTCAAAAAAAGAATGTTGGATAATAACTATGTAATACTGATTGGCGTTGTGCTAGTTGGAGTTTTGGCGTATTTCTTTTTCCTGCGTGATAAACCAAAGGCAGCGCCTATCGAAAAGCCAGTGCAAGCAGGTTCCGTTTCTTTGCAGTTGCAGGCGTATGAAAGAATGATCCTGCTGGTTGACCGGATTGCCATTCCTAACCTGGTTGGCCGGACTTCTTATGATGCACTCACTGCCCGTGATATGCAGCTTGTATTAACCAGAACCATCCGCGATGAGTTTGATTATAATATCACCCAACAGATCTATATCACCCCCGAAGCCTGGAATGCCGTTAAGAGTTTGAAAGAAAAAAACCTGCTCATTATTAACCAGGTGGCTGCACAGTTACCCCCTTCCGCATCCGGACTTGACCTGAACCGGTCTCTGCTGGAATACTTGATGAGCGATGAAAAAGCCAACCTGCATGAACTGGTTAGCCAGGCTTTGAGTTTTGAAGCGAAGAAATTGTTGTAGTGGTTTATAAGAGATTTTTATTTTAATGATTGCCGCATGAATGATAAAAAACTATTTACAGATAGTGGGATAGAAATTAAAAAGGTCTACTATCCTACTCCAACTACCGGTAACCTGCAACCGGAAACACCAGGTTCTTTCCCTTATACAAGAGGCGTACAACCCGATATGTACCGCGGCAAATTATGGACGATGCGCCAGTACGCCGGTTTCTCTACCGCAGAAGAAAGCAATAAACGATACCATTATTTATTGTCACAGGGCGTAATGGGATTGAGCGTGGCATTTGATCTACCCACGCAGATCGGCTATGATAGCGACCATGCATTGGCAGAAGGCGAAGTAGGTAAAGTAGGTGTGGCCATTGATAGTATAGAAGACATGGAATTGCTTTTTAAGGATATCAAACTGGAAGAAGTAAGTACTTCCATGACCATTAATGCCACCGGTTTTATTTTATTGGCTTTTTATGTAGCGCTTGCTAAAAAACAGGGTGCGGATCTGAAAAAAATTACAGGCACCATACAGAACGATATTTTAAAAGAATATGCGGCGCGAGGCACCTATATCTATCCTCCCAAACCTTCCATGCGCATCATCACAGATATTTTCGAATGGTGCAGTAAGGAATTGCCTAAGTGGAATACCATTTCCATTTCCGGTTACCATATCCGGGAAGCAGGAAGTACTGCTGTGCAGGAGATCGCTTTTACCTTAAGCAATGGTAAAGCATATGTTCAGGCAGCATTGGCAAAAGGATTGGATATCAATGTGTTTGGCAAACGTCTCTCCTTCTTTTTCAATGCACATAATAACTTGTTTGAGGAAGTGGCCAAATTCCGCGCAGCAAGAAGAATGTGGGCCGCTATGATGAAGGAACTTGGCACCACTGATGAGAAAGCCATGATGCTCCGCTTTCATACACAAACCGGCGGTGCCACGCTAACCGCACAACAGCCGCTGAATAATATTTCGCGTGTTACCATTCAAACACTGGCCGCTGTATTGGGCGGCACACAAAGCCTGCATACCAATGGCTATGATGAAGCATTAAGCCTGCCAACCGAGGAAGCAGCCCGTATTGCTTTACGCACCCAGCAGATCGTTGCATTCGAAAGCGGCGCACCGGACACGGTTGACCCATTGGCCGGAAGTTATTTTATCGAATCACTGACCAACGAAGTGGAACAGAAAGCCTGGGAGTTGGTAAACAAAATAGATGCCATGGGTGGCAGTGTAAGTGCCATCGAAGCGGGCTTTATGCAAGACGAGATTGCCCGCAGCGCCTACGAATACCAGCGCAATATAGAAAGTGGAGAAAAGATCATTGTTGGCGTAAACAAATTTACCATCGATAAAGAAAGTCCCATACCCGGCTTTAAAATCGACGACAGTATCCGCACCCTTCAATCCGAAAAAATCAAAGCGTTGAAAGCCAAACGCGAAACACATAAGGCAGAAAACTGTTTAGCAAACATTGCCACAGCCGCAAAAGAGGGAAAGAACTTGATGCCTTTTGTAATCGAAGCCGTAGAAAATTATTGCACCCTTGGAGAAATCGCAGACGCACTGCGTAATGTATTTGGAGAGTATAGATAATAGTCTGGAGTTAGAAGTCTGGAGTCTGGAGTTGGATCGCAATTTAATTCCAGACTCCAGACTTCTAACTCCAGACTATTTATAATTCCCTACCCTAGTACTACAATCAACGCATAAATCACCCCCGGTAACCAGAACAATAAGGTAAGCAGTACGCTTAACCAGAATTTTCCGTTCAGTTCATGTTCATGAAGGCCTACGGCCAATGGTGGTAATAGTATGGCAAGAATGACCAGCAGCAGTGTATTGGTACTTACTTCTCCACCTGCTTTTTTTGCCTCTTTGTATTCTTTAATGGTTTTCTTAACCTCTTTGATCCGCATTTTCTTATCTACACGTGATAAACTTCTGAATTCACGCAGGGCATCTGTGGCAACAACATCGTCCAGTACCACATCTTTGGTTACAGCAGAATCGGAACCCGATTTCAAAACCGGATCAGTAAGAGATAAACTGGCATTAGCTGTTGTAAAACAGAACATGCCGGTGATTAGTAATAGAGAGGTTAGCTTTTTCATAAGTGTATTGAGTTTAGGTGATGAGAGCTGGTTTTGTAATAATCAGTAACATAAAGTTCCGTTACCGGGTTCAAATTACCTTACATAGTATTCCACATTGGTTACATACATCACAGGTCACCTTCCTGCCATGTAACCATGATAAATATATGCGTTATCAGCCTGTTTCCCTCCGTTCAAATCAGTATCTTCCCTATTTAAAGCCGTATTATGAAGAAGTTCCTGGGATTGATTTCCTGTCTTAGTTTTTTTTATTTCACCCTGCCTGCACAAACCAACCGTTTTGTCAGCGATAGCCTGGACAGTTATATTGAAAGGGGCATGAAAAACTGGCAACTACCCGGCCTTGCCATTGCCATTGTAAAAAATGGTAAAATAATTGCTATGAAAGGCTATGGCGAGCGCAATATTACCACACATGAAAAAGTGGATGAGAATACGCTCTTCATGATCGCCAGTAACAGCAAACTGTTTACCGGAACCTCGCTTGCGCAGCTTGAATACAATAAGAAACTTTCTCTCAACGACAAGATCACAAAATATTTTCCCGATTTCCAGTTGTTCGACAAGAATACAACCGAACTGGTTACCATCAAAGACATGCTCTCGCATCACCTTGGAACCAAAACCTTCCAGGGCGATTTTACATTTTGGGATGGTAGCCTCAGTCGTAACCAGATCATTCAACGGATGCGTACCTTAAAGCCTGTGGCAGCTTTCCGGCAGGATTTCGGGTATTGCAATAGTTGCTTTCTTACCGCGGGTGAAATCATTCCGCGTGTAACGAATAAACCCTGGGAAGTATATGTGTACGATAGCCTGCTTACCCCATTGGGCATGAGCGCTACACATACCTTAAATACCGGCATGTGGCAAATGCCCAATGTATCAAAACCCTATACCAATTCTTTTTCTGCAGATGGAAGCTTACAGGAATTACCTTATGACCAGGTAGACAACCTGGGCCCTGCGGGAAGCATGGTAAGCAATGTAAAGGATCTCAGCAAATGGTTATTAATGCAACTCGATAGCGGCCGCTATAATAACAAAAGAATTGTACCCTGGCCGGTGATCCGCAGAACAAGGGATATGAACACTGTGATCTCCAGCCGTAAGAGTAATTTGTATCCCACTCATTATACCGGTTATGGTTTGGGTATTTTTATGACAGATTACAATGGCAAGCAGGTGTTCTGGCATACAGGCGGTGCATTTGGTTTTGTAACCAATACCTGTTTTGTACCGGAAGAAAACTTAGGCATCATAATCCTTACTAATAACGATAACCAAAGCTTCTTTGAAGCATTGCGTTACCAGTTGCTGGATTCTTATCTCGGTGTTCCCTATATAGACAGGAGCAAACAATTGCTTGACGGGCATGTTCGCCAAACAATGGCTTCTATTAACGAGATCAAAGGTTTCAGAGAGCGGTTAAAAGGCAATACACCTGCACTCCCATTGAATACTTATCTGGGCGATTATGAGAATGAAGTGTATGGCAGCATCACTATAAAAGCTTCAGGCAATGACCTGTTGATCAAATTCAACAGCCATGCCAATCTTACAGCTACTCTGCAATACATGGATAAAGATGAATGGATGATGACCTATAATGATATTGCTTTCGGCATCTTCGCCACCAAATTTAAAATAGAAAATGACAAAGTGATTTCCGTGGATATCAAAGCAAGTGATTTTGTAGAATACGATTCCTATTTATTTACTAAAAAATAGCTCCGCGAAACCTCCCTGCTCTCAGCGTCTCTGCGGTGAATAGTTTTTTTTCACCGCAGAGACGCCGAGATGCCAGAGTTAATCGCAGAGAAACCCTATAACAACATGAGTATGAAAAAAATCACAACCCTTTTAGCATTCTTGCCACTGGCATCGTTTGCCCAGAACTTACCCGCGTCTTACGATCAGTTGATCAAAGAAGAAACACCTAAAGTGGTGGAATGGCGCAGGTATTTTCACCAGCATCCCGAACTCTCCAACCGCGAATTCAATACCGCCAAAAAGATCGAGGCTTTTTTAAAACAGCTCGGCATTGAAACCAGGATATTGGCCGGTACCGGTGTTGTGGGCGTATTAAAAGGTGGTAAACCAGGACCGGTAGTAGCACTACGTGCCGATATAGATGCCTTGCCAGTTACAGAAAGGAATGACCTGCCTTTTAAATCTTCCGTTAAAACAGAATACAATGGGCAACAAGTGGGTGTGATGCATGCTTGCGGCCACGATTCACATATTGCCATGCTGATGGGTACAGCAGAAGTGTTAACCAAAATGAAAGCCGATGTTCCCGGCACGGTGGTATTTCTGTTTCAACCAGCCGAAGAGGGCCCTCCCGGAACGGAAGAAGGCGGTGCGCCATTGATGGTAAAACAAGGCGCGTTAGACAACCCGAAAGTAGATGCTGTATTTGGTATGCACATTGAAGACGCGCTGGATCTTGGTAAAATCTATTATAAGCCCGAAGCGTTCATGGCATCATCCGATTGGTTTACCATAAAAGTGAAAGGAAAACAAACCCATGGCGCTTCTCCCTGGTCGGGCATCGATCCGATCGTGGTTAGTTCAGCTATTATTACCAATTTACAAACCATAGTCAGTCGCCAGGTAGATCTTTCAGCAGCACCCGTAATCCTAACCGTTGGAAAAATCAATGCAGGTGTAAGGCCCAATATCATACCCGAAGAAGCCATTATGGAAGGCACCATCCGTACGCTGGATAGTAAGATGCAGAAAGATGTACACGAGCGGATCCGTAAGATGGTAAAAAGTATTGCGGATGCTTATGGAGCAACCGCCGAGGTAAGTATCGATACCAAAACACTGGTAACCTATAACGATCCCAAACTGGTGGCACAATCATTGCCTTCGCTGCAAAAAGCGGCAGGTGATAATAATATTGCACTCTATCATTGGGCGACAGGTGCAGAGGATTTTTCTTATTATGGAACCAAAGCGCCTTCTTTCTTTTTCTACCTCGGTGCCCGTGATGCCAGGTACACAGAAGCCAATGCACCCGGACACCATACACCCGATTTCTTAATCGACGACAGCAAACTGGATATAGGCGTGAAAGCTTTTTGCCAACTGGTATTCGATTATGCCAAATCCAAGAAATAAACCCTCGCGAACCCTCGTTTCCTTGCGTCTTAGCGGTTAAGTTTTACCGCTAAGACACGCAAGGAAACGAGGATACGCAAGGAGAAGCACTTAATTTTACGAACTAAACAAATGTTATGAAACGCATCGCATTATTTCTGATCTCAGGCCTTTGTGCTTTAAACGCACAGGCACAAACCAAACTCACACCCGAACAGCTATGGAAGCTTGGCCGCGTTACGGGACTGGGTGTGTCTACCAATGATCAATACCTGATCTATTCAGTAAGTACCCCTAATGCCGAAGAAAATAAGAGTAGCCGAAAATTGTATATGATGTCTGTTACCGGTGGAGAATCTACCGAAATCAAAAACACAGATAGCTTTTTTGTTGATCCTAAAATTTCCAGGGATCGCAAATACCTGATCAGTGCACAACCGGTGAAAATAATGAACGTAACGGGTGCCGAAACCTATAAGGATCTTCCCAAATCAAACGTATATATTTTCAACTCACTTAATTACCGCCATTGGGATACCTGGGAAGACGGTAAATTCGATCATGTATTTGTAACACCATTTGTAAACGGCACACCCGATCCGCGCCAGGCAAAAGACATTATGCCCAACGAAGCATTCGATTGTCCAACCAAACCCTTTGGCGATGACGATGATTATATCTGGAATCCGGATGGCAAGCACATCGTATATGTTGCCAAGAAAAAAGCCGGTACTCAATATGCCCTCAGCACTAACACAGACCTCTATGAGTATGAGGTAGAAACCGGCAAGACCAAAAACCTCACTGAACAAAACCTGGGATATGATATAAGCCCGGCCTTCAATAAAAAAGGACAGCTTGCCTGGTTACGCATGAAGCGTGATGGGTATGAGGCCGACAAACAGGATATCATGGTTACCGATGGCATTACCAAACTGAACCTTACCGAGGGCCGTGATGATATTCATGTCGAGAGTTTTAAATGGAGCCGTCGTGGAGATACCTTATATTTTATTGCACCAGTTAACGGCACATTGCAATTGTTTAAAGTAAACGATCCGTTGCAAACCAAAACCAAGGCTGAGATCGTACAGGTAAGCAATGGCGATTTTGATGTGAGTGGTATTGTAGGTGAAACCGCCGATCACCTGTTATATGTTTCCCGTACAGATATGAATCGTGCCACAGAACTGTACAGCCTAAACCCCAAAACAGGTGCCATGCGCCAGCTCACCTATGTGAATGATGCCGCGTATGCAAAGATCGGTAAAGTAAAAACCGAACGCCGTTTTGTAACCACTACCGATAATAAACAAATGCTGGTATGGGTAATTTATCCTCCAGGATTTGACGCTTCTAAAAAATATCCTACCCTATTGTATTGTCAGGGTGGTCCTCAATCGCCACTTACCCAGTCGTATTCTTTCCGCTGGAATTTTCAGTTGATGGCTTCCCAGGGATACATTGTAGTGGCTCCTGCACGGAGAGGAATGCCCGGATTTGGCACGGCATGGAATGAACAGGTAAGTAAAGACTGGGGCGGACAAGTGATCAAAGATTACCTCAGCGCCATTGATGCGGTATCCAAAGAATCTTTTGTTGATAAAAACCGTTTGGGTTGCGTAGGTGCCAGCTTTGGCGGCTTCTCTGTATTTGCATTGGAAAGCCAGCACGAAGGAAGATTCAAAACATTTATTTCGCACGATGGCGTATTTGATTTCAGAAGCATGTATGGCACCACCGACGAAATGTTCTTTGAGAACTGGGAAAAAGGCGGCGCTTATTGGGATAAGAACAATGCAGTGGCACAACGCTCTTTCGCACAATCGCCAAGTAATTTTGTTGACAAATGGAATACGCCTATTATGATCATACAGGGCGGCCGCGATTACCGAGTACCAATAGAACAGGGACAGCAGGCATTCCAGGCAGCACAGCTCAAAGGCATTAAAAGCCGTTTTCTTTATATCCCCGATGAAAACCATTGGGTGCTAAGTGCACAGAATGCACTGGTCTGGCAGCATGAGTTTTACAAATGGCTGGATGAGACGCTGAAGTGACGGGTCTGGGTTAGAAAGGTTAAAGAAGTTAAAAAGGTTAAAATAGTTTAAAGAAGCAATTTGCCTTTTTAACTATTTTAACCTTTTTAACTTCTTTAACTCTCTGCTAAATAAAACCATTTCACGCAAAGACGCTAAGAAAGCAAAGAAGCAAAGTTTTCCTTACTTACTTAGCGCCTTTGCGTGAAAAAAAATAACAAAAAAAAGTTACGCAGTATAATTCCTCTCCCCAAATAACAAACTCCCTATTCTCACCATCGTACTACCCTCTTCAACAGCCATTGCATAATCGCCGCTCATGCCCATACTGAGAACAGTCCACTGACCACTGACCACTGACCACTCACGATATCTATCGAACAATTCTTTCAAGCTCCTAAACTCAGTTCTTACTTTCGAAATATCCTCGCTGAACGAAGCCATCCCCATCAATCCGCAAATCCGAACATTCGTTAACTCGCTGATCGCCACCCGCACTTCTGCAATCTCGGCTTCATCCATACCAAACTTGGTTTCTTCCTGGGCAATATGCACCTGTAACAAACAATCGATTACCCGGTTATGTTTAGCACCTTGTTTGTTGATCTCTTTCAGCAACTTCAGACTATCCACACCGTGAATTAAATGCACAAAGGGCGCAATGTATTTTACTTTATTACTCTGCAGGTGGCCAATAAAATGCCAGCGGATATCATTCGATAATGCTGCTTGTTTGTCTACTAATTCCTGCACATAGTTCTCACCAAAATCCCGTTGTCCCAGATCGTAAAGCGTCTGTATATCTTCATTTGGCTTTGTTTTGCTAACAGCAACCAATGTTGCATTATCTAATGCCGACGTAATTTTTTTGTATTGCTCAATGTTTACAGGCATAATATATTCTTTATGATTTTTTCACCCAAAGAAACAAAGTCAGCAAAGGCGCAGACAGTAAATTTAAAACCCCAGCTACATTTTCAAATTTCCAAATCACCCAATTTTCAAATTACTTCATGCGTTTCTGTTGCCATACCAGGTATTCCAGTACTAATAAATTATTATACGCATCGCAATCATAATAAAATTTCCCTACCCCCGCCCCACCCATCCACTGCTTCAATGGGTCCGGCAACATGGAAGCCATATTAGCGATGAAGAAAGAGAAGGGCCCGTCTTCGATCAACGATTCCAGGCTTGCTGCTTCATATACTTTCATCGCCGGAGGTGTTACACCCCATTTCAACAAAGCGGTCTGTAGGATCACGGCATCCATAAACGCATCTGCTTTTTGCAATGCCTGTTGTGCATCGTTAACCAACATGGGCTTGTATTTTTCCAGCGAAGGAATTGGCTTTACCGACATCAGTCTCGCCAGGTGGTACAAAATATTCGGCAGCTTGCTGTAATGCGGCGATACATAGGCAGCATCGCTTATATGTTTTTTTTCTTTCAACACTTTTTCAATCAATTGAAGGCTGGCGCTATCGGCGTTTGTCCAGGGCAGGTTATACCGTTGTACAAAATAAAGCACATTGGCCAGCACACATACATCAAAATCAACCGGCATTTTTTTGCCGAACCAGGTGGAGTACGCACCAATACTCCGAAAATCTTTAAAAGTATTGCGAACCCGATTCTCCCCGTTGTTTGTGAATAACTGCATCAATGCATGAATGTTTGCGGCAGCAGAATCCGGCGCGTTCATTGCGAGTAACATGATCACTGTATCGTCTAAATCATCAGGTAATGCCTGGCTTTTATCAAACACGTTCATCCAGCCTGCATTGGGAAAGATCTGTGGCGTATCGGTGGGCCAGAAATTATACGTGCCCCTGCCCTTCTGGTTCTGGAATTTGCTGTAAACAGGTACTGCATTTTTCAGGATTCTTTCCGCCATCTGCTGCTGGGTAATACTGAAACTGGGCTTAAGATCCTTCAATGTCATTGCGATCAGGCCGGTGAAGAAGATATTGATATCCGCTTTCTCGCGGGCTTTGTTCAAGGCATACATCCTGTATGAGGGAAACAATCCCTTGGGAAATACACTGCTCTCTTTGGCTTGTAATTGATCGATACGCTGGAGTAACTGCGTTATCAACGCTGTATCCTGCGACTTACCGGAACTGATAAGGCAACTGAGTAATAAAACTTGTATGAGTCGTAATGGATTCATGCTTTCTGGTTACGAAAATACAAGTGTTCCCGTTAACCTTAGCGAACCTTTGCTCCCTTGCGTCTTTGAGGTGAGTTTTTTAACCGCGAAGACGCAAGGGCCGAGGATTATTTTAAGATGCTTCTGGAGATCACGATCCTTTGCACTTCCGAAGTGCCTTCATATATCTGCGTGATCTTCGCATCACGCATCAGTCGTTCTACATGGTATTCTTTCACAAAGCCGTAACCGCCGTGTATCTGAACAGCTTCAGTGGCCGTCCACATAGCGGCTTCGGAAGCAAATACTTTGGCCATGGATGAACTGAGGGTATAATCCAGTTTATTGTCTTTTTCCCAGGCGGCTTTCAAACATAGCAAACGTGCGGCCTCGATCTTAGTGGCCATATCGGCCAGTTTAAACTGGATGGCCTGGTGATGCATGATCTCCTTACCAAAAGCTTTGCGCTGCTTACTGTAAGCCAATGCCAGCTCATATGCGCCGCTGGCAATACCGAGTGCCTGTGATGCAATACCGATCCGGCCGCCGGCAAGGGTTTTCATGGCAAATTTGAAACCGAAACCATCTTCGCCGATGCGGTTCTCTTTAGGCACTTTTACATCATTAAACATAATGCTGTGCGTATCGGAACCGCGGATGCCGAGTTTGTTTTCTTTGGCCGCAACTACCACACCAGGCGAATTCTTTTCAACAATAAAAGCATTGATGCCCTTACTGCCCTTTGCCGGGTCAGTTTGGGCAATAACCAGGTAAACAGAAGCTGAAGATCCATTCGTGATCCAGTTCTTGGTGCCGTTAATAAGATAGTGATCGTCCTTGTCTTCGGCGGTAGTCTGCTGGCTGGTGGCATCGCTGCCGGCCTCCGGTTCACTCAACAGGAAGGCACCAACATAGAGTTCGCCATCTTTACGGCCCTGGGCCAATGGGGTAAGGTATTTTGTTTTCTGTTCGTGGGTACCAAAAGTTTCGAGGCCCCAGCATACCAGGCTGTTATTTACACTCATACATACGCTCACGCTGGCATCTATCTTGCTGATCTCTTCCATAGCCAGTACATAACTTACGGTGTCCATACCAGAGCCACCGTAATCAGGACTAACCATCATGCCCATAAACCCGAGTTCGGCCAGTTTCAGTACCTGTTCGCGGGGAAATTTCTGTAGCTCATCGCGCTCAATAACACCGGGTAAACATTCGGTGCGGGCAAAATCGCGGGCGGCTTTCTGGATCATCAAATGTTCTTCGCTCAGTTCAAAATGCATGATTCGTATGGTTTTATGGCGCAAATTTAAGCTAACGGGTGTTAGGATTGGTAATTGGAAGAGAAATTTTTTGTTCAATCCTTTTTTGGGACACGCCTGAAAGGTTTGATTGGTTTCTTTTGTGTGCCTTAATTTTTGGCTGGGTATTTACTTGCAGGGTGAAATACATGGCAATTATTGAAAGCCGCCAAATGCTGTTAAGTTAGAAGTTATAACTAATCATTTTGTGCAGGATCAACTCAATTATCACACCGTAACCCATCATACACATCTTGACCTGCCGGAATATGTTCCGGAAAATGACATGAAAAAAAATGCGGTGATCCTCGCTTGGACACTCTACGCATTGGCCAACAAAGACACGATGCTTCCGAGGAAGGTAAAAGATTAGGTTATTGCGTTGTTTCTTCCTTTCTATTATGATGATAGGTGTTACCGCATCACTGTAACCCGTAAAAAAGTAGCTGTTATGGAAGTAGCTCCGGCGGTAGTGCTTTTGTTATGACTATTGAACAATGTTTCCAGTTCCTGCTGTAGTTCCGGTGCTTTACCATTTTTTTCAGCAGCATCAAACGCATTCATGGTTGGGCCATAAAAGTTTTTAAAAGTAGCTACCATTTCCACTGGCGAGTAGCTGGCACTAAAAGTAAAATTATCGCGGATAAAGGAAATGGCATCTTTGGGTACACCCGCTTTTCCAAAACGTTCAATTACATGATCTTCCAAACCCCATAGCATCGGACTAATGAACCCTTCCGGTGGCGGTGGTGTATAGGCAGAACTGATCTTCAGTATCTGTGCAACAAGCGTGGGATCACCGGGAATCCAGTTGCCCATCACGATTCTTCCGCCTGGCCGTGTAACACGAACCATTTCTTTGGCCACGTCAAAAGGCTTGGGTGCGAACATGGCGCCGAAAATACTTACAACAAGGTCAAAGCTATTGTCTTTCAATTCGTGCAAATCACATGCGTCTCCTTCCTGGAAAGTACAATTGGTCAGTCCTGCCGCTTTCGCACGTTTGTTACCAGCCTGCACCAGGTTGCTGGCAATATCAACGCCCAGTACTTTGGCGCCGAATTCTGCGGCAGGTAGTGCCGTGGTACCATCGCCGCAACCAAGGTCAAGAACATTGAGATTTTTCGTAACACCAATGGCAGCAACCAGGCGGGTGCCGCTGTCGCGCATGCTGCCTGCAATGCGGGTAAAATCGCCTTTCTCCCATAATGCTTTGTTAGGATTCATTGTAGTTGGTTTAGAAGATCAAAATAGAAATTTTAAATGATTATTTTATTTTTTCTAGCGGCATGAATTATTTTCACTGCTGTTACCAAGCAGGTTAACTGATGAAATCCTCAAAGCTTTCGATTGACAAATGGGTTGACGAACTGGATAGATACAGTGAAGATCAGTTGGTTACACAACCGGCTTCTGGTACATGGTCTATCGGGCAATTGTACCTACACCTGTTAGACGACACCGCTTTTTATGTTACACAAATACATATCTGCGTCAGTACCAATGAATTTGCAGATGAAAAGATGTCCGATTTCGGGCTAACCCTGTTTGCCAGCAAGAGCTTTCCGGATCAACGGATCGAAGGCGCATCTTCCAATGCGTCGATCCCCCAGCCCGCCAATAAAGAAACCATAAGGAAGCGTTTACGGGAACTACGTTCAGCGCTGCAATCTGCAGAAACAATGCTCCTCGAGACAAACCTGCACGGTAAAACAAAACATCCCGGATTGGGGTATTTTAATGCGGAAGAATGGTTACAGTTTGCAGATATGCATTTTCGTCACCACCTCCGGCAGAAGAAAAGAATCGATGCTTTTTTGCAATTACAATAATGTTACTTCCTTAAACTTGAGGCCCTATTGTACTATTGAAAATGCTTTGTGTAACTCAATACTCTGCGGAAAATTTATTCTCCATCAATTTCTCTTTAAATGCAGAGCGGAACGAACAGGCAAATGTTACCATGATAGCGCGTGTATCTGCTTTTGCATAACGGGTTTGCGAGAAGCCGGCAGTAAAATTATTGTTGCCACTCTGCAAAGTATTCAGCAGGTCTGTAATAGTAATTCCTAAACGGGTATTACCCTTGCCCAGTTTTTGCTGAAAGCCCATGTCTACAAAATACTGCGCGATCCTTTTACCCTGTGGTGTGATCTGTGGAGCGGTATAACTTCCCGTAACCTGCAATTTGGCCATTTTGTTCACGGCAAAATTGTTGATCAGCTTTCCATTCCATGCCCATCCTTCCTGCACAGCATCCGTTGCCACATTGCTTCCATTATACCGCTGGTCGAATACGGTAAAACTGGCGTTGAAATCATAATACACCAAAGGCCTGGCACTAAGCATGGTTTCCCATCCATAGATACTGGCATTCCCAATATTTACCGGATAACTGAAAATAGCTCCATTGGATAACAACTGCGAATACTGGCGTATACTATTGAGCGAATACCGATAAAACAGGTTCGTGGTCAGGGCTGTCTTGCCCCATTCCTTACCATACCCAAATTCAAATGCATGAATGATCTCTGGCTGCAGGTTGGGATTGCCTCCGTGCGGACTCAATGAATCGGTAATATCAATGAACGGATTCAGTTGTCCAAGCCCGGGGCGGTTGATGCGTTTATTGTATGCCAGCTTCCATGATGATTCATCCGGCAGTTGGTAAATGAACTGAACCGATGGAAAGAATTTGAGGTAACGATTCTCGAACTGTGCAGATCCATTCTGTGTATTGCCATCGTTCAACACCTGCTCCGCACGAAGGCCGAGATGGTATTGCCAGTTTGTTTTTCCGTTGCCCTGAAAAGAGCCATGGTATTGCATATAAGCCGCGTGTACCTGCTCGTGAAAACGAAACAGGTTGCTCGCTGCCGTATTTACTATATACACCCCGTTCTTTTGGTCAGCAGATTCGTAATCATCATTGGTACCACGGAAAAGTCCTTTGTAACCGGTTTCCATTTGCCCGCCTGCAAAAGGAAATGCATAGTCCAAACGAGCTTCAGTAACATGGCCATCTTCATAATTATGCGTTCGTTGCAAGTACGGAGCGCCGTTGGCGATATAATCTTTGGTCAGATCCTGTGAACTGATACCTGTGTTCTGCCTGTCGCGATTAAGCGAGTTGGTAAGACTTGCAGTTAACGATCGTTTCTCATTTAAGTATTTGTGGCTGTAATCAAGACTATACTCTCCCACTTTCGAACGTTCTATCTCGTTGGAATAACGGCTGGTATTGGAAACAAAATTGCCGTTCTGTTTAAACAACCTTGTATTGAGTGTTTCATGATTGTCTTGGCCTTCGGTGTTACCAATGGCTTCAAGCGAAAGACGATCTCGGCTGCTGATGGTATAATCCAGGCTGAGTTTCAGGTTCTGTAACTGTTCCAGCCTGCTATCGTCTCGGTATTGATTTAGCAGGTATGTATCCGGCAGAAAAAAATTGGTTCGGTTGGCCTCGATGTTCCGGGTTCTGCCTGCAAAGCGGTTGTCGTATGCCAGCCCGATATTTATTTTACCGACTTTATTGTTCAGTAACACAGAACTGCTTACCCTTCCCCTGCTACCCATACCTGTACCCAATGCTACCGAACCATTGGTTCCATTCTGTTTGTTTTTTTTTAGTTTGATGTTGATGATACCGCTTTCCGCATTGGCATCATACCGTGCATCTGCATTCTGAATGATCTCGATGCTTTCAATACTGCTGGCAGGAATATTATCGGGATTGGCCAGTGAAGAATTTCTCCCATTCACCAGTATCAAGGGTGTTTTACCACGCATGGTAAGCGCACCTTCCGCATCTACGGAAACAGAAGGTGTATTGCGAAGCAGATCGGTAGCGGTACCACCGGCCTGGGTAATATTGGCGGCGGCATTCACTACAAAGCCATTGGCCGTTTTTTCGATCAGTTTTTTCTGTGTACTCACCGTTACGTTCTGCAAAGCATTGTTATCGCGGTTCAATACCAGGCTGCCAAGCTTCAGATCAGCGTTGGAAGAGCCAAGTAAAAAGGAGAGGGTAAGCGTACCATAGCCCACCAGGCTGATACGCAAGCGATAATCGCCAGTCATTAACCTGGTAAATGAAAAATTACCTGCGCTGTCCGTAGTGCTGAATCCAACAGCTTTAGTGGTATCGGGCAGACGTTGTAAGGTTACAATGGCATATTCAAGCACATGATCAGCCTCTTTCACTTGTCCTGAAACCCTGCCGGCACTTTGCGCCAGCAGTATATCGCTGAACAAAAAACAGAAAAGGATTACTGCTAAAAAAGAACCGGCTACTTTACGCACAGATGGTATTTGTAAGGTCAAAAAATCGAGTTTGCGCAAATATCGGGAAAACCTTTACTAGGGGGAGAAGAAGTTAAAGGGGTTAAAAGGGTTAAAGTAGTTAAAGGGAGTAAAAGAGTTGTGGGTGGTAAAGGTGAATAACGGATATTGGCGGTGATGTTATGTGGTTCTAAAAACATTCATTATTTTTTGCCTCAAAAACCCCTTTAACTTCTTTAACCCTTTTAACTACTTTAACCCCTTTAACTACCTCATCCTCCCTCCCCAATTTACCCATGCATCCCAATTCACAAAAAGCTTACCACGAGCTGGCTTATTACACACTCTCCCACCCATCAGCTGAATTTATCCATCAGTATGTGGTGGATACTTTTACCATACAAACAGCAGACGAAACCAATAAGCCGATCAGTATTGTATTTGCATTGGCAGGTTTGTTTCTTTTCTCCGAAAAGGGATTTACCGGTAAGCAGGTACAACTGGCCCATATTCGGATGACCAAAAATAAAATCAACTGGCCCGAACTTGTTTTACCTGTTCATCGCGGCACCATTTCCATTCAGGATGTATTGGCCATTCCCGAAGGAAATGAAAGAGATCTCCTGATAGCCAGCTGGTGTCGTGATACATGGGAACATTGCATCGGGTTGAAAGGAATCATTACAACCGTTTTAATCCAGGCGGGTGTACTGGACGAATAACTGGGTAGAGCCTATACGAAACGATTGTATTTTGCTCTTCTTTCGGGATATCTGCGTTTTTTACTATTTCGGAACAATCTTTGGTAGCATAAGGGCATGTCAAGAATCCTGATCATTTCGAACCGGCTGCCCGTTAAAATAACGGCTCAAAACGGAGAATTCCTTATTCAACAAAGTGAGGGAGGCCTTGCCACAGGCCTCGGATCCATTTATGGAGAAAAAAATACTGTTTGGCTGGGTTGGCCCGGTATCTGTGTTGAGGAGGAAGCGCAGCGAAAAGAAATAACCAACCACCTGGCCGAAAAAAAATTGCATCCTGTTTTTCTTACACAGGAAGAGATCAACTTGTACTACGAAGGTTTCTCCAACGAAATTCTCTGGCCAGTATTTCATTACATGGCCACCTATGCCAGGTTTGAGAACACGTATTGGGAATCTTATGTTTCTGTAAACCGGAAATTCTGCGAGGCTGCGATGAAAATATACCAGCCGGGTGATATCATTTGGGTGCATGATTACCAGTTATTGTTATTACCACGCATGATCCGTCTCGAAAAATCCGCTTCGGTCATTGGTTATTTTCAACATATCCCTTTCCCTTCTTTTGAATTATACCGCTTACTTCCCTGGCGTACGGAATTGCTGGAAGGATTATTGGGGGCCAACCTGCTGGGCTTTCATACCTATGATGATGCAAGACATTTTTTATCGGCCTGCAGCCGTTTGCTCAATACCCAATCCACTTTCAGTACCATTGGTTACCAGGAAAGAAATATTGTGGCCGAAGCTTTTCCAATGGGAATTGATGACAGGCGATTTACGGCACTCACCAATGATTTATCGGTGCAGGCTCACCTGAAACAATTGCAGAAAGATTTTCAGCATACCCGGCTGATCCTTTCCATTGATCGGCTGGATTACAGTAAAGGTATCCTGCAACGTTTACAGGCATTTGATCTGTTACTGCACCAATATCCTGAATGGCGCGGCAAAGTTTCGCTGTATATGATCGTAGTACCTTCCAGAGATACGGTTCCGCTGTATAAAGACTTGCGTGATGAGATAGATAAACTGGCAGGTAATATCAATGCGCGTTACAGTACCAATAGCTGGTTGCCTATCAATTATTTTTACCGCTCCTTTCCCGTTGAAATGTTATCCGCACTTTACCAGCAGGCCGATGTATGCCTGGTAACCCCGCTCCGCGATGGGATGAACCTGGTTTGCAAAGAGTTTGTTGCCAGCCGTGTAAAAAATACAGGCGTATTGATCCTGAGCGAAATGGCCGGCGCATCCAAAGAACTGGTAGATGCCATTATTGTGAACCCTAACAACAGCATCGAGATCTGCAATGCCATGCGCACAGCACTTACGATGCCGCCGGAAGAACAATACCGCCGCATGAAGCAGATGCGCGATCTGGTAAACAGGTATCCTGTAAGTCACTGGGCGGATATTTTCATGAAACGGTTACTAGATGTTACCGGCAAAAAGGAACAAAGAAATGCGAGGCAGATCGGGTTGCTCACACAACAATACATCCGCAACCGTTATATCAAAGCCAGGAAAAGGTTGATACTACTGGATTATGATGGAACACTGGTAAGATTCTTCGCCAATATCCACGCCGCCTTTCCCGACGAGGGATTGTTGGACATCCTGGAAGAGCTAACTAATGATGCAAAGAACAAAGTAGCCATTATCAGTGGCCGCCAGCATACAACGCTGGAAGAATGGTTGGGAAATCGTGATATGGACCTCGTGGCTGAACACGGTATGTGGGAAAAAAAAGACAATGGCAACTGGGAAGAAACGGCAAAAATAACCAGCGACTGGAAAGCAGAATTACTGCCGATACTACAGAGTTATACGGGAAGAACCAGTGGTTCCTTTATCGAGGAAAAATCGCATTCACTCGCCTGGCATTACCGCAATGCTGAGAAAGAACTGGGCGAGTACCGGGCGAATGAACTGGTTAGTCATCTCCGTTATTTCCTAGCAGATATGCCGTTGAATGTACTCTCTGGAAATAAAGTGATCGAAATTAAAAGCACGGAAGTGAACAAAGGAAAAGCCATAGCCGGCTACCTGGAAGATAACCGCTATGACTTTATTCTTGCCATCGGCGATGACGCTACCGATGAAGATATGTTCAGGGCCATCGGCGAAAAAGGAATATCCGTCAAAGTAGGTTCTAACCGAACAGCAGCCTACTTCTGTCTCGATACCATTGATGATGCCAAGGCATTGCTGAAATACCTGCCTGCCAGGTTCTTCCTCACCCGTATGCTGGATAATGTAATGAAATACTTACCGTATCCTTCCCTGATGAAATTCAAAAAATAGCTGACCCATTATTTTAACCCGGATACAATACCCCATCCCGTGCAGGCATCCCAACCGATGCCTGCTTCATACCCTTTCCTGGTTGGTGTTGTAATATTATTGCCCACAGTTACGTCACGGTAACGAAAACCGCCATTGTATAATTTGGGATGCAGAAACCCCATGGGCTTTCCTTTTTGCTGATTGATACGTGCAATCAATCCCGACATCAATGGCGCAACGGCACTGGTGCCTCCGATAACCAATTGCTGCCCGTCTACAACCACCCTGTATCCCGTGTCCGGATCGGCATTGGCGGCAAGATCAGGAACGCCACGCCCTCTGAAACCTGAATTCAGCGAAACAGGAACCCCGGCTTTTTGTTGATACTCCGGTAATGCAAACACATCACTTACCCCTCCCCCGGTTGCGGCCCTATCGGTACTATGCCAAACAGTTTCTCCTGTAATAGCCGTACCAAGAACCGTTAACTTGGTGCCACCGCAGGCCAATACAAAAGGACTGGATGAAGGAAAGTCTACATGAACCTGCCCGTCTCTCTCACCATCCGCGGAACCATAATCTCCAGCAGCGGCACATACGGTAATACCCAGCACGGTTGCTGCATGAAATACATCATTGTAGGCACGCAAGGATTGTACTGTCCAGTTTTTCTCTGCTGCGCCCCAACTGATCGAAACGATTGAGGGCTTATTAAGCTTATCATGTATCGCTGCATTAATGGCAGCAAGAAATCCTTTGTCTGTATTGGGCGCGAAATACACAATGATATTGGCACCTGGTGCCACCGCACCGGCTATTTCAATATCAAGCATTACTTCTCCATCCGCACTGTCGGCAGTGCTGGGATCATTGTACCCGCCGTCAATAGAAACAGAACGGATTTGGGGAAGAGGCAAATCAAGACTTTTAAAATACCTCCGCAGGTCAGCGATGCGATACCCACCACCTAACTCAATCAAAGCAATTGTTTGCCCTTCACCGTTATAATCAGCCGGGAACCCATATAACTGGGCCAGCTCATCCGGAAAAAAACTATACTGCGAAGCTTCATGATTAATGATCCGGCCATTTCGTTTGGCAACCTGAAACTTTGGGCTGACTGCCGGACGATCATCTAATCCAAAAACACCCTCTACGATTTTTTCCAATGTAGCGGGCAGATAAATATCACCGGTTCTCCCACGGAAAAGATGACCACGGGTATCCCTATAATGAGATAAGGACACATGGAAGGCTTTTTCCATATCGCTGATCTTTCCTTTCAGGTAAATCATTCGTTCGGCTATCTGTATCGCAGAAACAGATAAATGGTATTGGTGCGCAAAAGCGGCAACCAGGGCAATATCCCCTTCCTCGGCTCCATGTTTCTTCTCATACAATTCTCGCGTGATAACCGAATTGGAGCGTTGCAAGAAAGGTTGTCTCCGCCTCACCAGCAGACAAATCTCAATAGGCAGCTCTTTTTCTAACGTGTTAAGACGAACGGCATCCGGGATGTTCCGTTTACTCCCGGCAGAAGGCACAAAGACTTCCGCAGCAAATTCTGGTACAGACATAGCTATTTAATTTTAAAAACTTGTTTTGCAAGATTCGTGCAGAAAAACGTTTAGGAATTGCTAAGATTATTAAAAGCCGTTTGAGTTAATTAATACGAATTGTTTATACCTCTGCGAAAGCCCCCTGTTCTCTGCGGCTCTGCGGTGAATGTAACCCGCAATTCACCGCAGAGCCGCAGCATTGCCGGAGTTTTCGTAGGGAAGCAAGCGTCATAATGAATTAAAAACAATTAACGCAAACAGCCGCTTACTGTTTCAGATCAGGGTTGTACACGCATACCGGATCTTTTAAACATCTTCTGCATCTGTTAACTGATAAAGGGCCGGCTGTTTGTTGGCAGCAGCCGGCCCTTTGCAATGCATTCATTATTAAGTTCCTTATTGTTTTGTCGCAGTGATCTGCCCCCTCACTTCTCCGGAAGCATATGTTGTGGTGCTTAACAGGTAATAGCATTTGCCCGCCAGCAATTGCGCTTCCTGGTCAGCGTTCAGCGTTGCAGTCAACATAACAGATCCGGAAGCAGACAGGTTGTTACCCAATGTCCATGCGGCAAAAGAACTGCCTGCCTGGCCTATTGCACCGATATACAATCCGCCATTTACAGGCGCCCCGGTTAAATTGGCCCAGGTGGCTGTATATGTCATCAGTTTTGTCTGCGTATAATATGTACCGGACATATTACCTGAACCACCGCTGTTGTTGGACGGTGTTGCCTGCGATCCGTTTGCAGTACCACTGATTGTGTAGGCAACATCTGCGGTTACATTTACATCCGATTTTGTACAACTGCTGAACAAAAGACAGCCCGCAATGAGAAAAAAGGGAATGCCCCAGCCTGCCATTTTACTGAATGAATGTTTCATAACAAATGATTTAGTGTTGAATAATAAAAAGTCTCCTTTGTTGAAACGCGTGCTCAGATATTCATTTGTAAATGCCGTGCCAAAACCAGCTCCGGCTTGCAGATATAGCAATACATACGGGTTTATTAAGAATTCGTTAACGAATTCGTACCGACAATTAATTTGTTACGTATGTAATGAAAGAAACATACAAGATCAATCCCTTTCAAGTAAAGAATTGTACAAAGCTTATTTTGCGGGTGTGTTCATTGCTTATTGAAGATGGTATAGTTTAACCCGATGATGGAAAGTAACTGCTGCCGCTGAAGAAAAGGTCCGTAATTTTTACAGATGCAAATCCTAAAACTCACGAGGAGTTTGCAGAACACCCAGTATGATGGTTGTAAAACAGATGGGCAATACAATACAATGAATCCAGCCGAATCCATTATACACAATATGGGTTAACGAGAAGAACGAAGTAAAGATGCCTTCAATCATCATCAGGTAGCCATAAGTTCTTGTTCTACGTAAAACCGCTGCGAGAGTGATCACACCAAAAACGCCCACCAGTGAAAAAATGATCCATCCAAAAATGATATAATTGGAAAACACGGTTTCTCTGATCGCTTCTGGGGAATAGGAAAACAATAAAGAACTTTCATTGGGGAAATACACCATCCGAAAACCCCTTGCAAGGCCAACAAAGGCACTGATCAGCATAAGGACAACGGATAATCGGCGTTGTAATTTCATAGAACTGCTAAATCTATTTAAAGTTTTGCACAATCAGTTCCTATAGGGCATTGATTTTTTGAAAAAGAGTTACTACCCGTTTTGAAACCGTGAATAAATCCCATACAAATTTTGTATTTTCATTTATCAGGGTTCAGCACTGAAAACGCATGTAGGACAAGATTTTTTAAAAAGTGCCACCTCTACTTATATAATGTAATGAAGCCTGGTAAAACCATTACAACAATTATCTTATTCCTGAATTATTAAGATTATTCCCATGCCATTCGATCAATCTAAACTACAAAACGGTTCCCGACGCAGGTTTTTATACCAAAGTGCAATGGCTGGTCTTGCCTGGGCCTGTGCCGGCTCTGCAAAAGCAGCAGGTTCTTTGTTCTCTTTTGATACATTGCCGGGCGCATTGATCAAGGGTGTTCAGGTAGGTGTGATCACCTATTCGTTTCGCAGTTTACCCGGCAAACCTGATCAGTTATTGCAATATTGCAAAGAGGCCGGTATTACCGCCATTGAACTAATGGGCGATTCCATTGAGGATTATGCAGGCAAACCGGTAAACACTGTAAAATTGCCGCCCCGCGTTCCGGGTCAGCCGTATACATTGAATGATGAACAGAAAACACAGGTGGCCAGTTACCAGAAACAGGTAGCCGAATGGCGTGCTACTGTTCCGATGGATACATTTGAGGCAATCCGTAAAATGTACAACAAAGCAGGCATTACAATCTACGCGTTCAAACCCAATGCACTCAACCCAAATAATACCGATGCGGAAATCGAATATGCACTGAAAGCGGCAAAAGCATTGGGTGCCCGGTCTGTCACACTTGAGCTACCCGCCGATCCCGCGCATTCCCAACGCCTGGGCGATCTGGGTGCCAAGCACCAGATCCATATCGGCTACCATGCGCATTTGCAGGCAACCGATACGGCATGGGATACTGCATTGGCACAATCGCCATACAATTCAATGAACCTCGACTGCGGACATTATATCGCCGCGGGTGGAAACAATACCAAAGAAAGTTTACTTTCATTGATAGAAGCCAAACATGACCGGATCACGAGCATGCACATCAAAGACAGGAAAAACAAACAGCATGGCGGCGCTAATATGGCCTGGGGGCAAGGCGACACGCCCCTGAAAGAAATACTGGGTCTCCTGCGTGATAAGAAATATAAAATACCCGCTACGATTGAACTGGAGTATGATATCCCTGTAGGTTCCGATGCGGTGAAAGAAACGGCCAAATGCCTGGCTTTTGCAAAGAGCCTGCTGGAAAGCTAATTTAATTATTGTTGTTTATTCTGTCGCAATCACCCCTCTTTATTGACTTTAGCTGCCTGCATGAAATACAATTGGTTTGGTAATTTTAGTGCACCTTAATAGAAACCTGATGAAAGGATCCATCGCAAAAAATGTAGACGATTACATTGCCGAACAACCCGTTGACCACCGGGAGATATTAGAATCGATACGCCACCTGGTTCTTTCTGTTGCCAAAGATGCGGAAGAAGTGATCAGCTATCGCCTCCCCTGTTATAAACTGAACGGGATGCTGGTAGGTTTTGGTACACATAAAAAGGGATGCAGTTTTTATACCATGAGTACCACTATTCTTGGCGAACATGCGGATGAACTGACAGGATTTCATTACGAAGGTTCTACGCTTCATTTGCCGCTGGGGCAAAAATTACCCGTAACGCTGTTGAAAAAACTGATCCGCAAGCGGATGCAGATGAACCAGGAAAAAGCAATGAGGAAACAACACGCCCAAAAAAGATAACCAGCGAAAGATCACACCCTTCTTATGGTTCGATGGCAAAGTAGCGGAAGCATAACCCTTAATGAATAACATGTCGTGTCATTAAAAGAGATTAATAAATAATAAAGCCGCAGATTCGCAGATTACCTAATCTGCGAATCTGCGGCTAAAAAAAGCCTTTCTTCCCCTTCTACTACGAATACTACATGTATTTTTTCTGCAGATTATACAGCACACTTCTATCAAGTTCATTAATCCGCTTAGTGGTATCCTGCAAAAAATGTCTTTTAAACGAACGGATCGCCGCGGTGGTATCTTTTACATCGTATCCAACAATGCGTAATGCCTGGATATGATTAAAACCTGCGGGTACTTCTTCCCTATTCTCATCAAACCATAAACCGAAACCTTTATCGGCCAGCTTTTTCCATGGGAAACGGTAATTGGGATCATTCTTGCGGGTAGGGGCAATATCACCATGACCAATAAAATTGGCCGTTGGAATATTGTAATCTTTTTTCAACCGCGCCAATAAACTGATCAGGCTGTTGATCTGCAAACTATCGAAGGGTTCAAAACCGGTATTATCCAGTTCGATCCCGATAGAAGATGAATTGATATCGATCAGGTTTCCCCAGCGACTTATACCGGCATGCTGTGCACGAAGGTAATCGCTGAGCATATGGTGCACGGTTCCATCCTTGCAAATCACATAATGGGCGCTCACGGCAGATTTAGGCGTGGTAAACGTCCCCAAAGTCTGGTCGCATGAATTTTGCGCCGTATGGTGAATGATCACAAAATTGGGTTTGCGGATCCCGAAATTGGTGGTACCAACAAAATAGGCTGGTAGTTTAATGGTGTCATTAACCGGGTCCATTGGCTCAAGTACCAGCTGTTTGGCGAAGGCTTTTGTTTGCTGACGATACATTTTATTGGTTGCCGAATAGGGTTTGGTACTGCATGCATACAATACAATCATGGCAAGCAAAATGGAAATTAAAAGGGGATACTTCTTCATTGTGTTATGTTATGGGTCAATTAAACGGGCGTTGTTGCGTGTAATTTTTTCTGAATCCTTTTATTGAGATAATATAGCATTAGCGTTGCCACTACCATCGAGCCCATCACAACATAGCCAAGGGTATCATAATACTGCAGTTTACCGGAGCTGGTTTGTATCACGATCAACCCGGCAATAATAGAGGCAATGCCTCCCGAAATCTGTTGTGTGGATGAATTGATGCTCATGAAAGCACCACGATCCTTGGCATCCGGTACCGCTGTTAACAAAGCGGATGATGAGATCATGCGTGCAGTTAATCCCACAAACAAAATTACATTCAATACAACCAGCTCCCATAAAGGCGTAATGCCCAAATGGGTATAAATACCTACCATAACCAGCGCAAGCACCGTGCCCAGGCAGAAAATATTAAACTTCCCGATCTTATCACTCAGCTTTCCGATCAATGGCCCGAGAATGATAGAGGATGCGCCTGTTATAAAATAAATGGTTGGTAATTGATCCAGTGTGATACCGAGGTTATGAATGCTGTAGGCGCTTCCGAAAGGCATCAGCATAAAACCACCTGTGGCCAATAAAGTGGTGGCAAAAAAAGCTTTCGCGTAATCGTTTCTTGTTATAGTGGTATATAAGTGATGTAATGCATTGTGATCTACTTTCAGGTGTAGGTGTTTATCAACCGGTTTTAATTTGAGCAGCATCACAATTCCCATCACCGTGCCAAAACCGGCGATCATCCAGAAAGGTGCATGCCAGCCGAAACGGTTGGCCAGCAGTAATCCGATAGGCAAACCCATTACCTGGCTGGCGGCAAATGACATCTGTACAAAACCCATTACCCTGCCCCGCACTTCCATTTTAAACAGGTCGGTGATAATGGCAAAACTGATGGATCCAATTACTCCGCCAAATATGCCGGTAATGATACGAGCACCCAATAACATCGGATAGCTTGGTGCAATGGCGCACAATACCGTACCGAGTATAAACCCGGTATAAAAAAACATCAATAATTTTTTACGGTCGAATTTATCGGCAAAGCCCGCTGTTAATAATCCGGCACCGCCGGCACTGAATGCATAGGCCGAAACCACCAGCCCAAACTGGGAAGTGTTTACATGCAGCTTATCCATTAAAATAGCTCCTAATGGAGATAGTACCATAAAATCCAGGATCACGGTGAACTGCAGCAAGGATAAGATGGCTATAACAAATACCTGGTATGAGGTAAATAACCTCTCTTTCGGTTTACCCTTCCCTTCCATATCGTTTGTTTGAATAATCGGTAAATTTTGCCTAAAGATATTGACCAGTCCTACATCTATTTCAAAAACAGCCTCCTATCTTTGAAATAAACAAAACACCATGTCCCTTCAACTTGGCAGAACAGAATTTGGCAACCCCTCCAACACCGGAAATGTTTTAACACGTGAAGAAGCTTACCGGCTTTTTACGGAATGGGTGCTCAACCCAAAATTAAAGACCCATATGCAGCAGGTGGCCCAACTCATGAAATGCTGGGCTGCTGAAAAGCAAAACCTGAATGAAGCCGACCAATGGAAATGGGAAATGGCAGGATTACTGCATGATGCCGACTGGGATCAATGGCCCGACCTGCATTGTAAAAAGATCATTGAAGAACTGGAAAACAGGAATATTGACCCCGAAATCATCCGCGCCATTGCTTCACATGGTCACCTGCATTTTGGTGTTGAACCGGTAACGGCTATGGATAAAATGCTGTATGCATTTGATGAATTATCCGGACTGATACATGCTTACTCACTTATGCGTCCGGGTGGTTATGAAGGGATGGATGTGAAAGGTGTGAAAAAAAGATTAAAAGAAAAATCCTTTGCCGCCAATGTATCGCGGGAGGATATCAATGATGCCTGTGAAAGAGCAAGTATTCAATTGGATGATCTGATCGCATTTATTATTCCGAGACAGGGTGGTGAATGGTGAATAATCAACGTCCTGTTTTTGTACAGATTGTACTTATCTTAAAATATTATCTCTATAATTGTATAATTGCCCATTCACCATTGCGCATTGCCCCATGCCAACCGAACCTGAAATACTTTCTTCTGCTTTTTGGGATGACCTATACAATCGGCAGGAAACCCGTTGGGATCTTGGCTATCCGTCTACCCCACTCAAGGAATATATTGACCAGCTTACCAACAAACATATCCGCATATTAATTCCAGGTGCGGGTAATGGTTATGAAGCGCTTTACCTGGCCGAGCAGGGCTTTACGGATATTACCGTGATTGATATTTCAACAGTAGTTACACAGAAGTTGAAACAAAGACTCTCCATTCCTGATCATTCCTATATAAAGGTAGTTACAGGCGATTTTTTTTCGCTGGAAGGAATTTTTGACCTTGTTATTGAACAAACATTTTTTTGCGCATTGCATCCGTCTCTTCGAAAACAATTTGCGGAAAAAGTTAAAACCCTGCTTGCAGGCAACGGTAAATTGGTGGGACTGCTCTTTAACAAAGACTTTGATACCAATCCACCATTTGGTGGAAATACGGAAGAATACAGGCAACTCTTTTCTTCCGTATTGCGTATTCAAAAGTTGGAAGCATGTTACAATTCCATTCCCGCCAGGTCAGGTTCGGAGTTGTTTATCATCGCTTCTAAATTGTAAAACGTAAAATCATCCTGTTATGCAAAGAAGAGAATTTTTTGGAAGCCTCACCGGTCCTGTTGTTGCGGCCTGCGCTGTTTGTATGGGTGCCTGTAGTAAAAGCGGTTCTGGCAGTGGTACCAATACCGGTGCTGTATCCGCTAATTTTACGGTAGACCTGGCCAGTAGCCTGCTTACAGTAGGCTCTTCAGTAGTTCAAAACGGGGTGATCGTGGTTAGACTGGCTGCATCCAATACACCTGCTTCTTTCACAGCGGTTCAGGTGGCATGTACACATGAAGGAACTTCAATTAACTTTAATTCGCAGTCAAACAATTTTGTCTGCCCTAACCACGGCTCAACATTTACAACATCAGGAGCCGTAACATTGGGCCCAGCAGCTATGGCGCTTAAGCAATATAGCATAGCTATTAACGGATCTACCATGACCGTTACGGGATAATGATCGAATGATCTTTGCGTTCGCAGTTAACCGTTTATTTATACGAGTGGTTCCTGCTGACTCAGGCAATGGAAGCTGCCCAGTCCCCAGATAATATCAGTGGAATCTATCCCAACTGTTTTTCTTTCCGGAAAGCAGCTGGCAATGATCTCTAAAGCTTTCTCATCTTTTGCGCAACGATAGGTTGGAACGATCACATGCTGGTTACTGATATAAAAATTTGCATAGGAAGCCGGTAAACGCTGGTCTTCATGGATCACTGCGTCGGGCATCGGCAATTCGATAATATTGAGTTGTTTGCCGTTCAGCAAGCGCATTTGTTGTAATTGTTTGAGATTGGTTTGCAGCAGACCGTAGTTTTCATCCTGTTTATCTTCTTCAATCACTGTAACCACGGTGTCTTCATTTACAAAGCGAACCGTATCATCAATATGGCCATCGGTGTCATCACCAACAATCCCATCGTCAACCCATAACACTTGCTCCACGCCGTAATAATTGTATAAGTATTCTTCAATCTGCGCTTGGTTCAGGTGCGGGTTCCGGTTTTCGTTCAATAAACAGGCGGTTGAGGTAAGCAAAGTTCCTTTCCCATTAAATTCAACTGAGCCTCCTTCCATCACAATGCCGGGATGGTAAACAGGAATGCCAAATTCTTTACCAATCAGGGAAGGAATCACATCATCCAGATCGTAAGGCGGATACTTATTACCCCAGGCATTGTAGTTCCAGTCAACGATCAGTTTCTTAACAGTTGCATCAGGATTGATCAGAAATGCCGGGCCGTGATCCCTGCACCAGGCATCATTGGTGGGATGCAGAAAAAATTGTACCTGTACCATGTTAACACCGGCTTTCTGCAAATGCGCTGTGGCAGCGGCTTTCATGGCATCATCAATTACATTGATGCGAACCAGTTCCGACTCGGCTAGGTATTTTACGAAAAGACTATAATTAGGATAAATCGAATCAATCTTCCCCGGCCAGCTTGCTTCTTTATGCGGCCAGCTTAACCAGGTAGCTTCATGCCTCGCAAATTCTGCCGGGAAATAATAGCCTGCTTCTTTTGGTGTTTTCATTCTAATATATTTTCTCCGTGTAACGCTGTACCTCAGTGTCTCTGTGGTGAAAAAAGAAAACCTTCACCACGGAGACACTGAGGTACACAAAGGTTCACAGAGTTAGTCTTCGTCAATAAAACGTTTGGTGATGGGCTGATAAGAATCAATTCTTCTGTCGCGCAGAAAGGGCCAATGCGTACGGTAGCGATCTGTCAGGTCCGTATCAATTTCTATCACCGTAACTTCTTCTTCTTCATGTGAAGCTTTATAGATCAGGCTTCCGAAAGGATTGCTTACAAAAGAACCGCCCCAGAATTTCATAGCGCCATCCTGCTCAAGTCCTACCCTGTTCACACTTACTACATGTACCCCATTCGCTACCGCATGGCTTCGCTGAATGGTTTGCCATGCATTGTATTGTTCCGTATTAGTGGCTTCGTCCTGCGAACTGGCCCAACCAATGGCGGTAGGATAAAATAAGATCTCAGCACCCATCAACGCCGTAATCCGAGATGCTTCCGGGTACCATTGGTCCCAACAGATCAATACACCCAGTGTGGCGAATTTTGTTTTGAATACTTTGTATCCCAAATCTCCCGGCGTGAAATAAAATTTCTCATAGTAAGCAGGATCATCAGGGATATGCATTTTACGGTACTTACCAAGATAAGATCCATCTGCATCTAAAACAGCCGTTGTGTTATGATAAATCCCCTGCGTTCTTTTCTCGAACAAAGAAGCGATGATCACCACGTTTAATTCTTTCGCCAATGCGCCCAATACATCTGTTGAAGCACCGGGTATGGCTTCCGCCAGTTTAAAATTTTCATAATCCTCTACGTCGCAGAAATATAGTGATGTAAACAATTCCTGCAGGCAAACGATCTGCGCGCCTTTGGCAGCCGCTTCACGGATTTTTGTTATTGCTTTCGAAAAATTCTCTTCCTTACCTCCTGTGCAGCTCATCTGCACCAATCCAACATTTACTTTTGACATATGCACTATTTAAAAAGTCCACGACTCAATTGTTAATTGCTATTTCTTAATTTTTAATTACAAATACTGTTAGGTTGTTTGCTGAATAAATCCATCAAATCCCTTGAACCCAATCGCCTTCTCCGTATAATATCCTTCCGCGTAACCCACTCCAATTCTTTTTCCCAGCATCAACGCCCTCGCCTTAACCGTTTCTAAAAATTGGGAAGAGGAAATATAGGTTTGGGGTTCATTCAGATCAGGATTGAAGAACTGTGTGGAATATGCCAATACCGCTTCCATTTTCTTATCCATATGCGCCGTGATATCGATTACAAAAGAAGGCTGGATAAACCTGTCCTGGATATAATGAAATACATAAGCCGGTTTCCATATTTCCTGGGTTTTGCCATCGGCTACCGTTTCAATTTTCCGCAGGCCGGAAAGGAATGCCGCATCAGCCACCAGTTTGGCGCTGCGGCCATGATCGGGATGGCGGTCTTCGAATGCGTTCGCAAGAATGATATCCGGCTGGTACTTCCGGATCGCCTGGATCACTTTGCGCAAATGCGCCTCATCGTTCTGAAAAAAGCCATCTGCCATGCCCAGGTTCTCCCGAACATGTACGCCCAAAATGGCTGCAGCTTTGGCTGCTTCAGTTTTCCGTATGTCAACCGTTCCCCGGGTTCCCAGTTCGCCACGGGTCAGGTCTATGATACCTGCTTTCTTCCCGTCTGCAATAGCAGCCAGCAGGGTTCCGGAACAGCCTAGTTCCACATCATCGGGGTGAACGCCAAATGCGAGTATGTCCAGTTTCATGTATTTGTTTTAACGCTTGCAAAGGTAATGTTTGCTGCGGTTCTGAAAACAACAATGCGGGAAGCATTTCAGTAGCCCTGGCTGGCTAACAGTAACGTGTTCTGTTATTACAATAGACCTATCTGCTTTATGAATCTTCGTGCCTTAGCGTCTTAGCGGTAAAAAAGTTTCGCCACTAAGGCTCAAAGTGGCACGAAGAATCAATTTATGTACAGTATCCCTTCTGTTTCAAATTTAAATTTCAATAGCAACCCAGGTTAATAGTAATCATACTTTATGGTTTCGGTATGCAGCTGTCCACCACTGGTATAGGTTATTTTTTTAGTAAGCGGATTGGAGAAATCATTGTAAGTGTATTCAAAATTAAATTCTGTTGTAGTTGAATTCACTTCATCTTTTGTAATGAGCTTTCTTGCATTGTTTTTCGACATACCCACCTGCGCCTGGTATAAAAAACGGCCCAATTCATCCGAGGGATTGAGCTTCCCGTCATAATCCGCATACGACAGGGTAAAATCTTTAATCGCTACCCTTGTAACAGGGTCGAAAGAATAATTGATCTCCTGTTTCAGGTTCCCATCAGGATAATAACTGAGTTTGCGGTTGGCAACATAATCGTAAGCGGGTGTATTAATTCCCAGCCTGTAATATTCCTCTATATCCGCCAGTTTGCCGTTTAGGTAACCGTAGATCCGGTAATCGCTCTTAACACCCGTCGCATAATGATTTACAGCAGTCAACTGACCGCTGATGTATACATAATCATAATATTCTCCATTGTTATCAGTGATGCGTTTCAATTTGCCTGTTGCATCATAATCAAACAGGTAGATCGCATCATATAAAGCGGGTGTGGTGAAATGGTTCTTCACTTTCCGGATCGTTCCATCACTGTTGTAATAGATAGAATCGTAGGCACCATCGGTATATTCCATCTTAGCGATTTTTCCGATCACCGGATTCGGATTCGGATCCGGGTTTACCGGTGTAGTACCGCTCTTACGGCAGGATACCGCTAGTATTGTTAATGCCAGGCTCATGCAAAGAATTTCTTTGTTCATTTTGTTCGTCATTTGTTTCAATGCAACAAAACTAGCCGTATACAACAGGCGGAAAAACCACATCAATATGTGATTGGTACAGGCGGCAAAAAAATGATCCCAACGGTTTTCGTTGGGATCATTGAATATGGTAAGAAAGTGATTAGTCTTTCTTTGCGTAACGCTTTTTGAATTTGTCGATACGACCTGCTGTATCTACCAGCATATTTTTACCAGTGTAGAAAGGGTGAGAGGTGTTAGAGATCTCCAGTTTGATCAACGGATACTCTTTGCCATCTTCCCACTGAATGGTTTCTTTGGTGTTGGTAGTAGAACGGCTCAGGAAAGTATGGCCATTACTCATGTCCTTGAACACAACAAAACGATAATTTTCAGGATGGATACCTTGCTTCATTTTTTAAGTTTTAGGTGGTACGGATTTGGCCGTACGATTATTTAGGACTGCAAAGGTAAGGGGGAGGGATTAGATTACAAACCTCTGAGAGGGTTTAATTAGTAATTAGTAATTAGCAATTAGTAATTAACATATTATATAGTAATTAATTAATTACTATATAATATCTAAACTAATCTATTATTAATTACTAACTATTAATTACTAATTAGTAATAGATCCCTTAGCTTTTCATATTTACAAACTGAAGTGGGATGCCAAAATTATCGGTCCGGCATTTGGCAATAACCGCCTGTAGATCATCCAATTTTTTGCCGGTTACCCGGATAATATCGTCCATAATGGCCACCTGTACCTTAAACCCTTCGTCTTTGATCATTTTAACCAATTTCTTGGCATCATCCTGTTTCAGGCCATTCCTTACCCCTACTTCTTTCTTTACCACTTTACCACTCGGATAGGCATCCTTACTAAAATCAAAGGCCCCGGCATCAATGCCCTGTTTCATGGCACGGCTGATCAACACATCGATCAACTGTTTCATTTTCATATCACTTTCCACTTCCAGCAGGATCTGGTAGTCTTTTTTATTCAATTCAATCGTAACCGGTGAACCGCGAAAATCAAAACGGGTGCTGATCTCTTTTTTAACGGTGTTGATGGCATTGTCCAAAGTCTGGATGTCTACCTCGCTGGCAATATCAAATGATGGCATATGAAGGAGTTTGTGCAAAGGTAGGGAGATTTGAATATTGAACAGATGAACAAGGAGTATCGAATATCGAACAGATGAACAAGGAATATTGAATGTTGATCGGAAGGAACCATTTACTTCGGCATTCGATGTTCCTTGTTCAATATTCATCATTCAAAAGGGAGGCCCGATAGAAGGAGTTTGTGCAAAGGTAGGGAGATTTGAATATTGAACAGATGAACAAGGAG
>JAZJYJ010000006.1:152078-335163 GCA_040390405.1 Bacteroidota bacterium
TATCGAATATCGAACAGATGAACAAGGAATATTGAATATTGATCGGAAAGAACCATTCATTCGATGTTCCTTGTTCATCTGTTCGACATTCAAAAGAGAGGCCCCGATAGACATCGGGGCCGGTTCTATATAATGCACATGAGAAAAAAACAAATTAAGTAACCAAAGTTGCACTGCTCTCCTATTCGTGTCAAGCGATATGGTATGAACGGTGTTAAGAAAATGTTAGCAGTAGCCGGCTTTTATAAAACAGCCCGCTAGCGTTGGTTTTTGTGTTATTGACCATCGCCAGCTTTTACACGACTGGCTTCTTCATTGGCACCACCCCGCTTGCGGTTCACATTGGCAACTTTACCTTTGCTGAACCGGTAAGTGAACGATACATTCACAACTCTCGATTCGCCAAACTGCTGAAACTTCGCGTCAATATTGCTGTACTTGCTTTCGCCTTTGATACGCTGGCTCCACAATACATCCCGCACACTGATCCTGAGCGATCCTTTGTTCTTCATCATCTGCTTGCTCAGACCCAGGTTCATAGTTCCGAATGCTTTGATACGGAAGATGCCTTCAACTCCTTCTGTTCTGCCAAAACCACTTACTTCAGCACCCCATCCTTTGTTGAATTTGAATTGCTCCATGATGTTGAACATCCCGGTGGTAGCACCAACCGTTACGGCATCACCATTAATGATTCCCTTGAATTCATTGTTGTATACATTCATGTATATATTGCTTGTCCACCATTTCGTAATCGGCACAAATGCATTCACGGAAATACCGAACTGGCGCTGGTTGGCAATATTGGTTTTCTTGATATAGCTTTCATTCTTCGCCGTATTCTGCTCCAGTACATCCTGGATGATATCCGTTGTTTTGGTATAGTTCAGCGTAGTGGTTAAAAAGTTATTGTAGGTATGCGTTAACTCAATGTTATGACTGAACTGCGGCTGCAGGTTCGGGTTACCCTGCTGGTATGTATAACGATCCAGGAAGGTTACAAAAGGGTTCAGGCTCTGGTAATCGGGGCGACTGATCCTTTTACCATAATTCAGCACATAGGTATTTTTGGCATTGGCCTGATATTGAAGATAGGCTGTTGGAAACAACTGAACATAATCTCTTTTGAAAACAATACCCGTTGTACGCTGGTCACCGTTTGAATGTGTATGCTCCATACGCAATCCAAACTGCCCGCTTAATTTCGTACTCAATGGCCTGCTGTAATTCACATACGCCGCATTAATGTTCTCATCATACACAAAGTGGTTGCTTCTATTGATATCATGTACCATGACGCCGTTTTTAACGCTGTCGTACAAAGCATTGTTATCTGTTTTTACAAAACTTGATTTAAATCCGGCTTCGAATCTGGCGCCTTTTTTCAGAGGTTTCAGGTAATCCACTTTCAGGCTGTAAATCGCGATATCCTGTGGCAGGTTACCCAATAAGGTATCCGCTTTTATTCCGCTTGAAGGATTGCCATTCGCATCAAAATATTTATTGGTAACACTCTGGCCGTTGGTTGATTTGTATTTGATGTAATCAAAATCCGCCGTGATCTCAGAACCGGTGGTATCCAGCAATTGACGGATATTGAAATTGGTGCTGAAGTTTTTCCAGATCTGGTTGTTATCCGACATTGCACGTGTCACACTCTGTAGGCTGTAATTCGGATCAGAAATATTGATGGCACCGCGACTGCCAAATTCATTGATGCTTTTGCTGCCATTCAATACAAAACCAAGAGTTGTTTTCTTAGAAGCGAAATAGTCCAGGCCGATCTTTCCGCTATATGATTCATCGTTATTGCGCAGGTTATTCTCCTGGTCAAAATTGGACAATACATTTTTAGAAACCGCGTCAATGAACTTACGCTGAATCTCCAGTTTTTGAAAACGTTCACGGTACGCATAGCTTGCATTTCCGAACAAATTCACTTTACCCGAACGGTAATTCATATTCAGGCTTTCATTTGTTTTCGGATATACACCCTGGCCATATCCGGCAGTTATACTTCCATTGTACCCTACTTGCTTGTTCTTTTTTGTTTTGATATTGATGATACCCGAATTGCCGGCTGCATCATATTTAGCAGGTGGATTGGTCATGATCTCCAACTGGTCAAGTTGGCTGCTCTGCATATTACGAAGCATATTGGCAAGATCCTGTCCGGATAAATAGGTGGGTCTTCCATCTACAAATACCTGCACGCCCTGTTTTCCTTTCAGGCTGATATTGCCATCCTTGTCAACAGAAATGCCGGGCGATTTTTCCAGAACTTCCAGCGCATTGGTTCCTGTATTGGAAACCGATGCTTCCACATTCACTATTGTACGGTCGATCTTTTGTTCGATCAATGGTTTCTGCGAAACCACCGTAACACCCACCAGTTCTTTGCTGGCCATTTTTAAATCAATTGCAGGACTTGTATATGCAGGACTTGCAGCAGAAATTTCAAAAGCCTGTCCAAAATACTTAACATGCCCCAACGATTGAACAGAAAGCAGGTATTTACCGGCTTTTACATTTTCAATCTCAAACTGGCCGGTTTTGGTAGAAACAGCCAGTTTTACAACAGATGAATCTTTTGCTTTTAAAAGACTCACAGAGGCAGACTCGATTGGTTTTTGGTTGGAAGAAACGGCTCCGTTCACTTTCCCTGTAACGGCATTTTGTGCCTGAACTGTAAACGCGGACAGGGTTAATCCGAATACAGTCAGCATGGTTACGATCTTTTTCATTCTAAGCGGTTTATAAGTTTTTTTCAGTTCCGGTTGTTACTAATTACAAGCCAAAACTATGTACTATACAATGCATAGTACATAGTTTTGTATTTAACGGTAATTCTCCGGGATAAGTGGTAAACTGTTAAACAAAATGCAATGGGAAGGGAAATGCAGTTGAGGCAAAAGGTTAACAAAACATTGATAATCAATAAAATATCGGCTAACTAACCAGTTAGCCGATTTTGAAATAGGTATATTTAACCTGTTGACAAGGTTGTTTGTAAAAGGCCCATAGTTGCTAGGTGTTCCGAAAATATCCTGTAGATGTCCCGTAAATATCCCGTAGATGTCCCGTATATGTCCCGTATATATCCCGTGTCATAGTGGGTGAAAAAGGGCTGGACATCCACTTCAGATACACTCCAGGTTCACTCCAGATCCGATGCAACTCTATACATAGTATACCCGATAGTGAGGCGCGGCGCCCGGGATTAGTGAGCAAGCAAAATTGGCTTCGGCCGTTGTTGGTCGCCTGACTTTAAGTGTTCGGAATATGATTCGAATTTCATTCTTAGGGTTATTTCCGCCACAGATTCACTGATTACCACAGACCTGTCTGCCGACAGGCAGGTTATTTCTATCCAAATCAGTAAATCTGTGGCAGACGTATTTCTTCCAAACACCTGTGGTAGGCGACCAACAATGGTAGAGACTGAAAGTCATTTACCTTAACCTTCTGAACATTTTGTTATACGTTCTCTGTGGGTTTCCCAAACCATTTTGGAGCCTTTATAATCAGTGTAACCCCGGCAATAACCAATAGGAATGAGATCAGTTCTGCCTGTGTGGGATGAAATGGAAGGAACTCGTATTTGGTATTTACCCTGATCTTTTCAATGAAAAATCGTTCCACACCATTAAATACCAGGTAAAGGCCGAACAATTGCCCTGGTATCTTGATGCGCTTGCGGATCGACCACAGAACAAAGAACAACAGTAAGCAAACAATGATTTCATACAAAGCGGTCGGATAAACAGGTGCCGGAAGCTGGTTACAATAAGGTCCGGTGCAACCTGCCATAGGGATTCCTTCGCCCACCACATTGTGCGGATACCGGTAGGCCCATAACCAATCCGGCAACCAACTGAAGGGTTTTGGATGAAGATTTACGATTCCCCAATCACCATCTCCACTTACCTGGCAACCTACACGACCCAATGCATACGCAAGCATCATGGTTGTTGCCATAGCATCTACGAGGTGAACAATACAGATCTTTCTTTTTTTTGCGTAAAGAATAATGGCAATACCCGCACAGATCAAGCCACCATAAAAAGTGAGTCCGCTGAAAGAAACCAAAGAGCCAAAGGGATCTTTTACAAAATCATTCCAGTTCTCCAGGTTATGAAAAATCTTGGCTCCTAAAAAGCCAAATAAAGCGGCATAAATTACAATGTCTCCTACCCTGTCCTGCGGCCATATACGGATCGTTCTGGTTTCGGGTTTGGCTAATTTCTGTTTGTTCTTTTCGTACCATTTCAATGCTGCGAAAAACAGTCCCACCAACAATCCTACAGGTAAATTACCCTTACCCGATAAGATAAACGCCTGCGGATCATTCAATGCATCCGCTATCGTAAATGCACCAACGATCTTATAACCAAATACAAAACCGATCAGGAAATTAACCAGCAGTTCCGACCAGGTTGCCGGCGCGCCGATGGTGATGGTTTCTTCCGTGTGTACAAACAAACCCTGTTGCTGTTTTCTGCGCAATTCCAGCGTAAGCACCCAGGCACAAATGATAAAAGCGATCGCGACAAAAAAACCAAAAGAATTCACCAGTTTCAAACCGGATAATTCAACACCAAACAGATCTTTAAAAGCGTAGTATAAATTAGGATACATGTATCGGAATAAGTCTGATAATAATCGTTAGCAAATGTGTTGCAATGTTAATCAGAAATACTGATACTACCGTTGCGGGAATGTTAATCACTATAGACGGAAGTGCCGGAAAAAAGCAAGGCTCCACATTTCGTGGAGCCTGTACTTACTAACCCATCTATGAACAAAACTAAGTGAAAATCAATTACAGAACTCATCAAAAACAGAAATTAAATGCTGTGCGATCACCTGGGCGGGACGTCCCTCGATCTGGTGGCGTTCTACCATGCTTACCAGTTGCCCGTCTTTGAACAAAGCAATGGCCGGCGACGATGGCGGGTAAGGCAATAAATGGCTTCTCACCTGGTTTACGGCCTCGATATCAAACCCCGCAAAACTGGTAGCCAGCCTGTCGGGGCGCTTACCTGCGTTTTGCACGGCCATTAACACACCTGGTCTGCAAGTGCCTGCTGCACAGCCACATACAGAATTAATCACCACTAATGTGGTACCTTTTTGTTGTAAAGTTTCATCAACTGCCTGGGCAGAAGTAAGGTCATCAAAACCACCTTCTGTTAACTCCGCCTTCATCGGCAAAACGATCTCTGCTGGATACATATGCACTCCCTCTTTTTTTAATGGTAGGATACAAAAGTAGTACAAAAGTTGAAACATTGAAAAAGGATAATACACGTCACTATGTCACTAATAGGCAATTAAACAAGTCATTATGTCTTGTTTCGGGTAATGAATTTGCCATTCTGCTTGTAAATCTTTTCTGAAACTGGGATGGTATAGCATTTGAACAATTTACTGCATAACCATTTAATCAAACGTAAAAACGAATAACCATGACACTCGTAAAAAACAACCCGGCTCATTTTGGTAATTTATTTGAAGAACTGTTTAACCAGTTTCCGGCTACCTGGGGTAAAGATGCGCAAAGCGGATTACAAACCGTTCCCGTGAATATTCACGAAACCAAAGAGGGCTACCATCTCGAATTAAGCGCACCCGGCCGTAGCAAAGAAGATTTTACCATAAACATCGAAAGCGGTTTATTGACCGTAAGCTTTGAAAAGAAAGAAGAAGCTGAACAAAAAGATTATAAAACCATCCGCAAAGAATTCAGCTACAGGAGTTTCAAGCGCAGCTTCAGCGTGGATGATAAGATCAATACCGCTGGCATAC
The DNA here is from genome assembly GCA_040390405.1 of Bacteroidota bacterium. Lineage (GTDB taxonomy): Bacteria > Bacteroidota > Bacteroidia > Chitinophagales > Chitinophagaceae > Sediminibacterium. The sequence goes on from JAZJYJ010000006.1 coordinate 157,887, forward strand.
AGGCCAAATACGAAAACGGTGTGTTGAAATTATACCTCCCTAAGAAAGAAGAAGTGATCGTTACGCCACAGCAAATCGCGATCAGCTAATTGATCTAATAAAATAACAATACTGTTTCATAAGAGAGCAGTTGGTTTTGGTTTACGCCCCGTGTTTCCACACGGGGCTTCTTTTTGTAAAAAAATGACCCAACAGGGTAATATTTTACAACAATTGCCTACTTATGCAGAAACCCTGGTAATGAACAGACAGAGCAGCTTTGTTTTTCTTGTGCTTTTGTTGCTCGCACAACAATCTGTTGCACAAACACCCGGCTCATCTTTGTTATGGGAGATCAGCGGTAACGGATTGAAGCAACCCTCCTACCTATTCGGCACTTTTCACCTGATGTGTAAAAGCGATTTTTCTGTTTCGCCTATGCTGGAAAGCAAACTCAAAGCCAGTTCCCAATTTTATGGGGAGCTGAAAATGGATGATCCGCAACTGCAAACAAAACTGATGGGCAGGATGATGTTGAGCGGACAAACCCTGCAAACTTTATTGCCTCAATCAGACTATACAGCGGTAAGTACGCAATTCCAATCTATCACCGGTTATCCCTTACTTGCCTTCAACAATTTCAAACCGTTTCTTTGTTTAAGCATACTGGCACAAAAAAGTATTGCCTGCACCGATGCCGTGCAACCGGAAACGGAATTTGTAAGCCTGGCCAAACAACTGAGCCTGCCGATATTGGGACTGGAAACCGTTGACGACCAAATGGATGCGATTGATAAGGAACCAATAGATTCGCAGATCAGCTCGTTGAAAAAAACAGTGCTGAATTTCGATAGCGTAAAAACAATGATGGTGGAGATGAGCGATGTATATAAACTTCGTGATATTGACTCGCTATACAGGTACATGAAAACAAACGGAGTGGATGGAGCCTTTGAAACGGAATTGTTAAACAACCGGAATAAAAAATGGGTGCCGATGATCAGCGAGATCATTGCAGAGAAGCCTAGTTTCTTTGCCGTTGGCGCAGGACATTTAGGTGGTCCCGATGGAGTGATCAGTTTATTAAGAAAGAAAGGCTACCGGCTAACGCCGGTAAAGTTCTAAACCAGGCCAATGGCATCAGAAAAGGAATTTATCACATTATTGAACCAGCATCAGAAAATTGTATACAAGGTGTGTAACCTGTATATGGATTCGCATGCCGACCGGGAAGATCTTTTCCAGGAAATTACCCTGCAGGCATGGAAAGCATATGGCAATTTTCGTGGCGATGCGAAATTCTCCACCTGGTTGTACCGTGTGGCATTGAATACAGCGATCACTTTTTTCAGAAAAGAAAAAAGAAAACCGGATATCTATTCAACCGATACAATACCTGACCAGACAGAAGACGGGTACGACCCGACAGAAGAACAGTTGAAAGCCATGTATACGGCCATTGGCCTTTTATCAAAAATTGATAAAGCCGTTGTGATGTTATACCTGGAAGATTACAGCTACCAGGAAATTGGCGAGATGATGGGGATCACGGCCAATAATGTAGCGGTTAAAATGAACCGCATCAAAGCCAAACTGAAAGAGGAAACACAAAAACAACCAGCCATTTAAAAGAGGTGAACATGGAACTAGACGATTTTAAAGCACAACTCAAACATAAACTGGCCAACGACCACAGTGGCAGGTCGGATGCGGATCTTGCGGCTTTACTGAAAGGCAAGACCCTATCGGTTGTAGGCAAACTGAAAAGAAGTTTATGGATCGAAATCCTATGTTGCGTACTGATCATATTTGGATTCGGATACCTCGGTTTTTTTGGCAAATACCATTCTTTCCGGATCTATTTTTCCGTGTTTACGTTTGTGTCAATAGGCTTCCTGGTATTACTGATATACCTCTTACGCAAAACCGCTTTGCTGAGTGCCACGGATCAGCCGGTAAAGAGCAACCTGCAAACCATTGTAACGACCATTGAAGAATTCATGAAACGCTATTTCCAGTTTACAATGGCGTTAATTCCAATCTGTTTCACTTTCGCGTTTCTGCTGGGATACAATGAACCGGAAAAAATTCCTGAAGTAGACCATTATGCAAAAGGGCTTTTCTCATCCGCTACCCAGGTAATTGTTTTTATGGTGGGCTATATGGTACTGCTATCAGTTGGTATTTATTACTTCACCAAATGGTACCTGAAGAAATTATACGGAAACTATATTAACCAATTGAAGGAGTGCATTGCTGAATTATCGGAAGCCTAAGAGTATTATTACGAGATATCCCAATAACAACCACTCTCTGTGCAACTCCTAATCTCTGTATCTCTGTGTTGAAAAAAGTCGCTCTTTTTTTCAACACAGAGATACAGAGAACATTGGGTTACACAGAGGGGATCTGATAATAATGAACTTAAGATTTTTATTCGCAGCCATCCTTACGCCGGGTATCAATCACATACTGGATCCGCCATTGGTTTTGGACCCGTACCAGTTGAAAAGAATTTACCCCACAATGGCTGAACTGTCCGTTAAAATAAAACCGATAGGGTGTCCAGGCAATCGCCAGTGAGCCATCTACCTTAACTACATCAAACGTGATCCGCTCATCTGCCGCACCTTTCGGAAGATTGGAAACGATCTTGGCAAAATCAGCCAGTTTATCCCTCTTCACAAGGGTTTCTCCTTTACCATCCTTTGCAACGGTTTCCAGTATGGCGCTATCGGTAAAACAATTCAGCAGGTTATTCGAATTGGCATCGCGCATGGCGCTAAAGAACCTTCCGATGGCCAGTTTTACAGAATCGGCGGCGGTAGACTGTGCCTGGGCAGATGCTCCCATGCAAACCAAAATCAAAAACAAGGAGATGGTGATCCGCATACTTTAAATTTACTTAAATATAGGTGTTGTGCTATGAAAATTTGTATTTGCCACAGAAGTTATGCTCTATAGCAATTCTTTGTGTCACTTTGAGCCTTAGTGCCTTTGTGATACTTTTTTTGAACCACGAAGGCACTAAGGCTCGAAGATCCACGAAGAAAATGGTCCTTTCCCGACCAACACCTTTAAATAGGATGAGCCTATTACGAATTTTCCTTTTCTTCCCTATAAAAGGCATTATCTGCACACCATCCGCAAAACACAAGAGAATATTCAATAAATTGAACCAGTGCTGACTCAACTGATTAACAGAACTTATTAGGAATCCATGGAATTACTCTTCCAGACCTCCCTGGCAATCGTGTTCTATACATTTTTCGGGTATGGGATGCTGTTGTATGTATTTGTTTTGCTGAAAAGATTATGGGTACCGGTTAAGAACGCAGCTATATTTTATGAACCGGAAATCAGCCTGGTAATTCCATCGTATAATGAGGCGGATATCCTGGAGCAAAAGATTAAGAATTGTTATGCGCTGAATTATCCTGCCGGCAAATGTTTCCTTTATTTTATTACTGATGGCTCCAATGATCGCTCCCTGGAAATACTTTCCCGCCATCCCCATATTACCGTTTTGCATGAAGAAAAGCGTTTGGGAAAGACTGCCGCTGAAAACAGGGCCATGCAATACATCAAAACACCAATCGTTATTTTCTCAGATGCCAATAGTTTTTTGAATCCCGATGCGATCCAAAAAATGGTAAAGCATTTTACGGATGAGAAAGTGGGTTGCGTGTCGGGAGAAAAAAGAATTGTATTGCATGAAACAGATAATGCCAGCGCTGCCGGCGAAAATCTTTACTGGAAATATGAATCCGTGCTGAAGAAACTAAGTTCAGATTTCAACAGCGCTGTTGGTGCTGTGGGCGAGCTGGTTGCATTCCGTTCTGCTTTGTACCAGTCATTACCGGATGATACTTTACTGGATGATTTCATGCAATCCATGCAGATGGCGGCACAGGGATATATCATCCGATATGAACCGGAAGCATTTGCTACAGAAACCGCATCCGTAACAGTAGAAGAGGAATTTAAAAGAAAAAAAAGAATTGCTGTTGGCAGTTGGCAGGCACTATTTCGGTTAACAGCTGTTGTAAAGATTACGAAAACGCCTCTGTTATTCTTTCAATATTTCTCGCATAGAATATTGCGATGGCTATTTGTGCCTTTCCTGCTGGTTGTTATTTTCTTTCTGAATATACCATTGATGAATAATGGAGCAGGCTATACATGGCTACTATGGCTGCAAGTTGCTTTTTACACAACAGCCCTAGCAGGCCACACCATGCGAAACAAACAGATCCGTTTCAAAGTGTTTTTTGTTCCGTATTATTTTTGTGTCATGCATTTTGCAGTGCTGTCAGGCTTGTTCAAATACCTGACTGGCTCACAAAACGGCGTCTGGGAAAAAGTTAGTAGAGAATCTATATGAACAAGTGCTTTGCTTAACGCAAATAACCAAGAATCTTAAGCATGCTCTGCGCAGATTGTTCCTTTGCATACACCCAATCAACCAACTTGCCATTCTTATCCTCTTCCACAATAACGTGTTTGGGAGAGGGTATCAGGCAGTGTTTGATACCACCATACCCGCTGATCTGGTCCTGGTAAGCGCCGGTATGAAAGAAGCCTACATACAAAGGTTCTTTGTTGGCCACTTCGTCTTTTTTATCTGGTGAGGATATTTTAGGAAGGAACACTTCGTTGATATGTTCTTCAGAATCGTAGTAATCATGGCTGTCGCAGGTAATACCGCCCAATACCACACGATGGTATTCATTGTCCCATTTGTTCACCGGCAGCATCAGGAATTTTTCACCAATCCCCCAGGTATCCGGTAGCGTTGTAATAAAGGAAGAATCGATCATATACCAGCACTCGCGGTCGTTCTGGATCTTCTGCCCTATAACGCTGTAAATATGCGCCATACTTTCGCCAACGGTAAAGCTTCCGAATTCCGTGTAGATATTCGGCATGGGTACTTTGGCTTTCTTGCAGGCTTTTTTGATATTGCTCACGATCTCGTTGATCATGAACTGGTAATCGTATTCAAAACCCAATGAGTGCTTGATCGGAAACCCGCCGCCGATATTAATGGAGTCCAGTTCGGGGCAGATCTTCTTCAACTGGCAATACAGGTTGATGATCTTGTTCAGCTCGGACCAGTAATAGATATCATCCTTGATTCCCTTGTTCAGGAAGATATGCAGCATTTTCAGCTGAAATTTATCTTCATAGCCTTCGATCTCATCCACATAAAATTCAAGAATGTCTTTCGCACGGATACCCAGTCTTGATGTATAAAAAGGAAAATTCGGTTCTTCTTCAGCCGCTACGCGGATGCCCAAACGGAAAGGCTGTTTGGCGCTGCGTTTGTAAGCCTGCAGTTCTTCTTTGTTATCAAGAATAGGAATCACGTTCTTGAAGCCTGTATTGATCAGCTTGGCAATGCGGGAGGTATAATTCTTTTGCTTGTAGCCATTACAGATAATATAAGTTTCCTTATTGATCTTCCTGCGCTGGTACAAGCGGTTGATGATCTCGATATCATAGGCGTAAGATGTTTCGAGATGGATATTATGCTTCAACGCTTCTTCCACAATAAAAGAAAAATGAGAGCTCTTGGTACAGTAGCAATAGAAATACTCGCCTTCGTATTTGTGTTTTTTGAAAGCCGCTTCAAACATCTTTTTTGCCTTGTTGATCTGCATACCAATTTTAGGCAGGTAGGTCAACTTCAGCGGCGTTCCGTATTTATCGATGAGACCTTTCAGGTCAAGCCCATTGAATTCAAGATAACCATCATCGTTCTGGTCAAACCCTTCTTGTGGAAAATGGAAAGTCTGGTTAACCAGCGAAGTATAGGTATTATTCATTTATGGGTTAGTTGTTATACGGTCAACAAAAGATTTTAAACGAGAACAAAAATAACAGTTTGTACAGTTCCAAGGCGAAAAAAATAAAGAGCGGGCCTGCTCCTTTTCGGCTGGCATTTCTCAGAAAGATGTAAAGACCCGGTTCAAGGAGTAGCGCAACAAAAAACCGGGAACAAATAGCTGTTCCCGGTTTCAATATGATAAAGCTGCGACTATTTAACTGAATCAACCAAAGCCTTGAAGCTGGCTGGTTCGTTCATGGCCAGGTCAGCCAGTACTTTACGGTTCAGATCGATGCCTTTCACGCTCAGTTTGTTGATAAACTGGCTATAGGTCATTCCTTCAGCTCTAACGGCTGCATTGATACGCGCGATCCACAACTGGCGGTATTCGCGTTTTTTCAACTTACGGCCAACATAGCTGTAAGTCATACCTTTTTCAACGATGTTTTTGGCAACGGTATATACGTTTTTACGTTTACCGTAGAAACCTTTTGCTTGCTTCAGGATTCTTTTTCTCCTGGCTCTTGATGCTACTGCATTTTTTGAACGTGGCATACTATAATTTTTTGAAGCTGGTTACATTGCTGCTCCCTGCTGATTTTTTTAATGTTAATGGTTTGGGAGCGATTAGCCTTTCAGACGTAATAAACGCAGAACGAAATCTTTGTTGGTTGATCCAACAAGACCTTTCTTGTTCATGGCTCTTTTACGCTTTTTTGATTTCTTCGTCAGGATATGACGTTTGAAAGCTTTCTGGAAGGTGATCTCACCGGTACCAGTCACCTTGAAGCGCTTCTTGGCGCTTGAATTGGTTTTTACCTTTGGCATATAAAATAATCTACTAAAAGATTACACCCTGCTGGCGTCACGCCACGGGGCGTGAACTTGTTGGGCCATACGGGAAATGGGGTGCAAAAGTAAGGAGAGATTGCTATATTTCAAGCAGTTGGGAGGAAAAATTAGTAATTAGTAATTAATAATTAGTAAATAAAACAATTACACATTATAAATAATTACTAATTACTAACTATTAATTACTAATTGACTTAAGAAGTTGCTTTTTTCTTACTGCTTGTCTTCGGCGTAAAGATGGCGAACATTCGCTTTCCTTCCAGTTTGGGCATACTTTCCAGTACACCGGCTTCGGCCAGTCTTTCTGCAAATTTCAGGAGCAACAGCTGTCCGCGGTCCTGGAACATGATGGCACGTCCCTTGAACTGTACATAGGCTTTTACTTTATTTCCGTCTTTCAGGAATTTTTCCGCGTGTTTGGCTTTGAAGTCGAAATCGTGATCATCGGTTCCTGGTGTAAAGCGAATCTCTTTCACCTCGCTTTGTTTGGAATTGGCTTTCATTTCCTTTTCCTTCTTCTTCTTCTCGTAAAGGAATTTCTTATAATCGATCACTTTACAAACAGGAGGATCTGCGGTGGGAGAAATCTCAACCAGGTCCAATTCCTGTTCCTGTGCAATTTTGAGTGCTTCCATTGTGGGATATACGCCAACTGTTACATTGTCGCCTACCAATCGAACCTGTGGAACCCGGATTCTTTCGTTGATACGATGTTCAGGCTCCGGTTGCCTGTTAAACCTGGGATTAAATCTTCCGCCCCCTCTTGGTGGTAATGCCATTAAAACTTGTTTAGTGAATAATTGATTTGTTGTTAAAGATACAGCTATTGCGATTAATAAATAATTAACGTGTTATGCCCTCAAACTCCCTCCGTGTAACTCAGTGTTCTTTGTGTCTCTGTGGTGAAAAAAAATCGTTCTAAAGCCGGTTCGTTTTTTTTTCACCACAGAGACACAAAGATTAGGAGTTACACAGAGAGCCACCGGCTATTTTAATACTCTTTTAATAGTACAATATATGCCAGGATTTACATTGCCTCTTCACCTGACACCCTGTTTTCGATCTCGTTCACGATCATTTCAATGAACGCTGCTATGTCCTGGCTTCCCATATCTCCTTTACCCTGGCGGCGAACGGCAACCTTGTTCTCAGTCATCTCTTTTTCACCCACAACCAGCATGTAAGGTACCTTCATTAACTCGGTATCACGGATCTTTTTACCGATCTTCTCCTGCCTGTCGTCAATCTCAACCCTTACTCCTGCCCTTTTCAGTTGTTTCTGTACCTGCTCAGCGTATTCCATGAATTTATCGCTGATGGGAAGGATCTTCGCCTGCAAAGGCGCCAGCCAGGTTGGGAACTTACCGGCATAATGCTCCAGCAGGAACCCGATAAACCGTTCATGTGTTCCCAAAGGTGCGCGGTGAATGATCAAAGGGATCTCGGGTTCATTCTCTTTATTGGTGAACGACAGTTTAAAACTGCGTGGCTGTGCAAAATCCACCTGGTTGGTAGCCAGTGTAAATTCACGGCCAATCGCGCTCCAGATCTGAACATCGATTTTAGGTCCGTAAAACGCACCCTCTCCCTTCACTTCTACAAACGGAACACCGGTTTCAATCAATACATTTCTTACCAGCTCTTCTGTTTCAAGCCAGAGTTCGGGTTCGTTGATGTATTTCTGTCCCAGTTTTTCCGGATCGTGCAAAGACAAACGCATCACATATTTATCGATCCCGAATATTTTAAAATATTTGAGATACATATCGTTCACCGCTTTGAATTCCTGCATGAACTGTTCTTTCGAACAATAAATATGCGCATCGTTCATGTGCAGGCAGCGAACCCGCATCAGGCCAAACAATTCACCGCTCTGCTCGTAACGGTAACAGGTACCATATTCGGCCAAACGGTATGGAAGATCACGGTAGCTCTTGGGTTCCGCATCATAGATCTTATGGTGATGCGGACAGTTCATCGCTTTCAGATAGTACTTTTCTCCATCCATTTCCATGGGTGGAAACATACTGTCTGCATAATAAGGGAGGTGACCGCTGGTGATATATAGGTTCTCTTTGGCGATATGCGGCGTAACCACGCGTTTGTACCCGCCATCCATTTCAGTTTCCTTTGCCAGTTTTTCCAGCTCTTCAATGATCACGGTACCATTCGGCATCCAGAGAATCAAGCCCTGGCCAATATCATCGTTCATGGTATAGATACCCAGTTCCTTACCCAGTTTTCGGTGGTCCCGTTTTTTAGCTTCTTCCAGCATCAACAAGTACTCATCGAGTTCTTTTTGATTGGGGAAGGTTACACCGTACACGCGGGTAAGCATTTTGTTCTTCTCGTTTCCCTTCCAGTAAGCGCCCGCAATGCTGGTTAACTTAATGGCTTTGATAAAACCGGTATCGGGAATATGCGGCCCGCGGCAGAGATCCGTAAATTCGCCCTGTGTATAGAAAGTAATTTCACCGTCGGTGAGATTTTGAAGCAGGTCGAGTTTGTACTCATCCCCTTTCTCTTCAAAATATTTTACCGCATCGGCCTTGGGTATTTCCTTACGGATATAGCGGTTGGCTTTTTTGGCCAGTTCGTTCATCTTCTTTTCAAGCAAAAAAAGATCTTCCTCGCTCATTTTACGATCGCCCAGGTCCATATCATAATAGAACCCTTTGTCGAGTGCTGGTCCGACCCAGAATTTTACGCCGGGAAACAGGGTTTCCACCGCTTCTGCCATTAAGTGGGCAGAAGAATGCCAGAAAGTATTTTGTCCTTCGGGATCGTTCCAGGTTAATAATTTGAGGGCTGCATCAGCCGTAATGGGACGAGTGGCATCCCATACTTGTCCGTTAACACTTGCGGCCAGCACTTTTTTTGCCAGGCCTTCGCTAATCGATTTTGCGATATCCAGGGCGCTAACGCCGCTTTCATATTGCCTTACGGCACCATCCGGGAAACTAATATTAATCATGTTCTGGTAAATCAACCTCTTTTATAAGGAATGCAAAAGTAACGAAATATGACGCATTAATATTGAAAATATGGCAATTGGGTATTGATGCAACCCGCTGGATTGCCGGTCAATTAACCGCCAAGACACAAGGACACAAAGTTTCGCTAAGCAGCTTATTGAAAGGAATCCCTGCGTATGATCGCGTCCTAGGCACTTGTGGTAAAAAATCAGTGCCGATCATTTGGTCAGGTAAGCGCTGGAATCAAATTTTCAAATTAAGATTAACGCTTCTTTATCAGGGCATTCTATATTGGGGACGTAGATTTGACTTATGAGATTGAATTTTACCCTTTTCTTTCTTTTACTGATCAGTTTCACCGCGCATTCCCAGAAAATCACAGGGATCTGGCGGGGTTATTTCAGTTCGTCGAGCGCTATTGCCAGGGAAAATGCTCCTGTGGAGACTTATAAATATGAGATCCAGATAGACCAGCAATCGAACAATGGGTTGAAGGGTGTTACCTACTCCTATAAAACCACTGTGTTTTATGGTAAAGCCGAATTAAATGGCATTTATACGGCCAGTTCCAAAAGCATTATTCTTAAAGAAATAAAACTTGTCGATCTTAAGATTACCGGTAAAAGTGAACCTTGTTTAATGACCTGCTACCTGGACTATTCCAAAATTGGCAAGCTGGAGGTGTTACAGGGGACTTTTATTTCGATCAATGCAAAAGACAAGGGTGATTGCGGCAGTGGCAAAGTATACCTGGAAAGGGTAACTACCTCTGATTTCAAGAAAGAAGATTTTTTATTGCGAAACAAACCGGAGGATACCGCTAAAGAAATTTCGAAATTAAAAGCCAGTATTAAGCCTGGAACGACCGGCTCCAACTCGATCATTGGCTCAATGGCTCCCGTCTTGAAAAACAGTAAGGACAATGCCCGGGCCAACCCAGAGCCATTGGCAAAAGCTCCGATCGCAAAGCCAAAGGAAACAGCTCCTAAAACCAATGCGACCAAGATAATGCCACCGCCGGTAAAAAAACCGGGAGCCAAACCGGCTATTATTACCAAAAACAAACCTGCTGTCAAAGGAGATAAGCCTCTTGTGGTTGAAGTACCCGTAGAAAGAATCAGGGAGGAGCCGATAAGATCCGCCAAAGAAGAACCCGCTTCCTTACCACAAACAGAAACCCAACTGCGCAAAGTTCCACCACCAAAAGTGCTGACGGAAAGAGAGAACAGGTTGGTAAAAACCATTACGACTTCTGAAGAAAATATTGAGATCCTGTTTTATGATTATGGTGTCATCGATAACGATACGATTTCCGTATACCACAATAATGTACTCGAGATCAGCCATGGCCGTTTAAGCAATACGCCTATTGTACTCAGGTTCAAATGCAGCAAAATCGATAACCGGCATGAAATTACCGTAGTGGCAGAAAACCTGGGTGATATACCACCCAATTCTGCTTTGATGATCGTGAAAGGCGGCTCTTCAGGACGTGAGCGTCATGAAGTATTCCTTGAATCCAATGAACAGCGGAATGCGAAAGTGATCATCAATTACGTTCCGAAAGAATAAACTAAGTCATTATTTACCTCATAAAAATAGCTCCTTTGCGTCTTTGCGAGAAAAAGTGCTCGCAAAGACGCAAAGGCGCTATTTTTTTAAAGCTTTATATTCCAGGTAATAGATGGAATCACGGGAAAAAGCGATACCTGTTTGGCAGTTACTTTCAGGGTTCCCGCACTGGCCGATCCTTCCTGGTCGAAGTAAATGAAATAAGGATTAAGGCGGCTGTACACATTATAAATACTGAACACCCAGTTGCTACTGTATTTTCTTTGTTTTTTAGGCTGTGGTGTATAGGTAGCGGAAATATCCATTCGGTGGTAGGCCTTCATGCGATAAGCATTGATGCGGCTGTATTCCTGCGTAAGTACTCCTCCCACAAAATAAAACCGCTCAGGTAAAGATGTGGCATTGCCCGTTCCGTAAACAAAGATGGATGAGACCTTCCATTTTTTATTCAACTCATACGAGCCTACTACGGAAAGATCATGCCTTCTGTCGTACCTGCTGGGGAATTTCAGGCCATCATTCAAATTGGGAAATTGGCGCCAGGTCCAGCTAAGCGTATAGCCGATCCAGCCTGTAAACCTTCCTTTTACCTTGTTGATAAAGAGTTCGGTTCCATAACTCCATCCTTTCCCAAATACAAAATCCTCTTCCGGGTCTTTTAAAGAAGGCGTATAGCCTTCCCTGTACTCGATCTGGTTTTCCATGGTCTTGTAATACACTTCTACAGATGTTTCGAACATGCCTTCTTTGAAATTCCTGAAATAACCTGCGGCATATTGCCAGCTAATCTGTGGTTTTACGCGGATGGTACTTGGCACCCATAGATCTGTTGGTAAGGTTGATCCGGCATTGGTAACAAGGTGAATGTATTGCAGGTTACGGGTTACGCCCGCTTTGAAAGATTCATTTTCATTCAACGCATACCGCAAGGTGGCACGGGGTTCTATACCACCATAGCTTTTTACGGTTTGTCCGCTGCGATATACCGTACTGTCTGTTTTGTTCCCGTTCGCGTCCCGCTGGTACAGGGTGTACCGGCCCACTTGTTGAAACATGCTGTAACGAAGACCCAGGTTCAGTTTCAGCTTGCGGGTCAATTCCCAATCATCCTGGAGGTATAATGCGTATTCGTTGGCAAATTTCTTTGTTGAATTGTTGGGTGCAAAAACAGTGCTGTCCTGGTTGCCGCTTAACACATTGGGCAGAAAAGTATGGTAGGTATACTGGAAACCAAATTTGAGTTTATGTTCCGGTGAAGGATAAAAATCGAAATCCGTTTTAGCCGTCAGGTCCTTGATTCCGGAAGACAAGTTGATATGAAAGTCGTTTTGTTTGCCATCCAGTGAAAACGTATAGTCGTTATATACCAATGTGGTATTGGCGAATAATTTTTTGTTGAAGATATGGTTCCATCGCAGCGTTGCAGTAGAATTTCCCCAGGGAATGGTAGTACTGAAAGAACGTTTGCTGTTATTAAAATTGAATTTATCCCTTCCGAAATAACCACTCAGGTACAATTTGTCTTTCTCGCTGAACTGGTAATTTACTTTGGCATTCAGGTCGTAGAAATAATAACCCGAGCCATAGTATTCGCTGCTTTTTTTAATGAATGGTTTTGTCAGGGCATCGATATAGGTTCTTCTCGCAGAAATAATATAAGACGCCTTGTTCTTTTTAATAGGCCCCTGGATAGAAAACCGCGAAGCGATCAATCCAATACCCGCATCGATCTGTGTTTTATTCTGGTTCCCTTCTTTCATCGCCACATCCACTACCGATGAAAGTCGTCCGCCATATTGTGCGGGCATTCCCCCTTTGATCAATGTAACATTCTTAATGGCATCTGAATTGAAAATGGAAAAAAATCCAAACAGGTGTCCTGTATTATACACTACTGCATCGTCTAGTAAGATCAGGTTCTGGTCCGGTCCGCCGCCACGCACATAAAACCCCGCATTACCTTCGCCGGCATTGCGTACGCCGGGCAATAACTGCAGTGTTTTCAGGATATCCACTTCACCCAGAAAAGCGGGCAGGGCTTTGGCAGTGGCTACACTCAGTTCAAATTTTCCCATCTGCGCCGCTTTTACATTGTTATCGCGCTTGCGGCCATAAACGGTTACATTATTGATAACAGCAGCATTGGGTAACAGCAGGATATTCTGTTGATGATTACCATCCAGATTGATCTCTATTTCTGTGGATTGATAGCCTACAAAGGAGCAGATCAACGTATATTTTCCTTTGGCCAGGGTGAGCGAATAAAATCCATATTGGTTACTGGCCACCCCTCTCCCTTCCGAACGGATATTGAGGCTGGCCCCGATCAGGGTTTCGCCGCTGAGTGAGTCTTTAATAAAACCATTCAATGTAAATTTATCCTGTGCCGGCAACAGATTCGTCAGTAAAATAAATCCCGTTAAGAACAATACCCTTCTCATAAAGTCAATTAGTAATTGGTAATGAATAGTTAGTAATTAACATGTTGTGTTAGCGAATTCAACTAATCCATTGTATAACTCGGTATACATTGTAATGCTGTAGCAAACAATTACTAATTATTAATTACTAATTGCTAATTTTTAATTACTGCTTCCGTCTGAAATCGATCGAATCTTTCACTTCCCCGCAGCTGATCATTTTTTTGGGAATGTATGGATTCCTGATCTCAGGGGTATTGCTTAGCCAGTTTGCTCCCTGGTCGTTAAATGCCATGGGACAATAATCGTGGTATACCACGGCCCTATCATACTGAACCGTGCGGATCAGGTCATACAACTGGTCCCCTACCATCTGGAAAGATTTCCGTTTCTCTTCCAGCTTCGTTTCGCCCAGTAATCCCTTCAGTTCAGAAGAAATACCCAGTGCATAGGTTCTGGCGGTAACTACCAGGTTGCTGTCGGCCTTTAGTTCATCCAGTTGCAGGCTGTCCACAGAAACCATCAGGCTTCTGGCAGATTGGGCGATACCCGAATCTTTTTCATCAATGAAATTGTCTTTCAGGGAATAATAATCCGCCAGTAATTTCCCGAATGAGAGGTTAAAAGCATCCGAATTGGCACTTTTAGCCAATGGGCCCTGGGGCTGAACGGGTTCTTTGGCCTTCTGCTCATTACTGCCGCAAGCGGTTAAAACCAGTACCACACCATACAAAAAGTACTTCCTCATAGAAAAAATTTAGTCATAAAAATAAAGCAAATAGAATTGGGAGCAGTTTGCATTTACCTTTGCGGCCTTAAATACTTGTTAATAGATGTTGATAGGATTCCAGAATGTTACGTTTGAGTTTGGCGCAAGAGCGATTGTAGAAGACGCTACCTGGCATATACAGCCCGGCGACAGGATTGGTTTGATCGGTTACAATGGTACCGGAAAATCTACTTTGCTGAAGGTATTGGTGGGCGAATACACCCCCTCCAAAGGAACCGTGGAAAAAAGCAGGGAAACCACGATTGGTTACCTGCACCAGGACCTCCTGAGCTTTGATACCAATGAGAATATCACCGAAGTGGCCCTGAGCGCTTTTGAAAGAGTGCGTGAATTGGAGAAAGACATAGAAAGACTGGGTATTGAACTGGAAAAGGATTCAGAAAATGAAACCTTGCTGATCCAATATACCGATGCTTTGCATGAGCTGGATGTACTGGACGGGTACAATATTCACCACAAGGCCGAAGAGGTATTGCATGGGTTGGGTTTCAGCAATGAAGACCTGGTAAGGCCCTATAAGGAATTCAGCGGAGGCTGGCGCATGCGGGTATTGCTGGCCAAAATGATCCTGCAACAACCCGATGTGTTGTTGATGGATGAACCTACGAACCACCTTGACTTACCTTCTATCGAATGGCTGGAGAAATACCTGTTGCATTACAAAGGAAGTGTAGTGATCGTGAGTCACGATAAATTCTTCCTGAACCGGATGGTGAACAAGATCGTGGAACTGTATCAGCAGCAGCTGCATATTTATACCGGCGATTATGAATTTTATGAGCAGGAAAAAATGATCCGCATCGATATGCAGCAGAAAGCATTCGAGAACCAGCAGGATTATATACGCCAGCAGGAACGTTTTATTGAACGCTTTAAAGCCAAAGCCAGTAAAGCCGCACAGGCGCAGAGTGTACAGAAACGCCTGGACAAAATTGACAAGATAGAAGATGTGAAACTGGAACGTCCGGATCTGCGCATCAATTTCCAGCTGGATAAAGTGCCGGGAAAAGTATTGGTAGAATTAAAAGGAGTAAGCAAAAGTTTCGGGCAGATAAAGATCGTTGAAGACGCCATTGCCGAGATTGAACGCGGTGATAAGATCGCCTTGATCGGTGCAAATGGTAAGGGTAAATCCACCGTACTGCGCATGATCGCCGGAACGGAATCCTTTGAGGGAGAACGCGTATGGGGGCATAATGTAGAAGAAAGCTTTTATGCACAGCACCAGTTGGAAGCATTAGGACTCAATAACAATATCCTGGAAGAATTACAGTCGTGCGGAAGCAAAAAGACAGATGTGGAGCTGCGTGCACTTTTAGGGGCTTTCCTTTTCAGTGGCGATGATGTGGACAAGAAAGTAAAAGTATTAAGCGGAGGAGAAAAAGCACGTGTGGCATTGGCAAAAACCATCGTGAGCAAGGCCAATTTCCTGATCCTGGATGAACCTACGAACCACCTTGACATGCACTCGGTTGAATTACTGGCAGCCGCGTTGAACAAATACGAAGGCAGTATCGTGTTCGTAAGTCACGACCGTTATTTCATTTCCAAAACCGCCAATAAGATCTGGGAGATCGTTGACCATAAGATCAAAGAATTCAAAGGCAGTTACCAGGAATGGGTAGAATGGAATGAAAGGATGGCCAAGATCGCCAATGAAAAACAGAAACTGGGTGTACCGGATATAAAACCCGAACCAGCCAAAGCAGAACCGGTTCAACCTGCTAAACAAGCCGCAAAAGAAACTACGCCCGTAAACAACACCATTAACCGCGAATTACAGAAGGAACTGCAGAAAGAACAACGCAGACTAACCAACCTGGAAGCACAGTTAACCAAGGCCAAAGCCGAGGAAACCAGGCTAGAAAATGCTTTAGGTGACCCTGCTAATTATACTGATAAAGACAAGTTTGTAAAAATTGAAGGTGATTATAAAACAGCTAAAATGAATAGGGTTGATTTGGAAAAAGAATATGAAGAAGTGTTTGAAAAAGTAATGGAGCTGGAAGGGAAGGCTTAGGGAATATTGAATACTGAGCAAGGAATTTTGAATGTTGAAGTGGGTTGCCAGATCTCAAGTGTTCGGAAGACTATGCGAATTTCATTCTTAGGGTTATATCCGCCACAGATTCACTGATTAGTAGAGAAAAATCTGTGATAATCAGTGAATCTGTGGCGGATTGATTTCTTTCGAACTTCCCTGTTCAATATTTCCTCTGTTCTATTGTGCCATCATCCCTTTTACAAAATCACTTACCAGGTAACTGATCATTTTCCCTGTGCTGGTATTCGTTCTTCCATCGGCCAGCTGTGTAGCGCCTTCACAAATATGTAAGTATGCTACTTTACTATCCGCGGCTGTAAAACTGATGTATTGCCGCGCATGGTTAACAGAAATCCCTACCGGGCTGGTAGCGCTGCTCAAAGCATTTTCAATACAATCGAGGTCAAGTTCTATCCCGCAAAGTGTATCGCTGGTAAATGCGGTGGCATGACCAACCGCCTGCAAAAAAGTTCTTTTCTCATGCAGGAAAATATCTTCGAAAGTGATGCAATCCACAAACGGATTGTTCACCATATCCATCCATACATTTTGGGGTAAATAATTCTCATGTAAGCCAAGTACACAATATTTTTCCAAATAACCATCCGCTTCCGCATAACTGAATCCATTGCCACTATGCCTTCCCTCCATGGGGCGGAAATCGGCATGTGCATCCAGGTTAATGGCATTGATCTGCGCAATGGGCAATAAGCCTGCTTTGTAAAACCCCTTGGCTGCACCTTTGATACAGGGATAGGAATTGTTATGTCCTCCCCCAATCACGATAGGTATCTTTTTATTCTGTGTGATGATATGGATCAGTTGTTCCACTTCATCATCAATGGCGGTTACGGCATGACGGTAGGCTTCCAGTTTTTCATCAAATCCATGGGCATTCTGCTCAATGAGTTTTTCCATATCTGAAAAATCAAAATGCCCCAGTAACAAAATATGGCTTCCTTCAAAAAAATCGTTGCTCTGCACATTCAAAAAAGCCTGCAGAAAAGAAAGCCAGGCAGAGTCTGTTCCACCAATACCCATATTGGCTTTTACACCAATATCTTCAGGGATACCCAATAACACAAAGGAGGCAGATGAATTTTGCAAAGAAGCTTCGATCGCATGTGGATCAGCCAACACTTGTAAACGTTCGCCCAGTTTGGTTTCAAAGCGGCGGATACGTGTTAGCGATAATACATCATGTTTATTGTAAAACTTAAAATGACTCATATGGCTTCATTTAGATTGATGTATAGCAATCGTTGGTTGGAAAGCTATGAGTCGTGAGCTGCCAGCTATGAGAAATAAGTAAAACATTTTACAAAAACTCATGGCCCGCAGCTCATAGCTCGCGGCTGTTTAAATATACTTAAATAAAATCACCATTGATCATCACTTTATCAATAAGATTGGAGCCGAACGCATACGGCAGATAAGCCAGCGATGGAACCGGCCGTGTGAAGATCAGGTTGGCCCTTTTCCCTGTTGTAATACTACCCAGTTCCGCCCCCAGTTCCATGGCATAAGCGCCATTGACAGTAGCTGCATTGATGGCTTCTTCCGGCAACATCTTCATCTGGATACAACTCATGGCCACTACCAGGTTCATGTTACCGCTGGGGCTGGATCCCGGGTTATAATCCGATGCCAATGCAATAGTACAACCCTGATCGATCAGCGTTCTCGCAGGCTGAAAAGGCATTCGTAAAAAGAAAGCGGCGGTAGGTAATAAGGTACCAATGGTTTGGGAGGACGACAATGCCGCAATCGCATCCTCATCCATGGTTTCCAGGTGATCCACTGAAACGGCACCTAGTTTTACGCCCACCTGCGTACCACCGGATACATGCAGTTGATTCGCATGGATCTTAGGTTTGAGTCCAATGGCCATTCCTGCCCGGCAAATGGTTTCCGTTTCCGCTGCACTGAAAAAGCCTTCTTCACAAAACACATCAATATAGTCTGCCAGTTTTTCCTTTTCAATCACAGGCAATATTTCCCGGATGATGAGATCAATATACCCCTGGTGATTTTCGCGGTATGCCAATGGATAAGTATGAGCCCCCAGGAATGTTGCCTTAACAGGTATGGGCGATCGTTGTTTGAGCTGCTTGATCACCCGCAGCATCTTCAACTCCCCTTCCACCGTTAGCCCATACCCGGATTTGATCTCAATAGCGCCTGTTCCCAAACGCATCAATTCCTGCAGTCGCTGCCAGGCCTGTTCCAGTAAAACAGGCTCGGGTGTTGCATTGAGTTTATTGGCAGAATTCAGAATGCCTCCACCTTTGGCTGCAATATCCGCATAACTCAATCCTTTGAGCTTATCCACAAACTCCCCTTCCCTGCTTGCCGCAAATACCAGGTGGGTATGGCTATCACACCATGCGGGCAAAACCATTGCGCCTTTTGCATCATACACTTCTTCTCCTATTAACCTTTCACCATTCACCATTGACGACATAGAACCGTATTCCGAGATCAACCCATTTTCTATTCTCAGAAAAGCATTCTCTACTACAGGCAACTGTGCCAGTTCCTTTCCACGAAGCGGTTTACTTGTTTCTCGAACATTTACCAGTTGACGGATGTTGGTAATTAACAAATTCATGAAACCAAATTAGCAGATTCTGCTGAATACCCAAGAAACCCTTTATTTTCGGTTATGACCTGCACATTAACCATTGTTCGATACCCTAAATGGATGGGATGGGCCGGATTTTTATCAATGGCGGTTTTCCGTTTACCCTTATGGACAAGCAAACAAAACAGTTTCTGGAAGCTGATGGGCTGCGGAAAGAACGGAACCTTTGATAAAACACCTGATTGGCGGCAATGGGCGTTGTTGGAAGTCAGGAGTCTGGAGTCTGGAGTCGGAAGTAAAAAAACAACGCCAGACTCCCAACGCCAGACTCCAGACTTCCTGCTTCTCTGGTGGAGCGTATTCGGCTGTGAAAAATGGGTACTGGAACTGGAGCCAATAGAAGGGCGCGGAAGTTGGGATGGCAAGCAATGTTTCGGCGATTTACCGCAACAGACAGCATACGAAGGAATCATCGGCGTTTTAACGCGGGCCACCATTAGAGTGAACAAACTCGGCGCTTTCTGGAAAAATGTGGATGCTGTTGCACAGCAAATGGCCGGTGCCGATGGATTTGTCACATCATTGGGTATTGGCGAGATACCCTGGATCAAACAGGCCACTTTCAGCATCTGGGAAAGCAGGGCACAGATGAAACAGTTCGCTTACCAGATGCACCATCATACGGAAGTGATCCGCAAAACCCGAAAGGAGAACTGGTACAGCGAAGAGATGTTCGTGCGTTTCCGGATCCTCTCTTCCAGGGGAACTTTACACGCAAAAGACCCTTTGAAAAGAAAGTTGTAATTTGCAGTAACCGCATGAACCATTGTACTACCATATCATTACTTACGGCCCATTTTGCATGGATGTACCGCGGTCTCAATTCCATGCCCGATCATTGACGCTGACGTTTTTTGGCTAATTACCCTTTTATTGATCTCACTATACTTACTTCAATTCATCATTGTATGGATAATAAATTAGCTGTCAGTTCAGAAATAGGAACCTTAAAACGTTTATTGGTGCATAGTCCGGACAGCGGACTGGGAAAAGTAGTGCCTTCCAAGGCGCAGGACTGGTTATTTGAAGACATTGTACACCTTGAAACCATCCGCCGCGACGAATACGATTATTATACCAAGATCCTGCTTTATTTTCTCGACCCGGAAAAGATCAAGGGTAAACTGGCTGCCATCGACGCCATAGAAGCCGACCGGGAATTTTACAAACCAGAAAGCAAGCAATTCTTTGCATCGGATAAAGTGATCGAACTGCAATGGCTGCTGGCAGAGGTATTGGAGAACAAAGACATTCATGCAAAGCTGGTAGCATCGGTGAGTGCGATTGAGGGATGTACCTATCAGATACAAAACCAATTGCAGCAATATTCACCGGTAGAGCTGGCTAAAACCTTTATATCCGGCACTTCCAGCGATAAGGTCTTGTTGTTTGCACCCATTCCCAATTTCATTTTTACCCGCGATATCGGCATTATCATCAAAGACCATGTGCTGCTGAACAAGCCTGCCAAAAAAGCAAGAAAGCGTGAAACACTGCTGGCGAAATATATCTTCTTTCACCATCCTTTGTTTGCAGATTACCGGAGCAATATCATTGAACTGGCCGATTCAACCCATAGTTTTCTGATGCCCAAAGAAGAAGATGATCGAAAAATCACGCTTGAAGGTGGCGATATCATGGTAGTGAGTGAAAACCATTTACTGGTAGGCGTAAGCGAACGAACTTCTTCAGAAGCTGCTGTACGCATTACCAATACCATTTTTGAAAAAGGGTTGATGGACAAAATAACCATCATCAAAATCCCGAAGAAAAGAGATTATATGCATATCGATACCGTGTTTACACAGGTAAAGCGGGATGTTTGGGTGATGCTGGGCAATTTCTCCCGCAAAGCGGTGAAACACGAAGACAAGGATACCATTGAGCGGATGCTCGATATCAAGAAGGAAGAAAAGATCAGGATACTGCAGTTCCACAGGAAAAATCCGGATAACCCGGTTTCTTTCGAAAGCCTGGAAGACCTGCTGGCGGATATCAGCAAAACCGATCTCCGGTGCAAAGGAGAACCCCGATTCATTTATTCGGGTAATAATGAGTTTCCCTATAATGTGCGCGAACAATGGACAGATTCCTGTAACCTGCTGGCGATGAAGGAAGGCGTTGTGCTGGGCTATGACCGGAATGATAAGACCACCGAAGCATTCAAAAATGCCGGGTTCCGCGTCATACATGCCAACGAATTGTTACAGGAGCTGGAAGCCGGAACCATACAAACCGATACCATTAGAGATACCCTGATCCTGATGCCATCGGCCGAATTATCGAGGGCAAGAGGAGGTTTCCATTGCATGAGCATGCCGCTCTGGCGCGAGCCTATTGACCGTTAATCAGTAAAAAACTATTTGCGATTACCCCAACGCTTATCTATGCAACATACTTCGCATCTTTTAATGATCAGACCGGTGCATTTTAACTTTAATGCAGAAACAGCTGTGAACAACAGCTTCCAGATCAGGTCGGCTGATGCAACCGTTCAGGATAAGGCATTGGATGAGTTCAACCATTTTATCTCCGTTCTCCAAAAACATGAAATCGATGTTACGGTTATTGAAGACACACCCGATCCCCATACACCCGATTCGGTGTTTCCCAACAATTGGGTTTCTTTTCATGAAGACGGCACACTCCTCCTCTATCCCATGTTTGCGGTAAACAGGAGAAAAGAGCGGAAACAGCATGTGCTTGAAGCGATCAGGCAAAAATTCAACATATCCAGAACCATTGACCTCTCTGCTTACGAAACGGACAATCTTTTCCTGGAAGGAACAGGAAGTATGGTTCTCGACAGGGTTCATAAAATTGCCTATGCCTGCCTTTCGCAAAGAACAGATATTCACCTGCTGAATACATTCTGCGAGCAGATGGGATACCGGCCGGTGAGTTTTCATGCAGTTGACGAAGCAGGTAATCCAATTTATCATACCAATGTAATGATGTGCGTGGCCGATGAGTATGTAATCATTTGCCTGAACAGCATACCGGACAATACCGAAGAAA
The DNA here is from genome assembly GCA_040390405.1 of Bacteroidota bacterium. Lineage (GTDB taxonomy): Bacteria > Bacteroidota > Bacteroidia > Chitinophagales > Chitinophagaceae > Sediminibacterium. The sequence goes on from JAZJYJ010000006.1 coordinate 180,011, forward strand.
AGATCCTAACACAATCAATACTGGAAACTGGAAAAGAATTAATTGAGATCAGTTTTGACCAGTTGAATCATTTTGCAGGTAATATGTTACAGGTGCATAATAAAAAAAATGAAAAATTCCTGGTGATGTCGTCGCAGGCATTCGATAGTTTGACAGAAATGCAAAAAATGCGGATTGAAAAATACAACCCGATCATTCATTCAGATATCACCACCATTGAAACCAATGGCGGCGGAAGCGCAAGGTGTATGATGGCAGAAGTTTTTTTACCACTGCGTTAATGCGCAAATCCATTTGCAAAATAATTTTGCAACGCTGCACAAAACAGCAGCATTCAGCTAACAGGCGTTAGCACTAGAAAATAAAATTTAGTCTTATTTATTAAGTGGCACTAATCTGATCGATCAACGCACCAGCTGAAACCCTTTGCTGTAAAGCAATGCAGAGATGTGTACACACATGTCTGTTTTCTATCACACGTTATTTATCCCCATCCAACATTCACAGATCGCACAATAACTGATAACAGAACTTGCCATTTATTTTCAAATGCTTATTTTTGAAACTCCGTGTAGTTGATACACACCAAATTACGAATGATTGCCATAAGTATTTCATTGCATTAAAGAAGAATTGACAAATTACAATGTCTGAAAAACAAGTTACCAAAATAGGGGTTCTTACTTCCGGCGGAGATGCCCCGGGTATGAATGCAGCCATCAGGGCCGTTGTCAGAACAGGAATTTATCATGGACTGGAAATATATGGGATCATGCGCGGCTACAGCGGCATGATCGATGATGATATTTTCGAAATGAACTCCCGCTCTGTTGCCAATATCATTCAACGCGGTGGTACCATTTTAAAGACCGCCCGCAGCAAAGATTTTTTTGAATACGAAGGCCGTAAAAAAGCGTACGAGAACCTGAAGAAAAGAGGCATCGACTCACTCGTGATCATTGGTGGCGACGGAAGTTTCCGCGGAGCGCAGAAATTCAGCCATGAATTTGATATCCCCTGTATCGGTTTACCCGGCACCATTGATAAGGATATTGCCGGAAGCGATTTTACCATTGGATTCGATACCGCTGTAAACACTGCCGTAGAAGCCATTGATAAAATACGCGATACAGCCGATGCACATGATCGTTTATTCATTGTAGAAGTGATGGGCCGCGATGCGGGATACATTGCTTTACACAGCGGCATCGCCACCGGCGCGGAAAACATATTGATCCCTGAAACCAAAACCGATATCGAAGAACTGATCTCTTCTCTCACTGAAAAAGAGAAAAGGAAAAAACTCGTTAACCTGATCGTGGTTGCGGAAGGCGATGAATTTGGTGGTGGTAATGAAGTAGCTACCATTATCAAGGAAAGATTACCGCAGGCCGATGTTCGTGTTTGCATACTTGGTCATATCCAAAGAGGCGGCTCTCCAACCTGTCTGGACAGATTGATCGCGAGCCGTATGGGATACCATGCGGTAGAATGCCTTTTAACCGGCAAACACAATGTGATGGTGGGGATACTGAACAACAAACTGCATTATACACCACTCGATAACGCAGTAAAAGCCAAACAAAAAATATCAGACGACTGGTTCAAGATCGTAAAGATCCTGGCCAGTTAACCATTCATTTTTCTAAAGAGCAACCTACAATTAAACATACAATGTCTAAAAACCTAGATAAGTACCTGCACAAGAACATGGACAAAGAAGCAGGACTTGCCCACGTGAACCACCGAACCAAAATAGTAGCCACCGTGGGGCCCGCCTGTGACACTTACGAAAAACTGCTCGACCTGGTGAAAGCTGGCGTGAATGTGTTCAGGTTGAATTTTTCGCATGGCAGTCATGAAGACAAACTCGCGATCATTGAACACATCCGCAATATCAATAAAACACAACCTTATAACATTGCGATCCTTGGTGATCTGCAGGGGCCAAAGCTTCGTGTGGGCGAAATAGAGAACAATGCGCTGGAAGTAAAAGCGGGCGACATACTCACTTTCACCAACCAGAAATGCATTGGCACCCTTGAAAAGATCTATGTATCCTATCCCAACCTTGCCGGCGATGTGGTAATGGGAAATACCATTATGATCGATGATGGCAAGATCGAAGTAAAAGTAGTAGGCATTGAAAAAAATGGGGACGTAAAAGTATCGGTAGCCCTGGGTGGAATCCTTTCTTCAAAAAAAGGACTGAACCTTCCGGATACGAAAATTTCTTTACCCGCATTAACCGATAAGGACCTGATAGACCTTGCCTTTATCATTGAGCAGGAACTGGATTGGGTAGCATTGAGTTTTGTAAGAAGTGTAAATGATATTGTGATCCTGCGCAGCAAACTGCAGGAGAAAAAAAGCAAGACCAAAATCATTGCCAAAATCGAAAAACCGGAAGCGCTTGTTAATATCCGCGATATCATCATCGAAAGCGATGCCATTATGGTAGCGCGTGGCGACCTGGGTGTGGAATTACCGGTAGAACAGATCCCTTTGATCCAGAAAGAACTAATCCGTAAATGTATTCACCGTGCCAAACCCGTTATCGTGGCAACACAGATGATGGAAAGCATGATCGACAGGGTAAAACCCAACCGTAGCGAAATTACCGATGTGGCCAACGCTGTTTTGGAAGGCGCCGATGCGGTAATGCTGAGTGGTGAAACCGCAACAGGACAACATCCTACCCTTGTAGTAGAAACCATGCGCAAGATCATTGCAGAGGTGGAGAAAAAAGAATACCGCTACAACCGTGCAGAAGACCTGGTACCCCAGCCCCACTCTCCTTCTTTTCACAGCGATGCGATCTGCTACAATGCCTGTAAGATTTCAGATGATGTAGAAGCGAAAGCATTGATCGGTATGACACAGAGCGGCTATACCGCTTTTATGCTGAGCAGCTACCGCCCATCTTCACCGCTCTATATTTTTACCAAGGAAAGAACATTGGTAAACCAGTTGAGTTTAAGCTGGGGCGTTCGAGCCTTTTATTATGCGGAAGAAGACAGCCTGGATGATATCATTTACGATCAGATCCAGATCCTGAAAGAAAGGGGATTTGTAAACACGGGTGATGTGGTAATCAATACCGGAAGCACGCCGGTTGATCTCCACCTTCCTACCAATATCATCAAGCTGACAAAAGTTGATTAAGTTATTTTCATAAAAACCGAAAAAGATTCCTGTTTACACAGGAATCTTTTTTAGGTTTGAGTTCGCTGACGATGATTGCCCCAGGTCAGCCACTTTGCATCGATCGTCTAAACCTTAAGCCCCCCTTATGAAACACGGATTACTCGCGTTCTGTTTGTTGTTTGCATTTACCACACAGGCACAGGAGATCAGCCTGGTGCCACAGCCTTCGCAACTAACAAAGCTCACCGGCACATTTACCATTACACCCGCCACACAAATCATTCTGGCCGAATCCAGCCTGTCAAAATCAGCGGAATTCCTGAACGATTACCTGCAACATTTTTATGGATTCCGTTTGCAGGTAAGCAAAAGCAGTAACCACAAAAACAATATTGTACTTGGTTTGCAGGAAATAGGTCACCCGATTCCAGGTGCATACACATTGAAAATAAATTCGAATGGTATCGAGATCGGTGGCGATAATGCAACCGGAACCTTTTATGGCATTCAGTCATTGATTCAATTACTGCCGCTCGAAAAAAAGAAAAGCCTGTCGGTACCCAACCTGCTGGTGGAAGACAAACCCCGCTTTGCCTACCGCGGTATGCACCTGGATGTAGGCCGTCATTTTTTCACGGCAGATTTTGTGAAGAAATTCATTGACTTTATTGCCATGCACAAGATGAATACCTTTCACTGGCATTTAACCGAAGACCAGGGCTGGCGTATCGAGATCAAAAAATATCCCAAACTTACTTCTGTAGGCGGGTACCGTAATGGCACCATTATCGGACATCATCCCGGAACCGGAAATGACAACACGAAATACGGGGGATACTATACACAGGCGCAGATCAAAGACATTGTAAAATATGCCGCCGACCGTTACATTACCATTATCCCTGAAATAGAGCTTCCCGGTCATGCGTCGGCAGCCATTGCGGCTTACCCGCAACTGAGTTGTTTTCCTGAAGAAGCTACCAAACATCTTCCCAGGGTTATCTGGAACGGCGACAGTACCAGTAAGCAGGTACAACAGAGCTGGGGTGTTTACCCGGATGTGTTTGCCCCTACTGAATATACATTCAAATTCATAGAGGATGTAATGGATGAGGTGATGCAACTCTTCCCCGGAAAATACATTCATATCGGCGGCGATGAGTGTCCTAAGGAAAACTGGAAACGCTCTGCTTTCTGCCAGCAGCTCATCAAAGAAAAAGGACTGAAAGATGAACATGGTCTGCAGAGCTATTTTATTCAGCGTGTAGAAAAATACCTAAACAGCAAGGGCCGCCAGATCATCGGATGGGACGAGATCCTCGAAGGTGGACTTGCCCCCAATGCCACTGTTATGAGCTGGCGCGGCGAAAAAGGTGGTATCGAAGCTGCGCAGCAGAAACACAATGTAATTATGACACCGGGTGGCTGGGTGTATTTTGACCATTCGCCAAATAAAAAAGAAGATTCACTTACCATTGGCGGGTATACCAATGTTCAGAAAGTATACGGATATGAACCCATACCAAAAGAACTCAGTGCGGAAGAAGCGAAATATGTATTGGGAGCCCAGGCCAATGTGTGGACGGAATACATGGCGAATCCAAAAAAAGTGGAGTACATGATCTTCCCCCGCATGAGTGCCTTGAGCGAGGTATTATGGAGTCCCAAAGAAGCCCGTAACTGGACAGATTTTGAAAAACGACTGCAACAACAGGTAAAGCGGTATGATTGGTGGCAAATAAATTACAATAAAAGATACCAGGATGCTGAGAATCAATAATCTTGTTTATCACGTTAATAAATTGCAGCTTTTTGCCGTTTTTAGTCCATTACATGGGCAAACCCTGCAAATAGCCGTATTTTTGTAAAAATTTTAACCCTCATGAACATGGTAGACTCATTCGAAAAGATCCCCGTTAAAATTTACCCGGATTCTAAAAAAGGCTCTAAATATGTGGCCCAGGAAATTGCGGCACTGATTCGTGAGAAACAAGCCAAAAAAGAGAAATGTGTATTGGGAATGGCTACCGGTTCTACCCCTATTCACCTGTATGCCGAACTGGTAAGAATGCACAGGGAAGAAGGATTAAGTTTTAAAAACGTGATCACCTTCAACCTGGATGAATATTACCCGATTGAAAAAGAAGCTTTCCAAAGTTACTGGAGCTTTATGCACCGGCATCTCTTCAATCACATAGATATTGATCCCAAAAATATTAATCTTCCCAATGGCAACTGGCCCAAAGATGAAATCAAAAAATATTGTACCGCTTACGAAACCGAACTTGAAGATGTTGGTGGTGTTGACCTTCAGATCTTAGGTATAGGCTTAAACGGGCATATCGGATTCAATGAACCTGGCTCCAGTATTTTTTCGAAGACAAGACTTGTAAACCTTGACAATACCACGCGTATTGCCAATACCTATGAATTTGCCAATATCTCCAAAGTTCCCCGTCTGGCCATAACCATGGGGATCAGCACCATTCTGAAAGCCAAAAGAATTTTGTTGATGGGTTGGGGACAGAAAGCCCCTGTGATTGCCCGATCAGTGGAAGGAAATGTAACGGAACAGATACCGGCCAGTATTCTGCAACAGCATGCCGACTGCACATTTGTACTGGATGAGCCTGCCGCAGCGGAACTTACCCGTGTAAAATCACCATGGTTAACGGGTGAATGTGTATGGACCAACGAAATGATCAAACGTGCGGTGATCAATATGGCTTTGAAATTGAATAAATCAGTACTCAGTCTTACAGCAAATGATTATCTCGAAAACGGCCTTTCAGACCTTCTTGTTGAAAAAGGAGATGCGTATGAAATCAATCTTCAGGTATTCTACCTGTTACGAAATACGATTACAGGCTGGCCGGGCGGTAAACCCAATGCGGTGATCCCAGACCATCCGGAAAGAAGTGAGCCATATCCGAAAAGATGTGTCATCTTCTCTCCTCACCCCGATGATGATATCATCAGCATGGGTGGAACTTTTATGCGTCTGCACGACCAAGGGCATGAGGTACATGTGGCATATCAAACCAGTGGAAATATTGCCGTTACAGACGAATTTGTAACGCGTTTCATTGATTTTACGGTTGGTTTTGAAAACATGTTCGGAATCGATAACCACAAGAGCCAGGAAATCTTAACCGCGGCGCGTAACTATATCGCCACCAAACAAAAAGACCAGCAGGATACGGCAGAGATCCGTTCGATAAAGGGTCTGATCAGACGCTGCGAAGCAAAAGCCACCTGCCGTTATGTAGGGCTCACCGAAGACCGGGCACATTTTATGAACCTGCCTTTCTATGAAACAGGTACCATTGAAAAGAAACCCATGGGTGAAGAAGATGTACTGGTTACCATGGAACTGCTTAAAAAATTAAAACCGCACCAGATCTATTGTGCCGGCGATCTCGCTGATCCGCATGGTACCCATAAAGTTTGCCTGGAAGTGGTATTTGAAAGCTTACGCAGACTGAAAGCCACGGGTGAGCCATGGATCAAAGACTGTTGGGTTTGGTTATACAAAGGCGCATGGCAGGAATGGGATATCTCAGAAATAGAAATGGCCATACCGATGAGTCCCGACCAGGTAATGAAAAAACGTTTCGGCATCTTTATACACCAGTCACAAAAAGACATGGTTCCTTTCCAGGGAACCGATAGTCGCGAATTCTGGCAACGTGCAGAGGATAGAAATGGCAATACAGCCAACCTCTATGCAGCATTGGGCATGACCAAATATGCTGCCATGGAAGCATTTGTTAGATGGCATTATTAAGTTGTTCTTATTTTTGACGGATGGAAGACAGGGACGGCGCGAATAAGCGAATCGCATTGGCATGGCGCAAAGCATGGGGTAATAGGGATTTCAGGCTAAAAACCATTATCGGAACGATCTTATTGCTGGTAGTGATCTTATCGCTGCCCTATTTCTTTGCGATCATTGAAAGGAGACAAGGCGTTCAGTTCAACGACTGGTTACTAGGTTTCATTCCACCTGTTGATGTTTCGCTGCTTACTTTTATCCTGATCTGGTCCATGACCCTGTTTCTTTGGGTACGCGCCATACAAAATCCAGCGATATTCCTGGTGGCATTATGCTCATTGGTGATCCTTTGTTATTCCCGCATTGTTACAATATCATTGATCCCGCTTAACCCACCAGCAGGATTAATCCCATTAAAAGATCCCATTAGCAGCCTGTTTTACGGCGGCCCCGAGGTATTTATTACAAAGGATCTTTTTTATTCAGGCCATACCGCCACCCAGTTCCTGATCTTTCTTTGTCTGCATAAAAAAACAGACAAGCTCATCGCCCTTTTCTCAACCATTACCGTAGCGGCGCTGGTACTGGTTCAACACGTTCACTACACCATCGATGTACTCGCCGCATTTGTCATCACATATTTCGTTTACCTGCTTGGGAAAAAAGTAGCCAGCTAGTCACGTATTGTACAATTTAAAGGGCAGGGCTTCTCTGTATAGCTTCTTATGTGTTGCCTATTGATGTAAACAATTCTCTGTGGTTGAAGATCCGTTTACGGTAGGTTCATTTACCCAAAGTATCGCTTTCCCCCAACCCCGGAGAATTTTTGTTGTCATCTGTTATCGGGCTGTGGTATTCAGAATACAACACATTGAAAATTAATCTATTGCTCTGATTATAAAGCCAGACCAACCAGGAATTTCCACTTGTAAAACAGCCCGATCCCGTTTTCGTATATCCTCGGTCCCGATGGGCTGAAAGCCACTAGATTCGGGCTTTTTTCGGGGTTCACCCACAGTTCACCCACACTTCACCCACAGTTTACCCACACCGGTGTGGGTAAACTGTGGGTCAACCGTGGGTGAACTGTGGGTGAACTAACAACCAAACACCTACCTAGCCCTGGCAGGCTACAGACATAACAGGCGCTTCCGTTGGGTGGAACCGGCTATGGAACAGTATCCTTGGTTATACAAACCCGATTGTACGGTTGGGAAGGGAATGCTAGATAAAAAGGGAAATCCCGGCTTAGAGAAGTGTTGCTATTGGAGGGACGGAAAACAGGTAAGCGCTAGCCTGCTTTTTAAGTGTCGAATACGAATATGGGTCTAAAGATGATTTCATTTTTTTCAACACAGGGGCACAAAGGACACGGAGTTACACAGAGGAAGTTAAATGGTCAATAATAGTTTACAGAAAAATCAAGCACTCAGAACAATATCCATTTTCAAATTTTCAAATCCTAAAACGCTTCTCCCAGCTGCAAATACAACCCACTATTCTTCCCCCCCGCAACACCATAATCGATCCGCAGGTTTAGTTTTTCTTTTTTATTCAACGCGATGCGAACACCGCCGCCATAAGAGAATTTAAGGTCTGATAAAGCATAATCAGCATAATTCTTACCCACGCTTCCTCCTCCGCCAAATGCTACGGCACTGATTCTTTTGTACACCGGGAAACGGTATTCGCCCTGAACGATCAGCATATCCTGGTCTTTGTAACGACCCTCATAATAGCCCCGCATACGGTTAGCGCCGCCAAAAGAAGCCAGGCTTCGGATCGGGATTTCGCCATTGTTGATCATATTGTATAATTGAAATGCCAATACCTGGTTACCCGTAGGGATGTATTTGCGGATATCGATGATCACATTGCTGTAATTGTAATCCGAACCCCAGAATTTGTCAAAATGATTATAAGATACCTGGCAGAACAGGCCATTGTCGGGCGAAAAAGCGTTATTCCGTTTATCATAGGTAATACTGGATCCCAATCCTGCCACATGGTAGCCATTTCGGCCCAATACTTTTTGCTGATCAAAAACACCGCCAGCCTGGTAGGTTACGTTCCATACTTTTTGCATTTCAAACAGCGCTCCCACAAACAAGCCGGGCGCCACTTTACGCAACAGGTGCAGGTACACATAGTACTGATCGAATTTATATGGTTCCTCGGCCGCATCGGGTGTATACTTGCCAAGTCCCCAGAATTTATCAGGGTAGGAACTGAAAGAGATCTGTTCGTTCAGGATAAATTTTTCCTTGTGAAAGTATTGTGAGCCGTTAATAGCGGTAACCAGCTGTTTTTTTGTGGAGTACAATACTAATACCTGTGCATTTGACGTTCTAGATAAACTGTCTTTGGGTGAAAGCCGGAAAGTGAACGATCCGGCTGTACCGAATGACCAGCCGGTTTCTATGGATTTTGCGATAACAGGTAAAATAAGGAGATGTTTGGCTTTTGTTGTGTCTTTTTGCGCATAAATGCCTTTATTAAGCCCCAAAACAGTCAAAAACAGACTAAAATATCGAAGATGCATGCTGCCTTTTTTGATAATAAAAGGTGTAAATTAACCTCTTATAATTTAACCGGGTAAAAACTCTGTATAAATTGCTTAGATTTGCTCGCTTTTTATACCTGACAAGTTCACAATTTTGTAATAATTAATTAACATTACACTACTAATAATTAACGCAATAGAGTTAAGAATGAAAAAATGGGAAAGTCATTTTCAGCTGGGAGATACTGTAACCGCGGAGCAATTGGATTTTTTTGATAAACACGGTGTAATTGTATTCAGGAATTTTATCAGCAAAGAAAAGGTGGCCGCCTACCTCAGTGAACTGAAGCGGCTTGAAACGCTTTGGCTGGAAGAGAACCGCGATAAGGTTAACGGCATACCCCTCAAATTTGGTAAAGACGAGCACGGCAATAGAACCATTCAACGTTTATGCTTCACCTCTCTATACAGTGATGAGTTGCATCAATTGCTGGAAGAGCCGAAGCTGAAAGCATTGATGTCATTCCTGAATCCTTATGAAGGCCGGATCGCGGAAAATGAAAAGGATGGGCTGGTTATCAATAATTACATCAATACCCCAAACAGCACGTTTACGCAGATGGGCTGGCATACCGATTCACCACGTGATCTTTTCCTGGGACAAAAAATCATGCCTATGCTCAACGTAGGTATCCACCTGGATGAATGCCCGTTCGAGAACGGCGGTTTGCGTGTATTACCCGGCACCCACAAACAGAATATGCTGAAATTACTGTTCGGTAAAAAATATTTTATCGATAACAACGATGATAACCGCGAGGTTGGATTTGATATGCATGCTGGCGACCTGTCTGTACACGATGGCCGCTTATGGCACCGTGTAAAACAATCGCCCAAATTTGGTGAAGAAAGCCGACGCCGTGTAATGTATGTACCAATGGTTACCGGTAAATACAAACCCAAAGACGAGAACAGCAAAACACCTTTCTATCACAGGTTTACCGGAAAAGTACATCATTGATGCATGAACCATATTGAAAAAAAGGTCAGCTTTAGGTTGGCCTTTTTTTATGAAATACAGGAACTCATTATCATCTAATATCATTTTCTTCTTCCGGACTTTCTGACTACCGGACATCCGGTCTAAAAATAAAATATGTCATACGCATTAATCACCGGCGCCAGCAAAGGAATCGGCAAAGCCATTGCTGAAGAACTGGCCGCACGGCATTCCAATCTTATTTTGGTGGCCAGGAGCGAATCATTATTACAGGAGCTGGCAGCAGACCTGTCTGCCAGGTACCATATACAGGCAGATTATATAGCCATCGACCTGTCTGAGGCAACGGCACCGGCCCGGATCAGTAATTGGGTAGCTGAAAAAGGCTATGCGGTAAACATACTGGTAAACAATGCGGGGTACGGATTAAGTGGCCCGTTTGACCAATATTCTGCCAAAGAACACAGGGATATGATGCAGGTGAACATGCAGGTGCCAGTAGAATTGTGTTCCTTACTGATTCCTGAATTAAAAAAACAACCCAAAAGCTATATTCTGAACATTGCCAGCGCAGCGGCTTACCAGGCCGTACCGGGTTTAATGGTCTATGCGGCAAGTAAATCTTTCCTGTTAAGTTTTAGCCGCGGATTGGCATTTGAATTAAAGAAAACCAATGTTTCGGTAACCGTAGTAAGTCCGGGCGGAACCGATACCGATTTTGCCAACCGGGCAAAAGTGGGCTCTAAAGCAGTGAAAGCCGGAGAAAAATTAAATATGACGCCCCAGGCCGTTGCAAAACTGGCCGTGAACGCCATGTTTGCCCGCAAAACGGAAACCATTACCGGCTTTATTAACCAGTTGGGAACCTTCCTTGTTTGGTTATTACCTAAAAAACTGGTGGAAACTTCGGCTGCGGGTATTTATGCAAAAGATTAATTTTCAGGAAGCAGCAGTTAGGTTTTGTCATTTCTTTTTTAGCCATTATATTTGCACCCCCAAAGGGGAATGGCTGCGTAGCTCAACTGAATAGAGCATCTGACTACGGATCAGAAGGTTTCAGGTTTGAATCCTGACGCGGTCACGAAAAGTCTCACAGAAATGTGGGGCTTTTTTATTGTATATAGCTGAGCGCAAAGCCACAAAACCTACATTTACCTTTATCACAAATAGAATGAGATGGACGATAGCAGGCAACATTGGGAAAACGTCTATAGCGTTAAAGCAGCAAATGAGGTAAGCTGGTTTCAGAAATATCCGAAAACCTCTATGGATTTTGTAGCATTGTTTGACCTTCCGCTTTCAGCCAATATCATTGATATAGGCGGCGGTGATAGCCACTTCGTGGATGCACTGCTGGATAAAGGGTATACGAATATTTGGGTACTCGATATTTCGGCACATGCCATTGAACGGGCTAAAAAGCGGTTGGGTAAAAAAGGAATGGGCGTACATTGGATTGTATCAGATGCTGCCGAATTCAAACCTCCTGTTCAGTTCGATTTCTGGCACGACAGGGCTGCCTTTCATTTTTTTACTACGGAGGAAAAGATAGATAAATACATATCGATTGCCGAAGCTGCCGTTACAAAAGGGGGCTATTTGATTCTGGGTACGTTTTCAGAAAACGGCCCAACAAAGTGCAGCGGCCTGGAAATTCGGCAGTATTCAGAAGCTTCTATGTCAGCCAGGTTCGAAATCGCTTTTGACAGGGTAAAATGTATCCAGGAAGATCATCTAACGCCTTTCAATACTGTACAAAATTTTCTTTTCTGCAGTTTCAGAAAGAAGTGATACACCTTCTTCTGCCTAATAACAAAGCAACATCAATAAGCACAAGATTCAACTTCCCACCGGCTATTGTGTAATCCCTGGCTAATTTGCAACTGGCAGGATAAGCGCATTGTAGGATCCGTATAACCAGCTTTTCGCAGGGTTTCAGTTTCATTTCTTTCCAAAGGCGGCAGATGGCAGCTGCCTCCCAATATAGTAACCAAGCAGGTTGCGCATCTCCCCATCCCCTTGCAATCTCCGAAGCCGTGAATATAGATCTTGTCGTAGAGCAACATCATCAAATTCCTGTATTCACCTGCATAGGTATGCAGTTCAAATTCCTCCTCTTCATATAGTACTTTTATCGTAACACTATCGGCCTTTGTATTCATCATAATGGTGTATACTATTTTGTGGTAAGCCAGAATTCATCGGAATAGTTGTCAACTGGAACATGTATATGCATTGCTTTTAATTGTTCACCTATTATTGCCATTTTTTCTTCAGACAATACAGACTCCAGGTATGGGAACAATTCCCGCTCTTCAAACCTGATATGCTTGTCTACAAGATCCGCAAGCAGTTTGTAAGCATCCGTATCGCCCTCTTCTGCCTCGTTGATGTATTTTATTTGCGCTTCTATTTTTTTGTGCTGGGAAATACCCATATTACAAAGCCGGTCATTCAATGGATTGAACAGTACCGTTTCCTCATCCAAAAAATGCTGGTGTAAATAAGACACCCAATAATAATTTACATATTGACGTATTCTAACCGTAGCAATTTTATTTTTCAATCCCTGTCTGATTTTCCAGCAAAACAGCAGACCGAAATGATGATCCCGGGAAAGTGTACGTAAATGTTCGTTCCTTTTCATTGACTGGTATTTATATAAGGAGCTTGGCGATATAGATTCGTAAAACGATATATAGCATGTTGCCTGTCTCTGGTCATTCCTTCGTAAACAATTTAACAGGCAAATACGCCTTCCATAGCTATCGCCTTGGGAAACAGGATATTGTTTTCGAGATGTATATGCAAATGCAGATCATTCTCAAACTCCTCCAGTAAAGCGTACCCGACCTTATAGGTATTACAACCGTCTGCCGGCGGTGTATATTCATCACTGAGGCTTCTGATTTTACTGAAACGTTCGCCCTCCACCTGGTGCTCTTTCATCATCACCTGGATAGGGTTCTGTACTGTATTAAACGGAGCTGAGAAAGTAGTACCCGCTCCTTTTTTTGCGGCAACCATCTTCCTGATAAAAGGGAACAGCATCAATTCTTCTTTCTTCATGTGTGCAGAAAGTTCCTCGGCGCAATGACTGAACAATGATCTTATTTCGAAAAGCTCGGGATGTTTGTACCCATGCACCCTGCACAGTTTTTCCAGGTACTCCGTTACTACGGGGATCTGTTCGGCAACATACCGATGGTGCTTTTTTTCAATATAGTCTGCCAGCAAATCTAGTGGCCAGGAGGAGTAATCGGTTCCCTCCTCTTTACCGTGGGTGGGCATTTCCAGTATATGCCTGATCTCTTCTTTCAACGCATCGGCCTGGTCTGTGTTACCGGCGCATGTGGCATCAATGGATCGGTTACCATTGCAGCAAAAATCAATTCCGTATTTCTTAAAGATTGCGGCTGTACGGTAATCCGAAACAACCAGTTGGCCAATGGGCGCTTCATTTATATTTTCCATTGTATTTGTATTTTATTGTTTGAACCTTTATATAAAACCCTTTCATGTAAGGGGTATTGCCGGGTTATCCCGATAGTACTCAATTTTAGACAGGAACATCAGTGCCATTTTATCGCCCCGCCATTTGGCTTCAGTTGCTTTCTCTCCGGAAAAATGACTATCAACTGTAGTATGCCATACATCCAGCCATGCATCAAAATGTATTTGCGTTACAGGAAGTTTTGCATGGGGCGGAAACGGGCTGCCAAAATAAGTATGCTCCTGCAATAAAACGGTTTGCCAGAACCGGTACATTTTTTCAAGGTGTTCCGGCCATCGCTCGTTGATGATCCTGTTGAAAATAGGCGACAACAATTCATGGTTCCGCACTTCCCTGTAAAAATTATCGACCAGTATTTTTATATCGTCAATGGTTGTTATGTCTTTTACTTTATCCATACAAATTATTGAATCATGGAAATATACCTCACTAAATAATACAATGCCCATCCCGCAAAACCAATGATCAATATCCAGACCCAGGCCGGGATGCTCTGCGGTGTTTCACTTCCTTCGATAAGGAAGGATTTTTGATCGCCTTTTCCGTAGGCATTGATCATTAGCGGCAAGATTCCATCCACTACCGCATTTTCCTTAATGCCTTCAACCGCAATGGCAGGGCCATTACGAACAACAAACGGTATGATCCTGATCCCTTCCTTACCCGTTGGATCCTTACTAACGATTTTAAGTATATGCTCTCCGTCTATTAGTTTGCGGGTATCCAATTCAAAGCTTACCGGGGAGACCACTTCGGCAACCGGCTTTGGGTCCTCATCCAGAAAAATGAAAATGGTGCTTTTATCGTCCATATTATTCGTTATTTAAAATGCATCTTTTAATATGCCCTGTCGATTGCTCACCAGGAAAGAACAGCCATTTTATTGAAAAGAAAAGAGTGAACAGAACGATTACCACCGCTACCGAAACGATCAGGAGGTCCCAGTTGCTTTCGGGGCCTGTACCATGCGTAATACCGCGCAGTATTTTAGGCTGCTGTTTTTCACAAACCGTGCAAGCCGATGCTACTGAGCCTGCAGATAAGCAAGCAATCAGCAGACCTGCCTTCTTCATCCTGGTTTCATCAACAGTAACATAGCTGGTCATTATTTCGATGGTTTCAGTTTTATGAAATCGAGTATCTTTTTAATTTCTTCCGGTGTAATCTTTTTCCCGTTATTGCCCCAGCTGCTTCTTTCATAATTGATAAGGGCTGCCACTTCTTTCTCTGTAAAATTTGCATTGATACCTACCGCCGGCATTACGCCGTATTCTTCCCTGGCATCATATCCATGCATAATAATATCTATATACATGTCAAGGTTATCACTCAATACTACCGGGCTTCCCTTCAAAGGTGGAAATGCGCCTTTCAACCCTTCACCATTCGCCTGGTGGCAGCTTTGGCAATTGGCTGTATAAATCGCTTTCCCATCCAGTTCTGTTGCCTGCGTACTACCTTCCGTTTTTTTATCTTCCTTTTTATATAGAAAAGCTGGTTGGGCAGTGCCATCCGGTAGTTTTGTTTGCTTTAACGATTGCAGGTAAGCAATCAGGTACATTGCTTCTTTTGTGGCAACTACTTTGCCTTCTTCTCCATCCAGGTATTCAGGTGGCACCGTAACCACGATATCTGTTTTAGCAATCTCTTTTTTCCGTTCGAATAACCATGGATAAGCAGGCATGATCGATTCTTTCACCACAATTCTCGGGTTAAATAAATGCACCAGGTTCCAGTCTTTACTTGGCTGGCGGTTACCAATATTGGTTAGATCGGGGCCGGTACGTTCTGTGCCCATTAAAGTGGCCGTATTACGCCAGAAATCTGTACGCTGGTTACCGGCATAATCCGCTGCCAGGCTTGGTCTATCACCCCAAACCTTATCCATATCCAGGTTACGCACCTGTTGCGTATGGCAGGCAACACAACCATTGGCGATAAAAACAGTTTTGCCTTTGACCGCTTCTTCAGTTAATGGTACGGCATCCGGCAAAATTTTATTTTTGTTCTGGTTATTTATGGCCGGAAGTATGGCTACCAATGTTGTTAATCCTGCAAAAAATAAAAATGCGGTTGTAAACAGTTTTTTATGATTATCAAATAATTCCATGTGGTATCAAAGTATTATAAAGTGTTTTCAATAGAAGCCGGATCTTTTTTCAACAGGTTTATTGCCGTTTCCTTTACGTCGATCATTGAATTGTTTGCAAGCATCTTATACATATTGTAGGCGAAGAACAGGTGCGATAACCACATCAGGCTGCCGCCTATTGCCCGCCATAACCAGTAAGGGGCCATCAATACCAAACCGTCCACAAAAGGTTTTTTTTCTATCCACAACAATCCTTTCAGTGTGCTTCCGTACATGAGCGGAATGGTGTAGAAAAGTAATCCGATCAGCGCCAGCCAGAAATGTGCGCCAATGGTTATTTGAGGAGCTTCCCTGCCCGTGAGGCGTGGTAGTATGGCATAAATAACTGCCCAAAGAAAAAAGCAGATGATTCCATACATGGTAAGATGCGAATGGGCCACTGTAAAATCGGTAAAATGCCATATCAGGTTAGTAGAACGAAACGCTTCTGCGGTACCCTGTAAAGAACCGGTGAAGTAAAAAATAATGCCAATCAGAAAAAAAGGCAATGTATAGCTGTCTTTTATCTTGTACCACGCACCTTTGAATGTCATGATGAAATTGGTGGTACCCGCAACAACCGGGATGATCATACCTGCACTACCTACAATGGCCACTGTTTGCAGCCACCAGGGGATGGAGCTGAATACAAAATGGTGGGTGCCGATTAAGGTATAAAAAAGTATCTGTGTCCAGAAAGCGAGAATGCCTAAGCTATAGGAATAGATCGGCTTATTCAATTGTTGCGGCAGGAAATAATATACGATCCCCAATGTAAACAGCATAAACCACATGCCCACACCCTGGTGCATATAGTATCCCTGGATAATGGTTTCTCCCAGGCCGTTTTGCCAGTTGGGTATATACGCTACGATTGAAATAACAATCGCGAAAATAATTGAGGCCACGATATACCAGTTGGCGATATAGATCTCTTTGGTACTGCGTTTGGCAATGGTTTGCAGAAAATTGATCAGGGTAAGGATCAGTCCCATACCAAACAGCAGCATAACCGGCCAGATATATTCCCTGTATTCTCCACCGCCATTGTTAATACCCGCCATCAGGCAAAGGGTACCTGCAATAACAGCTGCATTGATCAGGATCAATGCATACCATCCCTTCTTAATACTGGCAAGATTGGTATTACTTACCATCGGCACAACATAATATCCCAATCCCAGCATGCCCAAAGAAGCCCATCCCCAAAAAACCGCATTGGTATGAACCGGACGTAACCTGCCAAAACTTAACCAACTCAGGTGATCTGCATCAGGAGCCACGAATTTGATACCCAGGTATTCACCAACCGTTGTTCCGAACAGGAGCCAAAAGGTTGCACAACCCAGGTACCAAATAATCAGTTTGGATAATGCTGGATCGATATTGGGTCGTTTCAACGCTTTCTTTTTTAAGGCTACCACAGGTAACCCGAAATACGTGTTGATATTCAGCAATCCCTTTTCATCAACGGCTTTCTGGCTTCCTGATAATTCGTTGTGATGCAAACTGTAATCCAAGGCTGCTTTTCTTTCTTTCAAAACCGTTTCCACTTCTTCTTCCGACAATGAGGAAAGATAAGTGGCCAGTTGCCGGGCTTCTTCCCTATTAACCGCATTTTTATGTTTTGTTATCAGGTTAACCACGTTTATGATCAGTATCACAACACCGGCTAGAATAGGTAACAGCAGTAACACGACCGTAATGACAATACCGGTATTACTGAACAATGATCCACTAGCTGTTTTGGCTTCTGTTTGGGCAATTACCGGCGAGGAAGAAAACAATGCCAGGCTCAGAAAAATAAATACAGGCGGGATCATAACAAGCCCCCCTGGAAACTTTTTTTGCCCCATTGTTCTTTTTTTGTACTTCAATATTGATTCAATCTGGTTGCTGCTCAGGTTATCGATATGTGCCTTATTCCGTGTATCCGTTTTTTCGTTTTTGCGGATCCTATACTCGTTTATGATGCCCTTTACTTTGCATTTCAGGAACCATACAGCAAAAAATAAACAGCTGGCCGCAAGGGCCATAAGGGTGATAAATGTTCCTTTTGAATGAAATGAAAAAGAAGAGGGCAGCATTTCTTGCGCCTGCAGGTCACCCGGAAATACAATAGCTGCCAGGGTTACCAGAAAAAGCATTCGGGAAAATAGGGTAATTTGCATAATTCAGATATTAATACCTTTATATCTTTTATTGATATAAATAAAATTATTTCCTCTTCAGGAAAGTCAATTCCTGTTCAAGCTGCGCTGTAAACGATCCTAGTTTTGCCTTTTCGAGCATGGCCTGCATTTTTTTTCTGACTTGTTTAAATTCATCGTGTATGGGGCAGGGATGCGATTCGGAACAGATCTTTAATCCCAGGCCACACCCATTAAAAAGCTTATCACCATCCACTGCTTTAACGATATCGGCCAGTGAATATCTAAGTGATGCTGCATCCAGGAAAAACCCACCATTGGGTCCTTTGGCAGATTGAATAAATCCTTTTTTTGATATATCCTGTAATATCTTGGCAATAAAATGCTCTGGAGAATCTATTCCTTTGGCAATCTCTTTGATTCCCACCTTATCGCCATTCTTAGACCTCAACGCGATAAAAATGATGGCCCTGATGGCATATTCGCATGTCTTTGAAAACATTCCTTCTACCTTTATTCTGCAAAAATAATCAATCTTTCATAATAAAAGATAAATTTATCTTTTATTATTTTCTCCCCCTCACCTTACTACCATCAGGCGCAAATAAGGGCTTCCTCACCCTTGGTTTCAATTCCGGATAAACTATCTTTACGATACATGAATTGCATCCTGTTTCGTTATTATTTCGCTAACCGTACGGGTATCGTAACTGTTCGACTGAGCTAACTATTGACAGACCTCATACAGCCAACATGAAACTATCAAGACTTTTCAACGAGTTTTTTAACAGCGAGAAAGCGGGTGGACTAGTCCTGGTTTTTGTGACAATACTTTCCCTCGGGCTCGCAAACTCGCATTGGCAAACAAGCTATATCAATTTCTGGAATTTTGATTTTGCCGGGCATAGTATTGTTCATTGGATCAATGATGGTCTTATGACCATTTTTTTTCTGCTCATCGGTTTGGAGTTAGAACGGGAAATATACAATGGCGAACTTTCTGACCTTAAAAGTGCTTCGCTACCCATTTTGGGGGCGTTGGGTGGGATGCTTGTTCCCGCGGGCCTTTTTTTGTTATTGAATATTGGCACAGGTACACAGTCGGGCGCTGGGATACCGATGGCGACAGATATTGCTTTCGCGATTGGTATTTTATCGCTGTTAGGGAGTCGTGTTCCTACATCGCTCAAAGTTTTTTTAACGGCATTGGCAGTAATAGATGACCTGGGCGCAATTATTATCATTGCCATTTTCTATACAACATCCTTATCGTTTGTCAATTTATTCATCGCACTGGGCATTTTTGGTTTTCTTCTTATCCTAAACCGCCTGAAAGTTCACAACTTAATTCCGTATTTAATCGGCGGGGCCGCCATGTGGTATTTCATGTTGCATTCTGGTGTTCACGCAACCATTACCGGTGTATTACTGGCTTTTGCAATTCCATTCGGTAATGGTGGAGAAAAATCACCTTCCTTTATTCTTCAACATTTCCTGCATAAACCCGTTGCCTTTTTTATTCTGCCATTGTTTGCGGTAGCCAATACCTGCATCGCGATTGATAGTGACTGGCAAAGTGGTTTAGGGCAACCTAACAGTTTAGGAATCATCGCCGGACTTGTTATTGGAAAACCTTTAGGTATCTGGCTCTTTTCATTTATGGGTGTTGGTTCAGGACTTTGTATGTTACCAACAGACTTGAAATGGAAAAATATTATAGGCGCTGGTTTCTTGGGTGGCATCGGTTTTACCATGTCGATTTTCATTACGCTTCTTGCTTTCGACAAGGCCGACATCATCAATCATTCAAAAATCGCCATTCTTGTTGCTTCACTGATTGCGGGGATAACCGGATTTTTCTGGCTTAAACTAACCCTTAAAACATCCTTAAAAAACAAAGAAGACGCTGATCAATGATCTATTTTATTTAATGAGCACAATTCAAGGGAAAACTGAAAGAAACTGTTGTGGAAGTAACTGATAAAAGCCTATATTGTTAGTAGAATATATCAGTAAATTTATACAGCTGTATAATTGATTACTATACAGCCATTGATAGCACTTCCAACCCTCAACCAATGCCTGAAAAACTACCTACTATTAAAGTAATAGCCAAGAAACTTGGGCTCTCCCCTTCTTCTGTTTCAAGGGCGCTTCACGATCATCCAAGTATTGGCCTGAAAACCAAAATGCTTGTAACCCAGCTGGCAAAAGAACTGGGTTATGAACCCAACCAGACAGCTATCTTTTTTCAAAAAAGAAAAACATTCACCATTGGCGTAGTGTTACCCAAACTGTCTGAAACTTTTTTCTCAGAAGCCATTTCGGGTATCGAAGATTTTGCCAGCAAACACAAATACATTGTGTTACTGGGCCAGTCGCACGACAATGAAGAAAAGGAAAAAACAATTATTGAAACAATGAAAGACCACAGGGTTGATGGAATCATTGTATCCATATCAAAAAACACCAACAATTATGAGCATTTCGAAATGTTGAATAAATATGATATCCCGGTTGTGTTTTTTGATTGTATTCCCCGGATGGCCAATATCAATTCTGTAGAATGCGATATGGTGGAAGGCACTGTTAAAGCGGTGTCGGTTCTTTTGAAAAAAGGATACCGGGTAATCGGGCTCATCAACGGGCCTCCCAAACTATTGGCCAGTCAGCAACGACTGGAAGGTTACAGGATCGCAATGGATAAAAACAGGCTGAAATTTGATCCCAATCTCATCATCAATACTGATTTATCTACCGAGGGTACACACAGGGCGATGACAGAATTTCTATCTTACAAAAGAGCGCCCTCAGCTATTTTAACGTTTAACGATTATGTGGCACTGGATGCCGTGCAGTACGCCAAGCAAAAAAACCTGATTATTTACAGGGATATCTCGTTCGTAAGCTATGCGAACCTGCCCCTCAATAGCTACACGTCTTTTCCGCCATTGGCATCCATTGAACAGTTTCCTTATGAACAGGGACAAAAAGCGATGGAAATGCTGCTGCAATTATTAGAGAGCGGAAACAGCGGCGAAAAAAACAAGACTGGTCAGAAAATCATGATCGAGCCGCAATTGATATTGAATACACACGAAACTTCTGGCAGAATGTTCCGTTAAGGCATTACGGCTGCATGTGTGCACTGTTTAACCATTGCCTCGAACAATGGCGTTTTCTCATTCAGTTTACGAAGCAGGGTTGCCTGGTTCATTGCCCGTACAAGATTTTGTCCTTTATAGCTTACATTGTAATACCTGTCGTTCTGCAGGTGATCGGTAAGAAAACGAATCGCCTGCATATAGATCATGAATAAACCGGCGTACACAAAATGATCCATCTCCGTAATACTCAATTCATCTTTCATTTCAGAGAGATAGCCTTTTACAATAGCACCGAAATAATCATCCCTGATAACGATCTTGCTGAAATCCTGTTCTTCTTCATTAACGGCGCATACATAGGTTCTGATCATGTCTCCAACATCACTGATAAAATAGCCTGGCATAACGGTATCGAGATCTATTACACACAAACCATTTCCCCGTTTATCAAAAAGAATATTACTGATCTTGGTATCGTGGTGCGTAATTCTTTTGCGGAAAGAAGGATCGTTTTGAATGGCTTCAAATCTTTCCGGGATAAACCGATAGTCCATCAGTTCTTTTATACATATTTCAGCTTCCTCAAGTTTTTCCGGCTCCGCGTTGCGAATAGCTTCTTCAAATTGTGTTTGCCTGAGACTAATATTGTGAAAGTCCGGCAAGGTAAATTTGAGAAGGTTTACAGGTAATCCGGTCAGTAAACGTGTAAATTTGCCGAACTGCTTTGCCGCTTCAAAAGCCACTTTGGGTGTTGGCGCAACATCATAAGAAACCGAATCTTTGATGAAAGGAAACATCCTGAAATATTCCTGTTCTTCTGTAACCAGCAGGGTCTGCCCTCCTGCCGCTGCAACGGGTGTAATAAAAAGGTAGTCAGGATAATGCTGTGCTAGGTAATTGCTTACCTGGTTAATATTATCATCAATATCTGCTGGGTGTAAAAAAATATGGTGGTTGATGCGCTGCAGGATATAGTTATTATCCGCACAAACGATTTTCCAGGTTTGATTAATCAGGCCAGTTCCAAATGGCTGCACCTTACATTCATTCGTATCTATGGCAAACTGGGCTAATACACGCTTGGCTATCATTCTTATACTTTCTTACACAAATATAATGATCAGATATGAGCTCTATGCAGACAATCGTTTGCACGAATGAATTAACAAATATTTCATTAACCCATTTGAGTTGCTAATTTTTAATACCGGCAGTACTAGAAGACTTAAAGCCGTTAGAAACCCTCTGTGCAACTCCTAATCTCTGTACCTCTGTGTTGAAAAAAAAATCATTTTTAGCGTGAAGCTTTTTCAACACAGAGGGGCAGAGAACACAAAGTTACACAGAGGGAGTTTAATAGTACAAGGGGGATATAAAAAGTGGTGGCTGAATATGACTATTCAGCCACCACTTAAACAACTCATTTCTAATCGCGTATTACCTGTGCGTTGTATTTAACAATCTTACATTGATCTGGTAAGCACCATAAGCAAACACGCGCATAGGAACCCTGATCGCGTAATCGTATCTGCCGGGCAGGTAGGTACCGAGGTAAGCAGGATCGGAAACACCTTTGTAAAAAACACCAGGCGCGGGTGTTTGTGTCCATGCTTTCGAACTATCCATCGACACGGATCTTGCCTGTATATCGTAATACATGTTATACCCGTTACCCAGGGAAGCATACGGGAAAGGCGTTAACGCAAATTTGATAGAAAGGGTAGAATCATTGACCTGGTAAGAATCCGGTGCATAGTCCTGTAGATTCTGCAGAAAAGGAGGAACCGGATTGACACCGGAGTTGGGTCTTTTCGCTACCTCGCCGGTACGTGGGTTAAAAGGAACACCGTTCCGGTCTGTAAATTTCAGGATAACTGTATTGGGCGTATCTGCAAACCGGGTAACGCTGAAATCCACAAAGGGATTATAGTTCCCATTAAAAAAGACGATAGGAAAAGCACTCCCGCCCGCGGGCCCGGCAGCGGCACTAAATGCACCTCCCAGTCCTCCGCTATAAGTTTCGGTGGTTTCCAATGGTGCTCCGTCTTTGATCGTAATCTTCATGATCTTACTTAACACCTGTGACCCTACTATATTTGATACTTTCAGGTCAATCAAGTACGATCCCAATGGCAAATACAATGATGCACTGGTAGAGCTGATGGCACCGCTGTTTGCATTGATTTCGATTGGTGCCAGGCTATCAACGCCCCGCTTGGCCAATACCTGTGAATAGCTTGTATCGGTTTTGGGATTGTAAGCGGCTGTCCAGATATTTACCTGGTATTTTTTAAAGAACACATCGTCCATCACTTTACCGCTGGCCGAATCATAAACGTGTAAAATAGAAGCCGTCATGGGTGTGCTGGATCCATCCGTAACCAATGCATTGGAAAGGGCGATCCGTCCACGGATAAAAGTAAATTGCTGTACACTGTAGGTAACAAACGGGCTCAGGAATCCGTTTCCGTATTTGGTACAGGAAGTAATCAATGTGGAAAGAATGATTACCATGAGCAGTATGGAAAAGATTATTTTTTTCATTGATCAGGTTTTATTGTTTGGTTCCGTAAAAGAACAGGATATGGTTATAGGTCAATGCATTCATCACCGCATTTTGTGTGTTGATCCCCGAGGTAGTGCATAAAGTATGCACGCCGATCGTGCCCGGGATTTTACCTGCAGGATTGGCATCGTTTAAAGTATAGGGCTTCCATAGCTGTGTAAAATAAACTACCTGCGGTGTGCTCGATACATTCGAATTATAACCGGAAGTAACAAACTCAAACGAAACCACCGCTGTATCACCAGCGAGTTTTGTTGGATATTTTGCCCCTGTATTGGTTAATGCGCTATACGGCAGTGATTGCGGAATGATATACATTCCCAAAGAATCCCTGGTACCATTGATATTGTTTCGCAGGTAATAAAAAAGAGAATCCAGTCCGAACTGGGCATTCCGGTTGGTTACCTGTAATGCCAGTGTGCGGGCATTAAGGTAATTGTAGATAGCCGTATTGGTTGGCGCGAAAAAAGTGATCCCTACTGTATTGATGATGTCTTTATACCCCGCGGTATCAATGATACGTACCAGGGTATCGTATTTGGTATTGCTTTTTAAAACATCGTAGGTTGTTGTGTTTTTATATGCATTAACATCCTGCACTGCACCGGAAATAACATCCTTTTTACAGGAGCCCAATACGACAACTGCGAGCAGCAGGGTGATTGAAACTTGATGGATGGTTTTTATGGGTAACATATCGATATGTTTAGTCTTAAATTGAATGAATGCTTTCTTTACAGTAACTACTTAGTTATTGGTGAAATAAGGGTTTTGTGTAAGCAGGTTATCCTGCGGGAACAGCGTGGTCATATTCAGCGGCCAATAATACCCTTTGGAAAGAGCATCCGTTCTGTCGGATCGGTAACCTACTTTTTCCAGCCAGCCCTGTGAGGATGGACGCAGGATGGATTCTGTTCTGATCAGGTCATAAAACCACTGTCCTTCTCCGATCAGTTCACGCCCTCTTTCAGCAACGATTTCATTGATCAATGCGATCTGTGTATTCGCTGTCAGGTAAGAATTGATACCTGCCCTGATCTCCGTTTTACTCAATGCTGTAGCCGATCCCACCAGGTCGCCCGTCATAGCCAATGCTTCCGCATCCAGCAAATAGATATCAGACAATCGCATTAGCACCAGGTTATTGTTGATATAGGGAAGGATCTTCTTAACACTATCCTGGTAAGAGAAATTGGTATATTTCTGAAGCATATAACCGGCTTTGTCTACACCTGTAGCGGGCGTGTATTGCAGTATCGTTTTAAAACGTACATCCCGTACCGAATCAACAAACAGGTTTTTATTAACGATCCCGTTTAAAGGTGCTACCCAGCAGCTGGCTTTTGAATTAGCAACCGCGGGTCCTTTCAGGAAAGTGGCAAAACAGTTGAATTGCGCTTCCGTCCAGGAATTGGTTTGTCCTTGTTTAAAATTGGGATCGTTATTGGTTAACTGCATC
The DNA here is from genome assembly GCA_040390405.1 of Bacteroidota bacterium. GTDB lineage: Bacteria > Bacteroidota > Bacteroidia > Chitinophagales > Chitinophagaceae > Sediminibacterium. Next base: position 205,363 of record JAZJYJ010000006.1, read on the forward strand.
GCCAGTTCAAAAATATTTTCATTGGATCCAAGTCCTTTCCAGAGATTGGTATAGGTAGCCATGGGTTCCAGCGAATACGAATAATTGTTGATCACTTTCTGGCAATACACATGGGCACTATCGTACTGGTGCTTCCATGCGTAGATCTGTGCGGTTAATGCAGCATTGCTTCCTGCATTGGCGCGGATAGCCACATTGCCTGCTACAGGTACCGCGATAAAATTCGCCGCTTTTCTCAGATCATTCAGGCAACTATCCAGTACAACAGATTCAGAAGTTCTGGCCAGTGGCGGAATATTACCATAATCAATATCGCTATACAATTGATTCACATATACAGGATCTCCCCAGATACGAATCATATAGAAATAAGCATAGGAACGCATGAACAATGCTTCTGCCAGGTACTGGTTACGTTTCTGCTCGCTTACAAAAAGAGAAGCAGACATTTTAGGTACATTCTGCAGGATCAGGTTGGCTTGCGCGATCAACTGGTAATACCTTGACCAATCCAGCAACACATTTTCCCAATAAGGTACATATTTGAAATAGTAAGGAATGCCTTTATTACCCGCGTAACCCGGTGCCGGGCTCTGCAATGAATAACTTAAGAAACTGCCCGATACAGGAAGAAAAGTTCCTGCCACAAGATCACCGGTTACAAAATGCGCAGCCTCGCCTCCATAGGTTGCACGCAGGTTGCTGCGCAATTGTCCATACATCGCCAGGCTCGCCTGTTCTACGGATGATTGTGAGGTCCAGAATTCAGCGCCATACGTAGCGGAGATAGGGCCCTGGTACAGCGACTTCCTGCACGATGAACCTATCATCACAATACCAATAAGCGCCGGTACCATTATTTTGAGTAAGGAATATTTAGTGTACATACTGATTAAGTTTGGGAGTTAAAATTGAATGTCTATACCAAGTGTGATCTTGGTAGGAACAGGATAGGCACCGCCATAATAGTTACCCAGCTGATCTACCAGTTCAGGGTTGGCCATCGTGGAATGTTTCAGTGTTAATACATTGTCTACAATACCGTACACCCTCGCGCTCGACAAACCAATTTTCTTCAGGAAGTTTTGAGGCAATTGATAACCGGCGATGATGTTTTTAATCTTGAAGTAACTGCCGTCTTCATTAAACATGGTGGAGAACGGAAAGTACTGGTAGAAGTAACCGCCAAATGGAGTGAGTGAAGGGAAATTGGCCTGGTAATTCGGATCCTTTGCCGCAGCCTGTGGCGTCCAGTAATTAAGGCCATCCAGACTAGGCAGTCGATTATTGGCAAAGTTGGTGATATTACCTCCAAAATTATTAAACTGTTGTTGGCGATAGGTATTGATGATATCGCGTTTCCAGGTAAATACGCTTACTATGGTTAACGAAAAATTCTTGTAAGTAAAATCATTCACCCAGCCACCGGTAAATTTAGGATTGGGATCACCGGAAGGTGTACGATCGCCATACTGGTTACCATTATCCTCGCCGGACCATACATCGCCAATATGATTTATATCGAGCCAGATAGGATCGCCAGGCACCACGGTATGGTTACCCTTGAAATACGTAAGGGGTGCACCGGTTATTCTGTTAAACGGAATCTGGCTGGCATTGTTATACACGCCCGCATAAATCATCTGGAACATTTCATATACAGGCTGACCTACCGCGAAGATCCTGCCCACACCGTAGGCATCACTGATTACAAAACTCCTGTTCTGGTTAGGCAGTTTTGCGAAAGCATTTTTATTATGCGAAATTGTTAATTGCGTATTCCAGTGAAGTTTACTTTTTGAAGGAAGCAGGTTGGCGCTGATGGTAATATCCACACCGCGGTTACTTACCCAAAGATCATGCGCATTGAAATTGATTCCGGAGAAACCCGTATAAAAAGGAAGCTGGAAATCGTAGTAATCATCTTTTGAGATCTTATCATATACATCAACGGCAAGGTTTACCTTGTTATTAAACAATTGAATATCCGCCCCGATATTTTTCTGTTCGGTTTTGGCCCAGGTTAAATTGTCTTTGGTTAAGCCATTGGTATAACTTGGCTGGATCGCCGCAGCGCCGCCATAGGTTCCGGGAAGTGTGTAATTGTTATACGGCGCATAAAAATCGCTCGATCGATTACCGGATATACCAAAGCTGGCGCGTACTTTAAAGAATGAGATGTATTTTTTCAGCGGGCTCATAAATCTCTCATCAGACAATACCCAGCCGGTTCCTACTGCAGGAAAATATCCCCATTTGGAATCGTTACCAAACCGGGAAGATGCATCACCGCGGTAAGAAGCATACAGAAGGTATTTGGAATCGAAATCATATTGCGCCTGTGCCGCAAAAGAAAGCAGGCCATCAGCTGCATAACCAGAACCGCCGTAAAGATTGGATTGCGGAATACCGCTTACCACCTGTATATCATTTGACGGGCCATTGGTACCTCCCACATAATTGGTATTCGATACATCGGCTGTATATTGTTGCGTAGCGGTTAATACAATCGTATGTACATGTCCGGATTTACCCTGGAGGTGTTTATTAAAATTCAGTGTATTGGACATGAAGTAGGTAGAATACGAACCTTTATCGGAGCGCACCGATGAAGGTTGTGCAATACCGCCCAATGCGGCAACCTGGTCAATATTGGAGGGCTTAAAATAATCCCTGTTGGAAGTAGAAATATTGGCAGAGCCCTGGAAAGTATATTTCAACCATGGCTTTATGGTATAGTTCAATGTAAACGAAGCACTATACAGGTCGTTCACATTTTTATTCCTGATTTTACTATACAACCCGGTGAAGTTGGCCGAATCGAATGCCGTGAGTCTGTAAAAAGAAGACGGTTGGTTAGAGCCACTTACAGGCGTATTGTCGTCGCTGTTGTCATTATATTTCATACCACGCTGCCTGTCGCTTTTCGACAGGGAAACAATAAACTGCGAATTCAATTTGGAACTGAGCTTGAAATTAAAACTTCCACGAAGACTATAGCGCGAAAATCCGAATGCATTGATAATTCCCTTCTCATCATAATAGTTCATGCTAACCCGGTAATTGAAGTTTTCCGCAGCAGCCGACACAGTAGCATCCACATTGCGTACATTACCAGTTCTGTAAAACAATCCCTGCCAGTCTGTGGCATTATTGTAATAGGGATTCAGGCTGTCTGACAGCATTTGCGGTATCAAAGCCTGTTGTGCGGGCGTTACCGCATACTGGTTGATCAGGCTAAGTTTTTGCCTTCTCTCCTGCGAACCAACCAGGGTTGGCAGCAATTGTGGCACCAGGGAAACGCCATTGTACACATTCACTCTGAATTCAGGTATTTTGGAGCGGCCTTTTTTGGTAGTGATATAAATTACACCATTCGCACCCTGCGAGCCCCATGCAGCGGCGGCAGCGGCATCTTTTTGTACAACAATACTTTCGATATCGTTTACATTAATACCGGCAAGAAAATTGGTTCCGGTTGCATCGATGTTATTCGCAATATCGGTTGGGTTAACGGGAACGCCGTCAATTACATAGAGCGGACTGCTTAGCGCCTGTGCCTGTGCAACATTAGGATCACCGATATTGGTATTTACTTTTGTATTACCCCGTACCACAACGGTAGGCGATACACCTGGTTCACCAGAACCTACCTGTACGTTTAAACCCGCTACCCTACCCTGTAACAAGGCATCAACACTGGGCGAAGGAATATTTTCAATGTCTTTGCCCAACACGGTTGAAACAGCTGAAGTGGTTGTTCGTTTGGATTGTGTTTGCATACCAATTACCACCACTTCGTTCGATTCAAATGATTGAACCAACGAAACATGAAGGTCTTTTCTGGAAGCATTGTTCTTTAATGAAATACGTTGGGCAGTGTAACCAACATAAGAGAAAACAAGCACATCATTTTCATCGGCCTGTATTTTAAATACGCCGAGGGTATTGGTTACCACACCCCGCGTTTTACCCTGTATGGCAACAGATACGTCGGCCATGGGTTCGTTCTTGTCGTTGGTAACTTTGCCCTGTACTTCAACAACAGTAAAAAAGGGTTTGAAATAAGCGGATGCAGGCGTAGCATTGGCTTCATTGGAAGACATACTTACTAAAAGCATCGTGAGTGTAATGATTACCCACCTGGCAGGTAATACCCGATATTGTTTGCGTGGCAGCGCGAGCAATATCATGTTTGCATTGTCTGATTGCATAAGGCAGTTGGTTTGATGTTTTTGTTAATGGCTTACTAAATCTATCTTTGTTTCACACAAAAAAAACACGCACACGTTTGCGCTATTTTGATTTGCCAAAATAAAAATGAAAGAATTTTAACCGATTGTGCCATTACATTTACTCTGTGTAACTCAGTACTCTCCGCGTCTCCGTGGTGAAGAAAGGCTTGGTTCTAAAGACGTTTTCATTTTCTTCAACACAGAGGTACAGAGATCAGGAGTTGCACAGAGCATTCCTGTCAGTGTAATACCTCCCAATGCAATTTGGGCATGAAGACTTCTGTTAACCAAGGTTGCAACCTTGATATTATTTTGTAAAGCGTTTTAGAACTACTACAATGCTTTCTTAAAAATAATGGATCTAACAGAAGGCTATCTACGCAAACGTTTGTCTAAAAAACTCCCGCTGATTTATTGTTACTTGCCCTACATTCAATTTACATCACATAACCTCATCTGTTCATCATGTTTAGAATCCTGTTTCTTGCCTGTCTTTTTATTGGCAACGCAAATGCCCAGAATTATACCGATACTGTTCATCCGTCAAGAACAGAGATCATCACGCCAATACACAAGTCGAAGTTTTCTTTTGCAGGCGATAGTGCCTGCCCTGAAAGAAAACAGGGAGGCAACCCACAAACCATCAATGGTTACCAGGTATTCAATGGATCGATGGATGGGAACCGGCAGGTAGACCCGCAGGTTGCTGTTGGCGGAGGTTATGTATTGCATGGCACCAATGGAGGATTGGTGATTTACAATAAAAAAGGAGAATACGTACAAGGCGTTTCACAGAAGTGTTTCAACAATGGCATTGATCCGAAATTGTTTTTTGATTTTCATAACCAGGTTTTCGTATTTGATCTCTGGTGGTATTATGATAAACCCAAAGTAAAACCCGTTAATATTTCCGTCTCCGAAACCAGCGATCCTACCGGAGCATGGAATACCTATCCTGTACCGGCACAGAATGGTGTGGATGGAGGTGGAATTGGTTACAGCAAAAAATGGATAGGCTACTCGTTCCCGGGTGGTACAGAAAGAAGCTTTGTACTGCGGACTCAGGATGCCAAATCCGGCAAGCCCGCCACCATTTATCATTTTAAAGGAAGTCTGGGGCACCCCGTTGCAGTACAGGACAATACAGATGATCTTTACTTTTTTGATATTGAGGGAACAGATTTTGTTATCCGCAAAGTAGCTGAAGATTCCAATGGCGAACCGTATTGCCAGGTAGTGGCAAGAAAACCACATGGGTTGCAATACATCGATCATCCGCCGCAATCTCCGCAAAAAGGCACTGCGCAAAAAGTATCTAGTGGCGATCGTAATCCTAAAAACATTGTACTGCAAAATGGATTTATCTGGTTTTCACAGGCTGTAAATAAGAATGGGCATTCTGTTGTGCAGTGGCATCAGCTGGAAGCTGCCAGTGGAACAATTAAACAGACCGGTCTGATTGAAAACGATACGACCAATTATATTCAAACCACCATCGCCGTTAACAAACAAAATGATGTACTCATTGGTTTTCAGGAAGTGAACGGGAACTCTTATGTGAGCCCTCGTTTTGCTTACCGGATGGCGGTGGATGCACCAGGAACAATACGTGAAATCATTCATGTTGGCGAGGGCCGTGGTGCTGCGGATGGCGTAGCCTGGGGCGATTATAGCGGAAGTGTGGTTGATGGAGACAACCTATTGGATTTATGGACAATTCAAAGTCTTGCCAGTGAAAAAGGACGTGGAGAAACTGTAATTGTAAAAGTTCCTTTTACTGATCAAAAGAAGAAAAAGAAATAAAAGATACTACGCGTTCATTCCGTTTCAAAAGGAGTGAATGCTTTTCATCTTAGTTGGGTTGTATATAGAAGTCTCGCAGAAATGTGGGGCTTTTATTTTTTATCAGCTTATGCCGCTCCGGAAAGTGTGGCCTCTTTCGACAGTAATTTTTGCAGCAGCACCGCCTGGTTAGCTGCCCTTACCAGGTTATGATCGGGATAGTCTGCACCATAATATACATCATCGTTAAAATGATCGGCCAGAAAGCGAATGGCCTGCATATAGATCATAAACCTGGCTGCATAAAAGAAGGATTTTTTTTCGGCAGCAGAAAGTTCTTGCTCCATTTCCTGAAGATACCCGTTGCAGATGGCATGGTAAACATCATCGCGCACTTCTATTTTGCTGAAGTCGGCTTCTTCTTCGCTGACGGTAGGTAAATAGGTACGCATCATATCCCCTATATCGCTGATAAAGTAGCCGGGCATTACCGTATCCAGGTCAATTACACAAATGGCTTTGTCGCTGGGATCGAATAGTACGTTACTGATCTTTGTATCATGGTGCGTAACCCTTTTTTTGAAAACCGGGTTATGCTGTATGGATTCAAATTCAGTAACAATACCGGATTGTTCCTGCAAAAAACTTACCAGTTCCGCCGCAGCTTCAATCCTTTGCCGGTTACCCGATTCAAGGGATTGAACAAATTGCCGGTAACGTAAACTCAGATCGTGAAAATGGGGAATGGTAATTTGCAATTTATTGGCATCAAAGCCGGATAACAGTCGTGTAAAACGTCCGAACTGAACAGCGGCTTCATATGCAGAAGCGGCGGTTTCAGCCACATCTTTGGAATGCGAATCCGGCACAAAAGGCAATAAGCGGTAATACGCTTCTTCATTTTCATCACATACCATCTGTTTCCCATCAAGGGTAGCAACAGGAGATACAAAATAGTATTCCGGTGAATGAATATGCAGATACAACCCGATCAATTCAATATTGGAAGCAATGGCGGTAGGATCTTTGAAAACTGCTTTATTGATCCTCTGAAGAATGTATTTGTTACCCCCGCTCACCACACTCCATGTATGATTGATCAAACCTGTTCCAAAAGGCTTGATCGTTGTTGCGTGTGTTTCTAACCCATACGCCTGTAAAACTGAAACAGGTAGCTCCATAATAAATACATCTAACCCTCGCGGCCCCTTGCGTCCTTGCGTCTTAGCGGTAAAAAAATAACCGCTAAGACGCAAGGACGCTAAGGAACGCCGGGGAATTATTAATACTCTTCGCCCAAGGCAAACACTGGCTTGCGATACATCCATTGCCCGCTGGTAAAATCAGGGAACTCAACTGTTTGGTTGCCGAGCTCTATTGATTTTTCGCTCAATGGTGTAATGGCGCTCCAGGTGGCCGCGTCATATACATCCAGTGGCGTTGGTGTTTTACGTTTAACAGACTCAACGAAGGCATGTATCACAAAGAAATCCATACCGCCATGTCCGGCACCGGCAGTTTCTTTGCTCCATTTTTTCCATAACGGGTGATCGTAGGTATCCAGCCATTGTTTGGCATTGTCCCACTGGTGGGCCTTGGCAGATTTTTCCTGTATATAGATCCCATTGTTCACATCCATCCACAATCCCTCTGTACCCTGTACACGGAAACCGAGTGAATAAGGTCTTGGTAAATTGGTATCATGCTGCAATAAAACCGTTTCCCCATTTACACAATTGATGGAGGTGGTAACCACATCGCCCAGTTTGAAATTTACTTTGGCATTGGGATGGCTTTCTCCCCCTTTTTTTACAATATGATTATGCAGTCCCCTGGCTTTCGAAGAGAAAGAGCAGAGTGAATGAAAACGGTTACCCCGATTGATGTTCACATAATTAGCGATGGGCCCGATGCCATGCGTTGGATACAGATCCCCATTGCGGTGAACCGAATGTTCGGTGCGCCAGTGTGCTTCTGAATAGCCTTTTTCACCAAACTCAACACCATGGCCATATACATTCACGCCATCATTGAATTTCACTTCACGCAGATCGTGCTGGTATCCGCCCTGTAAATGGATCATTTCACCAAACAATCCCTGGCGTACCATATTCAGTACGGCCATCACATCCCTGCGGTAACACACATTTTCCATCATCATCACATGTGCCTTATTCTTTTCGGCGGCTTTCACTACATCCCAATGATCTTCCAGCGTAATACCGATGACCACTTCAGAACCCACATATTTCACACCGGCTTCCAGCGAACCAATGATCATGTCTTTATGCCATTCCCAGGGAGTGGCAATGATCACACCATCAATGTTTTTCTTTTCCAGTAATTTTTTCCAGGCCAACACATCGCCGGTAAATATTTCCGGCATGGTTTTACCTGATTTGGAAATCATTTCTTTGGCATTGGCCAGTGCCCTGTTTTCTACTTCGCAAATAGCAACCAGCTCCACATCATCTCTCCGCAGCAACAGGTCAAGATGGTTGCGGCCGCGCTCACCGGTTCCAATCAAAGCGATCTTGACTTTGGCATCCGCGGCGCGGGCAAATAAACGGGTACCGGGCATCATAGCAATACCGGCAGCAGTAAGTCCGGTGGTTCTGATAAACTCTTTACGGTTCATGTTGTATGGATTGTGGTTGAATATTTATTCCTGAGCAGGTCATCATCTATTCAGGTGTTTAAATATACTGCAATCATGTACAGTACACTTGCGCAAACGGGTGCGCAAATTAACTGGCGGGCATAATCAGCGTAGCGGCGATCTCTTCGTTGAACCAGGTTTTCACAGGAACATTAGCGGATTTACCTCTTAAAATCTCCATTAAAAGTTCCATGGCTTTTTCTCCCTGCCGGTAAGGATACTGCTCCAGCGATGCCATCGGCGGATGGGTTACATATCCGGTAACCGGAAGATTGGCATAACTCACAAACAACACTTCTTTATTGATTTGAATACCCTGCTGTTGGGCATATTGCACGGCATCAAGGTGCACATAATCATTAAAACTGATCACGGCATTGGGCGGATTTTTGAGCGCAAACAGGTTCTGTATAGCCAGCCGGGTACGTTCTTTGGTCAGGTCCGTACGAACCACCAGTTGCATATCTACTTTTAGTTTTTTACCGGCGATGGCATCAATGTATCCATCGAGTCGTTCCTTACTAGCCTGTATCTTATCCGGCCCGTTAATAAAAGCTATCCGTCTGTGTCCTTTATTGAACAGCCAGTTCACCAGTTCAACCGTTCCCTTGCGGAGATTGCAATGCACTTTGTGTACATTTTTAGAAGGCGGCACCCGGTCGAAATACACCACGGGGATATCATATTTGTCAAGCGACTGCAAATGCTCGTACTGGCTGGTTTGTTTGGAGAGAGAAATAATCACCCCATCCACTCTTTGTTTTTTGAAAGCCTCCAACACTTTCTTTTCCCTTTCAGCATCGTCAAAACTCTGCCCGAGCAAAATAGTATAGTCATGATCGAGTGCCAGTGTTTCTATACCCCGTATGGCTTCAGAGAAAAACTCTTCTCGGATATAAGGAAGGATTACTCCAATTACATAACTTTTCTTCTGTTTGAAGAAAATGGCTTTGCTATTGGGTTCGTAATTCAATTCTTTCGCCAGCGCCCGTACCAGCGTTTTGGTTCGTAACCCGATCCTTGGATGATCGATCAATGCGCGGGATACGGTTGATACCGATACATTCAACCGCTGGGCAATTTCTTTTATGGTAGGAACTTTGTTATCCATTGATAAGGCCCTGCAATTTACCGTTTACCGGTTGGATTGCAGGGCCTTAGTTTCGGGTAGTGCTTGTTTTGCAGTTTTTTAACCGCTAAGCCGCGAGGGCGCAAAGCTTGAGAAAGGATTTTTGTAATAGAGTTCTTAGCGCCCCCTCGTGCCTTTGCGCCTTAGCGGTTAAGGGATTAACAATATTGTATGCAACATTCACATCAACTCAGTCCCCTTTTTCAACAGGGCCAGGTCAGGTTGGGCATACTTGTATACTTTGAAATAAATGGTAGTCTTTGTCTGGTTCACCCCTTCCAAAGCAGAGATCTGGGTTACAAAATCAACCAGGTGATCATTGTCGCGGCACATCACATCCACTTCCAGGTCATAATCCCCCGAGGTCATAGCCAGGAAACTCACTTCAGGTAAATGGGAAATCTTCTGGGCCACTTTTTCTTTCATGGTTGCAGGCCGAACGAATACCGCAATATGCGCATAGGAACGAAACCCTACTTTATCGGGGTCAACCCGACCAATGATATTGATGGTCCCGTCTTCGATCAGTTTGTTCATGCGGGTGCGGATGGTACCTACGGAAACCTTTAACTGGTCGGCCATTACGGTAAATGACATACGGCCATCTTTCTGCAGGCAGGATACAATGGAAAAGTCCAGATCGTCCATACCGGTAGCATTTTTTTGCATAAATAACTGTTTCTGGACGATAAAAATAGTGTTATTATTTGGCCGTTAACTAAATTATTTTTATTTTGAACGTTTATTTCTAAAAAAACTATAGATAATAAACCAAAATATGAAATACCCAGCCATTCAGAATTATATTAACGGACAGTTTGTTGCCGCTACCACAACCCGCACAATGGATGTTGTATCGCCGGTAGACGGATCGCATTTAAGTACCGTACCCATGTCCACTTCCAAAGACCTGGATGCAGCCGTTACTGCAGCCAAAGCCGCATTTCCTGCCTGGAGCCATACGCCTATTAAAGAGCGGGTGCAGGTATTCTTCCGCTATAAATATTTACTGGAGCAACACCTGAAAGAACTGGCGGAATTGTGTACAGAAGAAAACGGCAAAATGTATTCAGAGTCGGTAGCGGAGATTGAAAAATGTATCGAGCTGACAGAATTCGCCACTTCCCTGCCCCAACTGGTAACCGGCGAAGTATTGGAAGTAAGCCGCGGGGTGGAATGCAGAACCGAACATGTGGCATTGGGTGTGGTGGCCTCCATCGTTCCATTTAATTTTCCTTCCATGGTTCCGAACTGGACAATTCCGAATGCCATTGCATTGGGAAATTGTATGATCATCAAACCATCCGAAAAAGTGCCGCTCAGTTGCGGCAAGCTGGCAACGCTATTAAAAGAAGCCGGTCTGCCCGATGGCGTATTCAATATAGTACATGGTGATGTGGAAATTGTAGAAGCCATCTGCGATCATCCCGGTATAGAAGCAGTTTCATTCGTAGGTTCTACCAAAGTAGCTAAGATCGTTTACCAAAGGGCAACACATCATTACAAAAGATGTCTGTCATTAGGCGGCGCCAAAAACCACCTGATGGTATTACCAGATGCCAAACCCGACATGACCGCACAGAATGTAGCGGCTTCAATGAGCGGCTGCGCCGGACAGCGTTGCATGGCAGCAAGTGCCATGATCGGTGTGGGCAATGTGGATCATATCATCGATAAGATCTGTGACGAAGCCAGGAAGATCGTTCCCGGAAAAAACCTTGGCGCGGTCATCAACAAACAGTCGCAGGAAAGAATTGAACGCTATATCACAGAAGCGGAACAACAGGGTGCCAAAATACTGGTAGACGGCCGCGGTGCCAAAGTAGCCGGTAAAGAGAACGGAACCTATGTGGGTCCTACCGTGATTGATTTTGTAAAACCTTCTATGGCAGTGGCCCGCGAAGAAATATTCGGCCCGGTCATCAGCATCATGCGCACTAACACTGTAGATGAAGCATTGGTGATCGAGAATGCCAACCCTTATGGCAATGCCGCGAGTGTATTTACGCAGAATGGCGGAATGGCCCGTTACATTATTGACAGGGCAAGCGCAGGCATGATCGGTGTAAATGTAGGTGTACCCGTTCCGCGTGAACCTTTCTCTTTCGGTGGCTGGAATGAAAGCAAATTTGGCGTAGGCGATATTACCGGAAAAAGCTCCATCGAATTCTGGACAAAACTAAAGAAGAGCACCACCAAGTGGAACCCGGAAGCAGGAGTGAATTGGATGAGCTAACGTCATTGCGAGAAGGAACGACGAAGCAATCTGTGGACTGCCATATCGATCTCACCGAATGTTATAACACAGGCGAACGACAAAGCAATCCGCGGACTGCCATATCGATCTCACCGAATGTTGTAACACCGGCTGCTTCGTTCCTCGCAGTGACGGATGCATAAGCGTACGACGCAACAATAGTTTAATTAATAACCGATTGCTGACTATAATAAAACAGTATGGAACCGAAAACAATTTCCGAATCACAAGACATTATCCAGGACAATCTCGATTACACATTGTTCTCCTGGAGCAAACAGAAAGGCCTTGCACCGATTGCTGTAAAGTATGGCGAAGGGGTTTACCTGTACGACTATGATGACAAACGTTACCTGGATTTTTCATCCGGTTTAATGAATGTGAACATTGGCCACGGCAACCAGCGCGTAACCGATGCCGTGGTAAAGCAGATGCAGGAGATCAGTTATGTAACGCCGAGTTGTGCAACCAAAGTACGCGGCGAATTGGGGAAGAAACTAGCAGAGATCTCACCGGGTAACCTTACCAAAACTTTGTTCACAGTTTGCGGTGCAACAGCAATAGAAAATGCGATCAAGTTAGCGAGACTGTATACGGGCCGCCATAAGATTATTACAAAGTACCGTGCCTTTCATGGTTCATCTTATGGCGCTATGAGTGCGGGTGGTGATCCCCGTAAGCTACCTGTAGATGCGCAACAGGCACCCAATTTTGTACATGTAGAAGATCCGTTCTGTTACCGTTGTCCTTTCGGACAAACTTTCGGCAAATGCCAGTATGAATGTGTAAGTCATATCCAGCGTGTGATTGAATTTGAAGGTCCTGAAAACATTGCGGCGATCTTAATGGAAGGAGAAAGCGGATCAAGTGGCTGTATTAAATATCCGCCGGATTATTTTAAGAAACTAAGAGCCCTCTGCGACAAACATGGGATCCTTTTAATTGCAGATGAAGTAATGAGTGGTTTTGGCAGGACTGGCAAATGGTTCGGCATCGATAACCATGGCGTGGTTCCGGATATGATCGCAACAGCGAAAGGACTTACTTCCGGGTATCTACCCTTTGGCGCATTGATTGTGAGTGATACCATTGCACATCATTTCGATGATAAAGTTTTGTGGCTTGGCCTCACCTATTCTGCACACCCGGTAGGATGTGCCGCAGCATTGGAAACATTGAAGATTTATGAAGATGATAACCTCATCGAAAATGCTGCCATGATGGGAACCTATATTGAGAAACGTGTGGAAGCCATGAAGGCGCAACATCCCAGTATTGGCGATTTCAGGAATACCGGATTATTGGGTTGTATAGAATTGGTGAAGAACAGGGAAACCAAAGAACCCATGGCACCCTTCAATGCCAAACCGGATGAAATGGTGATCATGAATAAAGTGGCAGCGAAAATTAAAGAACTGGGGATGTACACTTTTGTACGCTGGAATTACATCTTCATCGCGCCGCCATTGATCATTACCAAAGAACAGATTGACGAAGGATTGGAGATTATTAGCGAAGCAATTGCGATTGCGGATGCTTATGTTGTTTAATTATTTTAAATGTTGAATGTTGAATTTTAAATGAAAGAAAAATCAACATTCAACATTTAGAATTCAACATTTAAAATAGAAGTGAATTGATCGAAAAAAGTGAACTCTACAGCAAAGACCTCGCCCCTGTTCCGTTGGGCAGCCGTTCCTGGAACACCTGGAACTATGCCGCGCTATGGATCAGTATGAGCCTGTGTATCCCAACTTATATGCTGGCCAGTTCATTGATCGAAGGTGGTATGAACTGGTGGCAGGCCATCCTCACTATCTTCCTCGGCAATGTGGTGGTATTGATACCAATGATCCTGAACGGTCATGCAGGCGCAAAGTATGGGATCCCCTTCCCTGTTTTTGCAAGAGCGAGTTTTGGCACAAGAGGTGCCAATATTCCTGCCATGCTTCGTGCTATTGTTGCCTGTGGTTGGTTTGGTATCCAGACATGGATCGGCGGATTTGCTTTGTACCAGATGTTGCGTTTGTGGATCCCATCCCTGGAAACTTTACCGCAGCTCTTTCCTGCATCCTGGGGATTACAAACAGGTCCTGCCATTACCTTCTTATTATTCTGGTTACTGAATATGTATGTAGTGTACCTCGGTGTAGACAGCATTAAAAAATTACTGGTATTCAAAGCGTTCTTTTTACCTGTTGCCGCATTGGCTTTATTGTTCTGGGCCATCAATGCCGGGCACGGATTGGGTCCCATCCTTGCACAACCTTCTAAATTCAGCAGTACAGCGGGTTTCTTCGCTTTCTTTTTTCCTGCTTTAACAGGCATGGTAGGTTTCTGGGCAACGCTTTCACTGAACATACCGGATTTTACACGCTATGCAAAAAGTCAGAAAGCACAAATTGTAGGACAGGCAGTGGCACTTCCCAGTTCCATGAGTTTGTTTTCTTTTATTGGCGTGGTAGTAACATCGGCCACCGCGTTGATCTATGGAACCACTATCTGGGATCCCTTGGTTTTGGCGGGAAAATTTGATAGTAAATTACTGGTGAGCATCGCGATGATCGCTGTAGCCATTTCAACACTGGCTACCAATATCGCTGCTAATATTGTAAGCCCTGCCAATGATTTTGCACACCTTGCTCCCGCAAGAATTAATTTCAGAACAGGCGGATACATCACTGGATTGATCGGCATCCTCATCTTCCCCTGGAAGCTGATCGCCGATCCGAGTGGCTATATTTTTACCTGGTTGGTAGGATACTCAAGTTTATTAGGTCCAGTCGGAGGTATCATGATCGTGGATTATTATTTTATCCACAAACAACAACTCGATCTGAAAGACCTCTATGATCACAAAGGCATCTATGGTTTTGGCAATGGGTTTAACAATGCGGCTTTGTTGGCATTGCTATTAGGCATTTTACCGAATGTGCCGGGCTTTTTAACTACGATAAAATTAATGCGTATGGATACTGTGCCGGGATGGTTATCGGGAATATATAGTTATGCATGGTTTGTTGGATTTGGCGTAAGCGGATTGGCATATTGGTTGTTGATGCGTAAAAACAAATGATTACATCTATTTCACGCAAAGGCGCTAAGTTTTTCTTTGCTCACTTTGCGACTTTGCGTGAAAGAAAAAAATAAACAATGAGTAGACTATTAATCAAAAATGGGCGAATCATCACAGCAACCGATGATTATGTGGCTGATATTCTCATTGAGGGAGAACAGATCACCGCCATCGGGCACGAGCTTGCGGTGAAAGCCGACAAGACCATTGATGCCAGTGGTAAGCTGGTAATGCCCGGCGGCATCGATCCGCATGTACATCTTGATATGCCCTTCATGGGAACCTATTCCAGCGATAACTATGAAACCGGAACACGTGCCGCGCTGTTTGGGGGAACCACTACCGTGATCGATTTTATTTTACAGAAACAAGGTAACAGCTTACAATCCGCCCTCGACGAATGGAATGGTCGTGCCAATGGCAATGCCGTAGGTGATTACAGCTTTCACATGGCGGTGACCGATTTCAATGAAGCTACCAAACAGGAGATCAGGAATATTATCGAGAAAGAAGGCATCACTTCTTTCAAAACCTTTATGGCTTATAAAGGAGCTTTAATGATCGACGACAGGCAGATGATCGGCCTGATGCAGGAAGTAAAAAAACATGGCGGTCTTATCAATGTACACGCCACCAATGGAGATATGATCGATTACCTGGTTGCCAAACACAAGGCAGAAGGAAAACTCGCGCCACTCTATCATTATCTCTCACAACCCGAAGTAACCGAAGCCGAAGCCAGTGGTCGCTTTGCGGATATGGCAAACTATACGGGTTGTCCCGGTTACATTGTTCACCTGACTTGTGAAGGCGCGTTAAATGCCGTACGCAATGCCACCAGGAGAAACCAGAAAGTGTTTGTAGAAACCTGTATTCAATATTTATTACTCGATGCTTCTTTGTATGAAAAAGATTTTGAAGGAGCCAAATGGGTAATGAGTCCTCCCCTGCGCCAGAAAAAAGACCAGGATACTTTATGGGCAGGAATTAACCAGGGATTGGTAAATGTCGTGGCAACAGACCATTGTCCGTTTATGTGGGAACAGAAACTGATGGGCAAAGATGATTTTTCTAAAATCCCCAACGGCCACCCGGCAATTGAGAACAGGATGGAATTGTTATTCAGTGAAGGCGTGCAAAAAGGAAAGATCAGCTTGAATAAATACGTGGAAGTAGCCAGTACCAATGCAGCCAAGATCTTTGGCATGTTCCCTAAAAAAGGAACCATTGCAGTGGGAAGCGATGCGGATATTGTTTTGATGGATCCCAATGAAAAGCATGTACTATCAGCCAAAACACATCACATGAATGTAGACTACAGCGGCTACGAAGGCTGGCAGCTTACAGGAAAAGTAAAAACAGTTTTATTACGCGGACAGGTAGTTATCGACAATAATAAGTGTATGGTTGAAAAAGGTTACGGGAAGTTTATTAAAAGAAACAAAGTGAGTCAGATAATATAGGTTTCACGCAAAGCCGCCAAGTAAGCAAAGTAGCCAAGCTTTCTTTGCTTACTTAGCGCCTTTGCGTGAAAAAAAACATTCAACATTTAAAATTCAACATATAAAATAACCCTTATGCCCAGAATTGTAAAATCAGGTTTGATCCAGCTAAGTCTTCCCAAAACAGAGGGAGAAGGAACCATTGAAGAGATTAAGGAAGCAATGGTACAGAAACACATTCCATTGATTGAAGAAGCCGGTAAAAAAGGCGTACAGATACTTTGTTTCCAGGAGATCTTTAATACACCGTATTTCTGCCCGGGCCAGGACAAAGCCTGGTACGAAAGCGCGGAAACGGTTCCCGGTCCAACCATTGAACGGATGCAGGTATACGCGAAGAAATACAATATGGTAATGATCGTTCCGGTATATGAGAAAGAGCAGGCCGGTGTATTATACAATACCGCTGCTGTGATTGATGCCGATGGAACCTATCTCGGCAAATACAGAAAGAACCATATTCCACATACCAGTGGTTTCTGGGAAAAATTCTTTTTCAAACCGGGCAACCTGGGCTATCCGGTGTTTCAGACCAAGTATGCGAAGATCGGCGTGTATATCTGTTACGACAGGCATTTCCCCGATGGTGCAAGATGTTTGGGATTGAATGGCGCGGAGATCGTTTACAATCCATCCGCTACAGTTGCAGGGCTCAGTCAGTATTTATGGAAACTCGAACAACCTGCCCATGCTGCGGCCAACGGTTATTTTATGGGATGCATTAACCGCGTGGGTGTAGAGAAGCCCTGGAACCTTGGCAAGTTTTATGGCAGTTCCTATTTTGTAGATCCGCGCGGTCAAATTTTTGCACAGGCATCGGAAGACAAAGACGAATTACTGATCGCAGACTTCGACCTCGACATGATCGAGCAGGTAAGAAGCGTATGGCAGTTCTTCCGCGACAGAAGGCCGGAGACTTATGGTAAACTTACAGAACTCTAAATTATATTTCACGCAAAGACGCAAAGCTGGCAAAGAAGCTAAGTTTTCTTTGCGTCTTTGCGTGAAAAAAAAGATATCCAAATGGCAATAGAGAACAACAGATTATCTCAACAACAATACACACAGAACTTCAGCGATATTCATCCACCCTTTGAAACCCGCGATGCGGCACTGGTGGAGGCCAACCGCTGTTTGTTCTGTTATGATGCGCCATGCACCAAGAGTTGTCCTACGGGAATTAACGTCCCAAAATTCATCAAGCAGATCACCAGCGAGAACCTGAAAGGTTCGGCATTAACCATCTTATCAGCCAATATCATGGGTGGTGGATGCAGTAAGGTTTGCCCGGTAGAAAAATTATGTGAAGGCGCCTGTGTATATAACCTGATGGAAGAAGAAGCCATCCCTATTGCCAAACTGCAACGCTATGCCACTGAAAAAGCCATTGCAGAAAAATGGCCCCTGTTCCATCGCAAACCCTCTATCGGGAAAAAAGTAGCGATTGTAGGAGCCGGTCCCGCAGGATTGAGTTGTGCCCACGCGTTAGCAAGAGAAGGCGTGGATGTTACCATTTATGAAAAAGAAAACAAGGGCGGCGGATTGATGACCTATGGCATAGCCGCCTATAAAGTAACGCCGGAGTTTTGTGAGGACGAAGTGAACTATATTCTATCGATCGGCGGCATTGAAGTAAAATACAACCAGGCATTGGGCAAAGATATTTCACTGGCCGATCTGCAAAAAAAACATGATGCCGTATACCTTGGTTTTGGCGTAGGTATTGCCCGTGAACTGGAAATAGAGGGCGAAACACTTTCGGGTGTAACGGATGCCATTGGTTTTATTTACGATATCCGTACCAAAGGGTACCCCGCTATTCCGGTTGGCGATAAAGTTGCGGTGATCGGTATGGGTATGACCGCCATTGATGCCGCCACACAAGCCAAACGTTTGGGTGCAAAAGAAGTAACGCTGGTGTACAGAAGAACACAGGAAGAAATGCCCTGTACCGAAGAAGAACTGAACATTGCCAAATTGGATGGCTGCGAAATTATCTGGCTGGCATCACCAGAAAAAGTATTGGGAAAAGATGGGAAGGTAACACAACTCCAATGCAATATCATGCAACTGGGTGAGCCCGATACAAGCGGCAGACGCTCTCCTGTTGCAACCGGTAACACAATTATGCTGGACGTGGATATGATAATTAAAGCGGCAGGGCAAATCCCTTTTGAAGACATGATCGGCAATGCTGCGCTTGCAAATAACAAAGGCAGGCTAGTTATTAATGAACACTGTGCAACCAATATTCCCGGTGTATTCGCCGGTGGAGATTGTGTGAATGGCGGGAAAGAAGTGGTTGATGCGGTGCAAGCGGGAAAAGATGGCGCAGTAGCCATTCTGAATTATTTTAAATTTTGAATGTTGCATGTTGAATGAAAACTGAGAATAAAATACAGGAACTGAGTTTTGATTTTTCATTGCAGATTATTTCATTGTATAAAATGTTGAATGAAAATAAAGAGTTCATTCTTTCCAAACAATTACTTAGATCAGGTACAAGTATTGGCGCAAACGTAGAAGAAGCAATTGCAGCACAAACTAAAAAAGATTTTATCACCAAAATGTCAATTGCCTCAAAAGAAGCAAGAGAAACAAGATACTGGTTGAGATTACTAGATAAAAGTAAGCTGGTCAATATCCCATATGAAACATATTTAATAGCCATTGAACATATCATCAATATTCTGACAAAAATTGTAAAAACCAGTCAGGAATCGATTCAAACAAACACTAACCGTTAATAGTTCATTCAACATTTAAAATTCAAAATTTAAAATAAAAACATGGCTGATATATCTTCCAACTTCCTCGGCATCAAATCCCCCAACCCCTTCTGGCTGGCGAGCGCCCCTCCTACGGATAAGAAAATAAACGTATTGCGTGCATTTGAAGCCGGCTGGGGTGGTGTGGTATGGAAAACACTGGGCAGCCAGGTGAAGAATGTTTCGTCAAGATATTCATCGCTTGATTTTAATGGCACGCGCGTGATGGGTTTTAATAATATCGAACTCATCAGCGACAGGCCCCTGCACATTAACCTGAAAGAGATCGAAGAGTGCATCAAACTCTTCCCCGACAGGGCCATGATCGTTTCTTTAATGGCAGACAATGATCGTAACAACTGGCATGAACTTATTAAAAAAGTAGAGGACACCGGTGCACATGGACTGGAACTGAATTTTGGTTGTCCGCATGGCATGACAGAAAGAGGTATGGGTGCAGCCGTTGGACAAGATCCTGAAATCGCACGCATGGTGGTAGAATGGGTAATGGAAAAAGCCACTATACCAGTCATTACCAAACTCACACCCAATGTACACTCACCTGTTCCAACCGGCAAAGCCTGTGTGGAAGCGGGAACCCATGCCTTGTCGCTCATCAATACCATACAATCCGTTACAGGCATCGATCTTGATACCATGGTACCGAATCCGAATGTAGGCGGCAAGTCGGTGTTTGGGGGGTATTGTGGTCCGGCGGTAAAACCGATCGCGTTAAAAATGCTGACCAATATCAGCCAGAACGAGACTACACGTAAAGTGCCCATCTCGGGTATTGGCGGCGTGAATACCTGGAAGGATGCCGTAGAGTTTATGTTATTGGGCGCATCCAATGTACAGGTTTGTACGGCAGTGATGACACATGGGTTCCGCATCATTGAAGACATGTGCGATGGCCTCAATAACTGGATGGATGAAAAAGGATTTCAGCAGCTGGATGATTTTATCGGGAAGTCTGTAGACAATATAACGCATTGGGAAGACCTAGATATCAATTTTCACCACATCGCCAAGATCAACCAGGATAAATGTATCCATTGCGGACTTTGCTATATTGTTTGTGAGGATACTTCGCATCAATCCATCAACCTCGAATACGGAAAGCCTTATAATACCTATACCATCAAGGATGAGGAATGTGTGGGCTGTAATCTCTGCAAACTGGTATGCCCGGTAACCGATTGTATTACCATGGAAGAACATCGCGTAGCACCCGAATACCTGAACTGGAAAGATTACCAGCGGTTAGGGTTACCCTTAAACGATCATTAACAGATTTTGGAATTGGGAGATTGGGGAATTTTGGAATTTCAATTTCCCAATCTCCCAATTCCAAAATTCCAAAATGAAATCCCCCGCGTTGTCTATTTTTGCACCATGAAGATTCAATTCTGGTCAGTAGGTAAGCCACATGAAGCCTATGCCAGGCCCGGCATCGAAGAATTTACCAAGCGATTGAATAATTATTTCAGTACCGACTGGCATATCATTGCCCCCCCAAAGAATGCGGCTAATCTATCAGAAACAGAATTAAAAAAAGCAGAAGCTTTACTGATTCTTTCTCAATTACAGAAAGACGACTACCTCCTATTACTGGATGAACGAGGAAAAATGTTCTCCTCTCCCGAATTAGCGAAATGGATGCAGCAGCGCGCCAATGAAAGTACCAAACGCATTGTATGTCTGATCGGTGGCGCATTTGGTGTGGATGAAACGGTAATGAAAAGAGCCGATCAAACCTGGAGCTTATCCAAACTGGTATTCCCGCATATGCTGGTAAGACTGATCCTGGCCGAGCAGGTATACAGGGCCTGTACCATTTTACGGAATGAGAAGTATCATCATATTTGAATCCCTGCGTAAGAGCAGGCTGGTCTGTTTACGTAGAGGTGTTTCACGCAAAGCCGCAAAGTTAGCAAAGAAGCAAAGAAAGCGTACCTGCTACAAAACTTTGCTTCTTTGCTAACTTCGCGGCTTTGCGTGAAAAAAAATAATCCTCCGGTTATAATCCACAAATCATCACACAGAAATCCTTAAATTGCTTTATGCTTACCATTACCCTGATCATTTTAATACTTACTTGTATCATTTCATTTACGGCCTTCTCCAATGAGAAGATCACGAACGATCTGATCTTCTACCCTACTGCGGTAACTAATCATAACCAATGGTATCGATTTATTACCTGTGGTTTTATCCATGCCGACCTGATGCACCTCGCTTTTAACATGTACACTTTTTATGTGTTTGGCGATACGATTGAAAGAGCATTTGTAGCATTGTTTAACGAAAATGGAAAAGCACTGTATATCCTGCTTTATATTTCCGCATTGGTCGTATGCCTGCTGCCAACTTATTTCCAGCATAAGAACGATTATTATTATCGGAGTCTTGGCGCATCCGGAGCCGTTTCGGCAGTGATTTTTGTCGCTATATTATTAGATCCAACCATGAAGTTGCAGATCTTCCCTATTCCTATCGGCATACCCGCTTTTATATTCGGGCCGTTATACCTGATTATCTCAGCTTACCTGGCCAAAAAAGGGCAGGGAAACATCAATCACTCAGCGCATATATGGGGTGCCGTATGGGGTGTGATATATATGACCATCACCTGCCAGTTCATGACCGGCTTCCGCCCATTGCAAAATTTCGTGAATGAAGTAATGGGTTATTTACGGTAAGAAAACAGGAAGGCTTCCCTGGTATTTTCAGTAACCTTACAGCGGTTATCGATGCGATAGCCGATAACCCAGAGGATTTTTTTATCACTCTCCAGTACCCATACTTTTTCCTTTTCTGTTTTAGACAGTTTCAGATCGATGAAGAACCTGCTGAGTTTCTTTTTCTTCTGCATACCCAGCGGGTAAAAATAATCGCCTGTTTTCCATTTACGTAACAGCAGGGGGAAACGGATGGATACGGCATCGAGTGTTACCTCCTCATTGGTTCCGTGAGTGGTGAGAGGTGAGTGGTGAGTGATTTGCAGGGTTCCGTTGGCAAAATTTATTTGTATGTCTTCTTTTTCAACCAGGATATGATCCGCGGTTTCAGTTTGATTGGGGGCAATGATCATCCAGTTACGGTTACGGATAATACGATGTGTTGCGGAACTTTGGTAGCCACCATTTTCACCATCCAACAATTTGATCACTTCCTCTGTTTGCGATGCATGAAAACCAAAGGGCCGGATCAGTTCCCAGCTGATCGTATGTAATGGATTTACCTTCTTCCATTTCAGCACCGGGATATGCCATTCCGCTCCTTTCTGTTCCATCAATTTAGAAATATGCAAAGCTACTGCCTGTTGGTACAGGTTACCCACTTCATTAAACCGTTCAATATTGTGCAACAGGTTATCATCTACCCGCGGATAGATTTCCCTGATCTGCGGCAACAATTGATTACGGAAATAGTTCCGCGTATACTTATCCGATGCATTGGAAGAATCTTCTACAAATACCAACCTCTTTTCGTTCGCATACCCCAATAATTCTTTTTTACGGATGGGCAATAATGGCCTGATCAGTTTTCTATCCTTCAGTAAGGGTTGTATCCCCGATAAGCCTTGTATGCCTGTACCTCTAAAAAAATGCATTAACAGGGTTTCGATATTATCATCTGCATGATGCGCGGTGAGAATGTGGGCGTTGTTAGATGGTAGATAAGAAATGTTAGATTTTTCAGCCAGGTGCTTACTGCCATCTGTCATCTGCCAACTACCAACTATCTCCTCAAACCAGGTATAGCGCAATTCCCTCGCCGCATCCTGGATAGAGATCTTCTTTTCAGCTGCAAAAGCCTTTGTGTCAAATCTTTTCACCAGCACTTCTTTCGCGTACCTCTCTCCCAGCGATCTTACAAATTGTTCGTCCCGCTCACTTTCCGTTCCCCGCAACTGAAAATTACAATGTGCCATCACAAAATGAAATCCAAGATCATTCAGCAAATCAACCAGCACCACACTATCCACACCGCCGCTAACAGCCAGCAGCAGCTGGCAATTGCCCGCTTGCAGTTGACTGAAATTTTGCTGCCAGTGTTTTTGAAATTGTTGGAGTAGGTTCATTGTGCAATTCTATAGAATATGGGATTTACTGCGCTGGTAATACAATATACGATTCAAGAAAGCTTGTTGCAATAAGTATATACCTCTGTGAAACGCACAATCTCCGTGCCCCTGCCTACCGGCAGGCAGGTCTGTGGGAAAGCCTTCGCTTCGATTTTTTTTCACCACAGAGACACAAAGAGCACAGGGTTGCACAGAGCATTCTACCCCTTCTTCACTTCCTTGGCCCAGCCATCTTTTAAGGTAACGGTTCGGTTAAACACAAGTTTTTCTTTTGTACTATCCTTATCAAGGCTGAAATAGCCTTTGCGGATAAATTGATAGCGGTCATCCGACTTATCATTCAATAGAGCAGGTTCGGCATAGGCCCGCGAAAGCACGGACAAAGAATTTTCATTGATATGGTCTTTGAAATCACCTTCCGCACCTGCAACATCTTCTACTTTAAACAGGCGGTCGTACAAGCGCACTTCTGCATTTACCGCTTGCGCAACGCTAACCCAATGCAGGGTTCCTTTTACGTTGATACCAGAACTGTCTGAACCGCTTTTGCTTTCAGGCAGGTAAGTACATCTTACTTCCGTTACATTACCATCCGCGTCTTTCACCACTTCTTCACACTTGATAATATAAGCGCTTTTCAAACGAACCATTTGTCCTGGAGCCAGCCTGAAATATTTCTTTGCCGGGTTCTCCATAAAATCTTCGCGTTCGATATACAGTTCTTTGCTGAACGGGATATCGCGATGGCCCGAATTGGGATCTTCTGGATTATTCTCACTGGTCAAGAATTCAGTAGTATCCGGGTAATTGGTGAGTACGATCTTTAACGGATCAAATACCACCATTCTTCGTAAAGCGATTTTATTGAGCTGTTCCCTCACACAGAACTCAAGCAGGCCCACATCGATCAGGTTTTCTCTTTTGGCCACACCAATGCGTTCGCAGAATTCGCGGATGGCTTCTGCGGGATAGCCCCTTCTGCGCATACCACTGATGGTAGACATACGCGGATCATCCCATCCGGTCACATGCTTTTCATTTACCAGTTGCAGCAGTTTACGTTTGCTCATAATGGTATAGGTCATATTCAAACGCGCAAACTCGTATTGGTGAGAAGGGAATATTTCCAGTTTATTGATACACCAGTCGTACAGGTCGCGGTGCGGGATAAATTCCAGTGTGCAGATGGAATGGGTAATGTTTTCAATGGCATCGCTCTGCCCGTGCGCAAAATCGTACATCGGGTAAATACACCAGGCATCGCCTGTGCGGTGATGGTGTGCATGTTTAATGCGGTAAATGATCGGATCCCGCAACAACATATTGGGCGACGTCATGTCAATTTTTACACGCAACACTTTTGCGCCGTCAGCATATTTCCCTTCCCGCATTTCAGTGAATAACTGCAGGTTCTCTTCCACAGTTCTTTCTGCATATACATTCCTGTTGCCGGGTAAAGTAGGTGTTCCTTTCTGGTGCGCGATCTCTTCGCTGGTACTGTCATCAACATAGGCCAGCCCTTTTTTGATCAGCGTAACCGCAAACTGGTATAACTGTTCAAAATAGTTGGAGGCATACAATTCATTGGCCCATTCAAAACCCAGCCAGCGAACATCGTCTTTGATGCTTTCCACATATTCTGTTTCTTCGGTGGAAGGGTTGGTATCATCAAACCGGAGATTGGTTTTGCCGCCATATTTTTTAGCGAGGCCAAAATTGAGGCAGATGCTTTTGGCATGACCGATATGCAGGTAACCATTCGGCTCCGGCGGGAAACGGGTAGTGATGGATGGGTATTTTCCACTCTTCAGATCCTCTTCAACGATCTCTTCAATAAAATTCAGGCTTTTTTCTTCGCTCATTGCTTTGCTTTCTTGGAGGGCAAAGGTAAGGAAATAGGCGGAGGACTGAGAAGCGGGGTGTGACCAGTTTACTTGATTGAACCCCGGACGGCTAATCTATTAACCGCAAAGACGCAAGGACGCAAGGACGCAATGGTACGCAAGGATTCTTGCCTTCGCGATCCCTCGTGTCCTTGTGTCTTCGCGGTTAATAGCATCTGAACAGTAACCCAAATCCTGAACTGGCTGTGTTTTATCTACACCCAAACTTCAGGCAGTATTATTCTTCTATGCTATATCCCACCACAAATTCAACCGCCGCAACCATATCCGTATGCAAAAGCCTGTCGGCCTCGTTAAAGCTTACTCTTTTACGGAATGCGGTCATCAGTTTTTCAATGGCAGGTGATGATTGCATCGGGCGCCTGAATTCTAGTGCCTGCGCCGCGCTCAGCAATTCAATGGCCAATACTTTTTCTACATTCCGGATCACGCGGAAGCATTTGGTGGCCGCGTTGGCTCCCATGCTTACATGGTCTTCCTGGTTATTGGAAGAGGAAATACTGTCAACAGAGGCGGGCGTACACAATTGCTTGTTCTCGCTCACAATGCCGGCCGCAGTGTATTGCGGTATCATAAAGCCTGAATTCAGTCCGGCATCTTTTACCAGGAATAAGGGTAATCCACGTTGTCCGCTGATCAGTTGGTAGGTTCGTCTTTCCGAAATATTGGCAATCTCGCTCATGGCGATAGCCAGGTAATCGAGCGATAATGCCAGTGGTTGCCCATGAAAATTACCGCCACTAACAATCAGGTCATCTTCGGGAAAAATATTCGGGTTATCGGTCACAGAATTGATCTCGCGTACAAACACACCAAGGATATGATCAAATGCATCCTTACTAGCCCCATGCACCTGTGGAATGCACCGGAAAGAATAGGGATCCTGCACCTGCTCCTTGGCCTGCTGCGCAATGGCGCTGCCCATAAGGTATTTGCGGAGCATGGCCGCTGTACCAACCTGCCCGTTATGCGCCCGAACAGCATGAATATGCGGATCCAGCGGTTCCATCACACAATCAAAAGCATCAAACGACAAAGCACTGATCAGGTCCGCCATCTGTAACAGGTGTTCCGCTTTTTTCAGGCAATACATGCCATAGGCACTCATAAACTGGGTGCCATTGATCAGGGCCAACCCTTCTTTACTCTGCAGGTGAATGGGTTCCCAGCCAAATTTTTTCATAGCATCGGCAGCATTCATTTTGCGGCCTTCATGGCACACTTCACCCAAACCCAGCAACGGAAGACTCAGATGGCTCAAAGGCGCCAAATCTCCTGATGCCCCAAGCGATCCCTGTGTATAGATCACGGGCAGTACATCGTTATTGTACATATTCATCAGGCGGATCACGGTATCGATCTGTACACCGCTATTACCGTAACTGAGCGATTTGATCTTCAGCATCAGCATCAGCTTCACAATATCTCGGGGTACTTCTTCGCCCAGTCCGCAGGCATGAGAAACCAATAAATTGTATTGTAGCTGTTCAATCTGGCTAGCATCGATCTGCACATTCTGTAAAAAGCCAAAACCGGTATTGATGCCATAATACAAACGGTCCTTATCCCCCATTTTACTGTCCAGGTATTCACGGCAGGCCAGTATACGTTCGTGGGCATCAAAAGTGATGGATACGTGCTGGTTATAGTCAAGCAGGTTCTTAACCTGGTCAAAATGCAGCCATTTCCTGTCGAGGGGGAGGTAATTATACAGATTATCGGAACTCATTAGGCAATCGTTTGCCGCAAAGTAAAGTGATTTCAGCTATGTTTTGAACTTAACCGTGCCTTGGTGCCTTTGCTTTTGTGAAACTGGTATTTTTTCCTTTATTTTGCAGCCCTGAAAGGGAGTTTGGTTATCAGTTCCTGTCTACTGGCAGCTGTTAACTGAATACTGATCAAAAGGACCGGTAGCTCAGCTGGATAGAGCACAAACCTTCTAAGCTTGGGGTCATTGGTTCGAATCCAATCCGGTTCACTTTTACTAAGGATCGCTTTTTAGCGATCCTTAGTAATTCTTACTCAACAGTGCATGTGAGTGCTTGATTTTTTCACTCCTTTCAATTGGATTTACTGGGTACACTTACCGGAGGAGGATTCCAATGGCGATAAATAAATCGAAGTCCGTCATAGTATGATTTAATAGGAACAGTCATATGACTCTCAATTGGATATGGCATATATTCGAAATCTAATCCTTTGATGTTTCGCTTTTTGAGCAAGGAATCAAAATGTAAGACATTGGTATGAAATGGTGATCCGGGTGAAGAAGAATCTTCATTGCCATCGCTAAAAAAAAGCGTTTTCGACAAAGTTGATCCTGCTTTCAAATTTTTATACGCGCGTTTCAGAAGAAATTTCTCATCCCACCAGAATGATGGACTCACGGCAATGTATGCGTCGAACATATCTGGATAATTAATCAGGCAATTGATGGTTGTCAGAGCTCCAAATGAGTGTCCCGCAAAAATTCGGTAAGGTTCAGTTTTATAATTTGAAATAACATAGGGCATCAGTTCATTCTGAATAAATTGTAAAAAATGTTCATTTCCGCCGCTGTTCTTATACGGAGAATTAGCGCTGGTATCCGATTTTCCAGAATAATTAACAATACTGTGAGATGGAGTAAGGTCACGATTACGGTCCGTATTTGTTATTCCTACAACGATCAGTGGTGGAATAACTAATACATCTTGCCGACTGAGGTATTTAGAATATTCGACCATTTGGGCGAAATGATTGTCGGCATCCAGAACATAGATCACGGGATATTTTTTTTCAGGATTGGCAGAATCTTTCGGTGTGTATATCAGTATCCTTCGATCTTCTTTAAGGATGTCGGAATGCATCATTACAACCTCTCCCTGATCGGACCTAATCGGTTGTACCGTCTGAGTACTTACTTTAAATGAAAAAAATAGAGGTATAATACAAAGCACGAATGCAAAATACTTGTTTAGGAAACCAGATTTCATATGATTTGGAATGGCGAATTAATTTCAAGAATACGATTTTTTTTGAGTACTTCAGCTCGTGGTCGGTGTTTTCCATTCTCCTCAGGGTGTCCTCCAATGTTGAAAGAGAGGGTTCCCCGCAGATGTCTCACGCAGTGGACTCTGCGAGTAGCGATTGCGGTGATAACACAACATACTCGCAATGAAAATGAAGTTACGCAAATAACTGTTTTGCTATAACAAGTTGTCCTCAACATGATTTGTGCTACACAATATATCTATCCGTTCAAACCGCAAAGTCCCCTATCGAGAGACGTTTGCCGGGAACACTCCGCTTTTTCTTTAGTAGCGTGTGTTGATGAGATGCAGATGTACACCCTGCGAAGAATGAAATCAATCCGCCAAAGATTCGCTGATTACCACAAATTTTTTCATTGACAATCTGCGAATCTGCGGCTTATAATGAACTTCCGTTTTGCAAACGCTGTTGATATAAATAGCTACTAGTCTATATTTTACAGTCTTTCGAACACTTGTGGTTGGGCGACCAACAACGGCGAAAGCCCATGTACTATTGCTAAAATCTGCGCGAAACAACACTGTAAAATAAATAACACAAATATTAGCCGGCTGATGTAACCATTCCTCCAACAAAGCGTTCTCTTTCCAAAATCATCTTTTATGAGAAGTTTGTTGCAGGCGATAATATTGTTGATAAGCTTAACAAAGTTGAGCGCACAGACCGGTAAGATACGCGGAACCATCTTGGATTCTGTTAGCCATAAAACAATGGCTTTTGCCACCATTATGCTGCAACAGGCCGATACGATAGTAAAAGTGAAAACAACCGTATCGAATGAGAATGGAATATTTGTGCTTGGTTTCGTTCAAAACAACAAAACTTATACACTACACGTAAGCATGATAGGTTATCAAAACAAAACTGTATCGATCCCTTCCCTGTCGGGAGATCTTGATCTGGGACAAATTTTTCTGACGGCGATAGATGGAAAGCTAAACAACGTTACAGTCACTTCTTCAAAACCACTGATCAAGCAGGAAATAGACAGGTTGACCTATGATGTTCAGGCAGATCCGCTATCGAAAGGGCAATCCGCGATGGACATGCTCCGCCGCGTTCCATTGCTGACTGTTGACGCCGATGACAATCTTGAATTACAGGGAAGCGGCAGCTATTTGATATTCCTGAACGGAAGACCTTCAGGGATGTTAACCAGTAATCCTAAGAACTTTCTTCGATCCATGTCTGCCAGCCTGATACAGAAAATAGAAGTGATTACAACTCCACCTGCCAAATATGACGCGGAAGGTCTGGCCGGTATCATCAATATTGTGACACTGAAAAAAATGGCCAACGGATATACCGGCACTTTTAATCTGCGCCAAAATATACCCAATGGGTTGAGTTATGGACTGAACACCACTTTTAAACAAAAGAAATGGGGTATCTCTTTTTTTGGTGGCGGGCTCTTCAAGCCAATTGTTGCAACCAACCAGGAATCGTTGCGAAAAACTTTCGGTCTAATCCCTACTACGCTCTCACAGTCGGGCGAAAACCTAACTAGCGCAACCAGTTACTATGTTGGAACGGATATCAGCTATGAAGTAGATTCGCTGCATCTTTTTACCAGTTATTTTAATATATCAGGGACCGATGTTAACATCGGTATCAAACGGCAATCTATATTAGTTGATTCCGTTGGCATCGTACAACAATCTTACAAGTTACAAAACGATGGCAGGACACAATACGCCAATATAGATTTGGGTCTGAATTATCAATTGGGATTTCGGCAAAAAAAAGATGCCATACTCACAACTTCCTACCGATATTCTTATTCGCTGACCGGCCAATTTAATAATCTTGCTTTGTCAGATTTTTATAAATTTAATCAACCCGATAATAGCCAATTGAACGATGCGGGTTTCAGGGAGCATACATTTCAGCTGGACTATGTGTTACCGCTAAAAAAGATAACCTTAGAGGCGGGTGCTAAAACAATTCTCCGGGATAATTACAGCAATTCTTCTGCAGCTTATTTTCTTTCGTCCGCGGCAGGTTATGTCAATGATCCGGCGCGGACAAATAACTTCAATTACCAGCAGAACATAGTGAGTTTGTATAATTCTTACAATATTAAATTTGAAAAATTTACTGTGCAGGCGGGTGTTCGCGGCGAGTTCACACACGTAAACGCTGATTTTACTTCGTCCGCAACAAAATTGGATATTGCGTATGCCAACATTATTCCGACAGTATCTATTTTAAAACCGCTTCCGGGCAATAACAGTATAAGCTTTGGCATTACTAACCGGCTGATGCGTCCAGGTATCACACAACTCAACCCATTTATCGATCATAGCAATCCCCAATTTATCAGCACCGGTAACCCTGGTCTCAAGCCAGTTATCAGCCACTTGTTTGAATTCGGCTATAACAAGATCGCTAAAGGATCGCTGAATATTCGGTTAAGCTATCTGTACACCAACAGCAGCATAGAATCCGTAACAAGGATCATTGCAGACACACTGAGTTTAACTACCTACGAAAATGTTGGACAGAGTAAAACTGCCAGAATAAATGTTACGGGAAACTATCCATTAAGCAGGAAACTAAACCTCAACTTTAATACAGGCATATTTTATGTGTGGATAAAAGGAACCTATAATGGACGTGTTTATAGTAACCAGGGGCCTAGAACCAATACCTTCATTAGCAGCAATTACAAATTTAACAATATGTGGCAGATTGGTGCCAGTTTCGGGTATAACCGTCGCTATATTAACCTTCAGGGAAGCTCCAACGATTTTTACTATTCTTCTATTAGTTCTACCTGCACACTAAAGCAATTTACGTTCAACCTGATCCTGAATAATCCTTTCATGCGCTATTACTCATTTACTGCCTATAGCGATACCCCTGATTTCTATCAATCAAATACCGCGCACCAGATCTATCGTACCATCAGTTTCAGTGCAACGTATAAATTCGGGAAACTAAATAGCTCCATTAAAAAAAATAAAAGAGGCATTACTAATGATGATGTAACCGGAAGTTAAAAGGTTATTCATTTTTTGGCAAACGCGATACCTGTTAATATGCATCATTTATTGAGGTAAGCAGATGCAATCATCCAAAAAATGGTTCGAAAAAAGTGCCTATGAGTTCACGTATTAAAGGGGAGAATAATATATTTCACCCTTTTTTATTCACGTAACAAGTCCATCTCTTTTCACTTAAATCAACTTAACTTTAAGTCACTCGCCAAAATGGCTATTTATGCGCTACCGAATTGTATTCTTCTTTGTATTTGCTTTTTTATCCTGTAAAAAACCAAATTATCCGCATTTGGCATTCTACAGGTGGAGGGTTGAAAGTAACTATCAGCTTAGCCAGAGGGAAGACAGCATATTACGACACTTCAATACAAAAGAACTGTATATAAAAGTAATGGATATTGATTGGGATGATCTTTATGGTGCATCCCCTATTAGTATTTTTCCGATCGAACGCCTCTCCGATCATGGGCAATCAATTCAATCCTTGCATATTACACCGGTTATTTTTATTACCAATAAAGCAATCGACAAAACAGACAGTTCGGGGATTGATGAACTGGCAAAGAAAATTGTACTTAAAACAAAGCAACTCGTACAGGGAAAACAAAATCGTTCTGATTTTGCTGAAAAAATAATTGAGGATACAGCAGTTAAATATAACGAGATACAACTCGATTGCGACTGGACCGCTTCTACACAAAAAAAATATTTTCGCTTATTATCAACCATAACCAGGTTAGCACCCGGCAAACTGATAAGTTCCACTTTGCGCTTGCACCAGTACAAGTACCCTGAAAAAACAGGTGTGCCACCCGTTGACGAAGTATACCTAATGTGCTATAACACAGGTGACCTGAAAAAACTGGATGGAAAAAATTCGATTTTCGACTATACCATTGCCAGGGAATATTTTGATGGCACAAAAGTTTATCCAAAAAAACTAAATATTGCATTGCCGGCATTTGACTGGACTGTTATTTTTAAGAACAATCATTTCTATAAGATTGATAACTCTTTAGGAAAAGACTTTTATAACGATACCATGTACGTAAAAGAGTTACCAGGGAGCCGGTATCTGATCAAAAACGACACAGTGGTCAATAATAATTTCTTGCGAAAAGGTGATATACTGAAATGGGAAAAGGTCAGCAACGAAGATATGTTGCTCGCTGCCAAACTATGCAGCAACGCGGTAAACAGCAACAGTTTTAAAATTGTATTTTACGATATTGATAAAATTCAGAAGGAAAATTATGATGCCGTACAAAAAGCTTTCAACTATTTTATGCGTTAGTGTTGTTTGTTTTTTACCCAAAAAAACAGCACAGGCATGCGGGCCATGGCCTTCTCCACCAGAAGAGTACAGGATATCTTTTTTTCAATCGAACATTACGGATACAGGGAAAGAATTAACTGCTTATTATTTTTCCCTGAACAAATATTACAAGTCGCTCAACTTTGACGAGTATGCCACGCAGGTTGAAACCGATCAGAATTATAGAGAATGGAAAGATGAGTTGGGTAATCATTTCTCAAAAAATGATTTTTATGTAGCGATTAACAAATTATCTTATCAGGTTGTTACAGATTCTGCCAATCAATTGCAATATGCCAACTCTTTTATAAAAGCGCTTTATGTCCCTGCTAAAAAAGAATTACTTGCATACTTCATGATGGCCAAAAGAACAGAACAGTTTAATAGTGTATTTGGCACAAAAGATCCATGGGGACTCAACAATACTGTTCAGGCTGCGCCCCTAGCGCTTGTTGACGGTTTACAGAAAATGCTCACCGACACGCATGATAATTTTATTAAACAAAGGACTGCTTATCTTTTATGTCGCTTATTATTTTATATAAATCAAAAAAGTGAGTTTTTAAAAATATATGATGCGAATTTTGCTCATTCAACAAATAAATCATGGGTAAACGCATCAGCTGATTACTATAAAGTAAGGTTGCTTAATAATGAAATGTCAGCGGCTTTTATGGGCGGCATCGTCGATATTATTGACAGGTCAAAAGATAAGCGGATGGTTTGCATTCAACTTATCAACCAGGTGAAAAGGGAAAACAGTATCCCCTTATTGAAAACCAATCATGAGAAAGCAACTGCACTAGCGGCTTATGCTATTCGTTACCCCGCTTATGCCTTACAGAAAATAAAAGAAATCGATGCGCTCGATCATACTAACAAGTTTATCCCATTACTAATTAACCGTGAGGTCAACAAGATTGAAGACTGGCTATTAACACCTGTCTACACTGAGTTTGGAACCTCTGGCTCGAAAGACAGTTACTCAGACGATGACAAGTTCGGAAAATATTATAAGAATCAAAATCTTGCATCAGACAGTTTATATGCAGTGTCATTAAAAAAATACATCGAAGACATTATTCATAAAAGAGAGGACAGGGACTTCTCTCTTACAACTGCTGTTTGCCAACTGGATCTTTTGCTTAAAAATTATGCCGGAGCCCAGGCAGCCTGTAAAAGAATTATAGCGGCCTGTAAACAGGAAACACCGCAATATTTGCAAGCCCGTATCAACCTTGTGGTGATTGATATGATGCAGAAAAAAAAATGCGATGACCTAAATAAACAAAACCTGGTTTCAGTTCTTTTATTGCTGGACAAATTGCAGGCAACTGAACGCAGTTCCCGTCAATTTCGCTACGATGTATCGTACCAGGAACTAAAAGACGGACTACTGGTCTTTATGGGTCGTTCTTTATTTAAATGGGGCAATATAGCAGATGCGGCATTATTGCTAAGCGGAACAGAGAAGCCTTGGGGGGAATACCAGGTTGGCGCGGTCAAAAATGCCTATTTCCTTTTGTACGAGCATGCCAAACCGAAGGATTTTGAAGCAATACTTACCGTTCTAAAGAAAAAAAATAAATCAGCTTTTGAAAAATACTTCTGTAATCGTAAAGTTTTTTATTACGGCAACTATACAACCTATGAATCATATTATTCAAATTACTATACTGCTAATGAAAAGGCCAGACCAATACTAGACATCAACAAAGTGCTTGATCTTGAAGGTACTTATTACGTAAATACGGATGAGATAGAAAAAGCGATAAGCGTGTTCAAGCAGATACCAGCCGGGTTTTGGACAGATTCAAACAATTTGTACAGGCAATACCTGACGGGCAACCCTTTTGAATTAAGTGTATACGACCCACATCAGTTTCGTGGCGGCAAATCTTATAAGGACAATCCGAATAAAGTAATGTTCTTGCAACAGTTACTGGATTATAAAAGAAAACTGGCAGTAGAAAAAGATCCGGAGAAACAGGCGCGGTTAAATTATATCATCGGCAATGCATATTATAACATGAGCTACCAGGGAACTTTCTGGTTGATGAGCAAATTATGGTGGAGCAGTGAAGAACCCGAAACACTACGATTAAAACCGTTTGAGTTGAATTATTATGGAACCGTTCGGGCGAAAGTTTATTATGCCAGGGCAATCGCACTTACACGTAACCGGCAGAAAGCGGCTTTTTATTGCATATACCTGACACAGTGTGAAAATAACCGGCTAAAAATGTTAGCCCAGGCAGGGTCTGGCAGGAATTCTGCTTATGGCAATGAGTATGAGCCTAACCCATTTATCTACATACACAACAAGTACAGAGAAAAGATTGATGAAAAATTTTATCGTATGTTAATAAAGGAATGCCCTTTGTATTTGGATTTCAAAAAAGGAATATAAAAATGCCGTAGAAATAGAGCTGGTCCTACATCATCGGCTTAGAATAATTTGTGCATTGATAATCAATTTTCTGGGATACCTATAGCCATAAAACCAGCAACAGCTAAACGCCAATGCCATTAAGTTAAGAGTTAGAAGTCTGGAGACTGGGTTAGATTGTTAAAACTTGCGGATGCGGATACATTGCAATAACCCTATTTCAGTCTTCTTACTCCAGACTTCTAACTAAATGCTTTCTTAATTTAATGGGATTGGGCTAAACCCACTAAATACTTCTATCCCTGGCTGAAGCCAGGAGCATTACAAAAACATCCTTTCTGTTTAAGCATTCCATTCATTTTCTCCTCAAGACTTTGATTCCGGGTATCATAATGCAACCTGTTGACGGAGTTATTTGTGAAAATCAGTCGGTTTTCCGCCGTACAACAACCGCAGGTTGGCCGGGTTTGGTTCGTACCTGGTTCGTATCTGGGCCGTATTAAACAGATAGTAAGTCCACATTAACTCCACAGTAACTCCACATTAATGTGGAGTTACTGTGGAGTTAATGTGGACTTACTGTGGACTTACTGTGGAGTTAATGCGAAGCAATCCCGGAGCAATTACGAACCCAACAGGGTCTGCGTACCCAAGCAAAAGCACTGACCTAAAGAACAAAGAAGCAACACAATTCGTAGTTTTTTTCTGGCAAGCTATTGAATAACAATAATTTATTAATTGTTGTACGCGGTGTTCGGAAGAAATGTATGTATACGCCACTGATTCCCTGGTTACTAGAGATAAATCTGTGGTAATCAGTGAAACTGTAGCGGAAATAACAGGAAGAATAAAATTTGCATGATCTTCCGAACACTTGAAATTGAGCGACCAACAACAGCGCGAAACTGGTTGAATTAAAAATTTAATGGCGCTATCCTTAGGGAGAAATACAAACCAGGATATTCAGTATAACTATTGCGATAAAACGCATACGATCAAACAGATTATTGAGTATATTTCTAATCCAGAATATTACCAATGCCGGTCAATGCAGAGAAAACACATAAGACCAGCGCGGATATTTCAAATCAAAATCCGATCCCGGGAGAACACGCAAAAGCTCTTCCTGCCGTACCTGTATTACAGGCCAGTGCCGCTGAATCTTCCCCACCCTCAACACCAGACAATAACGGAATGCCTGGCAATCTAAAAGCAGGAATTGAAAACCTATCGGGAATTGATCTTTCAGACGTTAAGGTTCACTATAACTCAGCTAAACCTGCCCAATTGCAGGCGCACGCTTTTGCCCAGGGCTCAGATATTCATATCGCACCATCTCAGGAAAAACATTTACCCCATGAAGCCTGGCATGTGGTTCAACAAAAACAAGGAAGAGTTAAACCTACCCTTCAATTGAAAGATGGTACTAGCGTCAATGATGATCCGGCATTAGAAAATGAAGCAGATGTCAATAGTGCAGAAATGACCCAGTTCAAACCCAAAGAAAATAGCAACCACATACAAAAAAAACAGGTTATTCCTACACCTTTTCGGCCACCGGTGCAACGTCGTATTGGTATAGAAGCAGAATTGACTGTCCCGGTTTCGGAAGCAAAGGGTGGTGCAGGCGGAGATGCCATAGTCCGCAATTTCTTAGACCGGGGCGGCGATTATGGTGTTGAAGTGGCCGCGGCGGCTAACGGTTACAAGAAAACGGTAGACCATGACAGCCTGGGAACCGAGATTGCAAATGTGCATCTCCAAATGACTGACCGGATAGACGCTTTTAACGAGGCACAAAAAGCCGCGGGTAAGGCGCAGGTTGCACCATTGCCAGCCTTTGCCGGCGAGAAACACGGAAACATGGAATATTCAACCGATAGCGGAGCCGCAACGGTTGCCTACGATGAAGAGTCCGATGCTGAAATGACTACGTTCAGGGCATCCATCAAACATATGGCAGCAGATATGCAAACTGTGTTGGGTAATGCAAAAGCCGGAGGGTTTCAGGGACTTGCCAATGGATACCAGTATGGCATTCCAACGCAGGCGAATTGGGAAGATTTTTGTCATGCAAATGGAATAAAGAAAACGTATGGAGCATCTGTATATACGGCACTTACCAATAAAATGAATAACCAGTTGTACCTGCAGGTTACCGCAGGCGTTACGCCAAGAAAGATAGCCGATCACCTCAAAAAATTGGGTAGTAACCGGAGACTGTCGTCTTTGCGGGAACAATTTCCCGATCGCGATGAAGAAAAGCAATGGGTAGGGCTTCTTACCACAAAAGCCGTAACTGCGGCAGAAGCAGCGATTGGCTCAGTAAATGCCAACCTTCCTGGCGGAATAGCCGAATTACCCCGTGCAGTGGTAAGAAGCTCATCCCTCAAAGGGTTTGTCAGCCTTATTATGACCTATATTTTTGGTTTTTATTTTATGGTGCGAAGAGCAGGATTAGGAGGAGCTCAGGTCTTAGGAAAAAATGTCGTGTCGTCCCTGAGCAAGGTTCCCTTGAACCAGATACAACTTGAAATAGATGTGGCCAAGCGACCTGACCAGTGGGTGGCAGGGCAAAGGAATACATTGACACAGCGGATCATCGCATCAGCTTTGGCTGTATTAAATGGAGCGCCTGTTAACCGGGTCGGGGCAGATGATGCGGGAGCAAATAATATGGCAGGTGCGGATTGGCAGGCAGCCTGGTTGCCCGACGTTTTAAAAGGAAATGTAGGCCAGGATGTTTTCTTCGATAATATGGTTGGTGCAAAAAAAGCGCTCGCGCCAGCCGATCATAAGCAAAGCAAGATAATCAAAACAGGTGCAGGGCGGGTTAACAGGAATGGAGGAGTAAAGGAAAAAGGGGGTGCTATTCCAATGGAACTGCGCTTAGTACAGGAGCACCCTACTCCTGCCCAGCTTCCTGACCTGGTTAATAACGCGATTACCCATCTGCGAAAAACGCATGGACATTGGTCTTAAAACAAAATCATGGAGTATACATTTGTTTCCGAATCGCCGATCTGGCAGATTCAAAAAAAATTTTACCTCGATACAGGAATTGAAGTATGGAATAACAGGGTGCCATTTTATGCCACTTCAAATACTTTTATTGCTGATAGTTATGTCAATGTAGTAATTACTTATGCGCGGGAATGTATAGAATTGAAAAAAGTTCCGGCTGACACTTCCTTTTATATTATCGAATTTGGCGCAGGTACCGGAAAATTCACTTTCCTGTTTCTGAAACGCCTGATCGAACTGCAGGTAGCTCTCGGGTGTACGCAAATCAGGTTCAAGTACCTGGCTACAGATATTTCTGAAGAGAATTTGCAATTTATCAAACAGCACCCGGCGTTAGAAGAGTATGTAGCGAATGGTTACCTGGAGCTAGCGCTGTTCGATCTTCAGGAAAACAATGATCTTTCATTGCTCAACACAGGCAAGTCAATGAAAATTTCAGCGGATTTTGTAAAAACAAATCCCTGTATTCTCATTGCTAATTATGTATTTGATTCACTTCCTTATGATGCATTTAGAATCAGCGAAGGGGTATTAGCCGCTGCGAAACTACGTTTTGACAACATGCTGCATACACTGCCCAACAACCAAAGTATTCCCCTATCTACTATAGGCGATATACAATATGAATTTGCTGAACCCGGTTATGATAAAGACCCAGTAGCCCATTCAGTTATCAATGAATATGTAAAAACCGGATTCGAAGGTTTTTTTACGGTGCCAGTCAGTGTACTTCGCTTTCTTCAAAAATTCCTGAAATTCAATGATGTACCTCATTTGCTGTTAAGTACCGACAAAAGCGTTCATAGCGAGTTAGGTAGTTATTCATTATCAGAACCAGAGATTACATATCACAACGGATGTTTTTCAAGCATGGTGGATTTCACAACGATAGGCATGGCATTCGAACTTTCTGGCGGTTATTGTTTCAGGCAAACAATGCCTTCCGATATCCTTACTTCAGCCTTTTTTTCCGGAGTAACAGAAAATGAAATGCCACAAACGAATGTGGCATTGATGAATCATCTTGATACAAATGGTCCCGGCGCGTTACTTAATATGTATAAACTACTAGTAGAACAGGGTAATAAAATGACCCTGGCCCAACTCTTTTCGATATTGGAGTTACTGCACTGGGATTGTGTCGCTCTTGACGGATCTGCCCAGGCCCTGTACGAAAAACTCGAAAATGCCAGCGTGGATATGCTGGGCTGTCTTGCGAAAAGCCTTCCTAAAGCCTACCACCAATTCTACTACACACCAGGATCCATAGATACCATTTTTACCATCGCCTGGCTATTGCAACGAACCAAACAGTACGAGGCCGCGATGATCTATTACGATCTTTCGATCAGCTTTTTCGGGCCAACCGAACATACACTTTTCTGCAAAGCAATTTGTTACATGGAAACGCAGAATATAAATGAGGCCAAAAATTGTTTCAGACAGGTTCTTGGTATCAATCCAGCTCACGTGAAATCAAAGAATTGGATGGAGCGGCTTGAAAAAGAAAAGCTATAGCCATAATGGTGTGTTGCTGAGCTTTGCTTCAACTCTTCTCTAAAAAATCAAGCGTGGAAATGTTTATGGGGAAGTATTCTAAAATTGGTAAGTACAAAAAATGGAACATTAGCTTAAGAAACAAATCAACAGGCTCCGAACAAGATTGTTGTTGGTCGGGCGATTTCAAGTGTTCAAAGATGATATGACTTTCCATTGACTACTTATTTCCGCCACTGATTCACTGATTGCCTTAGATTTTTTCTCTACTAATCAGTGAATCAGTGGCGGAAATAATCCTAAGACTGAAATTCGTATAGTCTTCCGAACACTTAAGGTAGGGCACGACCAACAATGGCCCTGAGAGCTATATTGCCCGAGTTACTATCGTTACTGGTAACGAAGGCAACCCCTTTACTGGCGTGTATTTCAGCCGAAAAGATAGCATGAAACCCATATCATATACTATCTTTTACCAACTTGATTGATTTTTGGAGCAATTGGTAGTGCTGATAAACCCAACTATTACCGACCTACTACGAGGGAACATACTGGGAACACACCAGGAATATACCGGGAACATACCGTGAACAGGCAGGCTACATACAATGAACTGCCTCCCGGCTTCCTAAAGGGCGAGCAAGAATAGTAACTCCTTTTTTAGGGTGTCTGGGTGATGATAAACCTCCTTTCAAAAAAATATTTCAGAAAACTATTGCGAAACCGAATAGTTGCGCATATATTTGCAACCGATTAGCTGCGAATGTAAAAATCATACCCAAATGAGACGAGACATTTTTCAGGCAATAGCCGACCCTACCAGGCGGGCAATTATTACTTTAATTGCTTTGCAGGCAATGACACCAAACGCCATTGCCGACAACTTCCAGACAACCCGGCAGTCTGTTTCCAAACACCTTCGCATACTTACAGAATGCGAGCTGGTAAAACAGGAACAGCAAGGCAGGGAAATTTATTACTCACTTGAAATTCAAAAAATGAAAGAGATTGATAAATGGCTTGCCCAATTCAGGAAAATTTGGGAAACCAGGTTCAATCAACTCGACAAAATATTATCAACCATTAAAAAACAGAAAAAATGAAAAACAGTCTTGCATTCGATTTTATCGTTGACAAATCAACAAAAACAGTATTCGTAAACAGGGAATTTAATGCCGGTCTTTCGCTGGTATGGGATGCTTTCACCAAACAGGAAATTCTTGACCAATGGTGGGCACCCAAACCCTGGGCCTCAAAAACAAAATCCATGAATTTTGAAGTTGGCGGACGAAGATTTTATGCCATGGTAAGCCCGGAAGGACAAGAGCGCTGGTCGGTTCAGAAATATACTTCCATTACCCCAAAAGCTAATTTTAAACTATTAAATGCTTTTGCCGACCAGGACGAAAACCCTGAATTGCCAGGTTCTGAATGGGATGTAAATTTCAGTGAAGAAAACGGAACAACAAAAGTGAGTGTTACTATTTACAATGAATCCCTTGACCGCCTGGAAAAGATGATCGAAATGGGCTTCAAGGAAGGATTTAGCATGACGTTGAAAAGCCTGGAAGAATTATTGGTAACCTTATCGCAAAAATAATCTTCGCTTTTAAGCAGTAACGTGTTGCTTCATTCAACTTCGTCTGCACAACTCAGTGTTCTGTGTTTCACGCAAAGGAGCAAAGTTAGCAAAGACGCGAAGATCTGCATCCGGAATGCTCCCCTTTGCGCCTTTGCTAACTTTGCTCCTTTGCGTGAAAAAGATTCTCCGTACCCCCGGATTTCTTAACAATGTCTTGATGATTATTTAATCCCTTATCGAAATAATTCGCACTAGCTTTACGAAAAAAGCTTGCCATGACAACCCAACAAATCGCAGAACGCCTTGCAACCCTTTGCCGCCAGGGAGAATTTGAAACCGCGCAAAAAGAGTTATTCGCCGCTGATGCCATCAGTATCGAGCCCTGGGCCTCTCCCGACTTCCCGAAAGAAACCCAGGGGCTAGATGCCATTATCCAAAAGGGGCATAAATTTTCTTCCATGGTGGAGGAAATGCATGGCGGAACGGTTTCGGAACCGATCGTTGCTGGTAACTCTTTTGCCGTTGCCATGGAAATGGATATGACAATGAAAGGCCAGGCAAGGATGACCATGTCCGAACTTTGCGTGTACCAGGTGAAAGACGGAAAGATCATATCCGAGACTTTCCTCATGTAATTATAAAAACAGAGCGCTTCTTTGCTTGATCATTCGTTTAGGTGTTTGCCATCAAACGATAGAAATCCTCTGTGCAACTCCTTACCTCTGTATCTCTGTGTTGAAAAAAACCTTAGCATGAAGTTTTTTCAACACAGAGATACAGAGGGCACAGAGATACACAGAGGATGTTTATACAAAATGATAGCGGTTTATTGAACAGTAAAAAACAGCCAGCCGGCCGTTAACCATCCACCACTCCATACAATGGCAGGAACCAGGATATTTTTTCCGTAAACATAAGGATCCATCTGTAGCATACCCGCAGCAACAGGTATATAGCCACGTATGAATGGCGTAAGCTTTCCTATAAAAATCGTTTTCCCTTGTCGTTCGG
Source organism: Bacteroidota bacterium (assembly GCA_040390405.1). GTDB lineage: Bacteria > Bacteroidota > Bacteroidia > Chitinophagales > Chitinophagaceae > Sediminibacterium. The sequence goes on from JAZJYJ010000006.1 coordinate 247,618, forward strand.
CAATTCTTGCTTTCAATGCGTTTATTCTTTTAACCGGCAGCTTTAACCAGGCAGGCTTTATCCTCAGCAGCCAGCCGCTTCCAAAATAGAATAGAAAGTATAAAAGAAAAGAGCCCAATATATCTGCTGCAATTACCAAACAGATCAGAACAGGATACCATAAATGCGCCTGGTGCGATAAATAGCCAAAATAAAATAAAACCAGTTCGTTAGGCAATCCCGGCACACCGGATTCCTGCATCAACACCAGGCAAAAAATAGCCAGGTATCCATAAGTGATGAGATAGGTATGTAAGATCTCCTGCAAGTTGGATTATTTATTATCTGCTTTGATGGCAAACACATTATTCCTGTTGGTTGTTTCTTCCGCCGGCTTTAAGGGGATGGGCGCGTTAACGGAATGATTGCTTGTAAAATGCTCCCCTAATAATTTCGAAACGGTGGCGGCGATCTGGCTTTGATACAATTGTTGTTTTCCTTTTATCTCGCCTTCGGGAACGATACCCGGCCCAAGAAGAGCCATCCAGGTTTCGCCTGATCCGCTGATCCAGAACCCATGCGTGTTCCAGTTACCGGGTCTTCTCCCCCTTCCATGATCTGTAGTGATGATAAAGGTTGTATTGTTTTTATAAAAAGGATCCGTTTGTACATAGTACCATAATTCTGCGATCATTTCGTCTACCTGGTGCGCTTTCTGCAGGTAATGATCATATTCTCCTTTGTGCGCATACTCATCCGTTTCGCCCAAACCCAGGAACAATACCCTTGGGTGCTTTTGCTCAATATATGTTTTGGCACTTGCATATGTAAGCATATCATGTCGTGTATTGGTTTTATGAACCACATTTTTTTGAACCTGGTTAATCAATGTATTTACAGAGTCCGGATCTTCTTCCAGCATTTCGTACCCGCTGTTTACAGGAATTCCATTTCTTTTCTCATTTAAAATATAAGGCAGCACATTCCAGGAACTGAATGCGGCTACCTGCCCATTATATTCCGGTTGTTCATTCAGGTAATCAAGTACATTTTCATTTCTGTTCCGAATGGAGAGATTGGGAATGAATTTCCTATCTGCAAAACCGGTAAATATTTCACTGTACCCGGGGTAGGAAATTTTATACAGGTTGGCTACGTTAACATCATTTGCAAAATCCCGGTTCCCGAACAATTGTCCCTGCCTGGCAATTACGTTCCAGAAAAACGGCAATAACCGGCTTCTTCGTTTTTCTATATCATCGTCCCAGTATTGTTGTCGCAAAAGAGCGGTATCGCTCACGCAACGGGTATCCCCGATCAGAACAGGATCGGCACCTTTAAAAACTTCCTGCCACCTGAACCCATCCGTGGTAATGATAAAGACATTTCGTGTTACAGCCGCAGGCTGCCCAAAAGAAAAAACAGATACAAAAAGAAAAGCGAACAGCAAGTAACTTTTCATACAGAAGGTTTTACAAAGTACCCATCGTTATACCAATAGCAGGTAAACAGTTTATTAAGGAATGGTTAAGCGTTTCGCGATACCGCTACGATAACTTTTTCTTAATACCCTATTGGCAATGAGGTCATAGCTCAAAGCTTACTTTACGTATAAAATGTACCGTATGCAATTAACCACCCTTCCCAAAGTATCTGTTTTGATACCAGCCTTTAATGAGGAAAAGTACATATTGCGTACGTTGAATGCCATCGTTTGCCAGGATTATCCTTTTTTTGAAATCATCGTGGCCGACAATGCTTCAACAGATCAGACCGCATCGATCATCAGGAAGTTCATAGAAAGCAGTTCCCTAACCATTCCTTTGATCCTTGTTCACGAAACAAGCCAGGGAACCAATTTTGCACGCGAATGCGCACGTAAAATGGCTTCGGGTTCTATACTGGCCCAGCTGGATGCGGATTGCATTCCTCCATCCAACTGGCTGCGCAAAGGCGTTATGGCTTTACTGCAGGGTAAACGGGTAGCGGTAACGGGGCCTTATGATTATTTTGATGGTGATATATGGATGCGAAACTTCTCACTTATCTCCCAAAAAGTATTCTACCCGTTGATCAATCTCTTCGTACAAGTAACGGGCCGTGGCGCTATTTTAATTGGAGGAAACGCATTTATCCGGGCAGAAATACTGGAAAGAGCTGGGGGCTATAATACTTCACTTACTTTTTACGGAGATGATATTGATCTGGGAAAAAGGTTAAGCAGCTATGGCCGGATTGTTTTTGTTTCTTCGCTGGTACAGTCTTCCTCTTCCCGCAGGTATAAGGCAAACGGCTTTTGGGAAGTAAATAAAAAATACCAAGCCTGTTTCTGGAACCTGGTATGGCATAAACCCGAATTACTCGAAACGCTGGAAACCAGTCACCCGCGATGATCTGTTCTGTTTAACGATTTGTACTTCTCTGTGTAACTCCGGATCTCCGTGTCTCTGTGGTGAAAAAGATCGAAGCGAAGACTTTACCACAGAGACACGGAGATCCGGAGTTACACAGAGGTTTCATAATATTATCTGCCCATCAATCATCTTCTTTTTTACTTTGCTTTACAAAAGCGGCACGCCTGGGTGCCGGCACTTTGGCATCCGCTCCTTTCACGGCCTTCCATATCACTTCCGTGAATTCTCTATCCGGGATACGGTCTTCTTTTGAAAAATCAAATGCTTCGCTCTTCTTTTGCCATTCATTGATAACCGTATTTTTTTCATTGATATCAACCTGTAATGGTTTAGCGGTAAATACAGCCATATCCGCCTTATCCGTAAAACAACGCCACATAGGTGTTGCGGCAGCATCGTACTGGCTCATCGGGCCTATTCCTAAAATCAGTTCCATGGTGCGCAGCATAGAGGAGGTGGAATACATGGTATGGTCTACAAAATGCCGCTTCACAAAACCACCGGCTACATAGGCGGTAGTTCTATGCGCATCTACATGATCGGGCCCATCCTGCGCATCGTCTTCCAGGATAAATACGGCGCTTTCTTTCCATACCGGGCTTTTGCTTAAATATTCTACGAACATCCCAATGGCAAGATCATTGTCGGCCACATGGGCAAAAGGAGTTGGCTTTCCTTTGCTAAGCCCTTCTGTATGATCGTTGATGATGCGAAGCGTATTTAACTGGGGTAATGCGTTTGCCGCAAGCAAAGAATCAAAATCCCTTTTCCATTGCCCTACCCTGGTGGTATCTCTTACCTTTTGATCCCAACTGGTATAATAAGGACAAAAATGATCTTTCAATACAGGGATATTGGGTTTATAGTCATCAGCAAACTCTCCATAGGTACGGTAACTTACACCTGCTCTTTTACAATGATCCCAGATAAACCCGTTTTTATTATTCGCGATGGCACGGTTCCCTTCCGCATCATAATCTCCGCCACGTCCACCATAACTGGTTACCCATGTTTTTTCGAGGTAATCGGTGGCATACCCGCCAAGACTCCAGTTATGTCCATCGGCGCTGACTTCTCCATCTACATAAAAATTGTCGAGCAATACAAATTCTCTTGCCAGTGCATGGAGATTGGGTGTTACTTTTTCGCCGAATAAGCAAAGTGATTTATCGCCATTCCCTTCAGGCATATCGCCCAATACCTGGTCGTAGGTTCGGTTTTCTTTGATGATGTAGAACACATATTTTATCGGGGAAGTATCTCCCACTTTTCTTGGGATGGGATTGCCTTCTTCACCCTGCGAGATGCGTTCTTTTGTTTTAGTATACGGCGTGTTTTGGTACACTGCCTGTGAATACATACTCAATTGCTTTTCGGAAGGAGCCGTTAGGATACTAAGCGTTCCTTTGAAAAGTCCGCCGATGTATTGGATCTCTTTGGGTTTGGCGGTATCTCCTTTCTGGAACCCTAATTGCACTTTCTTATCAGTGGGGTTGGGGCCATTGGGATTGGCCAGGGAAGTAAATCCTTTTCCATTGGCTACATAGATCCTGTTTCCGATGGTCTTTACACAGGTAGGATACCAGCCTACCGGGATAAATCCTTTTGATATACTGTTTAGTTTTTTACTTACATCGTACACGGCCAGGCAATTATTATCTGCATTGGCGATGTATAGTGTTTTTTCATCGCCGCTTAATGCAACGCCATTGGTAGTAGAACCGTTGGGTGCATCGGGATACAAAGCCGCGTTGAGTGTTTCAGTTAGTTTTCTTTGCTTCAGGTCAACCACAGATACCGTATTGTCATTGGCATTGGCTACATAAAGCCAATACCCATTACGCGTAATACAAAAATCGTTCGGATTACTTCCTACCGGTATTTCGGCAAGCAGGGTATGCTCTTTCGTTCCATACACCAACATTTTGGCGGCTCCCCAGCAAGAGACATACAGCTCTTTTTGGTCCGGGGAAAGCCGGCAGGTATAAGCTTCTGCCGGTAGCGCCAACTCATTCACTATTTTTTTTGTAAGCAGATCTATTTCATACAAACGCTTATTGTCTTTGGTAACCACATACAAAATATGTTTCGCTTTGTTGATGGTTAGCCCTGCGGGAGAAATTTTATTGGGCCATGGATTCCCCAGTGAAATACTATCCGCCAAAACCATTTTCTTATTCCGTATGGCATACTTGAGAATACGGTTATCGTTTCCGCCGGATGCATAGAGATATTTTTCGTCGGCGCTGAACTCTAGTCCAACCCATGATTTGGGTATAACAAGATTATCCAATATTTTTTCTGTAGCCACATCAATCAACTGGATCGTTTGTGTGCTCTGCCCGTTATTGGTTACAGCCATTAATTTTTTTGACGGTGACACAGCTATATTCAGTGGCAGATCGCCCAATGGCAAACTTTTACCGGCGGGTGTCAGGCTCCATCCATTGGGTAGGCCGATGCGCCTGGTAGTAATTGGATTGCTTTGTTGCGCGGTAAGGTTCAGCTGCGTAAGCAGTAACACCGGGATCATCCATTGTGATTTTCTCATATAATTATTGATTGTACAAAATAATGTATTGTTCGTTTAAATACTGTTCGTATTCCAGGCCCTCCCGTGTAACACTGTGTTCTCTGTATCTCTGTGTTGAAAAAAAACCATTCTAAAGATAATTTCATTTTTTCAACACAGAGATACAGAGATTGGAAGTTACACAGAGAGTCACTGCTATTCTAATGAACAACACGTTACAAAATAAGTAAACCCGCTGCAGTTACAATCCCGACACAAATTCTTCCGCCAATCCGAAAGATAAGGTCATGCCTGCCCCACCCAACCCGTTCAGGATATACACACCCGTTTCCGGGTTCAGTACCAGCTCTGTTTCACCATGCTTCATTTTTGGGTAAATGCCGTTCCATGATTGAACCATTTGCCAATTCCTGGTAATCATGAAGCGGCTAAGGTATTCAATGATCAACTGGTTAATATGGGCTCTGTCAAAGGGATCATGTGTATGCCCGTATTCATGCGAGTCGCCCACCGTTAATTCTCCTTTGTAATTTTGCGATACCATTACATGGATACCCCATTGCAGGTATTCAGACATTTCCGCTTCATACCGCTTTTTTAGTTCAGGCAATGAGGGTGCCGCCGTAAAACTATTGTAATGAATTAGTGACAACCCACCACAAACAGAACTGCCGATCCGCCAGTCTGCATCCGGGTGAATGAAACGCATCATCTGCAGTTTACATCGTGTAATGGCCAGTGAAGCGAAAACAGCTGGGTAGAGTGTTTCAAAATCGGCTCCGCTGCAAACACAGACCAGGTCGGCATGCAATACTTCCTGGCCCATATATACCCTTCCGGATTCTACAGCGTTAACTTGTTTATGCCAGATAAAGGATACATCTAAATATTCTTCAAGATAGGAAGGAATGGATGCAATCGCTTCGCGCGGATCAACCACCATTTCCGTATCGCTATACAATCCACCCAAAAGCGATTCAGGATTAACCCCTTTAAAATCTTTCAGGATAGTATCTTTGGTCATCAGTTGTACGGATCTGCCGCTACCCTTAAAATGACTTTGCAGTTCCTGCAATACCTGCCATTCGTCTGCCGCATGTGCCAGGTGCAGGCTTCCGTTATCGTTGTACCAAAGCCCGATACTGTCTGCAATCTCCTTCCAGATCTCTTTGCTTCTTACGGCACGGTTATAAAGTTTTCCATCGGGCTGCCCTACCGGCCATACCATTCCGAAATTCCGGATGGAAGCCCCAACTGCTTTTTCCGATCTTTCAATTACGGTTACACTATACCCTTTTAACGAAAGCGCGCGGGCCGTTGCCAGGCCAACAATTCCGGCACCGATCACAATAGCAGATTGGTTCATATCAGTTTAGTTGAATAAGCGTGTATATTTTTTATTAAAATAACCAAGAGCCAAAACCGTAGCAGCAATGCCTATTACAGAAAGAACGATAACACCATTACTGTATACAGCTGTCCACGGAATTTTCGGATTGAATATGGTTTTTGAAATGATCACCGCCACACTGGCCAGGTAGCCAAAAGAGTCGGCCAGGTACATCAGAAAACCTACATTGCCTGTTTGCCGGAAGGTGGCAATCATTCGGTCGAATAAAATACAGTTAAAAGGAATATATCCCATGTATAATCCCAGTCCCACCCATGTCATCCATGCAAAAGGAGGTAACACATGAAGTACAAATAATAAGGAACTGATACCTGCCATCAGGAAACCGGCTACAATGATCCAGTGGGTAATCACAAAAGCTTTCTGGTTATTTTTGATCAGCATCATACTGCTGATCAACACAAGTACCAGGATGGTAATGGGAATTTCCGTTGCCGTAAACACAGAAGGCTGCGCCCCGAAACCAAGTTCTTTCCAGATATCAGCGGCAAAATTGTCGCGTATATCACGAAACAGGGTAAGAAAAACATAAATGATAATCAGCAATACCAGGCCGGTACTGAATTGTTTGAAGAATTGTTTTCTCTCCGGTTTGTTCATCGGCAAACGCGTGATACGCGATTGCACATCGGTATCCGATGGAGCGGGTATTCTTTCCAGCAGAAAAATAAAAAGCAATAACGGTAACATAAATACCATGCCTGTAGCAAAAGGTATCCAGAGATCCTTGATATGGAAATCCAGCATCAGCCATTTGGCTACTGATTTTACGAAGCCGGATGAAAAAATAAAACTTACGGCCAATGCGGCACCAATAAAATCGGTGGCACGTCTTCCTTCTACATAAGAAAAAATAATACCCCAGATCATCCCTAAGGGAAACCCGTTCACAAAAAGAAATAAAATGTTCCAGGGAGCGGGAACCCATGCGAATAACAGAAGTGATGCCCAGGAGATACCAACCAGTACCAGGATGATCTTCCCCCGCCCCATTTTTTTAAGCTCCGCTATAAAACGGATACCGTAAAATTTGCTCATCATATAGCCCAGCACCTGGCTGATCACCAATGCATCTTTGTAATGAATACCCAGTACATTGGGCTCCTGTTCAAAACTGCCTACGGTAAAGGGTTTCCGAAAAGCGTATACAGTTGCATAGGTAAGAAAAGTTACCAGGGCCGCATATATCGCTACCCAGGTATCCTTTTGTTGTGCATTATCGGTTTTCCAAAACACAAGAGGCATGGTTAGAGAATTAATGCAGGCAGTTCCTGCAACGAATCAATAATGGCATCCGGCTGATACATGGTTAATTGAGAACGGCTATAAGCCCCGGTTGTAGTAGCTGCCACGAATCCGCAGCCCGCATTGCGTCCCTCAAGAATATCCACTTCCGTATCCCCTACTTTTACCACTTGTTCCGCATCAGTAATCCCCAGTTGAAGCATTATCGATTTTATCATAAAAGGATGGGGCCTGCCTTCGGGTACTTCGTCGCTGCAGATTACCATGTTGATGGGAGGATTTTTATCCCAGCGGAGCCTTTGAAGAATGGCATCAGTTATCACCCTTGTAAACCCTGTATTCAATGCTACCTTGATCCCTTTATCCTGTAATAGCTGAAATAGTTCTTCTGCAAAGGGCAATGGTTGCAGGTTTGTATCATGGGTATAAAAATCTACCATGAGCTCATTAAAACGATCATGTATCCTCTCGATCAATGCGGTTTGTGCAACTGCTTCGCTGATCCCGGGCGCATACTGAACAACCATTCGGGCAATGGCTTCTATTTTCCGGTAACCCATCAGTTTATCCACTTCCGCTTGCGCTACCTGAATATTTTCCGCGGCAAATGCATCCCTGAAAGCCTGGTTAACATTACCCCGGTCCGATACCGTAGTACCCGCCATATCAAATACGACCAATGCTGTTTTCATATTTCGTTTTTAATTGTTTGCGGATAAATGCTCCCGCATAAGTTGTCCATAATATTGTAAGGATGGGAGCGGCGTATTTTCCACTTTAGCCTGCTCGTCCCATTTTCTCAAACGGATATACCATTCGGCCAATGGATCACTTTCAAATATTGCTGCTTCTTCAGCAGACATCACACCGCCCTGGTAAACCAATGTTTCTTTACAGGCAGATGACAATCGTTCGTAGTATTCAGGGAAACGATAGGTCAGGTATCTTTTCGCTGCTACATGCGATGCCACCAGTCTGGCAATTTTTTCGGAGAACCCTTTTTGCAGGAGATAAGTAGCACCCAGTTTTTCATGGTCCACTACACCATAACCATCCATTTGACCGGCTTCTGTTATGTGTTCCAGCAAATGACCGATATCATGAAAGAAAGCAGCCAGGATCAGTTCCCTGTCAGAGCCCTCTTTTTCAGCCAGCTGTGCGCACTGGCACATGTGTTCGATCTGGGAAACCGGTTCGCCTATATAGTCATCCTCCCCATATTTTTCATATAGTGAAAGAATTTCCAGTACCGTTTCATTCACGAGTTCCTGCTGCATCCTATTTTGTATATAGTGAAGAGATAGGTTCGGCTACCGGGTGCTCCGCGGTAAACTGCAATCCTAAAAATGCGGCCAGTGTTGCGGCTATCTGTTGCTGGTATAGCAATCCCTGCGTTTTCACTTCTCCAACTGGCTTGGTATCGGGTCCAATGGCTGCGATCCAGATCTGTCCGGCATCCTCGATCCGCTGTCCGTGATGACGCCAGTTATCTTTTATTTTATCGCCGCGACCATGGTCACAGGTGATCAATAAAGTAGTCTTATTTCTGTAATGCGGATCAGACTGGATATCGTTCCAGAGGTCTGCGATCATTCTGTCTTCCGCGTACGCACTTCCGAGGTACTGGTCGTATTCTCCCCCATGCGCAAAATCATCTGTTTCATCAAATGCGATATACAATGCCCTTGGTTTGTACTCACGCATATACTCCCTTGCCGCGATATAAGTAAATATATCCGGCCTTACACCAATGGGTCTTGTTGTAAGGAACTGCATATCATTGATCAGTTTCAGTTTTTCTGATTTGAATACGAGCGAATCCCTATCGGCATTTACATAAATACCACTGCGCCATTTATTCAGGATATAAGGAAACACATCCCAGGTTGCAAAAGCGGCTACCTTGCCTTTGAATGCTGGCTGTTGATTGATAAACTCAAGTACATTGGTATTTTTATTCAATACCTTATCGTTAGAGTTAACGGCTGTATCGGGATAGCCAGTGAAAATTTCATTGTATCCCGGATAAGAGAATTTATAACGGTTGGCATTGTTAACCTTATTATCCAGTAAACGGTTGCCGTAGAGTTGTCCTTTTTCAGCAATCACCGACCAGAGAAACGGGAACAATTTTTTTCTCCTGTTTTCCATCGTATCGTTCCAGAAACGGGCGGTGGTACCCGCACTGTCTTTGGTATATTTCTTATTCTTCAATAACTGCTCATCCGCACCACCAAAAACCTCCTGCCAGCGCATGCCATCGAGCGTAACCACAACAATATTTTCTGTTTTGGTTTGCGCCTGTGTCTTTCCTTCAAGAAAAGCCAGTACCAGAACCACCATAAGTATTTTTTTCATACCTGATTTTTATAAATTAAAAGGAAGCGAAGCCTGGAAAGGCTTCGCTATGAGAAAACTGCCCTCATATAAACTGCCTGCTATGTTTGTATGTTATTTAAGGATCCACATTTGGCCATTGATATCATCATTGCCGCTAAACTGGTTGGTAAGGGCCGCTTTGTAATTAACCGTATTGGCAGATTGCTCGCTGGATGGATATTTAAACCGAAGTGCAATACGATTACTGTTACCCGTGCCCGACCCTGTTGTAAAAGCAGGTACACCTGTTCTTCTGTATGTGTAATAAGACTCAAGCCCCGACTGGCGGAACAACCCGAGGTATTTCTGTTGCAGGATCTGGGTAAGACCCGTTGCATTATTACCGGCATATTTAACACTGCCCTGCGCGTAATACGCGTTGTAATCGAATGGAATGGTACGGTTATCGTAATTGGATGCATTGGTTACATCGGTAGAGCCCGGTCGATAAAAGCTTGCGGTGAATGATCCGCCGGTTACGGGTATTCCATAAAAAGCCAGTGATGCGGTGATCCCTTTCTGATACCAGTCTTCGGCATTAGCTGTGATCCAGCCACGATTGGCGGCTTCCGCAATATTGAAACACATTTCTACATAACCCAGCTGGATACCAGGCTCGGCTGTATATCCTGAATAATACCGTTTGCGGTTCAGGAAAGAATATTTGCCCAGTCCCGCATCATTGTACATCACACCTAAATCAAGACCCGGATCTGCTCCTTTGAAGGAAGCAAAGCTGGTATCTTTTTGTCCCTGGTTATCTACATAGTAACGGGCGGGCTCTGCCACTACAAATACACGGGGATCATTCAACTGGGTCAGTAATCCAATATGCGTGAGCGACATATTTCTCCGTGAACCATTGAATCCGAAATTACCGGCATTGTCGGGATAGAAGTTCGTAGGCGTTACATAATTAAACTGCAGGTTATCACCAGAACCGGAGAAGATGGGGTATTGTACCTGGTTGTTATAGATGGCCGCGAACTGCTGTGGAATATTCAGGTCCGCGTCTGTAGCTACTTTTTTACTCAGGTTAATCAACAGTCTTAATTTAAAACTGTTCACTGCTTTTTGCCATTTCTTCAGATCGTTGTTAAAATAAATATCCCCAGACAATGTATTATCTCCTTTACCTGTCAAAGCGATGATATTGCTGTTCGCCGTATCCAGTAAAGCCAGCGCTTTCTGAAAAACAACTTTCTGCGCATCGTATGCCGGAGATAAATTATCTACACCCAATAAAGCCTGTGTCATGGGAATATCTCCCATTTGCAGACTCATTTTAGTAAACAGGTAGGCACGCAGGAATTTACCCAATGCACTATAGGCGTTCAAAGAAGGATTACCCGCCCGCAATGCGGCTTCTTCCATCTTAATTACATTCTGCAATGTTCCGTACAGGTTGGAGCCGCTACCGAAATCGTAACGGTTGTTTCCATAATAATCATAGTTGTAGAGGTAATATTGACCATAGATCTCCGCACTGCCACCCGGATCATCATGCATACTTACCAGTACCCCGTTTAATAAAAGCGAAGGAGGTACCGCGGTAGGTTTATTAGGGTTCTGATTCAGATCAGAAAAACTTTTTGTACAACCCGCTCCCATTAATCCGATCAGGATAAACAGGGGCAGTATGTTTTTTATCTTTTTCATAATTCGTTGATTAATGCATTTAAAAAGTAACGTTCAGGTTAAATCCAAAGCGACGTGATGTGGGTGACTGCAGTCCGGTGGAAGACAATCCCTGCGGGTACTGATCCAGGTCCACATCTTTGAAGCGAATGTCTTTATAGAAGTAAATCAGGTTTCGCGCTACAAAAGAGATGGTAGCTTTTGAAATGAATGATCGCTTCAGGAACCTGGCCGGGATATCATAGCCCAAAGTAACTTCACGCAGTTTTGCAAACGTCTTGCTCATCAGGTTTGCTTCATCAATTCCATAGTATTTACTTACATAATCCTGTACAAGTGCTTTTTTGGTATTGGGCGCGAACTGCAGTGCCCCGTAATTGGTAATGGCACCGGTCTGTGAATTGTAATTAATCGGTGTTCCGTTCGATACAACTACACCTGTTCCTACATAAGAGCCTGTGTAACCCGTAACACCAAAATTCTGCCAGTCGAGGTATCGTGCATCACCCAAAGCACCTTCCGCGGTTTCAATATTTCTGCCACCGCGCATGGTTTTATTATGCATGTAATCAGTGGTAACACCACCTACACTTCCATCAAATTGGAAACCAAGGGTTACGCCTTTGTAGCTGAGTTTGTTATAAACGCTCCAGCTATAATCAGCATATAGATTTCCCAGGTATTGCGCAACCGGGTTGGCCAATGGTTTGCCGCTGGCATCATTAACAATTTGTCCATCCGCTGTTTTTACAAAACCGCTGGTATATAATTTATCCGTTCTGTCTCCTACCTGGAAGAAAGTTCTGTAAGCAGTTAAGCCCGGAGGTAATTCTTTGTACACATCTTTGAATGTGCTCCAGTTAACCAGCACATCCCAGCTCAGGCCATGGTAGTTTTTTACTGGCGTTCCGTTTAAGGTAAATTCATACCCAGTTTTTTTCACTTTCAACGCATTCAGGTAATAGGTAGAATAACCCGTTGCCGTTGATATTGAATTGGCCAGGATAGAAGGGCCATCTATGTATTGAAAAGCCGTAGCACTGAAACCCAAACGGTTATTCAGGAACTTAATATCAAACCCTTGCTCCCAGTTTACACGCAAGGAAGTTTTGATGGTTGGATCATACAAAGAAGTGGTATTGTACGCAGCTGCCTGGTTATTATAAGGTTTGCTGGTTGAGAAAAAAGGAAGCAAAGAATAATCAGGTCCGCCATAGGGAGAGGCATACGCGGTACCATAACCCAAAGGATTATCGAACAATGATTTTCCCGAAGGCGATGTATTAAAGGCCGTAATGGTATTGAAAGGTGCCGGTCCTACTGTTGTAGAAGTAACATCTGCTCTTACTGTTGCATAAGAAGCACGCAATTTCAAAAATGAGATAACAGCAGGCAGTTTCACATAATCTGAAACCACTGTGGCCAGAGATACACTTGGATAAAAGAACGAATTGTTATCCACGGGCAATGCGGAACTCTTATCCACCCTACCCGTTGTAGAAATGGTCGCGTATTTTCCAAAGGAAGCGTCCATTGAATAATAACCACTCAACACACGCATATCAGATTGAAAACTGGAAGCCTGTACCGGGTTTTTGGAATTGGAAAAACTGTACACATTGGGAACGTTCAGGTAGTCGGTAGATGTCCAGTTACTGTTATAATTGAAAGTGCGTAGGTTGGTACCTAACAATCCATTTACAGAAACAAATTGTTTGATCTTATAATTAAAATTCAGCTGTAACTCTGTATTGTTTTCAAAAAGGTTACGCCTGTCTTCACGGTAATCACCCTGGTTACCTTCTCTTCCGTAAGGGTGGGCGGAGAAAGGTAATTTCTCTGTACGTAACAGGTTGTACGTAGTGATCTGTGTACGCAGAGTTGCGTTCAGGTGATTATCGATTTTGTAGTTGCCGGAGAAGTATCCGTAAATATCATTTTTATAGTGACCACGCAACCACTCATTCACCTGGAAGTATGGATTGTGGTAACGCTGGTACTCAGCAAATACAGACTGGATGCCTACTTTACCCGGCTGCCAGTAATTGCGCATATCATCAATGTTCCAGTCAGCGCCTGTCCAAACGGCAACATTGTAAATAAGGCTGTTAGGCCCATAATCTACATCCGGAAAATTAGGTGTGTATTGCCTGTTGAAATTCAGGTTGGCTTCCAGTTTTAAACGCTTGCTTGGATTGTAAGACCCATACAGGTTAAAATTCGTAATGTTCAGGTAGTTATTGGGGATCTGGCTTTTCTGGTAAGAATGCGACAACGAAAAGCGGAGATTAAAATCGTCACCCGAAGCACTCAATGAGAGGTTATTGGTTGTTTGAAAACCTGTTTGCAGAAAACGTTTCAGGTTATCTGTACCACGGGCAACATAAGGCGTTCCTTTACGAACACCGGTAACAGGATCTACCGGGCTATCGTACTGTGGAATCAACTGGCCATTGAAATACGGGCCCCATACATCGTAATCACCATCCACACCACCCGGTGCACCACCTTTGCCATCAACAAACTGGTAATAGGTATTTTCACCGGCACCAAACTTATCCTGTGTTCTTGGGAAAGCGAGAAACCCTTTATCAAACTGGTTACTGCTATTAAACTCTACAGTATACCCTTTTCTTTTGTTTCCTTTTTTGGTTGAGATCAGGATCGCGCCATTCTGCGCACGGCTGCCGTATAATGCGGCGGCGCTAGGGCCTTTCAATACGGTGTACGTTTCAATATCATCCGGACTGATGTTCCATGTATCAGAGCTGATAGGGATCCCATCCACCACATATAAAGTGATTTCGTTGCCTCTCAATAAAACAAGGGGCTTACGTAATAATTCAGCGCTCGGCCCTACGGATAAGCCGGCAATTTTGCCCGTTAAGCCCGTGATCGGGTTTGCATCACGCGCTTTAGTTAGATCTTCTCCTTTTACTTCCTGCGTAACATAACCCAGGCGTTTGGTTTCTTTCTTAACACCCAGGGCAGTTACAGTTACTTCATCCAGTTGTTTAGAGCCCGGTATTAATTCAACCAGTAAAAAATTGCCTGATGCAGTTACCAATTGCTCATCATACCCAATGGATTTGATGGCCAGCAATATGTTCTTTCCGGTAACAGGAAGGGCAAACTCACCGCTGGCGTTGGTTACCGTTCCACCAGCTGCATTTCTGACGCTGACACTAACGCCCTCCAAAGGTTTTTTAGTAGCAGCATCTGTTACTTTTCCTTTTACTTGTACCGATTGTGCAGTAAGTAAGCCTGATGAAAAAAGTATTGCCGGCAATAGCAGCAATACACGAAGATGATAGATGAGTTGGCGCTTCATAAACAAGGTTTTAGTTGTTTTGTGAAGGCAAAACTATCCGGATAGTGTTAAGGCAAAATGTTCTTAATGTTAAGTAAAAGTAAAGTCAGATTAAACTTTACAGATTAAAAACCACTTAATATTAACCAATATTAAACTTCTGCAAATAAATTGTTAAGGGGCTGGCTGGTCATATTCCCCGTTCCTTAAATAGATAGGCAACCAGTAAAAGTGCGTCACCGGTGCCTGTGTTAACGGGGTTATGTAAGTCGGTAGCATCAAAAAAAAGTGAGTCTCCCTCTTCCATATCAAAGCTTTCCTGGCCGATCTGGTAACGCACATTGCCTTTCAGCAGGTATTTGAATTCAAACGCGTCGGTACTAACCATTGGTCTCTGTGCATTTTTGGTTAACCGCAATAAAACAAAATCCACATGGTATTCATGTACCATGGTGGAGAAAAGACGTTGGTAAAAAAAACCTTCCGCATTTTCTTTTTCGAACGACTGGTATTGCTCTTTTTTGCGAAAGATGATTTTGCTATCCGGAACAAGCAGGTTAATGTCTTTGAAGAAATCATTGAAATCAACTTCCAGTGATCTGATCAGGTTTAACAAAACAGGAAGTGAGGGAATGGCCCGGCTGTTTTCTACCTGGCTCAGCATTCCTTTGGAAACACCCGCAGCATCCGCCAGTTCCTGCAACGTAATATTTTTGTCTTTACGCAGGTCACGGAGCCTGTTACTGATCTGAATAATGATATCTTCCTTCATACACTAGATTATATTTTAAACTAATACACTACTATCCTGCTCCGCTATTCATTTGATGAATTTATAGGATAATCTGTTATGTGTTCTCTTAAAATTAAATGATTGCTTTCAAAATCACTTTTCAAATACCTGTTAATATCATATGACTATTAGCTAAAATAGACTTATCGCAACATAAGGATTCGTGATAGTTTTATGTTTAAATAATACATCCTATGAATTATTCATTGGATATAGTTACAAAAAATGATAAAATAGTAAGTACATGCTGTGTAACGCTTGATGAAAAATATTTTTAGAAGAAAATTTTTTCAACGCAGAGCTATAGCGTACACTAAGTTACACAGAGGAAATTCAGTTGTACAGTATGTCAAATAGATAGATAAGGTTATTAATGAAAAAGAATTAAAAATGAAAATGTACAAAGTATTCTCGAGCGTCATCCTGTTTGTTACTGTTTTAACCCTGGGTGTTAACACCGCTCAAGCGCAAAATGGAGACCAGATATTGGATGGGATCGGTGAAACGGGAATGATTGCGCGTTATGTGTTTAACGGAGATACCAGGGACTGGTCACGCAATAATTTGCACGCAAAATTTCAGGGCGGTGAAGCCAGGTTTGTCACAGACAACCGGTTTGGGAAAGTATTGTCACTCTCCGGCGACAATGTTTTTGTTACGATCCCCGGAGAAGCGTTAACAGATTTAGAATCGCTCAGTATCTCAGGATGGATCTACCTGCGTTCGGATAAACCTGGCCAACGTTTTTTTGATTTCGGAAAGGATGCCAGCAAACATTTTTTTGCGGCACCTGCAGGAACAGCTGTCCAGAAAGGCTACCAGGCCTTGATAACAGGTAATAAGAATGGAGCCGTGTCTCCGGCCATAGAAGCAAATAAGTGGGTGCATCTTGCCATCGTGATAGATATTCCTTCAAAATCTATCATCACTTATGTTGATAGTAAGCCCGTTGGAGAAGCGAAAGATATTCCACTGGAGTTAACAGAAGTATTCGGTCAGCAACCAGCAGAAAAACTGTTGTATATCGGAAAATCATTCTTGCCGGGAGATCCTTATCTGGATGCCATGGTACATGATTTTCGTATTTACCGGGTTCCCCTAAGCAGCAGGCAGGTTGCCGGTATTTTCAATGCCAGGAGAACCGTTAATCAAGGAGCGGTAAATACAACAGGGAATCGGCGTCCTGAGGATGATCTTCCAAAGTTTTCTCCAAACGAGCCACAACTTTATAATATTTATTTAACTGGTGTATCTGATGTGAAAGTGGAAACAGAAACAGGAAATCTGCCACGATTACCAAGTTATGTACCGGGAACTTACCGCGAGGAAATGAAAGGTCCGCAAGTACGCGTGATATGGCCTGCTCCTATCGACAATACCACCGTTCTTAAACCCGGAACCTATACCGTTACGGGGCGTATTGCTGGAACGAATTTTCAGCCAAGGGCAGTCGTTACAGTAAAAGCGCCAGGCAAATCAACTGTGCCGGTTTCAAATCTGGCGGTATTTAACTTGAACCAGGTTTCTCTCAAAACCGATGCGCATGGCCACGAAACCAAGTTCATCGAAAACCGTGATAAGTTTATACTAACCTTAGCGAAAACCGATCCCAATTCCTTTCTCTACATGTTCCGTCATGCTTTTGGTCAGAAACAACCTGAAGGAGCAAAACCCCTGGGTGTTTGGGACAGCCAGAACACCAAACTAAGGGGGCATGGTACAGGTCATTATCTTACGGCAATTGCACAAGCTTATGCCGGTACAGGATACGACAAGGCGCTTCAGGCCAATTTCTCTGAAAAAATGGAGTATATGGTCAATACCCTCTACGAGTTATCACAATTATCCGGCAAGGCGAAAGAAGCAGGTGGCGCACATGTATCCGATCCATCGGCCGTGCCACATGCTACCGGAAAACCAGAATATGATTCAGACCTAAGTGATACAGGCATCCGTAATGATTACTGGAATTGGGGAACAGGATTTATCAGCGCTTATCCTCCCGATCAGTTTATCATGTTAGAACATGGGGCCAAGTACGGAGGACAGAAAAACCAGATCTGGGCACCGTATTACACATTGCATAAAATTTTGGCCGGCTTAATAGATGTATATGAAGTGAGTGGAAATAAAAAAGCACTTGCAGTAGCTTCAGGTATGGGCGACTGGGTATATGCCCGCCTGAGCAAAGTGCCAACAGATACGCTGATAAAAATGTGGAACACTTATATTGCCGGTGAGTTTGGAGGTATGAATGAGGCAATGGCGCACCTATACCGGATTACGGGCAAACCGGATCACCTGAAAACAGCGCAGTTATTTGATAACATCAAAGTATTCTTTGGCGATACACAACATTCGAATGGACTGGCCAAAAACGTAGATCTTTTCCGTGGATTGCATGCAAACCAGCATATCCCTCAAATTGTAGGCAGTGTTGAAACCTACCGTGTTTCCAATAATCCCGAGTATTACAAAATAGCCGATAACTTCTGGTATAAGATCGTGAATGATTATATGTACAGCATAGGAGGCGTGGCAGGTGCACGTAATCCCAACAATGCGGAATGTTTTATCAGTGAGCCGGGAACATTGTACGAAAATGGTCTCTCTGCAGGCGGACAGAACGAAACCTGTGCCACATACAATATGCTTAAATTGACCAGTGACCTGTTTCTCTTCGATCAACGGGGAGAGTTAATGGATTATTACGAGCGCGCATTGTACAACGATATCCTGGCTTCTGTAGCAGAGAATACGCCTGCCAATACCTATCATGTACCGCTAAGACCGGGATCAATCAAACAATTTGGCAACCCGAATATGACAGGCTTTACCTGTTGCAACGGTACAGCAATAGAAAGTAGCACCAAACTGCAAAATTCAATTTATTTTAAAAGTAAAGACAACCAGTCGCTTTATGTAAATCTCTACATACCCTCTACACTAGATTGGACAGAACGTAAGGTAACGGTAGAGCAGACAACAAATTTTCCAAATGAAGACAACACCCGTTTGACTGTTAAGGGCAGCGGCAAATTTGATATCAATGTGCGTGTACCGGGTTGGGCTACCAAAGGATTCTTTGTGAAGATCAACGGCAAAGAACAAAAACTTCAGGCCAAGCCAGGCAGTTACCTGAAGATCAGCCGCACATGGAAAGATGGCGATAATATAGAATTGCAAATGCCTTTCCAGTTCCACCTTGATCCGGTGATGGATCAGCAGAACATAGCCAGCCTGTTTTACGGACCGATATTACTGGCAGCCCAGGAGCCCGAGGCAAGAAAAGAATGGCGTAAAGTAACACTGGATGCTAAAGATATCAGCAAGTCGATCAAAGGTGATCCCCAGCAGTTACAATTCACTATTGATGATGTGGTTCTCAAACCATTTTACAACACATACGGGCGCCATTCTGTTTACCTGGATGTTACGTTAAAATAAGTATTACCGTTAAAACACATAATGGGGTCGTTGTTTTGTGAAGCAACGGCCCCATCTTGTGTTGCTAGACTTCACTAACAGGTAAATACGATTTCCTGTATCCGTTTTACGCTTTCCATAAGGCATAGTAGCTCCGCGTTGCAAATCTTGTAATCTTCCCTGTAACGGCAGTCGATATAAGCTCTTTGCAAAAGGGTGAACAGTCTTTTTTCCGGATCGGTATTTCTTGGAAAAACAGCTGCCAATTTATTCGTTACCATTCCTGTATACCTGATGAGTCGGTCAATATTATGTGTACAGCAGTAATACCCGGTTTGTGTTTTTAGCAGTGTACCCAATGCCTGCTCTGCGGACTGGTGAAGCATGAACGCCGACAGTCGGTTATGATTTCTTAAACGAAACAGTTCTGCGCCGGCCATAAATTCCTGCGATCTGGAAAGCCCTTCTCCAAACTGTTTTTCAATTGATCTTTGTTCCGATTCCCTGTCGTAAGATCCAACCGGAACCACAACCAGATTTTCAGCCTGGTAAAGCCGTGTAGCTGATGCATACACCGTTCGTGCAAATAAATGCCCCATGGTAAGCCATTTCTGGAATGTATTTGTTTCCAACACAATTGTTGTTACAGGCACCAGTGGGTTGCAATGCTGCTCGATCTGGTCCTGCCATTCTGGAAGTGTTTTATTCTGGATTTCGCTTACCAGTATCAATAAATAACAGTCGGCTATTGTTGGCGTGCATGAATCGGTCTTTTTAAAAAGACTCTCGGTGATTCGGCTATTTACTGAAATACCTAACAGGTATACCATCTCAACAGCCAGATGTTCCCTAATCAGGCCTACCAGTTTTTCCTGATCTATCAGCGACAGAGGGCCCGCAGCGGTGGTTGTTGCAAAAGGGTTCATAATCTATCCTTTACGGTTTCCGGGTTGTTCTTACATAAATTAAGTGACAGGCCTCCAACATTTTTTGAAGCAGTTCCGTCAGGCTAACAAGCTCGAGGCAGATACCTAGTTCAGAAAGACTATTGTTACTTAACGCGCAACACTGTATGCCTTGCAAATTTTCGAACCATTGCTGCTTTGTTGACGCTTCCGTAAACGTTTCCAAAGCTTTATATGGATTATGGTATTCTTCTCTACCCAGGTATCGGGGAAAATAATCCCAGGGCTTATACTGGTTAAACCCTCCGCAATACAGATCATACCGGGTTAGGTCAGCCGTATGGGGTGGATTGGTTAGGATAACCTTTTTGCTTTTGTTCCCACTCTTTACAATATCATATACTATCGGTAGCAAAGCTTTCAGGTTTTCAAAAAAATAAAGCAGGTCATAAGGTGTTCCGCTATCCCATACATGAGCGCGCTCAGCAGCTTTGACAGCAGCGATCAAATAGGTTTTCGCATGTGGGAGGCTAAATGACTGGAAGAAATAGTCAATAGCTTCCTGGCTATTTTTTGTATGGTAAGACATAGTAAAACGATGAAAGGATCAGTAGTAATTGGTTAAAACTTTACCGCTACAATTTCCGATCGCTATGATCGGTATCCTATCGCTACAGAAGGTATTTTACCTGATATTCCGGGTATTTTACCTGTACAAACCGGTAAATTACCTGGCAATACCAAGGCTGCTTAACCGCAAAGGCGCAAAGGTTGGCCAGGTTTAGCAGCTGAAAAAAACCTTGCGTACCCTTGCATCCTCGCGCCTTCGCGGTTAAAAGCTTCAAAACGAATCACTGCCTGCTTTTACTTTTAAAAAAATAACCGAACTTGTAATACCTTCCCTCTTTTAATTTGTCGCACTACTTCATCTCCAAAAAAACAGCATGGGTTTTCTAACGGTTTCGGGTATTTCAAAAAAAATGCAGCAGGTGGCTGTTGTTTCGGATATCAGTTTTGAACAGCGCCGTTTTCAGAAGATCGCTATTGCCGGAGAAACGGGGTCAGGTAAAAGCACTTTATTAAAGATGATCGCCGGACTGGAACAGCCTGTTTCCGGTTCTATTTTTTTTGAAGATGACAAAGTAGTAGGGCCTGATTACCAGCTGATCCCTGGTCACCCCGGCATTGCCTATCTATCCCAACATTATGAATTGCGCAATAATTACCGGGTAGAAGAATTGCTGGAATATGCCAACAAACTTCCACAGGCAGATGCAGATACCCTGTTTGCGATCTGCCAGATCGGTCACCTGGTAAAACGAAAAGTAGACCAGCTTTCCGGGGGAGAAAAACAAAGAATCGCATTGGCCAGGCTATTGGTGGGTTCACCAAAGTTATTGTTACTCGATGAACCCTTTTCCAACCTCGACCCCATCCATAAACAGATCCTTAAATCGGTCTTAACGGATATTGGGGAACGATTATCCATCAGCTGTATACTCACTTCACACGATCCGATGGATACCCTTTCCTGGGCGGATACCATTCTGGTGATGAAGAACGGGCGTATTGAACAAACAGCCTCCCCGCAAGAAGTATATCATTACCCGGTTAACAGATATGTGGCCGGTCTGTTTGGCAGCTATAACCTACTCGAAGAAACTGCCTGTACAGCAATGGGGATACCGGTTTCTATTGGTGAAAAGGGGAAACAATTTTTTCTGCGGCCCGAGCGGGTACGGTTAACACCTAATACTGCCGAAAGCCTGAACGGCACAGTTACCGATATCCGTTTCTGGGGCAGTTTTTATGAAGTAAGCATCCGGGTAAACAATAACTGGCTACTGGCAAAGACCATGTTGCAGAATATCAGGATCGGTGATACCGTTTCGATAGCATTGGAATACAACAATGCCTGGTATATCTGAAAGGCAGTGTTAAGTCTGGAGTTAGAAGTCTGGAGTGTAAGGGGGAACCTAAAAAATTAATACCCTTACTCCAGACTTCTTACTCCAGACTCCAGACTTCTAATTGCCAGCTCCCAAACAAATCGCTGCCTGTAATGTTTTAACGATAGTTATAAGGCCGATTCTGTAATTTTATGCAATAATGATCTGCTTTTACGGCTTGCCGAAAGCAATCCCAATCAGGTTGGTTTATGAAAAAACTTATTTTTTTAGCCGCAGGCATTATTGGCACCCTGGCTGTTTCCGCCCAGGGCAATCCTAATTTTCCAAAAGTTGCGGCACCACCAAAAACAGCTGTTACGGTAACACCTGTCGGTTTTGAAACCTCTTTGGTTCAGGGCACACTAACCCTCAACAAAAGCTTTAAACAGGGAGATGGAAAAGAATTTACCGCTGTATATACCCTGCAGAAGAACGATGCTTACTTTAACGGCAAAAAACCTGTGCAGATCACTTTATCAAGACAATCTTTCGATTCTGTTTTTACAAAAACAACGGCGGATCTGGCAGGCAAATGGACAGCCTTGAATAAATACATTGAAGACAATAAACTGTCACTTACCACCGAAGGCGCATGGGTTACACTAATTACCCAGTTTAATGGTATGCGGTAAGAAAATATCCTCATAAAAAGGGTCAACTTCCCGGTTGACCTTTTTTTATGACCCCTTAACCTTTTTTCCGCAGCGTACCGGTACTGCCGGCTGTCTTTGTTTCAAATATTAAGTATCTTGTTACCCCGTCGATCAGATACCAACTGCTGTATGAATCACATGAAAAGGCTATACATTCCACTGCTGGTGATTCTTGTTCTCCTCCTGGCATCTGTTTGCTCCTATTCGCAATGCCCTGCCAATATCGGTTTTGAATTGGGCAGTTTTGAGAACTGGGAATGCAGTGTTGGCACGATCAGTGGTGCCGATGGATCCCTAACCTTAGAGTCTTCCCCTCCAATGCGTGATCGGCATACTTTAATAAAAAGCAGCAATATACCAGAATACGATCCGTATGGCGGGTTCCCTACCAGTTGCCCTAACGGAAGCAATTATTCCATCAGGTTAGGTAATGATGGCACCGGCAAACAGGCGGAACGGGTGAGCTATACTTTTACCATTCCGGCCAACCAGAATAATTACAGTATCATTTACAACTATGCGGTTGTTTTTCAGAACCCGGGGCATCAAAACTGGGAGCAGCCAAAATTTACCGCCAATGTCTATGATGTAACTACCAATGCTTATATAGGCTGTAGTTCATTTGAATATGCGGCCTCATCCAACCTGCCGGGTTTCCAGCAGTCGGGCATTAAAGACAGTGTATTCTTTAAGAACTGGACACCGGTTACCATCAAATTATCCGGCTATGCCGGCAGAACCATCAGGCTGGAATTCACAACACATGACTGTTCCCGCGGCGGGCATTTTGGCTATGCATATGTAGACGTAAATGAGAACTGCTCCTCGCCTATTTCAGGTTTTACACAATGTGCTTTAGATACTTCTCAAACACTGACAGCGCCTTTCGGTTTTGCGGGGTATCGTTGGTTCAACAAAGACTTCAGCAAACTGCTTGGAACTGGTGGCAACCTGCATTTCAACCCGATTCCCCCACCCGGTACCGTGGTTGCTGTAGAAGTAACCCCTTTCCCCGACCAGGGCTGTACCGATACGGTATATACAACCATTGCCTACTCAAGCGAAGTACTCAACTTAAAAACACCCCAGGCCCCACAACTATCCTGTATTACTACCGGGTTGGACCTTACCTCGGGCCAGCTGATTTCCGGGAGTTCACCGGGATTGAGTTTTGAATATTTTACGGATGCCTCTTTAAGCAATTATGTGAGTATTCCAAAAATGATCACCAAAAGCGGGACCTATTATATCAGGGCTACGAACGATGCAGGCTGTACCTCTATCAAAGCGGTTACCATCAACATTTCAGACTATCCCAGTTTCAAGATCAATAATCCGCCGAATACCATCAGACCACAATCACTCGATCTCAGCACGGTGATTTCCGGAAATACAGCCGGTGTCGTATTCACGTATTGGCTGGATGAAAAAGCGACCATTCCCTTAGCCAATCCCGAAACGGTAAAATACAGCGGCACCTATTATATCAAAGGCACCAATGAAGGCGGCTGTTATCAAATCACAAAAGTAACCGTAGTGGTAGCAGAACCACCCATTACGGCACCCAATGCTTTTTCGCCTAATGGAGATGGTATCCATGATGTATGGGAGATCCCGATCCTTTCCCTGTATGCCGATTGTACCGTTGAGATCTTTAACCGGCTCGGGCAAAGTATTTTCCGGTCAACCGGGTACCACAAACCCTGGGACGGCAAATTCAATGGCATCGATCAGCCGGTGGGTACCTATTATTATGTGATCAGACCAAGGTCCGATCTTCCGGCGGTGGGTGGAAGTGTTACGTTGATCCGTTGATTTCTTTTGCAGGTTGTATTGACTGAATAGTTAGTGGCGTGTTATTGAGTTTTTTTTACCGCAAAGTCGCGAAGGCGCAAAGATTCGCTAAGTAACCTGCACAGAAACCTTGCGTACCCTTGCCCCTTCGCGACTTTGCGGTAAAAGCAAACACCAATCCTATGCATAAACTCCTTTACCCCCGATTCATTACTTTCGTGCATAAACCCCACCAAGATCCATGGATGTAAAAATAGAAGCCAGCTGGAAAGAAATGCTGAAGCATGAATTTACCAAGCCTTATTTTTTACAGGTAGCCACTCATTTAAAAACCGAGAAAGCAACCGGGGCCGTGGTATATCCTCCCGGCCAACTCATCTTCAATGCATTCAATACAACACCCTTTACTGGAGTGAAAGTGGTGATACTTGGGCAGGATCCCTATCATGGTGCAGGGCAGGCTCATGGATTAAGTTTTTCCGTGCCAGATGGCGTGCCACCTCCTCCTTCGCTGGTGAATATTTACAAGGAACTTCATGCGGATATTGGCATGCCCATCCCCAAAAAAGGCAATCTTACGAAATGGGCAAAGCAAGGTGTATTTCTGCTGAATGCCATGCTTACGGTTCGCGCCAATGAGCCCGCCAGTCATTCAAAGATCGGCTGGATGGATTTTACCGATGCCGTGATCCGAAAACTATCTGATGAGAAAGAAGGAATTGTATTTCTCTTATGGGGAAAATTTGCACAGGAAAAACAGGTACTGATCGATGAAACCAAACACCATGTACTGAAAGCCGCACACCCTTCACCATTCAGTGCCGACAAAGGTTTTTTTGGCTGCAGGCATTTCAGTAAAACCAATGAGCTTTTAATGAAACAGGGCTTGGCGCCGATTGACTGGAACCTTACCCCCTAAAGGGGAACCAGGGTTGCACTTACTTAATGACTGTCACAGTTTTTGAAAATGGCAGGAATCCGCTGTGTAACTTTGTGTTCTCTGTATCTCTGTGTTGAAAAAATGAAAATATCTTTGGAGCGATTTCTTTCATCACAGAATACACAAAGGTTAGGAGTTTCACAAAGGATTCCTCCCATTTTATGATAGACAATACGTTAATCAGAATCGTAAACAATAGCACTTAAGTAAAATGCAGGAATCAAAAAATACAGAACATCAAAGCGCCCTTTCAAGGGTTGAGGCAAAGAATACATCCAATCCCCTGCTTGAAATATTTGCAAGGGTATGGGCTCTATGGGCCTTGCTTTTGTTCATAGCCACTTTGGTAATTGCGATCTTTTTTTATGCCGCCTGTTTTTTCCTCAAAGACCCGGCTAAAGCAAAATGGCATAGGCAGGTTTCGCGCGTATGGATGGTGATCTACCTGAACCTGATCGGTTGTCCCCTGCGCATCAGGGGACAAGAAAATTTCAAACCCGGCACCAATTACGTTGTTGTCTGCAACCATAACAGCCTGATGGATGTTCCTGTGAGTACGCCTTTTATGCCAAGGGCTAATAAGACCATCGCTAAAAAAAGTTTTACCAAAATACCTTTGTTTGGATGGGTATATGCATTTGGTAGTGTACTGGTTGACCGCAACAGCGATGCCAGCCGGAGAAAAAGTTATGATGAGATGAAACGAATGCTCAACATTGGGCTGGACATGGTGATCTATCCCGAAGGCACACGTAACAGAACGGCGGAACCACTGAAGAAATTTTACGATGGCGCTTTTCGCCTGGCAGTTGATACCGGCAAACCAGTACTGCCCACCGTGTTGTTTCACACTAAAAAAGTATTGCCCGCCAATAAATTCTTTTACCTGGTTCCCCACAGGCTCGAAATGCATTTCTTACCTGCGGTAAGCAGTAAAGGAATTTCTGCTGATGAGCTGAAGAACAAACTGTTTACATTGATGTGGGATTATTATGCAGCCAACGATCGTCAGTAACTGGAGAACGACCTGCTTCGGTTGATGCGCAGGTCACGAAGAATTCCAGACTTGGGACTGAAAGTAATATTGAACGAACGAAACAAACCAATAGGCGATACGTTAATAGACAACTGCCAGCAGTGCATCTCCCTCGAAATAAAGGTACTCAACTGGCTGATCGATCCGCTTGACGCATCGTAATAACCGGTAGCGCCTACTTTCCACTTGGGGGTAAGACTGAAATCGCCGTTGAAATTCAAACTCGAATTGGTAATCGTTTGGTAAGCGCTGTAATCGCCTTTGAGTACCCGATTGAAATTAAGCGAATACGCAAGGGTTAATGTCCAGGGAATATTAAAGTCTGTAAACTCCGCCGGGTTGGCACGGGCAAACTGTAACTGGCGTTGCTGTTCATCTGGTGTCATAAAAGGATCAACGGGCAATTGCCTTGTCTTGTCATCTTTTCCGTCTTTGGATTTACTGGAGAAGGAAGTGGACACCGCGATATTACCACTGGTGATCCTTCCAAATTTAAACCTGCGCGGATCGAACAATACCTTGTTTACGCGGAAACCCTGTTTATCAACTTCATAAGGATCCAGTAAAGCGGATGTGGTGATATTAATTTTTTCGAACAATGTACTTCTCGCATAGATCGAAAAATAGCCCAATGCAAAACTATCCGCCAGTAAATTATAGGATGAATTGAAACCAAATCCATCCAGCAGCTTTACTTTTTTAGTCTTCTGTTTTGCGGTACCCGCACCAGCGGTATCGCTCTTGTCTTTTACTTTCATTTCAAGCAGGTTGTCTATCCCGAAGCCGATAGACCCTGAAGCACCTTCAGCAAATCCGCCAATGATGCCTCCTTCATACTTAGAGAACCGCTGTACCCTTCCCGCGCTATCCACACGCATATTGTAAAAAGACTTGGCCGCAAAATCAGGATGGTAGCTGAATGAGATATTGGGTCTGATCTCATGCCTGATGGCAACGATATTGCTATTGGGTGAAAATTTATACGTACCAAAAATTCTTGTGCTGAAACTTACGCCAAAGCTCATCTGTCGTGCAGTAGAAAACCCTTTGTTAATAGAAGTATCTACTTTTTTGGTGGTATCGTTCCATCTTTTAAAAGTGGTTTGTCCAAACCAGCGCTCTTCATACGAAATACTTGGCGAAACGGTAAACGGCCCCATGGGGGGCAATGATAACGTAATTGGTATATTATGCTGCGCACCCCATTGCAGGGTATCCAGCAATCGTTTTAACTTGAAAGCGGTATCATAAAAAGACAATTGGTTCAGGAAGTTTCCGCTATACCCGATACCGATCTTCTCATACCATTTACCCGCACCTACCGCATCTTTTGGCTGGAACGGATAGAGCGTTACCACGTTAAGGTTCGCAGTTGGTAAATTAAGGTTCACCAATCTCGATACACTGTTCTGGTTATGGTTGATGTTTAAAGACATGTTTACTTTCCCGCCCCAGTCTTTGGTATAGTTAATAGAAGAACTTAACTGGTTCTGAAAATTCTGGTAAGGATTGTTCAGCAGGGATTGATTGAAACGTGTACTACCGAAATTAACACTGGCAGAGAAATTGGTTCCGGGCCTTGCACGGTTATCGCGGCTATGGCTCCAGTTGATCATGTATGATTTGGAAGTAAAGAACTCCTCGTCAGAAGAGGCATTCCGGTTCAGCGTTTTGGTATTCTGGAAACTCAGGTTCAGGCTACCGGTATACTTATAGCGCATCAGGTATTTGGAGTTCATATTGAGGGTCCATCCTCCATAAGAATATAGGTTGGCCCTTGTGGTAACATCCACATGCTCTCCGAATGTTTTGTAATAGCCAAGTCCTTCCAGTCCCAAACCAAAATCCTCACTCGAAGTAAACGATGGCAATAACACGCCCGATTGCCTGGCCCTGTTCAGGGGGAACAATCCGAAGGGCAAAAATATCATAGGGATCGGTACAGATTCAATTTCCGGATACACCCTTCCCGTTACACCCAGTTTGTTGTTAATGATCTTCATTCGTTTTGAACGGAAAGCAAAATGCGGTGTATCGAGGTTACAGGTAGTGAAGCGGGCATCGGCGGCAAAAGTTTCATCGGCGCTGATCTTTTTCAGGTATTTCGCGTTCACAAAAATCTCTCCTTCCTGCAAAAACGTATTCTTGGTGAATGCCTTCTGCGTTTTCAGGCTATAGAGAATAGAATCACTGATGGTTTTCAGCTCTCCCTGTGTAAACTGCGGCTTGGTATTGATATCGCCCGTTGAATCGGTAGCACCATATGCTTTCACCAATTGCGATCGCTGATCGTATTGAATGGTTGCGGCTTCTAGCTTCAAATCCTTGTAATCCGTTTTGGCTTTTCCGTACAGGAACAATTCCTTGGTTGGAATGATCAATACGCCCGAATCATCCGCATGGTATTTAACGATGGCATCCATCGAATCCTTTGAGAGCCGGATACTGTCTACCCGCAATACAGAATCCGGTCTACTGGAAAGCGAATCTGCTTTTGTAACAGGCTTTTTTGCGATGCTGTCAATGGTTGTTTTTGCCGGAACAGTATCTATTACAGTAAAGAACGATAAGCGCCTATGACCATCTCCACCCGCCTGCGCATAAAATGTTAATATGAGCAAATAAGCTGCGATAGCAATCCCAAGGGCTGATTTTACGTTAATTTTGCGGTGTTTGCTCATGTTTACAAAGGCAAAAATAGGGTCTTAGATGTGTAAATGGTATTCCGGGCAAAATCCTTTAACGAAATGATATGATGAGAAGACAATATGCTGCTTTGTTTTTGTTAAGCTTTTTTTCATTACTGCTTTCCTCCTTTACTGATAAACCCGTTGCCGGCAAGCCTTTGCAAAAGCAGCCCTTACGCAAGATCATCATTGATCCGGGGCATGGCGGTGGCGATATAGGCGGCTCGGGAAGATATTCGAATGAAAAAGACATCGCCCTGTCAATCGCCCTAAAACTGAACCGGATGCTGAACGAGCAGCTGCCGGATGTGGAAACGTATATGACTCGCACCACGGATGTATTTGATCCCGTAACCCGCAAAGCACAAATCGCCAATCGCGAAAAAGGTGACCTGTTTGTTTGCATACATGTAAATGAAGGCGGAAGTCCGCAAAAACACAAAGAGTTCATTGGTTACAAGGAAGAGACCCGTTACAAGGGAAAAGGTAAAAAAAAGAAAGCGTATACTGTAAAAGTAAAGGACTATCGTACCTGGACCACACCCAATACCGCCAAAGGAACGGAAACCTTTATTTATGGTGTGGATAAAAGCAATGATGCCAAAGCCTCTTTAAGTGCCAATGAAGACCTGTATCTCGACAGTGTTTCAGCAAAAGAATTGAAAGATTTCAATCCTACCGATCCGGCCAAGATGATGATCATCAATATGAAGACCCAAACCTATTTCTCGCGCAGCGCCAACCTGGCCCTTACTATTGAAGATGAATTTCAGAAAGTAGGTCGTATCAGCCGTGAAGCCAAACAAAGGCAAAAAGGGATCTGGGTACTGCAGGCTGTGGCCATGCCCGCGGTACTGGTAGAAACCGGTTTTATTTCCAATCCCGACGAAGAAGATTACCTGAACAGCAAAGAGGGCCAGCAGGAGATCTGCGAAGTGCTTGTAAAAGCCATCCGGCGTTATAAATTCTCACTGGAAAAACAGCTATCCAATACAGGCAAATAACCCTTTTGCGCCCGCATTTTACCGGTACAAGATTCCCGCATCACAATAAGAAACCTTAGATTTGTGGCCTATGAAGATATCGAACGAAACGAAGGTGGGAGCATTAACCGCCATCGCCATCACGCTATTGATCCTGGGCTTTAATTTCCTGAAAGGTAAAACCCTGTTCAAGACGGGGAATTTTATTTATGCCAAATACACGGATACCAAGGGTATCATGGTATCCAATGCCGTTTTTATTAATGGTTTCCAGGTAGGTTCGGTATATGATATTGAGAATGCGGATGAGAACCTCTCCTCTATCATTGTAGCCATTAAACTGAAAAGCAATTACAATATTGCCGCCAATTCGGTTGCCACCATCAAGGAAAGTCCGTTGGGAGCTTCCAGCATTATTATTTCATTGGGCGATTCCAAACAATACCTGAAAACAGGCGATACGGTTTTAACCGCTACTACCGCCGGTTTATTGGGTGATGTAATGAATAAGCTGGGGCCTGTGGGCGACCAGATCAAAACCACGGTTCATTCGTTGGATAGTGTATTAAAGAACATCAATACCATATTCGATCCCAATACCAAGCATAACCTGCAGGAAGTGATCGCCAATATCAATAAGACCACCGCAAGCCTGGTAGTTTCTTCGGCTTCCATACAGGCGATGATGAACCAGCAGAACGGTGCCATTACACAATCCATGAACAATGTGGCCAGCTTTACCAAAAACCTTTCCGATAACAACGAGAAAGTAACCCGTATGCTGAGCAATGTTGAAAAAACAACAGACAACTTCGCGAAAGCGGATATTGCCGGCAGTGTTGACCAGTTAAAAACAACCATTACCAACCTGAATGCCATATTGGCTAAAGTAGGCTCCAATGAAGGATCACTTGGTAAGCTGATGAACGATAAGGCACTTTATGATAATCTTACCAATACCGTACGCAGCGCAAATATATTAATGGATGATCTTCGTATGCATCCGAAACGGTACGTGAACATTTCCGTGTTTGGTAAAAAAGACAAAAGCGGTCCGCTGCTTACACCTTTACCCGTTACGGATACAGCTGTTAAGAAGTAACCACAACCCTGATATTTGTGCAAAGATTTACATTCATCTTATTTCTGTTACTGATGGGGCAGGCAGGCATTGCACAGCGTGCCGTACAGGATACCACCAAAAAACCGGAAGGAAAGAAATTGGATATTGTGTATGCGGATAAGATCAACTTCCTCACGGTTGATTCCACACACAAACTGGTAATACTGGTTGGCAAAGTGCACGTGATACAGGAAAAAACCCATTTTTATTCCGACAGCGCCATACTGAATGAGATCGATAATTCGCTTGAAGCATTCGGCAATATTCACATCAACGATGCAGACAGTGTGCATACATACTCGCAATACCTCAAATACCTTGGCAAAGAGAAAAAAGCATACCTGAAAAAGAAAGTGCGGCTTACCGATGGCAAGGGCGATCTTACCACCGATGAACTGGAATACGATGTAACCCTTAAGATCGGCACCTATCTCAAAGGCGGTAAACTGATTAACAAAAAAACCGTGCTTACCAGCACAGAAGGCTATTATTACGGGGATACCAAGGATGTGATCTTCAAAAGAAAAGTAGTACTGATCGATCCGGAATACAAAGTGATCACTGATACCTTGCAATACAATTCTTCCACAGAGATCGCTACGTTCACTTCGCCCTCCACCATTTACAGCGACAGTGGCAGGAGAACCATTAAAACAAGGCAGGGTTATTTTGATATGAAGAACAAACGCGGCATCCTTAACAAAAGATCCGTGGTGGAAGACAGCACCTATACTTTTACTTCCGATGATATGGCCGTAGATGATTCTACCAAACTGTCAGAGTTCCGGGGCAATGCCGTGTACAGGGGTAAGGATACGGCACAGGGGTTTGACCTGATCGCCAACAATATCAAAACAGATCGTAAGAAGGATATCCTGCTCGCTACTGAAAAACCGATCCTGCTCATTAAACAGGGACGCGATTCCATTTTCGTTTCATCCGATACCCTATACAGTGCCAGGTTAACAGACCTGCTGAAAACAAGAAAGGTTCCGATGATCAGGGATTCCGCTTACTTCAGGAAACAACCGGATTCGACCAGTAAAAAAGACAGCAGCAGTAACAAATATTTTGAAGCCTATTTCAATGTAAGGATCTTTTCAGATTCTTTGCAGGCCGTATGCGACAGCCTGTTTTATTCTTTGGAAGATTCTACATTCCGTATGTTCCGAAGTCCGGTAGTTTGGGCAAGACAGAACCAGGTCAGCGGCGATACCATTTATCTCTACACAAAAAACAAGAAGCCCGAACGCATGTATGTGTTTGAGAATGCCATGGCCATCAGTCGTGTAGACAGTACCGCGTATTATAACCAGGTAAAAGGAACCACCATCAACGCCCTGCTGGAGGATGGCAAAATATATTATATGCGGGCCAAGGGCAATGCGGAGAATGTGTATTACGGGCAGGATGAACAGAACGCATTCATCGGCGTAAGCAAATCCAATTCGGATGTGATAGATGTATTGTTTGATGACAATAACAAGCCCAGGCGGGTATCTTTCCTTCGCGGCTTTGACGGAACCTCCTACCCCATGCGACAGGCAAACCATGATGAGATCAAGATCAGGGGATTCAAATGGCTTGAATCGCTCCGGCCCAAAACCAAGTTCGATATCCTGGCGAACTGATCATACGAAAACTGGAGTTAGTAATTAATAATTAGTAGTTAGTAATTACAATATAGGAGTAGCGTTATTGCAATGTACGGGTACCCAAAAAAATTAAACAATCCAATTACTAACTCCCGACTTATCTTACCTAATCAACACAACCGTCCCCTTCCTCATTACCCCTACTCCATCCGGATCGGTAAAACTGAAGAAATAAACATAGGCCCCATTCGGCTGTAACTGGCCCAGGTAGGTTCCGTTCCAGCCTTCGGTGTAATTATGCGTTTCAAATAACAATTGTCCCCAGCGGTTCCAGATCTGCATCTTGTAATTACTGGTCTGCACACCAATCAACGGCTTGAATGTATCATTCTTTCCATCATGATTGGGTGTAAAAGCACCGGGGATCTGTATCGGCACACACTTCACAAAATTTACCTGTATGGAATCCTCCCCTTTGCATCCGTATTTGTCAATCACCCTCGCACCGTACATTCCGGTTTGTGAAATAGCAATCGAACTGCCAGTGGTTCCATCGCTCCAGTTTACCGTTGGATAAGGAAGGTTGATGGATAGTGTTCTGGTGATGCAAAGCACGGTATCCAATGGTAAAAAATCAGCCGGTAATGCATGAACGATCAGGTTGGTTGTAATAATGGAATCGCAGCCCTTAACTGTTTTAGCCGAGTCGACATAAATGCCACTTACCGATCGCAACCTGCCACCCGCAAAATACGTATCGCCTTTACAGATGTCGGCATTGATGGTTATTCTGGCTACTTTGTTTACCGTAAGGTTAAGTATCCGTATACTATCGCAGCCAGCAGCCGTTGTAAAGAAATCGGTATACGTTCCTGTTACGGTATAGCCCAATACCGTATCGCCCGTGCAAGCAGCTGCATTTAGGGTTGTGGTAACCGGTTGATAGGCGTAAGCAGCGGAGACATTATTGGTATAATCCTTTTCAGTAAAAGCGGTATTGGGAAGACTTACAGGTACCTGGCTTCCGGTATCATTTGCAACGGCATATAGGTTTGCAGCGGCTATCTTTTTTATTTTGAACGAATAGCCCTGCTTTTTAACAAATGCCGTATCCGGAAGAAGGAATGGAGGCTGTAACAGTATCGCTCCAGCAAGAGAAGGATCGTTTTTGTACAGGGCCACCGGTAATTTTTTGGGAAGTACACCTCGTTTAAACTGGTTGTTCAGGGTAATGGTAACCAGGAGGCTATCGGTACCCGCGCAGCTCACATTATTAATGGTTACGGTATAGTCATCAGCCGGCGGCACTTTAATGTCTACATAAGCGGTATCATAACATTGGTATTGACTGGTGGCGATTACCTGTTTGGTAACATTGCTGTCGGCATATAAAAAAGGAGCGCTGCAGGTGGTGCAGCTCAGGCGTTTGGCGCTGCTCCACAGGAATGTTGAAGACGCTGTTGGATCCGGTTTTGTTGAGGCAGAGAGCTGCAAGGTATCTCCCGGTTCCAGTATCGCAGCAGCCGGGTTAACGGTTACCCTGAAACGGAAATTGGAAACAAAAGCGATATTGTCTTTGTAATCAGATTCAAGGATCGCGGTATTGGGCAAACTGATGGGAATGGCATTGCCCGTATCATTCACAACAATATATAACTGGTTAAGCCCTTTTTGTTTTACATCTATGATCTGTGTATAGGTTTTACCACAACAGGATCCTTTCAGTGTATCCGGGATCAGAAAAGTTTGATCCAGTTTATTCGCACCCGCTTTTCGGGGGTCGGCGTCATAAAAGCTCACCGGCATATTGGGCAGTATGGGTGCGATGCCTGAATTGCACGCATTAAAACTGATCCGTACTTTGGTTTCCTGGTAACAGGTTACCCCATAGGCAGAAATCCTTGCATTAGGCGTTGGATCGAGTACATTGATCAGAAGCGTATTGGTACTATCTACGCAACCGCTAACCGTATTTGTAGCGATCAGCTTAAGGGTAAATTGTCCGGGCTGCGGAAAAATATAATTCAGGTCATTGATCCCAGCTCCTGCCGCATTTGACGTAATTCCTGTGCTGCCGCTGCCATTGCTGTTGGTGAGTATCCATTGATACGCATCGGCCCCAACGGAATTATTGGTAAACAGGATCGTATCATTCAATACACCTGTTTTGGAAGCGATCTGTAATTTATTGTTCCAGAACCTTGCGGTTACACCGCAGTTTACAAGAATATAATCAGAGAAAGCGGATACGCATCCGGGATTAGCACTGTTACTGGCTTTCAAAGTAACTTTGTATTTACCTGTTGCCGTAAACGTATTGCTGTAGCTTACCGCTGTTGACACGAGTACACCATCAACCAGCCATTGGTATGAATCGGTATTGGTGGATGTATTTGTAAAACTTACCAGGTCGTTCAGTTTTGGATCGGCATTGTTGCGTGTAAATGAGGCAAGGATATTATCCGAACAGGGTTTATTATACAATGTATTGTTCAGCCCGGTTCTTTGTGTGGCAATGGCCGCACGCATTCTAGCCGACTGTCCTTCTGTAAACTGGTTACTGCAGGCCGTATTACCGTAATCCATAAAATTACTGACCTGGTCGGGCACATCTACAGGAAAAAATCCATTGGAATAAGCAGATAAAGTATCTGTTGAACAGGAATTAGTTGGGGAAGCACAGCTGGCAGAAGCAGCCGTAGTACCATCGGGTGGCGTATCGCAAACCATATCGCCATCGGTCAAACAATTGTTATTGGTGCAACCGCCGTTGAAAGTATGGTACAGGCCGAGATAATGTCCCATCTCATGTGCAAGCAAGGGCCCGAAACCGGTAACCACAATTCCATCGGTTGGTGAAGATCCATTTACGGAGAATGGCATGGTTGCATATCCGCCGGCATTCATTCGCGTCCATACACCGCAACTGAAACTGGCACTGATCTCTCCTATGATATTGTTAACGATCCAGATATTAATGTATTTAACAGGATCCCATTGAACCAGGTTCTTTAACCGGGCATCTTCGGTATTCATGTTCATGTTATTGTAATAAAAAGAAGTGGTACGTGTAATGCCCGTAGTAAGCCCCCCATCCGGATCGGTTTGTGCCAATGCAAAACGGATCTTCGTGTCTGCGCCGGCACTGGCGGCATAGCTGCCACTTTTACTGAACGCATCGTTCAGGTCCTTCAAAGCGGCAATAATCGTTGCGTCTGTAACCGAGGATGGATTGGTGTTGATGATATGAAATACCACCGGCAATAGATAGGGGTCTGCAACCACGCCTGTACCTCCATTCAGTTTTACATTGCTTCCCGTGAGAACACGTAATATATCCGCATTCATTTTTTTCTCGCGTGCGAGATACAGCGGGTCTTTGCGTAGCTGTTCCATCAGGTAATCGCTGCTGCAACTTGCTTTCTGGAGGTCATAATTGATCAATACCGAATCAGTATAGCGCGTTAATGGGGTTACAGCCTGCGCAGCAATATGCCGGGCACTCCCAAACAATACACAAACCAATATAGCTGTTACTGCACGAATGCCGGGTCGCATAAAGGGGCTATTAGGATCATACAAGGCTCGGCACCTGGAGCAAACACCTGGCCGATACGATTTTTAAAAAGAGCGGGCGGTCATACCATTCGCAGCTTTTGAGTGGAAAATAAGCGATTAATTTTGTAAAATCCTTCCTTTCAGTTTATGCTTTTTGGGATGCGACACGACCGATCGTTTACTGAAATCACTGCTGATCACACTGATATTCCCGTCTACTTCCAGCATGGCCAGGTCTACATCTTTAATTTCCTGGGCGCCATGTTCGCGAACGGCGGCGGCCAGTTCTTCCAGTGTAATTTCCGCCTTTACGCAATTCTCTTCACGCACTTTCCCTTTATAAATCAGTAATACCGCACCGCCCTGCACCAGGTTACTCAATGTTTTGTTGCGGTACAATAATTTCTTCAAGGTAAAATTGGCGGCAAACAATGCGGTAGCCGCAATCAATCCGCCTTCCAATGTTGTATCCGGGCCAACCATGGCATTCTGTACAGAGTTACTGATCAGCAGGATGAACACCAGGTCAATAACCGATAGCTGCGCCAATTCTTTTTTACCAAATACGCGTATGGCGATGATCATAAAAACATATACGATCAATGCACGTAATACAATGTTCACGATCGGATTATCCGCAAAAGGAAGACTGATCTCTAATAATTTCATCTGGTTATTTATTTGAAAAATACCGTACTAAGGTAGTAATAAAAAAGAGGCCTTATATAAGCGCCTCGTTTATTTTATTTTGAATTTTAAATGATGAATGTTGAATTAAAAGCAGTTTACTTTTCAATTCAACATTCATCATTTAAAATTTAGCCTTTGTTGGTGTTATCACCAACAACAGCTTCAATCTGTGGCGGGTGTATTTCTTCTGAACACTTGTATTTCTTTTTTTCACGCAAACCTGCCTGACGGCAGACAGGGACGCATAAGAATGCAAAGTCGCAAAGCTTTACTAAGTGTGCGCTACTGTCGGCCATAAACCCACAACGGCTTCCAAAAAATATTCCTTGTTCAACATTCCTTGTTCAATATTCCTTGTTCAACATTCCTTGTTCAATGTTCCTTGTTCAATATTCCCTTAATTCCTGATCTTCAGCAATTGCACCGTCTTACGCACCCCGCCCTGTATCAGTTCCGCATAATAGGTACCGTTGGCATAATGATGGCCCACCTGTAAGGTACTGTTCGATCCAATACCTGTTTTGGTGTCAATCACCCTGCCACGGCTGTCCATCACACGCATGTTTACCGGTGTATTGTAACGGCTCTCCAGTTTTAATGTAAAGTAGGTGCTGCTCGGGTTGGGCAATACCGTCACTTTCAGTTCCTCTTCGCTGGTGGCAATTCCTTTCTCTTCGCTGGTAGTTTGTGTAACAACTGACTGGTTTGTGTTCAATACGGGTACCGGTGCTGAACCGCATTCAAAATTGTTCCAGATCACATTCTTGCCGTTACCTTCTATTTCTTCGGCGATGAATACACCCGTCATGTTTACATAACTATTTCCCTGGCCATAATAACGGTCATCATCATCATCCCTGTCGCAATCACCGCGGCCATTACCGTAATCGCCATAGCTGTAACCGCCCGTTACTTTCAATTTTCCATTGGGCAGGTAAATATTGGCCGTTACTTTTGTATCGCCGCCTTTTACGGTGAACTGTTCGTCATCCGATTTCTTATCTCCCAGATAGAAAGTTACTTTGTAATTATCAGGATTGATATATACCTGGCTGCCGATAGTAACACTGCCGCTCACCACTACTTTGGCATCGCCCGCAAAACGTACATAGCTGTAACCGTATCTTGGGCCTTTTACGATCTGTAATTTATCGATATTGATGGTGGATGCCGTAAAGGTTACCTGCGCTCCCTGTTCCACACGGATCGTTCCGAATGTGTTTCCTGTAAGCAGGGTGCGCGATCCTTTTTTCAGTGTCAGGTTTTTGTAATTACCATTTACCGTTGATACACTGTTCTGCGCCACATCTTTGTTCGGAAGATTATTTGTGTTCGCCGTATTCAGCAACATGGTTGGTAATACAATACCGCTTGCCGCACTGTAAACAGGATTGCTGATATTGATATTCGAGCCGTTCTTCGTAATGTATTTCGCTTTTACGAACGAACCCGGTGAACTTACCGAACTGTTCTTACGGAAGGATGCTTCTCCTTTTGGATCGGTGATGCCAACACTGCCAGTTCCGACAATATTATTTTCTCCCAGGTCAATGTCTTTCAATGCCAGGATAGTGTAACTGCTTACCAGGTTCTGTTTGGCAAATACATAGTTAGCCGGCGCACTGGTACAGCCATTGGCCGTTACTGTTACACTGTACACGCCATCGCCATTTAACTGACCAAGGCTGATGCTCTGCGTTGCAGCACCTGTACTCCAGTTATAAGATACATTGGCAACTGATGCTGCTGTGAGTGTTAGTTTATTACAGAACGCATCCGCATCGCTTACCGCGATTGTTGTGGCTGGCAATGGATTCACCGTTACCGAAGTAGTTGCATACACGGTAAAGCCGACAGCATCCGTTATTTTCCATTTGATGGTTGATACGCCAACCGCAAATTGTCCGCTTGCATCATTTCCATTTCCTGATCTGCTGGTTGCACCGGTGATCTGGTAGGATATAAGTGGCGACCCACAGTTATCACTGCCCTGCAGTTGTGGAATGTTATAAGATCCTGATCCGCTTGTACAGAATACCTGGTTGCCCGGCAGATAGGTTACCTGCGGAAACTCATTGTCAATTACCGTGATCTTCTGCTTCGCCGTATCATTCACATTACCGCTTTGGTCGGTAACGATCCAGGTAACAATGGTGGTTCCGATTGGATAATAAGTTGATGGGTGATTATTGGTAATATTGGCGATACCACAGTTATCCGAAACAATTGGCGCGCCGATCGAATTCAGGATCGCGCCGCATTGGCCCGGACTGTTTACCACACTGTATTCCATCGGTGCGGTAACCACAGGTTTTTCCGTATCCGGAATAACTTGCGGTGTAACGGAAACCGTTGCGGAACATCCATTGGCATCGGTTACCATATACGTATAAGTGCCTGCTGTTACAGAATAGCTGCCTGTTCCGCTATAAGGTGCTTTACCACCGGTAGCGGTTACCGTAACAGCTGAATTTCCGTTACAGGTAATTGCTGTTGCCGTTGCGGCAGCCTGCAATGCAGCAGGCTGTGTGATGGATGTGGTAAATGTATAACTGCAGCCATGCGCATCGGTTACCGTATAGGTATAATTGGCTGCGTAGGTATTGCCATGATAAGTTACCCCGCTTTGTGCACCATCTACCAATACACCTCCACCCTGGTTGGTTACTGTATA
Source organism: Bacteroidota bacterium (assembly GCA_040390405.1). Classification (GTDB taxonomy): domain Bacteria; phylum Bacteroidota; class Bacteroidia; order Chitinophagales; family Chitinophagaceae; genus Sediminibacterium. Next base: position 287,333 of record JAZJYJ010000006.1, read on the forward strand.
AGGTGCGGTGCCGCCATTAATGGTAATACTTTCGGTACTCAGGCCGCCATTACACAAGATTGGCGTAGCATTGTATTGAACCGTGATCGGATCGGGTTGTGTGATATTTGCGTTGAATGTGTAGCTGCAACCATTGGCATCTGTTACCGTGTAGGTATAATTTGCGGCGAAAGTATTTGGGGCGTTACCACCATAGGTTACACCTTCCTGTGCACCAAGAATAAAAGCGCCCCCACCCTGGTTGGTCATAGTATACGGAGCGGTGCCGCCTGTAATGGTTACATTCTGTGTGCTCATTCCACCATTACATTGTATGGGCGTGAACACAAAGTTTACCTGCAATGCCGCTGATGGCCCTGCAATGGTTGCCGTTACTGTTGAGGAACTTCCCGTATTATCCGATACAAGGATTGAATGTTGTCTCGCAGATAAACCACTGACCGTAAACGGTGATCCTGTTACTACCACAACCGTTCCCCCATCAACAGTGTAAGAAACGGTTCCGATACCGTTTGTATAGCTGATAGTAGCTGTTCCGGTACCACCATAACAAAGAGCCGGTGCAGTTGTGGCGAGTTGTACATTACTCAAAGGACTCGCACAACTATTCGGCACTGGCTGAAAGCCGTTGGCTGTTGCATCATTATCTGTACCATTGATTAAATACGGTGTATATACAAAATTGGCAGCGGCGGGTCCTGCAATATCCGGTTTACCACCGGGAGGCACTGCTGAACCGCCATAAGCAACGGGTATCTGTGCCGCATAACCAGGTTCACCCGAATCGTTGGTAGAGAATACGGGATTCACCGAACCATACCAGTTGCAGGTAAAGTTTTTAGGGTTGGAACCTGGTGAAGGCAACGAACCACCTGCCTGGCGGTCTACGATCTGGCCATACCAGTTACCACTGATATTGTTATTGCTGAAACTACTATTGGCGGCAGACTGAACAGGCGTATTGGTGCCGCCACTTGCATCAAGAAAAAGGATCCCAACTGTCCAGTTATTGGTGATGGTATTTTCCGTTACGCTTGTTTGATCTGTCCTGTTGCGGAATACAATTCCGGAACGGTTATCGGTGATGAGGTTGTTATGAATATGGTTGCCATTGCTGTTATTGATATCTATGGCAGTTCTGTTACCAACGAATTTGCAATTGCGGATCTCCGCATTGCCAACGGTCTGAATGGCGATGCCGGCCGTATTCAATGGATCATTCCAGGTGGCAAGGGTATTGCCATCGCGTGTAATGGTAAAGCCATCAATCACTACACCATTGGCACTAACCTGGAAACTGGCACTACCGCCACCGGACACGCCGCTTACAATACTCGCATCTATTCCACTTCCTTTGAGGGTAAGTGTTTTATTGATGGTTACATCTTCATGGTAGGTTCCGGGCTCTATCAATACCGTACCGTTTGCTGCTGCTGCATTTACAGCTGTTTGTATTTTCATTCCGGTACCGGTTATAAAGTTGCCGGTAGAGAGTTGCTTAACGGTAGATGCACCTGGTACGGGAAGCACTCCTGCAAAAGCAAGTGAACTTGTTTTGTTATTGAAGTAATAAGTATACCCGGCCGCATTGGGATTCTGCACCGCATAATCATAGCCATTGATATTTATATTGGTGCTGAAGAAACCCGCTTCATCCTGGCTATAGATGCTCTGCACCTCGCTGAAAGAACAAGTAGTAGCATCTATGTTTATGCCATTGGATCCTCTTCCGACACCGCCCGGACTAATTTTTGAAACATACACCGCAAAACCTCCCCATGCATTATTAGTGGTGATGATATGATCTGCAGTAACGTTCCAGCAACCACTCACCTGTACGCCATTGCCACCAGTGGTATTGGTTGCCGTTAAATAACTTACGGAAAGATTGGTAATACCATTAAAATCAAACGCCGTTTTCTTAGCGCCGTTGATGGTGATATGACTAAGACCCAGGTTAGTTATTACCTGAACCGGCGTACTGTTAGATCCGGCATGTATCGGGAAACCTCCGCTGCCGCCATTCGGTATCACGGTAAAATTACTGAGCGAGGTATTTGATTTATTGGGATTGATGGCCCAGGCCGAAGCGGGCGTTCCGGTTGCATTGATGATCACTCCCGCCTCGCTCTCACCGATAATGGTAAGTTCATGGTTCAGGTTAAGTGTTGCCGTTAAAGCATAAGTTCCATTGGCTAGGTGTATCACATCCCCATCCATTGCTATACTTACCGCAGCCGGTATTGTCTGTTTGGCGCTTGCCGGTGTTAACCCGTTATTGGTATTGCTGCCACTGGCAGATACATAGTAATGTGTTTGTGCAATGCCTGTCAATGATAGCAGCAGCAAACATCCTGTCAAAAAAGCGTTTCTGAACGAAAACAAAGAGCGTACAGTTTTTTTCATAAGCAAGTTTTGGGGTAGAAACAATCGGATCATTTGTAAAACGATCAAATCAACTGGAATCGTATTTTCAACAACTACAGTTAAAATCAAATGTTTGTCTAGTAATATTAGTCAAATCACTTATAAATTATATTCGAATATAATCATCTCAATGTAGTGCAATCATTACACAACCAAGCAGAAACCCTACTAGCCTCTTTTAGAACCTGGCTGCTTATATCCATAACATAAGAAAAGACGCCAATAAGCGTCTTTTTTTATGATGAATGTTGAATGATAAATGATAAATCAATTAGCTATCAATTCATCATTCAATGTTCTTTGTTCAATATTCCTTGTTCAACATTCCTTGTTCAATGTTCCTTGTTCAATGTTCCCTTTTGCTGGGTTCTCTCGCTTCACCTGTTTTACGGATATCCCGCAAATCTTCCGTAAATAACCCGTAGATGTCCCGTAAATGACCCGTAGATATCCCGTAGATATCCCGTGTCAAACCGCCTTTATATCCGATGCTCATCCCACCCTCTTTCATACCAGGTTCTAAGCACCTATACTGCTACTCCTATCCTCCCCGCTTCCTCCTGCCCATGCACAGCTCAGATAGGGATGCCGAAGAAAAGGCAGAAAAGTACAAGTTCGGTTCTTGCCGAGGCAGATTGCCTTTAGCTATTGTTGGCCGCCAGACCACAGGGGTTCGGAAGGTTCGCCTGGCCTGTACTCGGCACTAAAGTGCCGTAATAGAATCGCTGGATACTTTCATTCCCTGGCTTCAGCCAGGGGCAATACAAACATCTCTTATATGCAAGCAAGGGCAGACAATTGCACGCTATTTGCCCCGATCTTCAGATCGGGGATCTGCATGCTAGGCATTTTCTTTTCGGAACTTTAGTCCCGCGTATGTATAATAATACACCATAACTGTTCGGAAGAAGTATGTACTCTTTTTTTTCACGCAAATCTGCCTCACGGCAGACAGGGACGCATAAGGATGCAAAGTCGCAAAGCTTTATTAAGAGTACACAAACTGTCTTAGCGACTATTCTTCCTCGTTGTGATTTTGCGTGATACACTTCCGTTGCTTGAAGCATTGTCAGCAACAGCTATTAAAGTTAGAAGCCATTGTTGGTTATAAAACCACAATGGCTTCCAAAAAATATTCCTTATTCAACATTCATGTTCCCTTTTTGCCGTTGTTGGTGTTATCACCAACAACGACTAGCATTGGAAGTTGTTGGTCATAAGACCAACAACGGCTCTAAATTCAACATTCAATGTTCCTTGTTCAACATTCCTTGTTCAATATTCAATGTTCCCTTAATTCCTGATCTTCAGCAATTGCACCGTCTTGCGTACCCCACCCTGTATCAGTTCCGCGTAATAGGTTCCGCTCAGGTAATTCTGTCCAACTTTTACTGAGCTGTTCGACCTGATACCTGATTTGGTTTCTATGATTCGTCCATGATTATCCGTTACACGCATCTGAACAGGCAGGTTGGATTTGCTGCTAATCTGTAAGGTGAAATAGGAAGCACTTGGATTCGGTGATACCGTTACAGTCAATTCTTCTGAAGCAGTTGCCTGGCTTTCTTTCGTTACAACCTGCGTGGTAGCCTGTGTTGCCGTAACAGCGATGCCAGATGAGCAGGCCGATTGGCCAACACTTCCTAGTTTATCGCCTGTATGTGCCATATGTGCTGCCACTGCGTTAACGCTGATCGATAGTGTTTGTCCGCCATGGGTAATATATACTTTCTTACCATCCGTACCCGCAACACGTATATCGGTTACACAAATTGAAATAGCGGAACCAGCCGTACATCCATTCGCGTTGGTTACACTTAGGTTGAAAGTGTAGTAGCCTGCAGTAGTTGGTGTGAATACAGGTGCTGCTGCTGTGTTATTACTCAATGCACCATTTCCGGTCCAGTTATAGGTATACCCGCTTCCGCCACTAACAGAAGGTGTTAATGTAACGGATGTAGGTCCATATCCGAGATACAGGTTTGTTGCAACACCCCCGGTATATGTGTTATTGGAAGGTGTGGCCATTACCGTTACCTGCGGTATGGAACCCGCAACAGTAACGACAGCGGTTGCTGTATTTGTATTGCCATGTATATCGGTTATGGTAAGCGTTACTGTATTTGCACCAATATTGGCACAACTGAATGTTGATGGAGAAACGCTGATGCTGCTGATCCCGCAATTATCGCTGCTGTTATTGTTTACCTGCGCAGCAGTAATACTAGCTGTACCTGATACATTTAAAGAAACAGTAACAGGGTTGGTAACTACAACCGGTTTTTCTGTATCAGCTACCGTGATGGTTTGAGTAGCGGTAGATTGGTTACCATGACTATCTGTAGCCGTCCATGTAATGGTTGTTGTTCCTACCGGATAATCAGCTGTCAGCCCAAGCGCGTCACTTCTCACACCTACGGTACTTGCTATACCACAGGCATCTGTTGCGGAAGGAGTAGCAATTGAAATAGTGGCGCCACATTTACCGGCATCCGTATTCACAGAAATATTTCCTGTAGTGGTCATCACCGGTGCGGTATGATCGGTTACCGTTATCGTTTGTATACCGTTTGTTTGGTTACCGTGTATATCTGTAGCGGTCCATTTAACCAGGGTTGTTCCTACAGGGTAATCTGCGGTCAATGCCAGCAGATCACTTCTTGAACCTGTTACGGATGCGATACCACAGGCATCTGTTGCAGTAGCAGGCGTAATGGAAACAATGGCTCCACATTTATCCGCATCACTGTTTACCGAAATATTGGCAGGCAGAGTAATAACCGGTGCTGTAATATCCAGCAGGATCACAGTTTGATCCTGTGCGGTTGTATTTCCATTGCCATCATTGTATACCCAATGAATTACATAGGTTCCGGGTGTGCTATACGTTACAGGATCTGTGGTTGTGGCTGTAATGGTGCCGGCACAATTATCCGTTGCGGTTGGTGCCGCCACAACAACACTGCATTCGGCAGAGATGATAGGAAGTGTTTCCTGGTTCGCAACCGGGGCCGTGTCATCTTTCACGATTACGGTTTGCTCCTGGATGCTGGTATTTCCATTGCCATCGTTATAAGACCAATGAATGGTATAGGTTCCTTGTGCGTTGTAAGACAAAGGATCCGCTGTTGTTGCAGTTACGATGCCTGCACAATTATCCGTTGCGGTTGGAACGGTGGTTACTGTAACAGCACACTGTCCTGTTATTACCGGCAGGTTCGACTGGTTTGCAACCGGAGCAGTAAGATCTTCAACAGTTGCTGTAATAGCACCAGATGCTATTGAACAATTATTCGCATCTGTTATTTTCACTGAATAGCTGCCACTTGATAATGCTGTGAAACTGCCTACAGCCGTAGTGCTTACCGATGTTCCGTTCTGCATCCATTCATAAGAGCTGATAGCGCCAGAACCTGCTGTAGCATTGGCTGTGAAGGCTACGCCTGCACCAGGGCAACCCGTACCACTACCCACCAATGAAATGGTTGCGGCCGATGGGCTGTTATTAATGGTAAGATGTAAAGTAACGGTTGAATCGCAACCACCGCTTGTGGTAAACACTTTACTCACCACTGTTGAAGTGGTGTATACCGTACCAGCCCATGTATAACTATCGCAGGCTGCTATCGTTACATCGTTTGTTGAAGCACAGGTACGTGTATACCAGATAGGCGATGTTACAATACGCGCACCACCGTTGGTGATATCGATATAATAATATCCGGTTTCACGATTGGCAAGGTTATTATCAACATAGCTTAATGAACTTCCGAATACAGAATCGATCACAACAGGAATGATACCGCTTCCCGGTTTACCATACATTACCCTGATCAGTGCATTGGAAGTACTGGTGGTAGGGTCTGTAAGGTTTACTGAAATAGAAGGCGCGTTCCTGTCTTCAAAAATAGAACCCATGATACGCGTATTGATGGTGAAATCAACCCTTGCATCTATGTCTTCCGTTGCGTAAAAATGCATATCCCGCACGGCTTTGATAATATCGGATTGTGTTAATGCCGGAGCCAGTACCGCGGTACGGGCAGGCGTTGTTCTTCCAAATGTAGTATTGTGGTTATCATGGTCAATGGTTGGTCCGAGATGGTATCCTTTCGCAAGTAATTTCTGGAAATACGACAAATACTGCATAGGCGATGCCGGGTTGGAATAGGTTGTATTGGTAGAAAATGCTACTCCGCTTTCCACCGCTGCCCCTGAAATAGCATCATCCGCTACTGAATCGTATGGAATATTCGCCAGGTTGTTAAAGTCGGTATTATTGGGATGCGCGAGTGTTGCAAATGCATTTTTCGCTACATAATCATTTACCGTTTTAAATAATCCGGTTGGCCCGATATAAGTGCTCTTGGGCACATATACATCATAGTTTGGCCCGATCTTACCATTCACGTTTGATTCCCATCCGAATAGATCAGACAAGCCATCACCGTAAACCACAACGTGTCCGCCACCAGATATCACACCCCATTCCATGCCATACAAGGCAAGGAAATTGGTATGCGTAGCATTAAATGCGGCTGCCTGTGCAACACCCAGGTGATAATTGGCAACTTCATTACCCGGATTGTCTACGGATGAGAAGTGATTATGTTCAGAAATACCCAGGAAGTCGAAGCCTAATGCATCTTTTGCATACTCATAATCCTGACCTGGCGTATAACCCGGATTGTCTTTGTTTCCATCAGAATAATCAGAGTGCGCATGCAGGTTACCAAAATAATAATTGTATACCGGTGCATTGGTTGTGGTAGCATTACCCGTAAGCGGTGCGGTGATCAAATATTTGGTACCGCCTGAACAATTTTTATTGGCAGCGAAAACAAAGAAATAATAAGTGGTTGTATTACTCAGGTTATTGGCCACAAAACTGGTTGAGATACTATTGCTCACCACATTACCACCACCCAGAACATCACCAGCTGCATAATCTGTATTATCTGCCGGGGCACCCGTTAATGTTGGAGAGGTACTTTTTACCACCAGGTAATTGTATCCGCCCGCACCTGTGGCATTAAATGTTCCTGTAACACTGTTATTGGAAGCATTGAAAGAGAGACTGGCTGGCTGCGAAGCAGGCGTAACACATACCGGTAAAGGCAATGTACTTGCCGTTCCTGTTAAAGGAGTAACGGTATTATAAACAGGTCCATTCACACAGTTCTGTGAATTTATGCTGAAGATAAAATAGTAATACTGTGTTGCGGGGTTTAAGGAAGATACCGTAAACGTAGTATTGGCGCTTTTCTGAATAACCGTTGCATTACCCAATACCGCGCCAACGCTGTAAGCGGTTCCATTCACAGGTGTTCCGGAAAGAGATGCGCTGGTGCTTTGCAGAACCAGGTATTCATCAGCAGCAGTTGCCGTAAATGATCCCTGGATTGAATTAACAGACGCTACCGTACCCAATGCAGTTGGCTGGGCCGCTGGTGCCGCGCAGGCAGGCAGTCCGGCAGCCGTTGTTGCATCATCCGTTAATATGCCGGTGGTTAAATATTTTGGTCCGCCTGTACAAACACTGTTTACAGGGAATACAAAGAAATAATAAGTAGTGGCACCCGTTAGTCCGGTAGCCGTAAAATTCACGTCACTTCCTTTATCTACCACAACACCGTCTCCAACATTATCACCCACTACATAGGTTTGACCATCTATCGGGAAAGAGGTAAGACTTTGATTGGTACTCATTACCACCAGGTATTCATTCACGGCAGCACTGGCTGCGGTAAAACTTCCGGGTATGGTTGTTTCTGTAACGCTTCCAAAAGTTAAGGCAGTAGGTGCCGCCGCTGGTGTAGCACAAGGCGTTGCTGCAACACCGGTAACGGTTAAGTTATCAATGCTGATCTTAGGTCTTGAACCGGAAACAGTAGTAGCCGGTGGAACAATCACACCACCTGTACCATTGTAATAATAGAAGCGCAGCCTTGCTGTAGAACTATTGTTAAATGATGCCGGTAAAGCAACGCTGTTAACGGTACCGGTACTTGGAATATTATTGGTGAAATTGATCACATCAGCTGAAGCAAGCTCTGTATAGCTAATGCCATCCGTACTTCCATATACACGCAATGATCCGTTCCGGTTACCAGTTGAATTGTTAACCGATGCCCAGTCAAAACTCAGGGTACCGGCATTCATACCCGTGAAGTCCATATAAAATTCGAATGCAACAGAAGAACTGTTATCCGTACCACCGGTAGCTAATAAAACAATATTACCAGTACCCTTCTGCACCCCGCCTGAACTACTACTTGAGAAAGCAGCGCTGGAAGTTGTAATTCTTGTAGCGCTTGGAATGGATCCGGTAGTATTCACCGCAACAGATGAGAAATGATTGGCACCTGTCCCGGAAGTGAAATTATCTGTCCAGCTACCAATACTGGTAAAGTTTTCTGTGTAGCGAAGAAGAGGTTGTGCAGACATCACCACAGGTACAACAGATGAAGTTGCAAAACTGTTCTCTGTTCCATAAGCTGTGCCAGCATTATTGATGGCAAATGCTTTGTAATAATAAGTTGTTGCACCAGTTAAACCCGCAATGGTTTTGCTGAAAGCGCCACTGCTGAGGTTAGATGCCAATACCTGCGTACCGGTTCCGTTGGCAAAGCCGGAACTGGTACTGTATTCAAACCCATAAGAAGTTACCGCACCGCAGCCGATTGTTGTGATAGACCCGTTCAGCGAGGCAGAAGTTCCCGCAACAATATTACTGCCGGTTACAACAGAAGCGGAAGTGTTGATTCCGGATGCCGTTACGGCAACAGATAAAGTAGCAGCGGAACCGCCACTGACAAGAATATTTCCGTCATACGATTGAACAGCTACCGGATCAAACTTCACAAAGATCTGTTTGCTGCTTATAACTGCACCGGAAGTAAAGCTAAGTGTAGAGGTGAATGATCCACCTGCCGTTTCAGCAAAACTGAAACCGGGTAAAGCAGCGATGGTAATCGCAGATCCGTCCAGGTCATTGCCATTGATCACAAAAGAATTGGTTCCCCCACTGGTACCGGTACATATATTACCGAAACCAGTAAGCGGCGTACCGATTGTTAAGATAGGTGTTGCCGGAGCAGCACGGTTGATATTGACATAATAGGGTTGAGTGGTTACAAGATCACCTGCTGTTACAACAGTACTGATCAGGTTAGATCCAACATTTAAGGGGATAGAGGAAGAACTGCTTCCACTGGCAACAGCTACACCATTCACTTTAATGGTAGCAGCAGCATCGTTGGCCAAAGCTGTTACGGTCGTTGACGCTACCGCATTGTTCACATTCAATGAATAACTGAACCATAATGGAGAGAAAGCAGGAGAAACAGAACCCGCGCTTACAGATAGGGCCGACAGACTTGCGTCGGTTGATACCTGGTAAGTGGCTGTTGCTTTGATATCGTCCAGTCCAAACTCATCCCTGCTACCTGCGCCGCCAACATCGGCGCTTGACCAGCGTATATAATAAAAAGCCCCTGGTGCGATATTCAGCCCGGTAATGGTTGTTGCTTTAGGTGCACCGCCAACCCATACCACACCCAGCGCATCTACAGCGGCTGTGGAAGTATAGTCGAGTGCAGAAGCACTTGTATAAGTAGTATTATCCGCAGAATACGAGAAATTAAAACTGCTGGATCTGGCCTGGTCGTTTCGTACATACAGGTTGTACGAAAGGGCAAGCTGCGTAATATTGGTAGTACCGTTATTTTTAATCCGCAGGGTAATGGTACCGGGTGCAAAATCACTGCCACCTGGCTGAAACCATAGCATGGGATTAGAAACAGATGCGGGTGCTCCTGTAAACGCATACATACCACCGGTGGTAACAGCAACGGCTGTACTGCCTCTTGTATAGTCTGTATTTGCAGTAGCGGCAGTGTTACCAAATGGCATACTGCCATCACTCCAGCCGGTTACGGCCCAGGCATTGGAGTTTAAGCGTCCAGCAGTTGCGCTGGTTGGGTCAGGAGAAAAACCGGCACCGGTAAAAGCGGTTCCGGAATTGGTTCCTACACCCGCCTGGGTGGTAGCAGAGAAATCAATGGTTGCCGTACTGGCTCCATTGGTTAAACTCAACTGGGCATACATACCCGAATGGAACAGACCTAAAAACAATAATAAGGCAGTTAGCCTGAGCGTAATAAATTTTCTCATACAAGACAGTTAATTGCAAAAAGGGGATTGAAAGAATAAACTGAGATTGATCGTTGCAGATCGTAGTATATAAATGCCCTTGTACATTACCGGAGTGGTAAGCAAGGCAGATTTTGACTGGGGGTTACAGAAAATCAACAGTTAGAATTAGTTGGTTACATTATTAGAACAAATTCGAAGATAAAGGTATTGGATTAACGGCGGTGCTCAACTTATCAACAATTATGGACAACCCGGGTCCAGCTTACAATAAGCTCAAAACGGCAACCGATTTTGCCTTTTCGGCCTCGGCTTGAATTTACCAACCTATTGGTGGCATTGGGTTTCAGCATATACATAATAAAAATAATAATATCTTACTTTTTGAGAATAATACCCCCTTTTTTGTAGAAGGGACAGTGATTCGTAACGGAAAATTAACCTGGGCGGAAGTAGTAAAACCGAGAATAAGTGTCCGGCAGCTAAGACAACAGAAAAAAAAAGTTCAGCCATATAAGGCTGAACTTTTTTTTAAAAATGTGAATACGGTTTTAACGTGTTGTGCTATTGAAAGATATTATAATGACGGATGTTCTCTGTGCAACTCCTAACCTCTGTACCTCTGTGTTGAAAAAACTTCGTTCTAAAACTGCTTTTATTTTTTTCAACACAGAGATACAGAGAACACTGGGCTACACTGAGGAAATTAATAGCACAACACCTTACTGTTTTAATATCCTAAGCCAAGATCCCTTCCTTTCAGTACCGCAGGTACACCATCTGTGATCCATTTGGATGGCTTCTCCCCTTTCAGCAGGTAATCGAAGAACTGCTGCTCACGAACCTGAATGTCTTTTCGGTTCTTTCTTTCCACCAGGTTATGCGCTTCCCCGTTATAGGTTAGCATCCATACTTTTTTGTTCAGTCTGCGCATACCGGCAAACATTTCAATTCCCTGGTACCAAGGCACGGCATCATCTGCATCATTGGCCATAATGACCAGCGGCGTTTTTACTTTGGGTAAAGAGAACAATGCGGAGTTTTCGATATACAGGTTGGGTTTCTCCCAAAGCGTTGCACCGATACGACTCTGTGTTTTCTCGTACTGGAACTGGCGAACCAATCCACTACCCCATCGGATTCCGCCATAGGCACTGGTCATGTTTGCGACCGGCGCTCCGGCCCATGCGGCGGCATACAGATTGGTTTTGGTGATCAGGTAAACAATCTGGTAACCACCCCAGCTCTGCCCTTGTAAACCAATCTTGGTACTATCTACATAGCCTTGTTTCACCACAGCCCTTGTTCCACTCAAAATATAATCATATGCACCCTGCCCCGGATGACCTGTTTTGTACCAGATATCCGGTACAAATACAATGTATCCCCTGCTCACAAAGAACGGAATGTTCAAACGTGATGGTGTTGGCGAAGGTGCCTGGTAATTATTCAGTGTGTTGTTATTTCTTTCATAGAAATAAACGATCATCGGGTATTTCTTTTTCGGATCAAAATCTTCCGGCTTATACAATACACCTTCCGTTTCTTTTCCGGTATACGCTTTCCATTTGAACAGTTCAGCGGTACCCCAGTTGTAATTGGCCTGCTGCGGATTGGTATTGGATAATTGCTTTGCAGAACCACTCAACGGGTGTACATAGATATTGGTTGATTTGGCAAACGTTTCTTTTGTATATACCAGTACATCCGCATCCTTCGCTTTCTGAATGCCAAAGCCCATGCTTACCGGTTCTTTGAATAAAACGGATACGGCATTGCCCTTCCCAAGGTCAAGAAAAGCCAGTCCGGCCGATTTATCTTTTTCATCAAATACACGCATCAGTAATTTCTGATCCGCTTTGATAAATCTTTCGTCCGGGTCCGTATTCACGTAACGGAATTCCAGTTTGTCTTTTCTTCCGCCGGTTAAGCAAACAGATTTCTCCACGCCTTCCGCATCTACCTGCCAAACATCGTAACGGTCGTAGATCAAAACAGATTTTTCATTTTCCATCCATTTCACCGCACCATATGCGTTGGGATCATCGGGCACATCATTGTCTTCATCGTACAATGTTGTTTTGATGTCTTTGGCTACCTGTGTGGTTTTCTTTGTTTGCGAATTGTAAACAAAATAGGCTTTCTTAGGTTCATCATAATACAGGAGATATTTGCCGGAATAAGAGGGAACCATCACGTTCCCTTTGAAATCTTTGGCGATCATTTCAGAAGCGCCGGTTTCAGGGTTGATCGCGTAAATATCATTAACGGTAAAACCCTGCCATTGCGATGCAATGCGTTTTCCATAATCGGATGCTGCATAAAACACATCCCCATCTCCTTCTTTTGTCTGCAGCATATTCCTGAATTTCTCATTGCTCAGCTGCACCAGTTGTTTTCCATTAATATCAACCCTGGCAGGATAACTCCTTCTCAATTCATTATCCAGGTTCTTTAACTGTACCGGTTGTATATAATCATCATTGTAATGCCATACATCCACACTTACTCTTTCAAAATCAGGTAATGTCGTATCCTTCACCGGCAATATGCCAACGGTTCCCGCAAACAGGCGCTTACCGCTTTTGCTGAAACTGATATTGGCGTTTTCGCTTACCGTCCAGTTCGCTGCAAGTCCTTTTGTATTCCGGTCGGCCAGTAATTGTGCGCTGTCCATGCCCGCTTTGTGGTAATAGAGTTTGTAGAATTTCTGCAAGGATTTACTGCTGCTGTCGCGTTCGGCAACAAATGCAAGCTGGGTTCCTTCTTCATCCATGCGGTATCCTTTGGCATCGTTGAAACCCTTGAAGATGGTTGAAGCTGTATTGGCAGCGAGATCTATCCGAACCACAGCCGCTTTGCTTTGCGCATCGCCGGTTTTACGTGTGGTCTCGATCACCAGTACCGTTCCTTTTTTATTGAAAAAATATTCACTTACCAGTTTATAGCTTTTCTGTTCACCGGTTGCAAGGTTACGCAGGATCAGTTCCGTCCCTTCTTCAAAGGGTTCCTCTGGTGCCTTCACTGCAGCGGGGCCACCGGCTGGTCTTGGCGCACGCAATGCGACCAGTCCGCTTGTTTTTGCTTCGCTTACTTTATTTCGAAGACTATCCGCTACATGTACCAGGCTGTCTGCCATGGTTAACATGGTTGTTAACCTTGTTGTGGAATCCGGTTCAGGTCTTTTTTCTGCCAGTGGCTTGTCTAACAAATAAGCCAGCCATTTACCCGATTCATCCGGCGCTTTGAAACTTTTTAGGCGGGGTATTTTCAGAAAATTATCCTTACCCAGTTCCAGAATCACCAAAGTATCTTTCGGCATTTCATCCGGTTTCTTCTTTTTGATCTTTGCATCACGTGTATCCTTGAAAGAGGCTTTGATACGGCAGATCACATACTTGTTGTCGTCGGTTATAACGGCACCATAGCCACGGGGGATCTCTTTTTTATAATCACCGGCGGCAGACTGGATATACAGTACGCCATCCCCTTCCTGCGGGTTTACCGCATAGGTCAGGTATTTGCCATCTTTACTGAGCGAACGATCGGCAATGCTTTGCCAGCCATCATATACCGTATGGTCCAACGGTTTTTTCTGTGCCGATACGCCCAGGGCGAGCATACAGCAGGAAACAAAAAGAAGTTTCTTCATTGCAGTTAGTTTTTAATAGAGTTCCGAAGATAACCAATCGAAGCGCACGCCGATTTGTTCCGGGGGAGAATTTGATAAGTGGTGAAAACCCTTCTCCCAATCGCTAAACCGCCTCCGATCCGGGGTAATTGCAACCCATTGGTTATTAAGGTTCCTCCGTGTAACTCAGTTTCCTCTATACCTCTGTGGTGAAAAAAGATCGAAGCGAAGGCTTTACCACAGAGTTACAAAGTACACTGAGTTTCACAGAGCCTCCTCATTTTAATATTTTTTAATAGCACAACACATTAATTTTAATGAAAAATACCATGAAACAGTTTCGCCATATCTGCACATTCCTGTTCTGTTTATACGCTGGCAGTACCCAGGCACAAAATCATACCCTCGTGAAAAAATGGGAGACCGATGCTTTATTGAAAACACCCGAATCGGTTTTATACGATGCCAAAGAAAAAATACTCTATGTATCAAACATAGATGGCGCGCCCGCGGAAAAAGATGGCAAAGGCTCTATTGGTAAAGTAGCACTGGATGGAAAGATCATTGCCGTAGACTGGGTTACCGGCCTGAACGCCCCAAAGGGAATGGGCATGTATAAGAACAAGCTATATGTAGCTGACCTGACCGAAGTAACCGTGATCGATATTGAAAAAGCAGCCATCGTGCAACACATTCCCATTGAGGGGTCGGTATTTCTCAATGATATTACCATTGATAAGAACGGAGTGGTTTATGTAAGCGATACCCGTAATTTCAAAGTATACAAAATAGAGAAAGGTATCGTGACCACCCTGTTTCAAAACATGCAGGGGCCTAATGGATTGCTGGCCGTAGGCAATGAATTGCTGATCCTCGACAAAGGAAGCCTGCTGAAAATGGGCAGTAGCGGAAACCTGGGTGTTGTATGCGATGGTATGGAACCCAGTACCGATGGTATTGAAATGGTACAGCCCAATGAATACCTTGTAACCGCCTGGAGTGGCGTGATCTATTATATCTATGCCAACGGCAACAAGCAAACCCTCTTAGACAGCCGCGAACAAAACATCAATACCGCCGATATTGGTTACGATGCAAAGAACCGGATCGTGTATGTGCCTACTTTTTATAAGAATAAGATTGTGGCGTATGAACTGAAGTAATCGTGAATCGTCAGTGGTGAGTGGAAAATTGTTTACTCACGACTCACCACTCTTACCATTTGCAATACCACAGAAAAAGCAATCAGGGCGAAGCCAATATAGAATGCGGTATCGAGGTGTTCATTTTCATGAAACAGGGCAAAAGCCAGTGCAATACCGTATACAGGCTCCAGGTTTAAGGTAAGATTTTGGGTGAAGGCTGATATTTTTTGCAGCGACTGCAACATTAAATCCATCGCCAATACCGTGCATAGCCAGCTTAATACCAGTAGCCAGCCCCAATCCGACAGGGAAGGAAAAAGATAATCGGTTGGAAAATAATACAGGTACAGGGGCATAAAAACGGTCAGTATCAGCAAGCCCCCACTCAGCTCATACAACATCAATGTTTGCGGTGCCGCCACATCCACGTTCTTTTTGTTCAATACAGAAAACAAGGCGCCAAGCAGGGCGGATAAGAGTCCGACAAGAATACCCGTCCGGTAATGCGTGTCGAAATGAAAGATCAGGTAAATGCCTAACAAGCTCAGTAACCCCAACCCTATTTCGGCCCAGCTGAATTTTTTGGTCGTCATCATAGGCTCCAGCACCGCGGTAAATAAACCCACAGATGCAAAACAGATCAGTCCGATAGATACATTGGCCATTTTAATGCTTCCATAAAAACAAACCCAGTGCAAGGCGATCAGTGCACCAATACCAAGCAGCTTCCATACATTACGTGGCGCTATTTTCTGGATCTTTTTCTTCCAGCTTAAAAAAACAAATAAGGTTACTACGGTAAGCATGATGCGGTACCAAACCAGCGGACCTTCATTCAGCAGGATCAGTTTGCCCAGTACACCGGTAAAGCCGGCAAGAAAAACAGAGATATGCAGTTTGATGAGCGCCTGTTTCATATTCTTCAAAGAAACAGAATATTATCCACGGGGATAGGTATAAATACCCGGTAGTGCATCATTATGAGAATTATGTAAAAGCTGTTAATAACCCCAACTTTTAAGTTGGGGATTGCAAAAACTAACATCTAATGGGCTTTAGCCCTGACAGGTGCATTTTAATCGCAGAAATACAAAGAAGCTATGGGCTAAAGCCTGGGTTCTTATATACCAAGTTAGCCCCCAACTTAAAAGTTGGGGTTAGATTAACAAATCAATAGATACATACTGAACCCGCATGGCTGCTAAATTCAAAACGATGCACTAACAAATACCCTTGGTAATAAAAATAAATTGTATCATATTGTAATATATTTCCAAGCTTTCGACTAACGCTTAAACCTTGCACATGAATCCCATCATCAGCCTGAAGAATGTATATAAAAACTATGGCGATAAACAAGTTCTCAAAGGCATTAACCTCGATATCTATCCCGGACAGGTCATCGGCTATATTGGCCCGAATGGTGCAGGTAAAAGTACCACGGTAAAAATTCTTTGCGGGCTGATCTCTGATTATGAGGGTGATGTTATTATTGAGGGGATCAACCTGAAAGAAGACCCTATCACCATAAAAGGAAAGATCGGCTATGTACCCGAGCTGGCCGAACTGTATGATGTATTGACCCCGGCGGAATTTCTTGGCTTCATGGGCGAGTTATACAATATGCCAAAGGAACTGGCTGATGACCGGATCGCCAGGATGCTGGCCGCATTCGGGCTCGAAGCCAATATGCACCAGCGGATGGATACATTCAGCAAAGGCATGCGGCAGAAAGTACTCATCACTTCGGGCCTAATGCACAATCCCGATATCATTATCCTCGATGAACCTTTGAGCGGACTCGATGCCAACAGCGTGATCATTGTAAAGGACCTGATCAGCAAACTGGCGAAAGATGGTAAGACCATTTTTTACTGTAGTCATATGATGGATGTGGTAGAGAAAGTGAGCGACCGTATCGTGCTTATCAATGAGGGAATGGTTATTGCCGACGGCAGTTTTGAAGAACTGAAAGAACAACAGGGCAACCAGAGTCTTGAAAAAATATTCGCACAGATGACAGGGAAAGAGTCATTGTCGGATGCAGCGGACCAATTGATGAATGCATTTGGAAAATAAGGAGTTATTTAAAAAACGAGGTGCGTCAACGTAAAGGCATTTCACGCAAAGAAGCAAAGTTGGCAAAGAAGCAAAGAAAGATAGAGTGTCTGTACAATAATTTGCGGCTTTGCCAGCTTTGCCCCTTTGCGTGAAAAAATCGTTCATAGGTATCGCATATATAGCGTCTTTTCAATAACACAAACAGGTTCTAAGTAAACTGGCAAATATGAATTTCATCAATCGGTTCTTTTTACAATTATTGTTGTTGCCCTCCGGCATCTATCGTAAGATGGGCGTGAATATTCCGCATCTCAAAGCCATTCTGACCACCAAGCTTATCATGGACGACAGAAGGCCCAACAGCATTCATCAGGCACAAAAAAAGAAACAGCAGAAGCCCATCCGTTTTGCCACATTGGGTATGATGTTATATACCGCTTTACTCGGCTGCTTTTTCCTGGTGGCATTTGCTTTCGGAAAAGATGCGCTGACCAAGTTTACCATCTATTTCTCTTTTTATATTTTCATCCTTACCTCAACACTTATTTCCGATTTCACTTCTGTATTGATTGATGTGAGAGACAATATCATCATTCTTCCCAAACCCATCAACGATAAAACTTTTGTACTGGCCCGTTTACTGCATATCGTAATACATGTTACCAAACTGATCCTGCCCATGACCTTACCCGGCCTGATCACCGTGGGCATTATGTATGGCGCGGGTGGCATATTCCCTTTTCTTTTCTTATTGGTTGCGGCAAGCCTGTTCACCATATTCCTGATCAATGCCTTATATATTTTTATCCTGAAAGTTACCACGCCCGAAAAATTCAAAAGCATCATCAGTTATTTCCAGATTTTCTTTGGCATTTTCATCTATGCTTCTTACCAGATCGTACCCAGGCTGGTTGATAAATCCGCCCTCACCGGGTACAGCATCAGCTCTTTGAACTGGGCATGGTTACTGCCCCCGTATTGGTTTGCCGGCTCCTGGCAATACCTGTATGCCGGTGAATTTATTTCACCCCTTGTAATTTATTTTTTAGTGAGTATTGCATTGCCCATCCTGAGTTTGTGGCTGGTGATTAATTATTTCGCTCCGGCATTTAACCAGAAATTATCCATGATCAGCGGCAGCGAAGAAGGTGCTGCGCCCGTTATAACAAACGGAAAGAAAATTTCGTCAACCACATCCGCTTATATCTCTAGCATTGCTCGATGGATCACAGAGAAAGGCGCGGAACGCATGTCGTTCCTGAATACATGGAAGATCACGGGGCGTAGCAGGGAATTTAAAATGAAAGTATATCCTTCCATCGGCTACATGCTGGTGTACCTGGTATTGATGTTTATGAACAAGAAAGGACTGAGCCTGGAGCAATTACAAAACCAGGAACTGCCCGGCAGTAAACTCATCCTCATTTCAATGATGTATTTCAGCAGCTTTATCCTGATGGTAGCCATTGGCAGATTGATCTATTCAGACAAATACAAAGCCGCATGGATCTATTATATCACACCCATACAGTTACCCGGTAAACTATTGGCCGGCGCGCTTAAATCGGCCATCGTAAAATTCTGTTTGCCCATACTTGCCATTACTTCTGTTGCGGCAATCGGTGTGGTGGGGCCAAAGATCATTCCCAACTTATTACTCGGCATTTTAAACCAGCTCTTTATTGTCACATTCGTAGCCTACCTGTCTTTGCGCGTATTGCCTTTTTCTTTACAGGAAGCTACTTCGGCAAAGGGCGGAACTTTTATCCGGGGACTTTTCTCCATGCTGCTGCCATTCACTTTGGGCATATTGCATTTCTTTGTATACCGTTATACGGTTGTGATCATCATCCTGGCAATACTGTCTGCCATTGCTACCTGGTTAATGATGGATGCGCTCAGGAACAAAACATGGGAACAACTTACCCGAAGGGAATATGAAGGATAAACAGGTACCGCGAAATGGCTAATTGGCCGTTTCGCTATTCTTTACTTTCTTTTTGTAATTATGGAACATGCTTTTCCATTGGATGCTTAGCACACCCAGCACGCCTTCCTTGATAATGCCCTTGCTCATTTTGCTCACGCCTGTCTTACGGTCAACAAAAGTGATAGGCACTTCTTTAATGGTGAACCCCAATTTCCACGCGGCAAATTTCATTTCTATCTGGAACGCGTAGCCTACAAACTGGATCATATCAAAATTAATGGCTTCCAGTACGGCCCGTTTGTAGCAAACAAATCCTGCCGTGGGGTCGTTTACGGGCATCCAGGTAAGCAGTTTGGTGTACATAGCACCACCGCGTGAGTACAACTGCCTGTCGAACGGCCAGTTCTCTGTTTTACCGCCCGGTACATAACGGCTGCCAACGGAAAGATCCGCGCCTTCGTTTTTGCAGGCATGGTACAATCGTTCCAGGTCGGTGGGATTGTGCGAAAAATCCGCATCCATCTCAAATATGTATTCATAGGAACGATCAATGCTCCATTTGAATCCATAGATATAAGCCGTACCCAAACCCAGCTTGCCTTTTCTTTCTTCCAGGAATAAACTGTCGGGATAAGAAGCCATTAAACCACGAACAATATCTCCTGTACCATCGGGAGAACCGTCATCGATAACAAGCACATGATAGGCTTTCTGTAAGGCAAATACAGCGGTAATGATAGCGGATATATTCTCCTTCTCATTATAGGTGGGTATGATGACTATTTTTTCCAATTATCAGGGGAATGTGATTAGAAATCCTAAGATACAATATAGATCGCTTTCAGATATTAAATTTTGCCATAAGAAGACAAAAAATCGGCTGTTATGGCTTTTTAACCAGCGTTCTGTTCAGGATCTCGGTCAGTTTCTGCTTGGTATTCATCGCAAAATCACCTTTCATCATCCAATCATAATACTGGGGTTCTTCTTTTAATACCTGCACAACCGGCTTGCCTTTGTGTTTACCGAAGTTGAATATTTCGATCCCTTTTTCTTTTACGAAACGTCGGGCAAAATCAACAATATCATCTTCACCGGTAAATTTCACGATGCTTTCAACCGTGTCACCAATCTGCGGATAACGTTCCACCTGTGCTTCCAGCACTTCCCATGTTGCGGTGGCATCTACTTCCGCACTATGGGCACCGTCAAGGGTTTTCTGGCAGTAAAATTTATACGCTGCACTCAATGTGCGTTGTTCCATCATGTGAAATACTTTCTGCACATCCACCAGTTTCCGGCCCTCGATACTGAATTCCATACCGATGCGCAGGAACTCTTCGATCAGCATGGGAATATCAAAACGGTTACTGTTGTAACCACCCATATCACAGTTCTCCATAAACTGTTTCAGTTCGTTGGCAGCTACTTTAAAACTGGGCGCATCTTTTACCATCTCATCGGTAATGCCATGTATTTCGCTTGAGCTTTTGGGGATGGGAATGCCGGGGTTGATCAGTTTGCGTTTTACCTGTTGCGTTCCATCAGGCGATATCTTAACGATCGCAATTTCTACAATACGATCGATACTGATGTTTATACCGGTGGTTTCAAGATCAATAAAAGCGATCGGACGGGTCAGTTGAAGTTTCATCATGAATGTATACAGGTTCTTTTCTAAGGTGCTATCTGTTTTGCGAAAGTAAGCATATCTAGGCCATCATAGTTGCCACTACTCATTAAAACAAGGTTAGTGTTTTGATATGATTGCGCCTGCAGCCATTTCCACAATGTTTCTTTATCGTTCATTACCAGCAATCCCTGTTTTCCAAAACCTTCCTGTACTTTCTCCGCAGGCAGATCCGGCATTCGTTTCAGTTCGAGCGCATGCTTTGCATAAAATACAACAGCCGCGTCCGCTTTATCCATGGCACCGCGGTATTCATTCATGAAGTTTTCGTTCAGACTGCTGAATGTGTGCAGCTCAAGAATACCAATTAGTTTTCTTCCAGGATATTGTTGCTTTACGGCTTCAATAGTGGCTTTTACCTTACTGGGCGCATGGGCAAAATCGCGGTACACATTGGTGGTATCATTGCCGGCTAACAGTTCCAGTCTTTTAGCCGCGCCTGTGAATGAAGCAATGGCCCCGATAAATTCAGCCGGCCCGATCCCCAGTTCCCTGCAGGCATAATAAGCGGCCATCAGGTTCATCAGGTTATGGTTGCCGAACACTTTCAACTGGCCGGTTGCCGCTTCAATGGTTACCGTGGTTTTGCCGTTCACTATGGTATGTTCCGGAACGGAATAAGCCTGGTAACGGATATCGGAGCGATGGTTATCTTCCACCAGTTTCTTTAATACAGGATCCGATTCATTATAGATGAGGATACCATCCTTCTCTATTTTATTGATAAAGATCACAAACTGTTCCAGGTAAAAATCGAACGTAGGAAATACATTGATATGATCCCAGGCTATGCCGGTAAGCAGGGCCACATGCGGAAACAGGAAATGAAATTTGGGTTTTCTTTCTATCGTACTGGCAGGATATTCGTCTCCTTCACAAATAATCACCGGCGCATCCGTTATGTTCACCGATTGGTCAAAACCGTCGAGACGGGCACCAACCAGGTAATCGAAATCCTTTTTCAGAAACCGCAGCACATGCATGATCATGCTGGTTGTAGTGGTTTTACCATGACTGCCTCCAACAACTACCCTTTTTTTCTGTAGACTTTCCTGGTAAATGTATTCCGGAAAAGAATAGATCTTGAGTCCCAATTCCTGCGCGCGCAATAGTTCCGGGTTATCTGCTTTCGCGTGCATTCCCAGGATAATCGCATCTATATCACTGGTAATCAGCCCTGGTTGCCATCCTATCGCGGCAGGCAGCAAGCCCTCAGCGGCCAGGTTTGATTTGGCGGGTTCGAAGATCTCGTCATCCGTACCGCTAACCCGGTACCCTTTGCGATGCAGCGCAATAGCCAATTGGTGCATTACACTGCCGCCGATTGAAATAAAATGAACTCGCATACGTTATAATTTAGCACCGCACCAACAAATTAATAAAATGTATATTTTAATCAGGCAACGTTTGCGCCCGAAGGTTTATCTTTGATGTGTCGCAAAATACTGTCTTATCTCTTATTTAAACAAGAAGCATGAAAAAGATTGTCTTATTTGTTCTCACCTGTTTAGTGGCCACGGCCCTGTTAACTTCGTGTGCCGCATCTAAAAAAGGTTGCCCAACCACCAATCCCAAATACTTCAGACAATAAGCGAAACGTGAACAAACCAGCAACCCTGCTGTTTTAACTGAGAGAACCGAATGAACTGGATACCGCTTACTACCGAAGAGCAATTAACAACCATTAAAGAAAGGTCTTCACTTGTTCCGCAAGTGATTTTCAAGCATAGTACCCGTTGCAGTACCAGCAGCATGGTATTGAACAGGCTGGAAAGACAGGAAGCCCCTGCAGCGGTTGATTTTTATTATCTCGACCTGCTTGCGCACAGGGATATCTCCAATAAAATAGCCGAAACCTTCCAGGTATACCACGAATCGCCACAGATCCTCCTGATCCGTAATGGGGAATGTGTGTATGATGAAAGCCATATGGGTATCAGCATGAATGAGCTGGCAGAATTAGCGGCAAATAATTAGCATTTAATCTATTGCAGCACTAACGTAATTTTTTTCAGGGCTAGAATGGGCATGCGTAACAGGACGTTTTTCGCAGAGCCAGGAATTGCCGCTAATTAACGCAAACAGCCCCTTACAATTCATCATTCAAATAACAGCCTGCCTGGCTACTTTCTCTTACTTAAACCGTGTTTTGTTCGCCCTTTCTTCGAGTGTTCTTCGCCTTTTGGCCGGGAAATAGACGTAAAACCCGAAGAACACTCGAAGAAAGGGCGAACAAAACACGAACCAAATACGAACAAAGCCCCCCCATATTGTACGGATTTTGCTTACCATGCACGTCTCAGACCTTTATAGAATTTTCTTCCCCTATTCCATTTAACTGGATGATTATTCGGCATCTTTGCACGCAAACAACAAGTACATGGAAATTGCAGGCTATCTGGCTGCTTTGCTGATAGGGGTGTCTCTGGGACTCATCGGCGGCGGCGGTTCTATCTTAACCATTCCCGTACTTGTTTACCTGTTTCATATTCCGCCAACCATTGCTACGGGCTATTCGCTCTTTATTGTAGGATGCAGCAGCCTTGCCGGGGCCTATAAATATTACCGACGGGATAATATTCATTTCAAAGCGGCTTTTTATTTCGGTTTGTCTTCCATCATCACCGTTGTACTGATCCGTAAATTTTTGATACCGGTGATACCCGAGCATCTTTTCAGCATCGGCGATTTCATCGTGTCAAAATCATTGGCTACCATGTTGCTGTTTGCCATAGTGATGATCATTGCTTCACTGAATATGATAAAAAAGCCCTCTGAAAACACGATTGACAAGAGCGATAACCATATTCATTTTACCAAAGCATTGATTCGTGGCGTGGAAGTGGGAATATTAACCGGCTTATTGGGTGCAGGAGGCGGCTTCCTGATCATTCCCGTACTCGTATTTTCTTTTCATTTAAAAATGAAAGACGCCATCGGCACTTCCCTGATGATCATCGCAATGAATTCACTATTTGGTTTTGCGGGCGATCTTTTTCACCAACAGTTCAACTGGTCGATGCTGCTTCCACTTACCGCCATCGCGGTTACCGGCACATTCATCGGGCGCAGGCTGGGCCAGGATCTTCCCGGCGAAAAACTGAAGAAATGGTTTGGCTGGTTTGTACTGATTATGGGGATTTATATCATCATACATGAACTCTTTTTAAAATAATTCTCTCTCTGTGTCCCTCTGTATCTCTGTTCCTCTGTGTTGAAAAAAACGGAAGTACTGCATTGCAAAGAGGTTTTGGTAACTTAGGGATTTACTTAAATAATTTACGATGCTGGAATGGTTACAAAAACCCTGGCCTTGGTATATAGCAGGCCCCATGATCGGCCTGATGGTTCCGGCCCTGCTGCTGATCGGGAATAAACGACTGGGAATTTCTTCTTCACTAAGGCATATCTGTGCTGCCTGTTTACCCGCCAAGATCCCCTTCTTTCAATACAACTGGAAAAAAGAAGCCTGGAACCTGTTCTTTGTATCGGGTATTCTGATCGGCGGGTACATTGCCGCCAAACTATTAACGGCACCCGTGCCGGTTGTTGTGAATGAAAAATTATTGATTGAATTACAGCAATATGGCATCACCGATCATAACAGTTTGATACCTGTGGATCTGTTCAACTGGCCATCCTTACTTACAGCGAAAGGATTTATTATGATGGTGGCCGGCGGTTTTCTCGTAGGTTTTGGAACACGCTATGCGGGTGGCTGCACTTCCGGTCATTCCATTATGGGACTGAGTAACCTGCAATGGCCCTCGTTGGTAGCTACTTGTTCTTTTATGGCCGGTGGATTTATCATGGCAAACCTCATCCTTCCTTTCATCCTGCAATTATAAATTACATGACCACTCCTGAAACCAATACCGATTTTGAAACAGGCTCACTGGATGCAGCATGTGCAAGCACCAATGAAATGCCGCATCCCTGGTGGTTTAATCTTAAATACCTTGTTACCGGGATTCTCTTCGGTATTATGCTAACCAAGGCGGAAGTTATTTCCTGGTTCCGTATTCAGGAAATGTTCCGGTTGCAAAGCTTTCATATGTTCGGTGTGATCGGGTCTGCCGTGGTTACCGGTGCCCTCTCGGTTTTTATCATTAAAAAATATAAGCTCAAAACCATTTATGGTGAAGAGATCAGTTTCGAAAACAAATCCTTTAACAAAGGACAGATCTTCGGTGGCTTGTTATTCGGATTTGGCTGGGCCATGACAGGCGCTTGTCCCGGTCCGTTGTTTGCACAAATTGGTACGGGTGCAACCGTGGTTATTGTAACTTTGTTCAGCGCCATTGCGGGCACCTGGGTATATGGATGGTTGCGTGATAAATTACCGCATTAGACTATTGAATATTGAACAAGGAATGTTGAACAAGGAATGTTGAATGTTACTTTTAGGTAATGCGTCATTGGGGTTAGACGACAAGTATTCGGAATCTTTTCACGAAAACCAGCTAAGAAAAAAACAAAGCTGCCAAACATAACTTTGCGGCTTTGCGCTCTTATTATTCTTTGCGTGAAACTGATTGCAAGTAAACAGTTTCGAATCTGTGGAGTAAGTTAACCCAATTAATTACAGAACAATAGTCCGCTACATTCAAAATAACACACTACCTGATTTTGAAGTAATTTTGATTGTGAATAACTGCCTGGAGAAATAGCACCCATCAATGCAATTGGTCAATGAAAACAAATAAACTTATTTTAGTATCGGGAGTGATTTTACTCCTATTCGCCAGTTGCCGGTTTTCCGACAGCAAAAAAGAATTACCAAAATCACCTGTTGCTTCATCATCTGCCGATTGCTGGACGGGTGCGGGCATTTATCAGATACCTGTGGATGGTAAAGGATTGGAAATACGGTATGGAAGGGAATTGATTGCCAATACGGCTTTTTATCTTGGGCCAAAAGGAACCGTTGCGCGGATCAGTAACGGAATGAATTGCCAGAATTGTCACCTGGAAGCAGGTACCAAACCCTGGGGAAATAATTATGGTGCAGTTGCCTCTACCTATCCCAAATACAGGGAACGATCCGGACATATTGAGAGCATTGAGAAAAGAGTAAATGATTGTTTGGAAAGAAGTCTCAATGGACAGGCTCTCGACAGCAGCAGTAAAGAAATGCGGGCCATGGTTGCCTATATAAAATGGCTTGGAAATGAAATTCCGAAAGGAGTTAAACCCAGAGGATCCGGTATCATGCAACCGGCTTTCTTACAGAGAGCGGCCGATCCGGAAAAAGGCAAAACCGTTTATACTGCCAACTGCGAAAGATGTCATGGCAGGAATGGGGAAGGACAAATGAATATTGACAATGCCACTTACCAGTATCCGCCATTATGGGGGGCACACAGTTATAACAATGGCGCGGGGTTATTTCGTTTATCGAGACTGGCAGGTTATGTAAAGAGCAATATGCCCAACCCTACCAATTACCATACACCGTTGTTAACGGATGAAGAAGCATGGGATGTGGCTGCTTTTATCAATTCGCAACCAAGGCCATCGAAAGATCTTAGCCAGGACTGGCCGGATATCAGGAAGAAACCTTTCGATCATCCGTTTGGGCCGTATGCGGACGGAAAAACTGAGGCACAACATAAGTTCGGTCCGTACTAGCTATGCTCCTCTTTACAGATGCAGGCGCATGAGCCAATCGAGCTGAATATCTTCGCCAAGAAGGAAATCATGTTCACCGAATTTTTCATATCCGAATGAGGTATAGAACCGGATGCCACGCAGGTTTTTCTCCCATACACCCAGCCAGATACAATCGTTGCCGCAGGATTTTGCATGATGGATCGCAGTTTGCATCAGGGATTTACCAATGCCTTTGCCGATGAATTTTGTACGGGCATACAACCGCGAGATCTCTATTGGTGAAGAAGCTCCGGTATTTGCATCAGCATGTTGCTTGAGAAAAATATAGCCTGCTAGTTCCTCATTTTCGAATGCGAGGAAAAAAACATGGTTCTTCTCTCCCACCTGCGCCATGAGTATTTCTTTGCTGAATTGTTTGGTAAGAAACAGTTCCACATCTCTCGGCGTATTGTATTCCGCAAATGTTTCTACAAAAGTTTCGCGGCTGATCTCTGCAATCAGTGCCGCATCCGCAACAGTAGCTATCCGTATATTCATACCAAAAAAATATTACCCTTTCTCTGTGCAACTCCTAACCTCTGTAACTCTGTGTTGAAAAAGCTTCGTATAAAAATATTTCTTTCAACACAGAGATACAGGGAACACTGAGTTACACAGAGAAATCTAATAACACAACATGCTAATTACTAATTATTAACTACCTCAATCACCATCGCACTCGCTCCACCCCCACCATTACAAATACCGGCCGCTCCGATCTTGCCATTGTGTTGTTTGAGTACATGGATAAGGGTAACGATGATTCTTGCTCCACTGCACCCCAATGGATGTCCTAAAGACACTGCGCCTCCATGCACATTTACTTTTGCCGGGTCAAGTTTCATTTTTTGCATATTGGCGATGCCAACAACAGAGAACGCTTCATTCAATTCCGTAAAATCAATATCGCTCATCTGCAATCCTGCCTTGGCAACCGCTTTGGGTACAGCCAATGAAGGTGTAGTTGTAAACCATTCCGGAGCCTGTTCCGCATCAGCATAGCTGCGAATTACTGCCAGTGGTTTAATCCCCATCGCATCCGCTTTTTCCTTGC
Organism: Bacteroidota bacterium; assembly: GCA_040390405.1. GTDB lineage: Bacteria > Bacteroidota > Bacteroidia > Chitinophagales > Chitinophagaceae > Sediminibacterium. The sequence goes on from JAZJYJ010000006.1 coordinate 315,077, forward strand.
TCATCAATACCAATGCCGCAGCGCCATCGTTCATGGTAGATGCATTGGCGGCGGTAACGGTACCGTCTTTGGCAAAAGCAGGTTTCAGTTCGGGGATCTTATCAAATTTTACATTCCAGGCTTCTTCGTCCTTGCTGAACAGGATGGGATCCCCCTTGCGTTGTGGAATGGCTACGGGAATTACTTCGTTGGCAAAAAGCCCTTTTTCCCAGGCAGACTGGCTGCGCTGGTAACTGGTAACCGCAAATGCATCCTGCTCTTCGCGGCTGATATGGCATTCCCTGGCGCAGAGATCGGCTGCATTACCCATGGCATACTTGTGGTAAACATCGGTAAGACCATCCTTTGCCAATCCGTCAACCAGGTTTACATCTCCGTATTTATTACCCCAACGCATATGGGCATTATAGAAAGGCACATTGCTCATGCTTTCCATCCCGCCGGCCACAATAATATCAGCATCGCCCAATAAAATACTTTGTGCGGCCTGTGCAATGGCTTTCATACCACTGGCGCATACTTTGTTAACGGTGGTACAGATAACACTATCGGGCAATCCGGCAAATTTGGCTGCCTGGCGGGCGGGTGCCTGGCCAGTATTTGCCTGTATTACACAACCCATTAATACTTCCTCAATGGCGGAGGGCTGAAGCCCGGCTCTTTCTACAGCCGCTTTGATTGCCAAAGCACCCAATTGGGGTGCCGAAAAATCTTTTAAACTTCCTCCGAAACTACCTATCGGCGTTCTTACCGCCGAAACAATATAAACCGTTCGCTTGTTCATTTTTTTAGATTGAGGTGCAAAGATAAGAAAATAGAGAATGCTAACGGTCGTTAGCAACGGGATTGTTCCCGTTAAAAAAACGGGATTTTACCCGTTTTTCCGAAGTTAGTAATCAACTATTTTTGAACTGATTAAACGTTTATAAGCATTTAGGTGTCAATCAATAACCAAAACCTGCATCATGAAAAGCAAAACCGTAAGCAGTCATCCTGCTAAAAGAACCCATAACGGCTCTTTTGTTTTCTGGTTCTTAACAATCTGTCATTATTTTTTTGGGATCGCAGGCATGACCGCCGCCGCTTTAACGGCAACGAATATCGTTTCGCAGGAACTGACCGGTTTTATTGCCGTTGGCTGCATTGCCATTTTCGCTTTTACCAAACCAGATCTTAAATACAAACGGCTGGTTACCGGCTGGCGTTTCCTCGATAAAAAACTTACCAATAAAGAATCGTATTAGCAGCTTGCTGATTGATCTTTTTTAAAATCATCCTTTCCCTTTTTTCACCAGGTAGTCTTTTTCTCCGGCAGTAATTGCAATGGGCAATATATTTTGCTTGGGCGGTAAAGGACAGGTTGCATAGGTAGAAAAAGCACAGGGAGGATTGAGTGCCTTATTAAAATCCAAAACCGTATTTCCATTTGCATCGGGCATGGCCGCGTATAAGAAACGGCCGGCAGCATAGGTTTCTTTTCCGCTGGTGGCATCTCCAAACAGGATAAACAATTGTTCCCCTTCCCTGAACACATCCAGGCGATAAGTCTGCCCGTTAATGGCAAATACAAGGCGGCCGGGCGATGGTTGCGTATTGGTTTGTCCCAGTACATTGGTGATAGCTATGCCATTGGCATTGGCCGGTTCCAGGTGCGCAGTGATCTTCCATTTTTCATTTACAGGATATCTTTTGATACTGGCAAATTGTTTCAATGCCAATGATGACAGGTTCCGCAACCGCACACCGAATTTATCGTCTCTTTTGATAATGTTCCAGCGCCAGGTACCCAATGCCAGCAAAGGAACTTTCTTAGCATCTTCGTAAATGGTCATGCATGTGATAAGGGAATCTGCAACGCTTACAACAACACCCGCCTCAGTTGTCCATACCACCCTACCTTCCACCAGGTTAAAATTACCAACACGGACCGGTATGTCTTTTTGGGAAACAACAAGTTCATTATCCATTCCGCTTCCAAACCGATTGATGCCGGCCGAAAGCCAGTAAAGTCCTGCCAGGTTGATCCATCCATCCGGTGCCAACAAAGAGGCCGCTCTTTTTTTATCCCATTCCGAAATTTCTTTTTGATAAGCAGTTTTATCCTGCGCAAATCCGCCCAATCGAAATACAAGCAGGCATACCAAAAAAAAAGAAAAACATTGTTTGTTCGCGTTCATGAAACCAGTGATTTGAATTGTTGCTAAAGTTAAATGATATTTTACAGCGGCCATCTTCCCTGTTGAATCCAACGTAAATCAGTTTGCGAAAAAAACCGTTCATCCAATATTTGGATGCTACCAGTCCTTTTAACAAGTTATATAGGAATCCCTTAGTATTTTTATTTCACCCAATTAGCGATCAACAATTTAACTGCAGCCTATCCTTTACCTGCACACCTGTTCATCATACTGATTAAATGACCCTGAAGCATGAGAAAATAATTCTCATGGATTTATGGAATTGGTATGTTCCTGCATCTTTTGCGCAGAAACACAGGTATTTAATTTCATCAACAATCATTGCTAATGATTCTGAAACCAAGACTAACGGGAAAATTGTATGCCTTGCTGGCACTCTGCTTTTGTTTTGTATTTTCGTCGGTAAACGCACAATCCATCCCTGTAAAAGGTTCTGTTACTGATACCATCAGTAAAACGGCATTGCACAATGCCGTTATTTATATCAAGAACCCGAAGGATTCCTCCCTTGTAAAATATACCCGGGCAAATGAGAAGGGCGGGTTCGATTTCGGCCATCTTACTCCGGGCAGGTACGTTATCGTGGTTACCTATCCCAATTATGTAGATTGGATAGATACGGTTGAAGTTACCGCAACCACCCCATTGATTATTCCGGTTGCCCTCAATACCAAGGCGCATATCCTGCAGGAAGTGATCGTAAGACAAACCATTGCCCCGATACGCATCAAGGGAGACACAACAGAATACCTGGCCGATAGTTTTCATGTAAAACCCGGCGCTACGGTGGAGGATCTGTTAAAAGTAATGCCTGGCATTTCGGTAAACAGTAAGGGGGAGATCACGACACAGGGACAAAAAGTACAGAAAGTATTGGTTGATGGAGATGAGTTCTTTGGAGACGATCCTACCATGGCCACACAGAACCTGAACGCAAAAGATGTGGCCAAGGTGCAGGTGTTTGATAAAAAAAGCGACCAGGCCACACTAACAGGAATTGATGATGGCACCAAACAAAAAACAGTAAACCTGATCTTAAAAGAAGACGCCAAAAAAGGGTATTTCGGGTCGGTCACGGCCGGATCGGACTTTAATAAATATTATCAATCCAAACTAACTGCCAGCCGGTTTACAAGCACCCTGAAAGCCGGTGTGCTTGTAACGGCTGACCGAACGGGGCGTAACGGAATGAACTGGGAAGAAATGCAGGACTACGGAAGCATTTCCAGCACGGTAGAAAACGGTAATGTAATGTTCATGTGGGAAGGTGATGATGATTTCGATAGCTATGGCCAGCAAGGGATTCCCGAAAACCTGCAGGCCGCTGCTATGCTGAATAAAAAATTCGGCAAACTGAAAAACAGTACCGCCAATAATTTCAGCTATAACCGCCTTAACCTGGCGGGCGACGGATATACTACCACAAAATACATTTTACCCGATACGGTTTATTTTAACAACCAATCCCGTTCCAATATTAGCAGCAAATGGAAAGAGAATTTCAGCACCAAGAACGAGTTCAACCTGGATTCACTTACTACCTTAACCATTAATGCAAGGGTTAGTCATGGCAAAAACAGCAGTGTTGGTTTGCAAACCGGCGAATATCTTACAGGAAGCGGTGCTACCGTAAATACCAGCAACCGAACCAATACATCCAACGGGGACAATAACAGTAACAAAGCGGATATTTTTCTCCGCAGAAAACTGAATAAGGCAGGCACCCGTTCCCTGACACTAAGTACCGGCATCAACACCAATGAAAGCAGCAGCGATGGTTTTCTGTTGAATAAAACAGATTTTTATACCAATGGTGTGGTAACCAGCCAGCAGGTAATAGACCAGCGAAAAATAAACAGTTCAGAAAGTAAGTCAGTACAGGCATTGGCCAGTTATATTGAGCCATTGAGTAAAAAAATGTCGCTTAACCTGAACTACACTTTCAATACCAATAATAGCGTACAGGACACGCGTTCTTATGAGAAAACAAACGGCAAGTACGATTCTTTAAACCTTTTGTTCAGCAACCATTATCGTTTTATCAATACTTCGCACCGGGGTGGTTTCGCGTTCAATTATGTGACCAAGAAAATTACAGCCAAGGCAGGGCTGGCGGTACAGGATCTTTCTCTGCAGCAAACCAATATGTACAAGGATTCCTCTTATGCAAGAAGTTTCACCAATTATTTTCCTACTGCCAATATCAGGTGGAAGTTTTCTTCTTCCGGGAACATCTACTTTAATTATAGCGGTAATACCCAACAGCCATCCCTGATGCAGTTACAGCCTATTCAGAATAACAATGATCCACTGAATATTGTAATAGGCAACCAGAATTTAAAGCCCGCGTTCAACCACAGTATTTATTTCAACGTGTCGGATTTTAAAGTGCTGACCAGCCGGAATATCTGGGGATACGGTAATATTAGTTTCACCGAAAACGGGTTCAGTAATAAAAGCACGGTAGATATTTCCGGACGAAGAACCACACAAACCGTAAACGTAAACGGCAACTACAGTTACTATACCGGATTCAGCATCAGCAGGCAGATGAAATTTATTAAAATGGATATTTCCTTCGATCCAAGGATCAGCGGAAGCCGCAATATGAGTTTTGTGAATGGGCTGGAGAATATTACCAAAAGCATCCGTCCTTCTATGGGTGTTGGCGTGCGCAAATACATTGAGAAGAAAATGAGTTTTGATATTTCCTACACTCTCGGATTCAATCACTCTACCTCTTCCATCAATACCGGGGCGGTAACCGAATACTGGACACAGGGCGTGGATTGTTATTTTGATTACAAGTTCAAAAAAGGCTGGAATTTCAACACCAATATCAGTTATAACTATCGCCAGAAATTAACGCCAACCGATAAGAACAATGTAACCACGGTATGGAATGCGAATGTAGAAAAACGTTTATTCAAAAAACAGGACATCACGGCCATCTTTACCATCAATGATATCCTGAACCAGCGTATCGGTTTTAACCGCGATATCACCAGTAACTATGTTTCGGAGAACACCTATACAACCGTTCAGCGTTATGCGATGTTATCGCTGAGATGGAAATTCAATAAAAACAGAAAACCTTCTGAATATGAAGATTAAGATCATAACCGGCATACTTTGCCTTTTCATTACTTCTTTTTCTTTTGCGCAAACGCAGTTCATTACTACGGGTAAGATAGAATTTGAAAAGAAAGTGAACATCCACAAAGAAATTGAGGATGATCATTGGCTCGATGGCGTAAAGGATAAGATCCCTAAATTCCGCACCTCCTTACACAATCTCTATTTTAAGGACGGAAAAACACTGTATGAAAAAGGAACCGATGTATACGAAAAGATCCCATTCATGGATGAGGACAGAAGTGTAGACGATATTATCTACACGGACCTTAAACAAGGTGTATTTTCAAAGAAACAGGCCGTGTTTGATGAAACATTTCTGATCAGTGATTCTATCCGCCATATCAAATGGCAGATGACGAATGAGTTGAGAGATATCGCCGGTTTCGAATGTCATAAAGCCGTAGGCAAGATCCTGGATTCGGTTTACATCGTTGCTTTTTACACAGACCAGATCACGGTAAGCGGCGGCCCGCTCTCCTATTGCGACCTGCCGGGAATGATCCTGGGTATTGCCATCCCCAGAACCAATATGACCATTTTTGCCACCAAGGTAGAACTTACCGAACCCAAACCCGAGAAACTGGTAGTACCCACAGGCAAAATGAAAAAAACGGATTACAAAGGATTGAATGTTACCCTCCAGAAAGCCATGAGCGACTGGGGCAGTTACGGGCGGAAATATATTATTGCCTCATTATTATAAACCAACATCCTCTGTGTAACTCAGTGTTCTCTGTATCTCTGTGTTGAAAAAATCAAAGCATCTTTAAAAGAAATTTTTTCAACACAGAGATACAGAGATTGGGAGTTGCACAGAGTTGTATCCGGTTTTACTATCCATGGTATGCAATCGCTTAGTCCGCAGTAACCAGCTGAATACCGGTTTTGGTGAAAGCGATCTTCTGCTGTTTGTATAGATTACCGGTGGTCATTTTAAAAGTCTTCTTACTCATTCCAAAGAAATCATAGATCTCCTTCGGGTCGGATTTATCATGGTAAGGCAGGTAACCATTGTTCTCTGTCAGCAGACGGAGAATCTTACCCGCTTCATCTTCCACACGTTGGTACCCTGGCTTACCCAATACCACATCGATCTTATTATCGGGACGAATGGTTTTAATAAAACCCTCTAGTTTGTCACCTATCTCCAGCTTGGTATATACTTCATTGGAATGGAGCAACCCTGTATGCTGGTTATTGATGATCATCACATAACCCAGTTCCGATTGGCGGTATACCAACAGGTCTACAATATCCATTTCCTTTACGATCAATTCATCGTTGCTTAACAAAGAGTCGATCTTCTCGGTAGCGGCAACCCTTCCGGTTTGTTCATCAATGTATAGCTTCACCAGGTATTCAGCACCTTCGCGCATACCAACCAGTTGTTTGGATTTGGGTACGAACAGATCCTTCATCAATCCCCAATCCAGGAAAGCGCCCTGGCCGGTAACCGATACACATTTCATGGTAACGATCTCACCTACTGTTGCTTTTGCTTTTTGGGTAGTGGCAATAAGGCGGTTATCAGAATCATGGTATACGAATACGGTGATCTCATCGCCAATGCGGAGGGTGCGGGTGGCAAAACGTTTGGGAAGCAGGATGCCTTCGGCACCATCTTCAAGATAAAATCCAAAATCTACTTTGCGACTAACAGTGAGGGTGTTGTATTGACCAACTTGTATGGGACTCATGGGTAAAAGGTTATTCCGTGAGTGCAAAGGTATGCTTTTTGACGCTACCCTGCTTTTGCCACAACTACAACAACCCAACTCCAGTCTCCAGTCTCCAGTCTCCAGACTTCTAACGCTTAACTAACCAACATACCACCTGAGTTGACAGTACCCCATTTTGGAGATTTAATAGCAGATGTTTATATGTTAGCAACTTTCGGGAGTGCATACCTGCAGGTTTTGATATTTTGCAGGTGTATGAAAAGAATCCTGAACACAGTGCTGTTTGTAATGGGCATACTACTAACGGACAATCTTTATTCTCAGCAGGTAAGCGGGCATTGGTATGGTATCGGGATGTTGCAAACCACCGGCGACTACAATTCTTATTTGTCTGAAATGATCCTCCGGCAGAAAGGCAAACTGGTCTGGGGCGAGCTGGATTATTATTTCAAGGACAGCCTGGTAAAAGTGGCCCTGAACGGAACTTTTGATGAACAGACCCGTAAACTGAACATCAAACCTTTTCCGATGATCTATTACCGTTCACCGAACGCGAAGAACAGTATCGATGTTTTTTTATCAGGGAGCTTTAATCTGCTGGTATCCAAAACCGAATCGGTATTAAACGGTGTATTGCAAAGCGATGATGCACATAAATACACAGTTCCCGAAATCAATTACCGGTTTACCCGGTCAGATGATACGGCCGTATTGATTATGAAGGATGAGGAACCCGAGATCAAAAAAGAACCACCCGTTATAGCAGTACTTCCCGTAACGCCTGCACAGGATGAAACAACCAACGCTTTTACCAAACGTACCAAAATATACACCAAGGAAATTGACCTCGAAAACAAAACCATACGGCTGGAATTATATGATAATGGAGAGATTGACGGGGATATTATTTCACTGTTCTTCAATGGCAAAGTGATCCTTTCCAAAACCATGCTTACACACAAAGCCATCAGGCTTACGATAGAACTGGATACCACCCTCGAGTTTAATGAACTGAGTATGTTTGCCGAAAACCTCGGTACCATACCACCGAATACCGCCGCATTGGTGGTGTACGATGGCAAAACTCGGTATGAGACACTCCTGTCAAGTGATTTAAGCAAGAGCGCCACATTAAAACTGAAGCAGAAAAAGTAACCCACCATTTGGCACTGCAGAAATTCTCTGTGTAACTCCGTGTACCCTGTGTCTCCGTGGTAAAGCCTTCGCTTCAATCTTTTTTCACCACAGAGACACAGGGTACACGGAGTTACACAGAGTGTTTTATCATACAAGGATTAATAATCGTGACCTGGGAGGGAGATGGTTTCTTTAGGCATGAGATTTCTCAGTCATACCTTTCATGCGTTTGTGTGTTTCCAGTTCGGTTAAACACATATTAAAATCAAGCTGGCTAGGCAGAATACTTCACCAGGTATTTCCCGATCCCGCCAATACCATCGGCATCGCCGTTGTGCAGTTCTTTTACCTTAGCCACGCTTTTCCACCATACGGGTCTCATTCGAGCGATGTATAAATGGCATCCCTGTGAAACCGGCGCTTTGATCTGTCAGCGGGTTACGAATGCATATTGTGTTTCCCTACGAAAGCTTTATGTGTATATACGGTAAACAGGCCCTATAGGTTTACTCGAACAGTTCAGGTTGCCCATTTTCATCCTTTGGTTTCTGCTCCCATTCCATTTCAATGGTTTTGCTGTAGTCGGTAAGTTTGGCGCCGACCGCTTTCCAGCCCATTACTTCAACCATTTTAGCCACTTTGAACTTGGCCTTGCGCACCTGTTGTCCGCGCCCGGTTTGTACCACCAGTATCGGCTCCGCATCAGTAGTAACGGCTTCCAAACGATTGCCTTCTCCTTCCTTTATAAAAGTGAACTGGCTTTTCAGCGTGGTGGTCTCAATTTTAAAACGCTTGATATTGTATTGCTGCTTATCGGTATCCAGGTAAACGGCACTGATGATCTTTTCGGGATCAAATCTTTCAATCAATGCGATCTTATCCGCTTCAAAGCGCTGGGTAATTTCAGTATCGGTTAATTCATAAGTACCATCATGATAGAACACAACAATCTTCTCTTCTTCAAAACTTCCCAGGTATTGTCCTTTTTCTTCTGTATTCAAACGGCCAAACTTATCATCGAACCATAGTTTTCTTCCGGCCAGGGTGCTACGGCCCGCTTCCTTGAACTTAACCGTTTTAACCGGGTACTTGGTAACCTGGTTACCCATACTGCTCCTGCCCTTGATCTCCAGCTCCTCAAAAAAGAAATCAAATTCTTTGATACGGGCACTGCTGTTCGGACTCAGTATGATCTTAACGGCTTCCGCTTCTCCATTCAGGTTGGCGGTAAAATAATGCACTTTGCTTTTTTCGGAACCTTTGGTAAGATCGTATTCCTTTTCGCGCGTGATACCGGTAACATTGAAACGCTTGGCATAACTCACCCCGGATTTACCATCGAGATAGATCATGTTATACGTGGTACGTTCATCGTTTTTCTGAAATACCGCCGCATGAATAATGTCTTTGCCAATGAATACCTTGTCAGAAACCTTTACCACTTTCATGGTACCCGATTTGGTAAAAGCAATGATATCATCGTAGTCCGAACACTCACAAAGAAATTCGTCTTTCTTTAAGCTGGTACCAATAAATCCTTCCGCACGGTTCAGGTATAATTTGGTATTGGCAATGGCCACATGTTTTACCTGGATGGTATCAAATTCCCTGATCTCTGTTTTGCGTTCCCTTCCTTTACCAAATTTCTTCAGCAGCATTTCAAAATAGGCCACTGCAAAATCGGTCAGGTTTTCCAGGTCAAATTTCACCTGTTTGATCTCCGCTTCAATGGCTTTGATCTGTTCGTTCAGTTCATTGATATCTAGCCGGTAAATTCTTCTTACCGGTTTCTCGGTCAGTTTCAGGATATCCTCGCGCTCGATGGCACGTTTTAATTTTTTCTTGAATGGAGTGAACGCTTTGTCAATCGCTTCAATTACGGCATCCCAGGTAGCGTGTTTCTGTTCGAGTTCTTTGTAGATCTTTTCTTCAAAGAATATTTTTTCAAGGGAAGTATAATGCCATTTGTCTTCCAGTTCTGCCAGCTTGATTTCCAATTCTTTCTTCAGGAGCGATTTGGTATTCTCTGTAGAAACGGTCAGGAGTTCATGTGCGGTAAGAAAATGCGGCTTATTCTCAACGATCACACACGCATTCGGTGAAATGCTTACTTCACAATCCGTGAATGCATATAATGCATCGATGGTAATATCAGGAGAAATACCCGGTGCCAGGTCGATCTGTATTTCCACATCAGCAGCCGTTACATCAATTACTTTTTTGATCTTGATCTTGCCCTGGTCATTGGCCTTGGTAATACTTTCCATCAACTGCGTGGTCGTCACCCCATAAGGTACATCGCGAATCACGAGTGTTTTTTTATCCAGTTCTTCCACATGCGCACGTACCCGAACCTTTCCGCCACGCTTACCATCGTTATAGTTTGCTACATCAATCATTCCCGCTGTCTGGAAATCAGGATACAGTTCAAATTTCTTTCCACGCAGGCATTTAATGGAAGCCTCGATCAGTTCACAGAAATTATGTGGTAATATTTTGGTAGATAATCCAACCGCGATCCCATCGGCACCCTGGGCCAGTAACAAAGGAAATTTCATGGGCAGGGTTATCGGCTCATTCTTTCTTCCATCGTAACTCAACTGCCATTCGGTGGTCTTGTGGTTAAACGCTACTTCCAGCGCAAACCTCGATAAACGCGCTTCAATATATCGCGATGCAGCGGCTTCGTCGCCTGTTCTTACATCACCCCAGTTACCCTGTGTTTCTATCAGCAGGTCTTTTTGTCCCAGGTTAACCAATGCATCCCCAATACTTGCATCACCATGCGGATGGTATTGCATACTCTGACCGATGATATTGGCCACTTTGTTAAAACGGCCATCATCCATTTCTTTCATCGCATGAAGGATCCTTCTCTGAACGGGTTTTAATCCATCCTCTATCGCGGGAACCGCCCGTTCCAGTATTACATAAGAAGCATAATCCAGGAACCAGTTCTTGTATTGTCCCTGAACGCCCGTTTCATTCTCAAATACCCTGTTCTCTTTTTTTTCTTTCGCCATTTTTTATAGAGCACTAATTTTAGTTTGCTTGAACAAATCAAAATTCAAAAGTAAAAATTCAAAATTGAACGCTCTATTTTTGATTTTTTACTTTTGAATTGATAATCATTCCAATCTGAATGTATCTATATTCCCGTCTTCCAGTGTATTTAGTTCCAGAAAAATAGTATCCGTATCCGCAATTACCTCATGCCATGCAAATGGATAAACAGTTACTATTGCCGGCGCGATTACCTTTTCCGTGCCCTTGATTTCCCTGTTCCGCACATCGAACCAATGAATGGTGATCTCGCCTGAAAACAGGATCAGTTTTTCGGGGTTCTTTCCAACCGATAGTCCCTTATGATAATGTCTTGCACTCACAGCCCCTGCTTTGCGGTACCCGCACACAAACTGCTTTGTTCTGTCCGTATCGAAATAATGCGTGGGGCCTCTTTCATCTTCGGCAATCTTTGGCAACGGTTCAATCTTAATCATTTCTTTCTCTTTTACAACTGGTATAATTCCAGCGGTTGTCCATTTGGGTCATAAAAAAACACAAAGGACTTACCGGTATATTCGTCAATCCGTACTTCTTCTGTTTTAATATTATTTTTCAGCAGCCATTCACAACCTTCATTTACATCAGCAACTGCAAACGCCATATGTCGTAAGCCCTTGGCTTCCGGGTATGAACCTCTTTCGCGGTAATCCGGGAAAGAAAACAATTCTACCTGGTACAATCCATTCAGGGCAAGATCCAATTTGTATGAGTTTCTTTCTACCCTGAAAACCTCAGCTATTACCGTAAACCCCAACACCTCAGTATAAAACCGTTTACTTTCTTCATACAGTTCTGTACTGGTGAGTATCGCAACATGGTGTATGGCTTTTATCTGCAACATTATCCTTCCGCTTCAGTTGATTCGGCAACCACGCTGGCTCCTCCGGGCATACTTACGGTAATTTCTTTCCATCCCTTCAACCAATCACCACTTACCTGTAATTTTTCTGCCGCGGCCATTTCCCTGATCCGCCAAACAAGAAATACATCTCCTGTTTTCACTTTCATCTTATTCAAAGTATTCGTTAATACCTTTTGCAGTTTCTGTGCATCTTTAGTCACATTCGCAAGGATATCCTTGTCATAAAAATCAACTTCTTTTCCCACCAGTTTTTTCCCGCCTTCCAGGAAACGTACCATTGACTGCTCACCACAGGTTTTCTTCCATTCATCCGGGTCAACCTCAAATTCACTTAATGTAATGGGCCTTGCCAGTTTTTTGGCTTTTAAAAATTCTTTGGGCTGTATCTCGTGCAGGTACACAGGATAAAAAATATTTCCTTTCTCATTAATGAACGGAAGATTGTTCAGGTACAATACCTGTACCCTTCCCTGGTATTCTTTCAGCTGGCTCATCAGCCAATAGTAGCTGCATACATCGTGCGCATTCTGTCCCATCCAGATCCAGACCTGCTCATCGGGTTCTTCGTCCAGTTTTTTCAGCAGGTTGTGCACGGTCAGTTTATCGTCTACAATATTCAGCTGTTCCATGTAGGGCGAAAATTCAAGCAGCATTTTCCACCAATCCCTGCGCTGTTGGTAGCCCTCGGTTCCATACATATTTTCCAAAGGCCCCACCGCAAAATCATCCTTGATCTGAATAATCTCTCCCTGTAAACTTTCATCGAGTTCTATGGCTTTTTGCAAAGCATCTATATTGGGTTGTTCAAATACGATATGAAGCATTTTTAATTAGTAGTTAGTAATTAATAGTTAGTAATTTATTCGTCTTATGAGAACCCGTATCAAAATAAGCAGTCAGCACTAGTAATTACTAATTACTAATTACTAACTACTAATTATTAATTATCTACAAGGTCCAGTTCAAATTTCAGGTTATTGATAATAAATTCCTGTCTTTCCATGGTATTCTTGCCCATGTAATATTCCAGTAGGTTTTGAATATGGTCGCCCTGTTCCAGTATTACGGGTTGTAAACGGATATCCCTTCCGATAAAACGGCCGAATTCTTCCGGGGATATTTCACCCAATCCTTTGAAACGGGTGATCTCCGGTTTACTGCCCAGTTTTTTTACAGCTGCCTGTTTTTCGGTTTCGTCGTAACAGTAAATGGTTTCCTGTTTGTTTCTTACACGGAATAACGGTGTTTCCAGAATGTATACATGCCCGCGCTTAACCAGGTCGGGAAAGAATTGCAGAAAAAAGGTCATCATCAGCAAACGGATATGCATTCCATCCACATCGGCATCGGTGGCAATTACAACATTGTTGTAACGCAGTCCTTCGAGTCCGTCTTCAATATTCAATGCATGCTGCAACAGGTTAAACTCTTCGTTTTCGTACACTACTTTCTTGGTAAGACCGAAAGAATTCAAAGGTTTACCCCGCAAACTAAACACTGCCTGCGCATCTACATTCCGCGATTTGGTAATGCTTCCGCTGGCACTGTCTCCCTCCGTAATAAACAGGGTAGAATTGCTTTGTGTTGCAATAAACTCCTCTTTGTTCTTTGCCGGCGGCTCATCGTTCAAATGCACGCGACAATCGCGCAGTTTTTTATTGTGCAGGTTGGCTTTCTTGGCACGTTCATTGGCCAGTTTCTTAATACCCGCCAGTTCTTTTCTTTCCCGCTCATTCTGTTCAATGCGTTTTTTTAATGCATCGGCAACGGTTGGATTTCTATGCAGAAAATTATCCAGTTCCTTCGCCAGGAAGTCCAGCACAAAATTCTTCATGCTTGGTCCGCCATCATATACATTTTGCGAACCCAGTTTGGTTTTTGTCTGGCTCTCAAATACCGGTTCCTGCACCCGAACCGAAATGGCCGCAACAATACTGGTGCGAATATCCGAAGCTTCATAATCTTTCTTATAATAATCACGGATCACTTTTACATAAGCTTCACGGAAAGCCTGCTGGTGCGTACCACCCTGGGTGGTGTATTGTCCGTTTACGAATGAAAAAATATCCTCTCCATAATCATTGTTATGAGAGAGTGCTACTTCAATATCCTCGCCTTTTAAATGAATGATGGGATATCGCAGTTCATCCGGGTTGGTCTTACGTTGCAACAAATCCAGCAATCCATTCTTACTAACATATTTCTTGCCATTGAAATGCATGGCCAGTCCTGCATTCAGGTAACAATAGTTCCACAACTGGTTATCGAGGTACTCGTGTATGTAATGGAAATTACGGAACACCGTTTCATCCGGAATAAATTCGACGAACGTACCGTTGGGTTCATCTGTTTTGGCTTCTTTGTGTTCCTTGAGCAGTTCACCTTTTTCAAACTCAGCTGTTTTTTCTTTCCCTTCACGGAAGGCTGTTACCTTAAAATACTGGCTCAATGCATTCACCGCTTTGGTACCCACACCATTCAGACCTACACTTTTCTGGAAAGCTTTGCTGTCGTATTTGGCACCGGTATTGATCTTACTAACCACATCCACCACTTTACCCAACGGAATCCCACGGCCATAATCGCGAACCGTTACTGTTTTTCCCTCAATGGTCAGTTCTACCTGTTTGCCATGGCCCATGGTGTATTCATCAATACAGTTATCGATCACTTCCTTGATCAATACGTAAATACCATCATCCGGTGCAGAACCATCGCCCAGTTTACCAATATACATACCGGGGCGAAGCCGTATATGCTCCTTCCAGTCCAACGACCGGATGGATTCTTCATTATACTCAAATAAATTCTTCTTCTCTTCAGCCATGTCTCAATCGTTATTTAGTCAGCATTTGTTCTTTGTTCAACTTTGGTGCTGTCAGTTATTCACCACCCCGCCCTTCGGGCACCCCTCCTTCCAGGAGGGGAAATATTTCAATACCATTCCACTTACCAATAGCATGTCCCATCGCCATGAATTTCCTCCCCTGCCAAGGGGAGGTGTCCAAAGGACGGAGGGGTAAGGCTACTTGTACAACCCGCAAATCTAACCACCTCACACAGCAGCCCAAGTTTACTTTTCTACAAACGCCGTTCAAATGTGGATAAACTACCCAAAAACCTGAATTAGCAGCGTTTCAAACAGGGTAAAACTTAGTTTTGCGCCATCGAAGCGCAAAAACCATACATGGAAACAGACCTGGAGAAGATTGCCAGTTTTTCGGCGGCAAGAACTACCGAGAACGACAGGTTCCGTGTTTTTGTAAAAGAAAGGAACCGGGAGCAGGTAGACCAGTTGGTTTTCCACCTCAACGAAACCATTGCCCCACAGATCAGTTGTGTTGATTGTGGCAACTGCTGCAAAAGCCTGATGGTGTTGATCAATGATGCCGAAGCGGATAACCTTTCCCAGCACCTGGGCCAATCACGCGAAGCTTTTGATGAACAATACCTCGAAAAAGGCAGTGGCGGACTCATGATCATGAACCGTATGCCCTGCCATTTTTTAAGCGATAACAAATGTACGGTATACGAGCATCGCTTTGAAGGCTGTAAAGAATTTCCCGCATTGCACCTGCCCAATTTTAAGGACCGGCTCTTCACTACTTTCATGCACTACGAGCGCTGCCCCATTATTTTTAATGTGGTGGAGCAGTTGAAGGATGAAATGGGGTTTGAGAGGGAGTCTCTGCAATAACTTGCTTAGCGATCCTTTGCGTCCTCGCTTCTTAGCGGTTAAAAAAATGCGTCCCCAAACAAAAAAACGAAACATTTACCACACATTACATCAACTACCTTTATTCCATGATCTCATTCGGCATAGATAATTTATTGGAAGGCAGCCCTTCCTGGAAAAAAGAACGCATTGGTCTGGTAACCAACCATGCAGCAACAACCAACCTCTTAACACCTTCGCGCGAAGCGTTATTGAAAAATGGATTCAATATTCAAATGCTATTCTCCCCCGAACATGGACTGGATGTACAAGGCGCGGATGGCTGCGAAATGAAAAATGGAACCGATACATTAACGGGTTTGCCGGTTACCAGTTTATACAGCACCAAACTGGCGCCATCCAAAGAAGATCTTGACCAGCTTGACCTGGTTCTGTTTGATATACCCGATATCGGCAGCCGCTTCTATACCTATTTATGGACGATGACACATGTAATGGAAGCCTGTGCGAAATACCAGAAAAAGTTAATTATTCTCGACAGGCCCAACCCCATTTCAGGCAACCTCGAACTGGCCGAAGGACCGGTGCTGGAAGAGGCACAGGCATCTTTCATTGGCCGCTGGCCCATTCCGGTGCGCCATAGTTGTACGTTGGGCGAACTTGCGTTGTATTTCAATGCAGTAAAAAATATTCGTTGTGATCTTGAAGTGATCAAATGCAAAGACTGGGAAAGAAACCAGATGCAGCCCGACTGGGGCATTCGTTTTGTACCCACTTCTCCCGCTATTCAAAGTTTTGAAAGCATGTTACTGTATCCCGGGCTTTGTTTACTCGAAGCAACCAATACCAGTGAAGGAAGGGGTACCGACTATAGTTTCTGTTCCGCAGGTGCTCCCTGGATCAAAGGCGAAGCCATTGCCGGTATCTTAAACGAAATGGGGCTCGACGATGTACTGGTAACACCGGTTCATTTTACACCATCAGACAACCATGCCAAATTTGTTGGGGAAAAATGTGGTGGTGTGCAGTTTGAGGTAAGGGAGGCCGGGTATTTTCAATCAGTTTCCTTTGGTTTGCTATTGATCCGCCTCATCAAACAAATGTACCCGAAACAGTTTGCATGGAAGCCCTATCCAACATTGGTAAATCCTTCCGGCACACATCATCTCGATAAATTGCTTGGCATTGCAAGCAGCGAGGACTTGTTTTCATTACCACTCCCCCAATTTATTGCCGCAATCACAAGACTAACACAATGCAGCAGCTGGAAAGATGAGGTTAAGCCGTTTTTGCAATATGGAAGAAATGAACAGATGAACAGATGAATATTGAACAGAAGAACAAGGAACAAGGGAATATCGAACAGATGAACAAGGAATGATGAATGTTGAAGTAATCGATATAATACTTCAACATTCATCATTCCTTGTTCAATATTCATCTGTTCCCTGTTCCCAAGCTCGCATTACTAAATACCGTATATTGATTTATAAAATGTTCCCATGCGGTTTATCAAAATAGTTTTATTGGCTTTTTGTGTTTTGCAATTCTGTAGTGTAAATGCACAGCAGCCCACGATTCAAGTACTTGAATCAGGTAAGAAGATCAGTATCCGCGGATTAAGCGTGGTAAACGATAACATTATCTGGGCCAGTGGCAGCCGGGGTTCTGTGGCCCGTTCTACCAATGGCGGCGCTAC
This sequence comes from Bacteroidota bacterium, assembly GCA_040390405.1. Lineage (GTDB taxonomy): Bacteria > Bacteroidota > Bacteroidia > Chitinophagales > Chitinophagaceae > Sediminibacterium. The sequence continues at coordinate 332,532 of JAZJYJ010000006.1, forward strand.
ATTTACCTGGATGACCGTTCCGGGTTATGAAAAAAGCGATTTCAGGGATATTGAAGCCTTTGATGAGAACACCGCTATCATTATGGGCATTACTGAGCCCGCCGTATTATTAAAAACAACCGATGGTGGCAAAAACTGGCGTAAGATTTTTGAGGATACGACCAAGGGGGCGTTTTTTGATGCCATGGATTTCTCGCATGATAAATATGGATTTGTAATAGGAGACCCTATCAACCATGCTCTTTTCATCGCGGAAACACTTAACCAGGGTGAAAGCTGGGAATTGATATCTCCGGGAAGGGGCAGTGCTTTTTATCAGGCAAAAGAAGGAGAAGCTTTCTTTGCTTCCAGTGGTACCAATATCAAAATGCTGAGTTTTGGATACAACCATTTTTTGATGGCCTCCGGCGGAAAAGTTTCACGTTTATGGTACGGAAATAGACAGGATTCAATACCCATCATGCAGGGCAAAGAATCTACGGGCGCAAATTCTATTGCGGTTTTCAATAACAAAAAAGCCGTAATCGTGGGCGGCGATTTTACCAGGGATACTATCCCCACCAATAACTGTGTATTCTTTGATCTGAATCTTCCAACACAGGTAACATTCAAGATTCCTACCACACCGCCTCACGGTTATCGTTCCTGTGTTATTTACCTGACCAAAAATAACCTCCTCACCTGTGGTACTTCGGGCGTCGACATCTCCAAAGACGGCGGTAATAACTGGACACTCATCTCCAAAGAAAGCTTCCATGTTTGCCAGAAGGCCAGAAAAGGGAAAGCCGTTTTTTTAGCGGGAGGTAATGGGAGGATTGCGAAACTTGTCTTATAATTTTTTACCCGTAGAACTGCGGTGAGCATGATTTTTGCAGCAAAAAACTGTTTTTAAAAGGTCAGGATTTTCCGCAATAGATTACTTGCCCCCCTTCGCGCCCTTGCGTCCTTGCGGTAAAAAAATGAATCATTATTTTTGGGTAATACACTATAAAAATAGTATGTTGTATAAAGCGCATTTTTATCTGCAATAAAAAAACTTACCATGTAAAATGCAATTGTCTACCTTAGATTTTGCCTGTTTAACCAGAGACCTTATAGAGACCTTATAGAGACCTTATAGAGACCTTATAGAGACCTTATAGGAACTACTTCCCGATAATATCCCGTATTTATCCCGTTTATTCTCCGTTGATCTTCCGTACCTGATCCAATCTACTACCGATCCAGGGCCGGTACTACCCTATTCCAATTCCGATGCAGCATTTATATTGCAGCTGTAAACAATGCAGGCTAGATAGGATAGTGTCAAAAGATCAAAAATGTGAAAATCTACCACTGCAATAAAAAATTTCACACCCGATTAAACTTCCCTAATCAGTACCTGTCTTACCTGAAACGGGCGCATGAAAAAGCTACTTATCCTTGTTTTGCTCTCAGGCTTTTGCTTTACCCAGGTATCGGCACAAAAGGGGCTTCCAAAATTAAACCGGAAGGCCATGGTTGACAGCCTCAGTCCTGAACAGAGAAAAGAAATGCGCAAAATAATGCGGGCAAAATATGATAGCCTGTCCCCGGAGAAAAAAGCGGCACTCAGGGAAAGGATCCTGAGCCGGGCCGACAGCCTGAATCCCAAACAAAAAGCCCGCTTGCGAAAGCGGTTACAAAATAATACACCAGCCAATAAAGGTTAGTAAGATAGTTCTTATGCAGCAGGGTAAAACAGGGGCAAACCGGCAACGGGATGCCCCTTGTTCTTTTATTTCCTGAAAGCAAAATAAACAGCCCCCACAATAAACAGGAAACTGATCAGGTATTTGGTTTCAAAAGGTTCTTTCAGGTACCATACGGCAAAAACAGAAAACACAAGCAACGTAATGATCTCCTGTGTAATCTTTAACTGGAAGCCGTTCAATCCGCTGGCAAAACCGGCCCTATTGGCAGGTACCATTAAACAGTATTCAAAAAAAGCAATGCCCCAGCTGATCAGGATGGCTTTCCAGAGCGATAAACCCTTCTCTTTCAGGTGGCCATACCAGGCAAACGTCATGAAAATATTGGAAAGCACGAGTAATCCGATTGTTTTCAACATATAGCAGTAAATTAGTGCGTCCGCTAAATTACTGCAATAAATGCAGTGAAAAGTGAGCCGGTTGCCAGTTTGCCATCTGATTGAAGCACTGCATGAATCTTGCAGTGATAACCCTGTAAAACGAGCAGCATGAAAAAGTTCCAGGCGATCATCAGGTTTACGATGGATGAGCAGTTTATGTCATTTGTACCACCACACCGCACTTATATCAATTACTTGCTTAATAAAGGCATTATAGACAGCTATGCGGTAAGTATGGAAAGCCAGACCTGCTGGATCACCCTCAATACCGAAACCAAAGCAGAAGCCGATAGCTACCTGGCAAAATCGCCTTTATACAAATACTGGACTTACCAGATAGAAGAATTGTTTGTGTATGATAGCCAGCATTACCGCTTACCGGCCCTGCAACTCAATTAATTTTATAAAAAAGCAAACTTTTTTTTGGAGGATACCTGTGAGACCCTATTTTTGCACTCCCAATAAATAAGGGAGCATAGCTCAGCTGGTTTAGAGCATCTGCCTTACAAGCAGAGGGTCCGC
>JAZJYJ010000007.1:0-75860 GCA_040390405.1 Bacteroidota bacterium
TGAGAAAAATTTCACACAGAGACACAGAGGCACGGTTTGATCTCTTAGCAAGATTATTAGTACAACGGATTTTTATTTAGCAACACATTATAGTAACTATGTTAGACCTTTCTCAAATAAACAGCAGCTGGACCTTATTCCTGGATCGTGATGGTGTTATTAACCATGATAAAGACAATGATTATATCCGCAATTGGGAAGAATTCCGGTTGTATGATACCACATTGGAGGCAATAGCTATTCTCGCAGCTAAATTTCCCCGTATCGTTATCACCACCAACCAGAAAGGCGTGGGCAAGGGTTTAATGACGGTGAATGACCTGGACAATATTCATACTAAGATGCGAGCAAAAATTACAGAAGCCGGCGGCAGAATTGATAAGGTCTATTACTGCGCTGATCTGTCGGATGATTCTGTGAACCGCAAGCCCAATCCCGGAATGGCGTTCCAGGCCCAGGCGGATTTTCCGGCAATCGATCTTTCCAGAAGTATCATCGTTGGCAACCGTATCAGTGATATGGGTTTTGGCCGGAATGCGGGAATGCATACCGTATTTCTTGCCACCACGCATCCGGAAACACCTTTTCCCGACCCATTGATCGATCTGCGGTTTGATGACCTGCTGGCTTTTGCCAAAGCCATACCGGGATAACAAAACCTTAAATTTCACCAGCGATAGCCCCCAGTTTCACTACACGCGGAATTAGGTTGTAACTTAGTTTCAATATTCATGTATGAAGCGAATCTTTGTTGTATGTATTGCCTGCTTTTTATCGCTTACCTTAAATGCGCAGCGTAATACGCCGGCCAGTGTAAAACTGCTGATGCAGCTGGAAGAGAATATACGCAGTTACGCGAACGATATTGTAAATGCGCCTGAAACCGCAGACAGGTCCGTTGCCGACAGTATCTTTACCAAGGCACTGGTGCGGGCGTTGAAAGTACCTTACTCTTTCTCCTACCCTTTTGATTCACTCAAAACCATTTCAAGGCTATACGCGCCTGACAGCAGTTTCCGGATCATTACCTGGCAGGTGATGAAAGATTTTACGTATTACCGTCAGAAAGGAGCCATTCAGTATCATACCAGGGACGGCTCCTTACAACTGATCCCGCTATATGATTATTCTCCGTTTACAGACAATCCTTTTGATTCTGTGCGCACCAACCAGCAATGGATCGGCGCGGTGTATTATAACATCGTTCAGAAAACATACAACAATAAAAATTATTATACCCTGATCGGTTATGATGAAAATGATTCGCGCAGTACACGTAAATGGATGGAGGTATTGACATTTGATGATCAAAACCGCCCCTTATTCGGTGGTCGTTATTTTAACTATCCCAACGACGACCTCAAACCCACACAACCCGCCTTCCGATTTTGCCTGGAGTTTAAGAAAGAAGCCAATGCAAGACTGAATTACGATGCCGATTTAGACATGGTTACTTTTGCTCACCTGACCAGTGAAAATGGTGACCCATCCAAAAAATACACCTTGGTACCTGTTGGAAGCTTTGAAGGATTCAGGTGGATCAACGGCAAGTGGCAGTATGTGGCCGTTGTAAAAGAAACCGACCCACGCTCTAATATAAACCCCACTCAACCAGGTGCGGAACGCGGTGGAGATAAACCATTGCCGGTGAAGAAGGGGAAGGGGAATAATAAGTAAAAAGTAAAAATTCAAAAGTAAAAAGAACAGGTGCTCTTTACTTTTGAATTTCTACTTTTTACTTTTGAATTATTTAATCCAGTTTCAGCACAGCCAAGAATGCTTCCTGGGGAATTTCCACGTTACCGATCTGGCGCATACGCTTCTTACCTTCTTTCTGTTTCTCGAGCAGTTTACGTTTACGGCTGATATCACCACCATAACATTTGGCGGTAACATCCTTGCGCATGGCGCTGATGTTTTCGCGGGCAATTACCTTGGCGCCAATAGCTGCTTGAATCGCAATCTGGAACTGTTGTTTGGGTAACAGCTCTTTTAATTTTTCGCAAAGTTTACGGCCAAAATCTTCCGCTCTTCCGCGGTGGATCAGGGCACTCAAGGCATCTACTTTTTCATTGTTCAGGAGGATATCCATTTTAACGATATCGGCCTGGCGGTAATCGATCGGCGTATAATCGAAGGAAGCATATCCGCGGGTAGAGCTTTTTAATTTATCATAGAAATCGAATACGATCTCGGTCAACGGCATTTCAAAAACCAGTTCCACACGGGTGGGTGTTAAATAGCTTTGGTTGATGAGGATCCCGCGTTTACCCAAACAAAGTGTCATGATATTACCAATATAATCCGGCTGGGTAATGATCTGTGCTTTGATAAAAGGTTCCTCGATCTTGGCCACTTTTACCGGGTCCGGCATTTCGATCGGGTTATTCACGTTGATCTTTTCGCCTCGGGTGGTATAGGCAATAAAACTTACGTTGGGTACTGTTGTGATCACCGTCTGGTTGAATTCTCTTTCCAAACGCTCCTGAATGATTTCCATGTGCAGCAATCCCAGGAATCCGCATCGGAAACCAAATCCCAGTGCCTGCGAGGTTTCGAGTTCAAATACGAGTGAGGCATCATTCAGTTGCAGTTTGCCCATGCAATCGCGCAGCACTTCAAAATCATCCGTATTTACCGGGAAGATGCCTGCGAATACCATCGGCTTTACTTCTTCAAAACCATGGATCATTTCGCCGGGGTTATTGGCAAGGGTAATCGTATCTCCTACTTTTACTTCTTTGGCATTTTTGATACCGGTTATGATATAGCCCACATCGCCCGCTTTCACTTCTTCTTTCGGTGTCATACTCAGTTTGAGCACACCCACTTCATCCGCAAAATAATCACTGCCCGATGCTACAAAACGGATCTTATCGCCTTTCTTCAATACTCCATTGAGGATGCGGTAGTAAACAATGATCCCGCGGAAACTGTTGAACACACTATCGAATATCAAAGCCTGCAAAGGCGCATCATAATTGCCTTCCGGTGCGGGAATACGTTCAATGATCCCCTCTAATATCTCTTCGATACCAATACCTGATTTACCACTGGCCAGCAGGATGTCTTCCTGTTTACAACCGATCAGGTCAATGATCTGGTCCGTTACTTCGGGAATCTTGGCCCCATCCATATCAATTTTATTGATCACGGGAATGATCTCCAGGTCATTGTCAATAGCCAGGTACAGGTTACTGATGGTTTGTGCCTGGATCCCCTGCGATGCATCCACCAGCAGCAAAGCGCCTTCGCAGGCTGCCAGTGCACGGCTTACTTCATAGCTGAAGTCTACGTGGCCGGGTGTATCAATCAGGTTCAATACATATTCCTCCCCTTTATATGTATAGTTGATCTGTATCGCATGACTCTTTATCGTAATCCCTTTTTCACGTTCCAGGTCCATATCATCCAGTACCTGGTTCATCATATCACGGTCGCCAATGGTCTTGGTATGCTCCAATAGCCTGTCGGCCAGGGTACTCTTACCATGATCAATATGCGCAATGATGCAAAAATTCCTGATATTCTTCATAAGGCTGCAAAGATAAGTGTGAAGTACGAAGTATGAGGTACGATTTTCAGGTGGCCATCCATGATTGGCTTGGTATAGTATACTCTCTGCAGGCAGTATTTATTGCTTTTGTGAGTCGTGAGTGGTGAGTCGAGGCCATATTTACTCATCACTGACCACTCACTACTCACCACTCACGATTCCTTCGTATTTTTAACCATGTTGCTAAAGAAACCCAATCGAAAGGCCCAGGTAAACAACGAAACCGGGCTTGGTACCAATACCGCCCTGAGTGGTGGTCGGTTTTTTAACAAGAACGGTGTTCCCAACCTCCAGGTGCGTGGACTTCCTTTATGGAGAAGATTGAATATCTATCATTCACTGCTTTCTATGCGCCGCTGGAAATTTATGATGGTGATCATTGTTTTCTTTGTGAGCATTAACCTGCTCTTTGCTTCCATTTACCTGTCTATCGGCATCGATCACCTGGGTGGTATGGTAGCCAATTCGGATGCGGAGAAATTTGGAGAGGCCTTCTTCTTCAGCGCGCAAACTTTTACAACCGTTGGGTATGGAAGGATCAATCCTATTGGTTTTGCCGCCAGTTTAACCGCTTCGCTGGAAGCTTTGATCGGGCTGATGAGCTTTGCCCTAGTTACGGGCTTGCTGTATGGCCGGTTTGCAAGGCCCAGGGCCTATATCCGTTACAGCAAAAACGCCTTATTTGTTCCTTTCAGGGATGGGGTGGCTTTGATGTTCCGGATGGTGCCTTATACCAAAAATTACCTACTGAATGTAGAAGTGAAAGTAACCCTCGCTTTAAAAGTGATGGAAGAGGGTGCTATGAAAAATAAATTCTTTAATGTACCGCTGGATATTGCCAAAGCCACTACTATGACCGCCAACTGGACCCTGGTTCACATGATCAATGAAGAAAGTCCGCTCTTTGGCTTCAGTAAAAAAGACATTGAAGAGGCGCAGGCCGAGTTGCTGATCTTTGTGCAGGGATTTGATGAAAGCTTCTCAAACACCGTGGTATCAAGGGCTTCCTACCGTTTTGAAGAATTTGTGTATGGTGGAAAATTCGTTGCGATGTATCATCCTAATGAGGACAATACCACTACTATCCTGGATATTGATAAACTGGATGAGTATACGGAAGAGGAATTGCCGATCGCATTCTCATGATTTTTTTTCACGCAAAGGGAGCAAAGCAATCAAGCACTTCTCTTTGCATCTTTGCTCTCTTTGCGCCTTTGCGTGAAACCAGCCTTATTTCAAAGCATTAATGATCGCTACAAATTCGTCAACGATCAATGAAGCACCGCCTACCAATCCGCCGTCTACATCGGCCTGGCCAAAAATATCAACAGCATTGGCCGCTTTTACACTGCCACCATATAAAATAGAAATAGAGTCAGCTACTGCAGCACCGTATTTACCAGCCAGTTGCGCACGGATGAATGCATGCATTTCCTGGGCCTGGGCGCTGCTGGCTGTTTTGCCGGTACCAATGGCCCAGATGGGCTCATAGGCGATCACGATCTGTTGCAATTGCTCCGCTGATAAATGATACAGTGACTCCTCCAGTTGTTTGGCCACATAGTCGTTCTGCGTATTGGCTTCGCGGATAGTCAGCGGTTCGCCGCAACAAAAAATGGGATGGATCTTGTATTCCAAACAGATATTCAGTTTTTCGGCCAGTAACTGGTTGCTTTCATTAAAATATTCACGGCGTTCTGAATGCCCCAGCACCACACATTGAATACCGAGTGATTGTAACATTTCAACAGATACTTCACCGGTATACGCACCGTTCTTTTTGCTGTAACAGTTTTGCGCGGCTACAAATACATTTTTCTTGCCGGCCAGTTTTTGTTGCGCCATGGCCAGGTAAGGAAACGGTACGGCAAATACAGCCTGCTGGTTCTCTTTCAGGGAATGTGGTTGGCTGATAATACCATCCAGCAAAGCTTCTCCCTGTGCAAGGGTCAGGTTCATTTTCCAGTTGGCTGCGGCGATTTGTTTTCTCATACTTACAAAAATACTTTACGTGTCTGTTTATTTATAATGATTCAAAGATATATTGTAACACGGATGTTTCTGCATTACTGATCGTTTGTCCTTTTAACCGCTTCCAGTTATCAACAGCCATAATGGCTTTGGCCAGCTCATAGCGGGTTCCGTTTACCCCCCAGCTGAAATTCGGAACAATGGTTGGCAGCAACCCGGCACCAAATACATTCGCGCTCACTCCAATCACAGACCCGGTATTAATGGACGAGTTAATGGCCACGCGCGAATAATCGCCCATGATCATTCCGCATTTGATACCTACATTGGTATACTGTTCCGTACCCATATCCCAGATCTTTACATCGCCCGCTGTATTTTTTACATTGCTGTTCGTACTGCCCGCGCCAAAATTGCACCACTCGCCTACTACCGAGTCACCAAGATAACCATCATGGGCTTTGTTGCTGTAAGCCATCATCACGGTATTCTTGATCTCTCCTCCTCCCATACAAAATGGTCCCAGGGTGGTGGCACCATATACACGGCTGTTCATTTTCAGTACCGCCCCTTCTCCCAATACAAAGGGTCCACGTACAACCGTGCCTTCCATGATCTCCGCATTCTTCCCGATATAAATAGGCCCGGTTGATGCATTAAGGGTGCAAAAACTAAGTGTGGCCCCTTCTTCTATAAAAATATTTTCAGGCTGAACCGTATTTACTGTAGATGGAATCGGTTCTGATTTTCTTCCTTTGGTAACCATGTTAAAATCAGCCCTTATCTGCGCATCGTTCCATTGCATTAATTGCCAGGGATGTTTTATCCGCTTTACTTGTGAATGATCCCTTATGTTCTGAAAAGCCGATACGGAATTAGCTGGATGAAAATCAGCAACAGCGATCGCTAAACGTCCCGCAATCAATCCTTTTTCATCCGCGAAACAACAGCCGGGTTCCAATGCAAGAATACTATCCAGCAGATCCGGGTCTGTTACCAAAGAAGCGTCAATCCAAATATGTTCTCCCTCCGGAATAGCCGTATACAATCCACGCAGATAGGCTTCCGTAAATACAAATACCTGCCCACCCGAAGCATGCTCCCATCTCTCTTTCGCAGAAAAAATACCATAACGTATCGCGGCCATGGCCCTAGTTAAGGTAAAGGGGTATAGTCCCTTACGATTATGGTTGTCGAATAATACAATGGCCATGGTTGCAAAGTAACAGATATTTAGTCTACCGTCAACGGACGACAGACGACAGATAAAGATCGGATAATTCGAAGTCTGGAGTCTGAAGTCTGAAGTAAGGTTACAGCAATGTACAGGTAGCTAAAATTTAAACAATCCAACTTCAGTCTCCAGACTCCTAACTCCAGACTTAACAGCATTGGGCTAAAGCCCCGGCCGTATATACTCCCTATCATACCCACTAAATTTAAAATAATGGACTACCAGTCTGTTGACTGTCGTCGGTCGTCTGTCGACTAAAAATTCTTCCTTACCTTGCGTTCTCAAAATTCTAAAAACATACCGTATGAGTCTTGGCTATTTTTCTTACCCGATGCCTGTCAATGAACCCGTTCTGCAATACGCTCCCGGAAGTCCGGAAAGAGCGGCGCTCAAAAAAACACTGGCCGAACTGAAGAAGAAAGAAATAGATGTGCCCATGTATATTGGCGGCAAAGCTGTGAAAACAGGAAAAAAGGTAGCCATGCATCCCCCGCATGAAATTGCGCATACTCTGGGCTATTTTCATGCAGGAGAAGAAAAACATGTGAACCAGGCCATTGATGCCGCTTTAAAAGCCAAAGATGCCTGGGCCGCGATGAGCTGGGAGAACAGGGCTCATATATTTCTGAAAGCGGCCGACCTGATGGCAACCAAATACCGTTACCACATAAATGGCACCACCATGCTGGGCCAGAGCAAGAACGCTTACCAGGCCGAGATCGACAGCGCCTGCGAACTGATCGATTTCCTGCGTTTCAACGTGCATTTTCTGAGTGAGATCTATAAGCAGCAGCCCATCTCTTCACCAGGTATGCACAACCGTATGGAATGGCGTCCACTGGAAGGATTTGTATTAGCCATCACTCCTTTCAACTTTACAGCCATTGGCGGTAACCTGCCCACTTCTGCTGCCATGTGTGGCAATGTAGTGGTTTGGAAGCCGGCCAATACACAGGTATACTCCGCACAGATGTTCATGCGTATTTTAAAAGAAGCCGGTTTGCCGGATGGCGTGATCAACCTGATCTATGTGGATGGCCCTACCATTGGTAAAGTATGCTTCGCGCACCGCGAATTTGCGGGTGTGCATTTTACCGGGTCAACAGGTGTATTCAACAATATGTGGAAAGTAATTGGAGAGAACGTAGCCAAATACCGTTCTTATCCAAGGATCGTGGGGGAAACAGGTGGTAAAGATTTTGTTGTGGCGCACAAGAGCGCTAATGTGGATGCTGTGGTAACGGCATTGGCAAGGGGTGCTTTTGAGTTCCAGGGACAAAAATGTTCCGCTGCTTCACGAGCCTATATTCCAAGCAATATGGCCGAAGAAGTAAAGACCAAGCTGGTAGCCGCCATCAAATCCATGAAAATGGGTACCGTGGAGGATTTCAGCAATTTTGTGAATGCGGTAATTGATGAGAAGTCGTTTAGCAGCATCACCAAATACATCGACGGCGCTAAAAAAGACAAGAAAGCCAAAATACTGGTAGGCGGCCATTACAGCAAAAAAGAAGGTTATTTCATAGAGCCCACAGTTATTGAAACAAAAGATCCCAAATATGTAACCATGTGCGAAGAGATCTTCGGGCCGGTATTGACCCTGTACGTATATGATGCCGATAAATTTGAAGAAACCCTGAAACTGGTAGACAGTACCTCTCCCTATGCCTTAACCGGTGCCATACTGGCGCAGGACAGGACCGCGGTAGAACTGGCCACTGATAAACTGCGCAATGCAGCGGGTAATTTCTATATTAATGATAAACCAACCGGTGCCGTTGTGGGCCAGCAGCCATTTGGCGGCGCCAGGGCCTCGGGAACCAATGATAAAGCGGGCAGCATGCTGAACCTGTATCGCTGGTTAAGCGCCAGAACCATTAAGGAAACCTATAATCCACCGGTGGATTACAAGTACCCATTCTTACAAGAAGCGTAGGGAATATTGAATATTGAGCAAGGAATGTTGAATGATGAAGTAAATGCATACTTCGATATTCGACATTCCTTGTTCAAAATTCATGATTCTATCCCTATATTTGCCCCTCTAAAATTCAGCTTACGTGGCAACCAAATTTTCTAAAGAAACCTATCTCTATTGGTACGAACTGATGCAGTTGATCCGCCAGTTCGAGTTAAAAGCCGAAGAAATGTATAAAATGGCCGGAAAGATCCGCGGATTTTTCCATGCCTATATTGGACAGGAAGCGATTGCGGCCGGTTGTATGACCGCTACGGCCCCCGGTGATCCGTTCATTACTGCCTACCGCGACCACGGTTTGGGACTTGCCAAAGGCATGACACCCAATTCCTGCATGGCTGAGTTATATGGCAAAGCCACGGGCTGCTCTAAAGGAAAAGGGGGAAGTATGCACTTTTTCAGTGTGGAGCATAAGTTCTATGGCGGCCATGGTATTGTTGGTGCACAGATTGGTACCGGCGCAGGACTGGCTTTTGCCGAGAAATACAATGGAACCGACAATGTGGTGCTTTGCTTTTTTGGCGATGGTGCCGCACGCCAGGGTATCTTACACGAAACCTTTAACCTGGCCATGTTATGGAAACTGCCGGTGATCTTTATTTGTGAGAACAACAACTATGCAATGGGTACTTCTATCGAACGTACCAGCAACGTGGTGGATATTTACAAACTGGCGGATGCCTACGATATGCCTGCCGACAAAGTAGACGGCATGATCCCGGAAGCGGTTCATGAAAGTGTGGCGCGCGCCATAAAAAGAGCACGTACCGGTGATGGTCCTACCCTGCTTGAAATGAAGACCTATCGCTACAAAGGGCATTCCATCTCCGATCCGCAGAAATACCGCTCCAAGGAAGAAGTGGATGAGTACAAAGACCAGGATCCGATCGGCAAAGTAAAAGACACCATCCTTACCAATAAATTCGCCAGCGAAGCCGATCTGAAAGCCATCGACGACCGCATTAACCTGGTAGTGGAAGAGAGCGTGAAGTTTGCAGAAGAAAGTCCATGGCCGGATGACAGCGAACTGCTGAAAGATGTGTACATGGATCAGAACTATGTATTCGAAGTTGATTAATCCGTAACAGCTATTTACAAAAACAAGAACCAACCTTTAAAATAAAAGTATGAGTGAGAAGCACGAAGAAATAAATGAAACCATTGTAAGAGTGCAGGGTTTCTGGGCAAAGTTTCAAAAACCGTTATTGATCGTTGTTGCCGCACTGGTAATTGGCGTAGGTGGCTGGTATGGTTATACTGAATACATCTCAAAACCAAAAGAGGAAAAAGCTTCTGACCTGCTGTTCAAAGCACAGCAATACTTCAGCATTGATTCTTCTAACCTCGTATTGAACGGAGACGGGCAGAACAAAGGGGTTTTATATGTGATCAGCAATTATGGCGGAACCAACGCCGGTAACCTTTGCAAATATTATGCGGGGGTTAGTTACCTGAAACTGGGCGATTTCAACAATGCGGTTAAATACCTGAAAGATTTTTCAACCGATGCAAAGCAGATCCAGTTGATGGCTTACGGCTGTTTGGGAGATGCCTATTCGGAGCTGAATAAAAAAGAAGAAGCCGTAGAAAGCTATAAAAAAGCGGCTACCACTTTTGAGAAAGATGAGATCAATTCATCAGAATACCTGTTCCGCGCCGCTTTACTGGAAGAAACCACCGGTAAAACCAAAGAAGCGCTGGAACTGTACAAAGAATTAAAGGATAAATTTCCCAGGACAGATAAAGGGTTCCAGGCAGATAAATTTATCAACCGTATCAGCGTAGAAAAGAATTAGCAAAATGTGACCGATGGCTACTAAAGGCAATACATCTGTTAACAAAGGCATCCCTGTAGTAAAGGATGCCTTTGTTGTTATCGTTAAAACCGAATGGAACGCGGCTATCATCAACAAGATGGAAGCCGGTGTTAAACGCGTACTGAAGGCACAGGGAGTGGCTTGCAAAACCCTTACCGTTCCGGGCGCATTTGAGATACCGTTCGCTGTAAAGAATCATTATGCCTACACCGCAACCCTGCCCGATGCCTATATTACCCTGGGCGCCGTAATCAGGGGCGATACACCGCATTTTGATTATGTATGCAAAGCCGTAACGGATGGCGTACTGCAATTGAACCTGTCGCTGGATACGCCGGTTATTTTTGGTGTATTAACGGTAGACAATGAACAACAGGCACTCGAACGCATTGGCGGAAAACATGGTCACAAAGGCGAGGAAGCGGCCATTACTGCCATAAAAATGATAGCTTTAAACAGGAAACTGAAATAACCAACCCCATTAGTTTATCACTATGAACGTACAGATCTTTATCCCCTGCTTTGTAGACCAGTTGTATCCACAGGTTGGGTTTAATATGGTTAAGGTGTTAGAGAAAGCGGGCTGTACGGTTAGTTATAACGCATCACAGACCTGTTGCGGTCAGCCGGCATTCAATGCGGGTTTCTGGGGCGAAGCGAAAGAAGTTTGTTCCAAATTCCTGAATGATTTTTCGGGATCGGATTATATTGTGGCACCCAGCGCCAGCTGTGTTGGTTTTGTACGCAACTACTATTCAAAATTATTTGAGAACGCCCCCGAAAGCGCACTTGCCAAAAAAACAGCCGAACGTATTTTCGAGTTTTCCGAATTTCTCGTACATATTGTAAAGAGAGATGATTTCGGCGCAACGTTTACAGGTAAAGCTACTTATCACGACAGCTGCGCCGCACTGCGCGAATGCAAGATCAAGAATGAACCCAGGCAATTGCTCAGCAAGGTAAAAGGACTGGAACTTGCCGAAATGACCGATGTAGAAACCTGCTGCGGTTTCGGCGGAACTTTTGCAGTAAAATTCGAACCCATCAGTATTGCCATGGGCGATCAGAAAATAACCAATGCCGTGGCCACAGAGGCCCAATACATCATCAGCACAGATATGAGTTGCCTGATGCATATGGATGGATGCAGCAAACACAAAGGCAGCCATTTGAAAATGGTTCACCTGGCGGAAGTACTGGCGAGCGGATGGTAGTGTTAATTAGCAATTAGTAATTAACAATTAGTAATTGCGTTTAGGTTCTAAGCTCATATATTTATTTCAATCCATCATATGTACGGATCGTTTACAAGTCGATTCGTTTTCAATTACTAATTTCTAATTACTAATTATTAATTACTATGAACTACTGGTTAATCAAATCCGAACCGTCTGTATATAGCTGGGATCAGTTTGTGGCGGAAGGAGAAACTTTCTGGAATGGTGTTCGCAATTATGCGGCACGCAATAATCTGCGGGCCATGAAAAAAGGTGATCTCGCTTTCTGGTACCATAGCAATGAAGGAATGGAAATTGTAGCCATCGCCAAAGTAACCAAAGAATCTTACCAGGATCCCACTACGGAAGATCCCGCATGGCTGGTGGTGGATTTCAAACCCTATAAAAAATTAAAGAAGCCCGTAAGTCTTGTACAGATCAAAGCTGATAAACGTTTGGCCGATATGGATCTTGTGCGGCTGGGCAGACTGTCTGTTGGTGCGGTGAAAGAAGAAGAATGGAAGATCATTATGGAAATGGCGGGCACCAAATAGACTGCTATAGAATGGATAATAGGATTGAGTATGATTTTAGATAGAAAGAAAGGAACGCTGATCAGTGTTCCTTTCTTTTTATCTAAAATCCATTATTTGGTTATGGTGAAGGAATCAATTTCTTTACCGTTCGTATCCACCTGCCGTATGGTAAGCGTTTTACCGTTTACATCCGCCACCGTTAAAGAATGTACCGTTGCGATAAATGTTTTGGTGAACCTTTGCCATGAGTCAGGGTCATTGGTTTGCTCTGGATTGTATAATTCCTGTCCGCCCGCACCTGTGATCACATAGATAATTCCTTTGGGGGAGGTATTGGTTTTGCCATCGAATGCTTTATCCAGTTTCCATGCACCGGGTACTACCCTGCCGCGGATCGTTTTATTGTCTTTGCCACCAACCAATACCGTTCCTTTTTTCTCAGGTTTGAATGTCATTGGAAAAGAACGCTGGTAATTATGAACATGTCCGTTGAATACAACATCAACTTTACCCGCTTCAAATATGGGCGATAACAGACGCATCTGCTGCTGTTCATAATGATCGATCGAAGAATTAAAACCGGGATGGTGAAACATCACAAAATGCCAGACAGCATCTTTCGCATCCGCAAGATCTTTGGCAACCCAGTCAGTCAGTTCTTTATCGGTCCAGTCTACATAAGTGTCCGCATCCAAAACCGTCCAGTGTGCATTTCCATAATTGAAGGAAAAGTTAGTCATGCGTGGATAGGCATCTCCGGCCGCTTCGTAAAAAGCTTTTTTATTGGTATCAGACCCTTTTAATACCGGTACCAGCGGGCCGCCTTCTTTTCCGGCAGGGCCATTCAGGGGTTGTTCCCAGTACATATAATAAGCCAACGCATCGGGTGTTTTATCCAGGTCGCGGCTATCTGCATCATGATTACCAACAGCGGCAATAAACGGAATGGAACGCATGATCGGTGCACCGGATGTATCTGCTTTGTCTGCATTGTAAACGGGCCAGAATTTTTTTCTGTACTCAGAGATCAGTCCATATTCATAAACAATATCTCCGGGTATTGCTACAAAATCAGGTTTCAATAAATAAGCCTGGGTGGCTAATTTTTTCTGGTCGCGGGTTTCCGCGCCGATATCGCCCATGGCAACAAAACGATACGACTGGTCAGCCGATTTAGGGGCCTGCGCTTCTGCGCTGAAAACCGTTGTCCCCGCTTTGATCACATGGTAGGAAAAACGTTTTCCTGGTACCAGGTTTTTGAAAGAAGCATGGTACACCCTGTGTGCGGGAGTATTGCTAACCGCCACTTTTGTAAAGCTGATCGTTTCAGATTGTATAAATGTATTGTTGCTGCCATTGGTGTATTCAACCACCCAATCCGCGTCAGCATCAGCGGCATGCCACAATAACTGAAGTGTTTGTGCGGAAGAATGGTACCCTATCTGCAAATACGGTTTGGTAACAAATGCATCCTGCGCAATCAGGTTACTGCTGCATATCATCAGGCAAAAAACAAAGAGCGGGTATTTTAGATTATCTATAGTTGATCTCATCTGTAATGAAAATGGTTTGATAATTTGAATTAATGCTGGTTTCCTCTTCCATTGGATTGATATGCACCGATATCTTTTCCAGGCCCCAGGATCTCTGTTGCTCCGTATTTTGGATGAACAGGTACATCTCCCCTTGGGCCAAAACCTGTATACCCGGCACCGATACAGGGTGAGTTTGGTTTTAAAGAAAAATTGTAACTACCCACTACCGAAATATCTCTTAACTGTAAACCCGCTGGTAATGGTACAGGAGCATTGACAAATTGCGGATTATTGATGCCCACAATGGATGCTGGAGCCGTGTATGCATCCCCTGTTTTCCAACCTGCCGGAAGATAGGTGGAAGGCTTGGGAATATCCGTTTCCTGCGGCTGGCTGATACAGGTACTTACAGATAAAGAAGGGATGAACTGGCTGGCAACAGATACCGAATCAGCATAATAGAAATTATATCCATACCGAATATTCGCTGTATCCGCAATCGGGTTGCTTACAATACGTAGTCCAAACTTACAGTTAACGATCAGGTTATTGTATGCCATACCACCGGCGCCTTCTTCGAAATTAATAGAGCCCCCGCGGCCCGCAGCAGCTCTTCTGTAGCCACTGTTGACAATGGTATTGTTGTACATTCTGACATTAGAACTCGCTACCCCCACAGCCACGTTGATGTTCGACAATTTGGGTCCATTGGTAGCCATGCCAATGCAAAGATTATACGCAAAATCTCCAATAGTACCTGCTTTGGCATTCATGGCTTCACCACCTGTATACCCACATTTTTCAAACGTATTTCTGAACACGGCAATCTTACCACCATTGATACGCCATGGATCATCTACACTGCCATAGATCCATGAATCTTCCAACACAAATATGCCGGCTGGGTTTGCAAAATATACCGGGTAAGGACTCGATCCCCCTGTAAAACTTTTCATAGCCGAACTGATGGTTGCACCACCAAATTCAACATGCGTCCATTTGATCACCATATAGCTACAAGTTGGGCCGCCAATAATACCGGTCCATTTACCTTTCAAGGCCGGATCGCTATCCGGACTCGCTCCCAACTGATCTGTTTTGGTTACACCAGGGTATGTGAGCATAATGGGTTTTTCTTTTGTACCCAGACAAAACAAGGCACCGTTCACACCCAATCCAACCGGAACGGTTGGAGAACTTCCGGTAAAGTTAATCGTAACGCCTTCCTGTATGGTTAAGGTATCACCGGCTTTTACAAAAATATCGCCGCAAACATTGTAGGTCTTGCCTGCCAGCATGGTACCATTAATGGCACCGGATAAACAGGTGGCATCATTGATTGGCGTTACAGGTGGCACTACGGCCTGCCACAATTCTTTGGTATCTGCACGCTTCTCGCAGGATGAGAAAATAACAACCGGGAGTAATAAAAGAAATAAAATATTCTTTTTCATATCATTGAATTAATTGGGTTTATAGTTTGTACCTGAGTCCAAACAGGAATGATGTTTTGTAAAAATCTTTCTGAATGATGATCTTATTATCCGGATCTGTTTGAAGCGCAAGGTTTCTTCCACCTGCAGCCAGGTATGCATTGTAAGATTGATGCAGTGTGAGTTCAAAAGGTGCATCAGTAAGGTTATTTACCTTACCGTAGAACGTGAGTTTTTTCACAATTCGTTTCTCAAAAGAAATATCGAGCTGGGTAGTGGGCGATTGCCAATAGTGTAATCCAATGTAGGGACTCACAAAAGAAATACGCTCGCCGGTGTACACTACTGCCAATTGAAAATCAAGCCCCAGTTTTGGATTTTTATAGATCAAAGAAAGATTTCCAATGTGATTGGATTGTCCTTGCAATGGCCTGGTCTCAGGTACAAACTTCAGAAAGCTGGATGAACCATTCCTGTAAGACAACAACATGCTGTCGCGGGTAATGCTTGATTTTGTATAAGTATAATTGGCAGAAATTCCGAACACACCAAAGTATTTGGTTACAACAGCTTCAAAGCCGTAGTTAGTAGCTTTCGGCGCATTTACCGGTTCAAGGTAAAGGCTGTTGATATTTTTAGGTTTAACGGCAGAGATCTCAATCGGGTCCTTGATATTTTTATAGAATACGCCTAACAAAACCTGGTCCGCATTTCCTGAATACAATTCGTAACGAAGGTCAAGGTTATCCGAAACTGTATGATTCAGGTTCTTTGGGTCACCGATTTCCTTAAAGAATTCTCCATCAGGTCCATCCGGTATCAATTCAGCAAATCCCGGCCGGGCCAATGCTTTGTAATAAGCCAGGCGTACTATCTGATTTCTCTTCAAAGCATATTTGAATTGCAGGCTGGGCAAGATATCTGTGTACCGGATGGTGCCTGATTTTGCTTCCACATCTTTTCCCAGTTGTGTATCATACACCTGGTTGGTATATTCAGCACGCATACCACCTAATGCTTCAAGTTGGTTACCCAGTTCCCATTTACCCTGAATATACCCTGCTGAAATCGTTTCCTCGAAAGTGTAATTATTCCCTGTTATGGAAGGTGCACCATCGGCTGGGTTTTTAAAGATAAACGGCGCATTGTTGATGTTGGTATATACGGCACCCAGTGTCGGATCAAGACTGTAAGAACTGTAATAATTATCTCTTTTCTTGTTTCTGATCAACCCGCCGAATTTTAATTCAAACGATTTACCCAATAACTTAAGATCATTGGTTTGATTCAGGTAAGCAGAAATATCCTTATCACTGTTGTGCGACCAGATATGTTTTAGTCCCTGTAATTTATCTGAAGTCAGGCTCGTGGATACAATCGCATACTGGTGCGAAAATTCTGCCTGGTCCGGCATATGATTACTGGCGATGGAATAAGCCAGGCTCCAGTCAATCCTGTTATTGCGATTCAGTTTATGCTGACCTTGTAAGGTGCTGTTGTAAATGGATTGGTATTGCCAGGTGCTTCTTTGCAGGTTTGTAACCAGCGAGTTCAGGGTTACGGTATCGTTAATGATACGGGTCTGGTAATCATCCAGTCTTACATATGTGCTGATCAAAGAAATTTTATTGTTCTTATCGATCTGAAAATCAAACTTGCCATTCAGTCCCGTACGTTTGCTCTGAACAGAATAGCTACGCACCTGCAGGTCTGAGAACAGTGGAATATTGTCAAGGCCCGGCTGTGCGTTCGGCAGGAAGAAATTAGAACTGGTTCCACGAAAAATATTCTGGTAGCTGCCTGATACAATAAAACCAAATTGTTTATTCTTACCAAAGCGATTTCCAACGGTTAATCCAAAAGTAGCGTTCCGCGGTGCATTCAGGTTATTATAGTTAAGATGTGCCACAGAAAAATCTTTCGGTGTAGCCACATAAGCACTCCCGTTGATCTCGGCAGGCGATGATTTCTGAATCGTATTATGATCAAACTGGTTGTATCGCTGGTTCAGGAAAGCCAGGCTATACCCGGTAGAAGCATTGGCCTGGAGCAATAATTTAGCGGGAGCATCTTTCATCACCAGGTTAATGGTTCCGCCGATCGCGTCTCCTTCCATGGCAGGGGTAAGGCTTTTACTTACTTCCAGTCTTTCCAGCAATTCAGAAGGAAAAAGATCGAGAGGAATATACCTGTTCTTATTATCCGGGCTCGGAATTTTAATACCATTCACCAGTGTATTGATGTATCTTTTTTCCATCCCTCTGATAATCGGGTAACGGGCCTCACCCGATCCGCTTTTTTCAATGGTAACGCCACTCACTCTTTGCAGTGCATTGGCAACTGTAATATCAGGAAGCAGTTGAATGGTTTTAGAAGACAGCACATTCACCAAAGGGTCGGCTATCTTTTCTATTCGCCTGGCACCTTTATCAGCACCCCGCGAGCCAGCGGCATTAACCGTAACAGAGGAAAGTTCATTTGTGAGAGATTCCAGCCTGAAATCAGCGATTTGTGTACCGGTTTCAGTAACCCTAACCGTTTTGCTGTCTGCAGTTTTATATCCCTCATAGCTTATTTGCACCTGGTAGGTACCCGGTTTCAACTTACCCGAAGCGTAGGTTCCATCCAATTTTACCAGCAAAGCAGTTTTTGTTTCAAGCAATTGTACGGTAGCGCCAACCAGCGGTTCGCCGCTATTGGCATCGGTTACTTTTCCCTTAATGGTCTGGGCCCGTAAAGCTCCAATGGAGCACAGGAGAAGAGCGAAGAAGACAGGATACGTCTTCGCGTTAGCAGTTAATGGGGTCATCGAAAAAAATTTATAATTTTTGCAAACCTGATTTTTTAAATGCACCAAAACATCATTAAAAAAATCCGTAACAATTTGTTGGTGATTATTTAATCCCGCTTAAGGGAGATTTAATGATTGCGTAACATGCAGGTAACATGTTTTTATATTTTATAAGGCTTACTCCATTACCAGAATTCTCTGTGCAACTCCCAATCTCTGTATCTCTGTGTTGAAAGAAACATATGCAATCATTTTTCAACACAGAGATACAAAGTACACGGAGGTTCACAGAGGGGGTCTCGTAGCATAACGGGGTATTTTATAGTAACCATCACTTATGTACATTTGTGTATGCCCAAAAAGAAACTAGTCGTACTTACCGGAGCTGGCATCAGTGCCGAAAGCGGGCTCAGAACTTTTCGCGACAGCGATGGTTTGTGGGAAGGATATGATATTTACGAAGTAGCATCCCCGCGCGGCTGGGCAAAAGATCCCAAGCTGGTACTGGATTTTTATAACATGCGCAGGAAAGATGTGAGCAAGGCTTTACCCAATGCCGCGCATATCGGACTGGCTGATCTGGAAAAAGACTTTACAGTCACCATTATTACACAGAACATCGACGACCTGCACGAGCGTGCCGGGAGTAGCCATGTATTGCACCTGCATGGAGAGATCTTTAAAATGCGCAGCAGTTCCCTAATGGCTAACGATGACTCAATGATCTATGAGATAAGAAAGGATATCAACATTGGCGAGCTTGCACCAGATGGCTGGCAATTGCGGCCCCATATCGTTTGGTTCGAAGAAGCGGTTCCCATGATCGAGCCCGCGGCAGAAATCGCTGCTATGGCAGATATTTTTGTAGTGATCGGAACTTCGTTGGTGGTGTATCCTGCAGCGGGGCTGATCAATTGCGCGCCAGCCGACATTCCTAAATTCATTCTTGATAAACATATCCCGCAAACAAGGTTGGTGAATAACCTTACTGCCATTGAGGCTTCGGCCACGGAAGGGATCGAAATGTTAAAAACACATCTCAAAGAATACCTTTAGCCTTTTACTAACAACGGTTGCAGTATTCTTGCCGAAATTGTCCGCATGAGAAAAACAATACTCATTGTATTAGTTCTGATAACTGTATATGGCCAGGCACAGCTCAGTGATGGCTATAAGGAACTCCGTACTTTTTCGCAGCAGAAAGAGATCATACCCACAGACAGTTCCGTTTACCTTCCCATGTATACCGTAAAAGGTGTGCATTATCTTCTCCCCTTTTACAAAGCATTTTACCATGAAAAGGAATTGTTGAAAAAAGATACCATTTCGTATTACCAGAACCTATCACAGGCGCTCGCTTTTATGGGCGACCAGGCCAGTATCCAGGAACTACAGAAAAAATATTACGAGAAACTGACTGATGCCGCACAAACCGGGGCTGCGGAAATAGTAGATAGTTACAAAGATGCCGTGTATGAAGATGCGCATACATACATCCTTAATAAGGCAAAAAAGAACCGTGTGGTCATGATCAATGAGGCGCACGATAAACCGTTTCACCGTGCATTTACCATTTCTTTACTGGAAGATTTATACAAAGCTGGTTTTCGGTACCTCGCCATGGAAATGCTGAGCAACAAAGGGAGTAATGCGATTACAAGAGTAAATATTACCGCGGGACATTATGTATGCGAACCCGTAGCGGGTGAACTGATCAGGAAAGCATTGGAATTAGGTTATACATTGGTTCCTTATGAAGACAATGGTCAGAACCATACTGTAAAACAACGTGAATATGCGCAGGCGCAAAACCTCTATGATTTTATCGGGAAGAAAGACAGCACCGCCAAAATATTGGTACATGCGGGATACAGTCATATAGATGAAGGCGCTGTAACAGATGAATTGATTCCCATGGCCGCTTACTTCAAAACCATTTCCGGAATTGATCCGTTAACGATCGACCAGACACATATGACAGAAGGTGGCAACACCTCCTTTGAAGCTTCTGTATATAGTCAATGGATCCGCAAACATCCGCTAACAAACAGTTCGGTAATCCTGCAGGATCAAAAATCCATAGAACTTTGCGGCACATTGATGAATGATATATATGTGATCCATCCGCCCACCAGGTACAGCAATGCAAGACCTACCTGGCTGGCCATGAACGGATGGAAAAAAGAAATCTCCATTTTGCCCGCATACCGAACCGCATTCCTGGTGCAGGCATATTATGAGAAGGAATACAATGCCACCAATCCCAATCAATCCATTCCTGCGGATCAAACTTATCTTTCCGCGCCGAACGGTTTGTATTATCTCTACCTCAGAAAAGGTAAATACAAGATCATGTTCAGGGATAAACAGTATGAAGCCTTAGGAACAAAAGATATCGAGGTATTATAGTCTACAAACCGTGCCCCTGTGTCTCCGTGTGCAAATTAAATTCTCACACAGAGGCACAGGGGCACGGTTTGTGGTTTTTATTTAAAGAAGATATACGCAATAAATATCGCGGCGATCACACCCAACAAGTCAGCGAGCATACCAGCCCAGATGGCGTAACGTACTTTTTTAATACCCACACTTCCAAAGTAAAGCGCAATAATATAAAACGTGGTATCCGCGCTTCCCTGGAAGGTAGATGCCAGCTGACCGATAAAACTATCGGCACCATGGGTTTTGAAGATATCCAGCATCAATCCCCTGGAACCGCCACCACTAAAGGGCCGCATAATGGCTACGGGCAAAGCGGGAACAAAATCGCTCGTAATACCCACCTGCATAAAACACCAACTGATCCCATTGATGATGGCTTCCAACGCACCGCTATCGCGGAATACACGGATGGCTACCAACAACCCCACGAGGTAAGGAATTACTTTGATGATCACATCCCAACCCTGTTTCGCCCCTTCGATGAACGTATCAAATACATTGATCTTTCTTACAAAGCCACCAATAATGAATGCGGAGATGATGAAGAAGAGAATGATATTTCCCAATACATTACTAAAAGTTTCTTTGGTGAGTAAGGTTGGTTCCGGAATGGTTTTCTGCGAAGGCAGCCCGTTGATGAACATCGCAAACAAACAAATACTGGCAATGATGCCAACCAACCATAGAATCAAAACTTTATCAAAACGCAAGCGCTGGTAAATACCAGTGATCACAATACTTGCTACCGTAGCAATGGTGGTTGCCAGCATCAGCGGCACAAATACACTGGTAGGATTGGTACTGCCACCACTTACGCGGTACGCGATAATAGATAGCGGTATTAATGTGAGTCCGCTGGTATGCAGCACCAGGAACATGATCTGCGAATTGCTCGCGGTTTCTTTATTGGGGTTCAGCGTTTGCAAACTCTCCATGGCTTTTAAACCAAAAGGGGTAGCCGCATTATCCAGTCCCAGCATATTGGCACTGAAGTTCATCACCATCTGTCCCATGGCCGGGTGTTTATCTGGCACTTCTGGAAACAAACGTTTCATAAAAGGATTCAGCAAACGCGCCAGGAAATTTACGGCACCAGCCTTCTCTCCTATATTCATCAGTCCCATAAAAAAACACATCGCCCCGGTCAATGGCAAACCGATATCCATTACGGAAGATTTGGATGCATCAAATATGCCCTCAACCAGTTTCTTGAAGATCTCGTAATCGTGAAACACGATCAGGCGAAAAAGGGCAATGACCAGGCCCACGACAAAAAATACGATCCAGACATAATTTAAAGCCATAATGTATATTTCAGACAGTTAAAATAAACAAATACCCCATTTATCCCAATTCTCTTTTAAAACGTATGGAAGCGTTGTATCTTACTACAACGATCACACAACCCAACCACCAGAAACAGGCATTGACAGCGCTTATGCAGTAAACAACGATTCTGCGGTTGAAAAAATCCCCCATATGAAACACAAACTCCTCTTTTGCCTGCTCTTCCTTACCCAGCAAGTTATTGCCCAATACAAATATGATAACACTTCTTTCAAAACAATTTACCTGAATGATCTATGCGAAGCATTACAAAAGAATCCATCCCATCTTTTACTGGATGTTCGTTCCAAAGGGGAATTTTATGATACATCCACTTCTGCCAGTCTGAACATTGGTCATTTAAAAGGCGCCACCAATTTCGACATCACCGACCTGCAAAAAAGATGGAAGGAATTATTGCCTTATAAAGACCAGCCCATATTTGTGTATTGCTCCCATAGCCAGCGTAGCCGGAAGGTTTCCAAGTTTTTATCCGACAGCGGCTTTACAAAGATTTACAATATTAATGGAGCGATGACGGAATTTAACCTGCTTAAGAATACGGATATCAGCTGTTCCAAAGAATTGTACGAGACCAATAACCAATTCAAACTCATTGCGCCAGGAGAAGTTGCCCGCCTGCTCCTCTCTAAAAAGAACCTGTTTATCCTGGATGTACGTTCCGATTCAGCTTTCAAAGGTATTTCGCGGGATGCACAGGCCAATGCCATGGGTAGGCTCAAGGGTGCCAGCAATATTCCTTTTGCGCAACTGGCGGCTTCGCTGGATAAGATCCCTAAGAATACAACCATCCTGGTAACGGCCGATTATGGCCGCGAAACCAATCTTGCCGCAACCCTGCTTACCGAGAAAGGTTTTACGGATGTATATGCCGCATTCAATGGTATGAATCAATGGATCAGTGCTTCCGAAAAGGAATTGCCCATGCGCAGGCAATTATGGGAGAACAGCAACGGTTTTACCATTATTACCGCGGAAGAGATGGATGCGATGCTAACCCGCACCCCTAACACCTATATCCTCGACGCGCGCAGCAAAGAAGAGTTTACCAATGAGGTAAAAAAAGACACCTGGCGAAACAGGGGCCATGTACCCAATGCAGTAAACATACCCGCGACAGAACTGGCTAACCGAGCAAATGAAATAGCATCATATAAGAATAAAGACATTATCCTCTATACCTTCGGATCCAATCCCGAAGCCTTTGAAGCTGCTTCTACCCTGGCCGCCAATGGTTTTACCAAAGTACATGTACTGGCCGGCGGATTATGGGATATCCGCTGGAAAGCGGCCAACCTGAAAGGTCTCAGCCACCTGATGAAATGGGTGGTAGATGTACCGGAAGACAATTTGTAGCCATTTTACCCCTAAATCCGGCTATATTTGCCGCTCGAAAAACAGGTGTCAGATGCTTGAGGTTAGATGTTAGAGAAAATATTCCTGCCATCTAACCTCAAGCATCTAGCATCTGCCATCTAACCTCTAACCTCTAATTATGGCTTTACAAGCAGGCATTGTGGGATTACCGAATGTGGGTAAATCAACCTTATTTAACGCAGTAAGCAACAGCGCAAAGGCGCAAGCGAGCAATTACCGTTTCTGTACCATTGAACCCAATGTGGGTCTTGTGGACGTGCCGGATGCAAGACTAAACAAACTGGCCGAGCTGGTGATACCGGATCGGATCGTACCAACACAACTTGAGATCGTGGATATTGCCGGCCTGGTACGCGGAGCAAGCAAGGGCGAAGGTTTGGGAAATAAATTTCTTGGAAATATCCGTGAAGTGGATGCCATTATTCACGTAGTCCGTTGTTTTGAAGACGAGAATGTGCTGCGCGAAGAAGGTGCCATTAACCCCATCAGCGATAAAGAGATCATAGAAACCGAACTGCAGCTGAAAGACCTGGAAAGCGTGGAAAAGAAATGGCAGCGTGTAGAAAAAATGGCACGTGTGGGAACGGATACAAAGGCCAAGGCAGAGTTTGAGATTTTAAGCCGTTGCAAGGATCACCTGGAAAAAGGAAAGAACATTCATACACTCGGACTCGACAAAGAAGAAAAGCTGGTAGTAGCCGATCTGTTCCTGTTAACAGACAAACCAGTTTTATATGTGGCCAATGTTGATGAAGCCAGTATGCACACGGGCAATAAATATTCCGAAGCATTAACCACTGCAGCCAAAGCAGAAGGTGCCGAAGTAATTGTGATGTGTAACAATATTGAAGCGCAGATCGCGGAAATGGAAGCGGAAGAAGATAAGCAGATGTTCATGGAAGAATACAACATGAAAGAACCCGCTTTGAACCGTTTGATCACTTCTGCTTATAAATTGCTGAACCTGGATACCTATTTTACCGCCGGCGTACAGGAAGTAAGAGCATGGACCATACACAAAGGCTGGAAAGCGCCACAGGCCGCCAGTGTGATACATACCGATTTTGAAAAAGGATTCATCAAGGCCGAAGTAATTGCTTACGATGATTTTGTAAAATACGGAAGCGAAGCCGCCTGCCGCGAGAACGGCCGCCTGCGCATTGAAGGAAAGGAATACATGGTGAACGATGGAGATGTAATGCATTTCCGCTTCAACGTGTAATCACGCTGAACGCTTAATGCGTAACGCAAAAGGCTGGACATAAAACGCTTAACGCATTGTATCTTGCGTTAAGCGTTTTGCATTCAGCGTTAAAGCTATTATTATGACTGCTGCTCTGTCAATATGGGAGAAAGAAAGTTTTTATGCCCCGCAGGATATTATTATCGCCGGCGCAGGCCTGATGGGTTTGTGGACAGCGCTGGAACTAAAACAGAAGCACCCGCAACGCCGGATTACCATACTGGAAAGGAATACGATCCCACTCGGCGCTTCTACCCGTAATGCCGGGTTTGCCTGCTTTGGAAGTCCTACAGAATTATTACACGATGCCGAAACCCAGGGTATAGACAATATGCTCCGCATTGTGGAAATGCGTTACAAGGGTATTGAAAAGATCAGGAATTATTTAAAGGATGAAGAAATTGATTTTGATCCTTGCGGTGGATATGAGTGCATCAATGCGGATTACAAACATTGGGGTAACCTGGATGATAAGATCCTGGAATTGAACCAGGCATTGAAACAGATCACAGGTAATACAAGCATCTTTGAACGAACTACCGAAAAGCTCACCACACTTGGTCTGCAGGGTTTTGATGCATTGGTTGAAAACAGAACCGAAGCCGCCTTACACAGCGGCAAACTGGTACAGGCTTTAGCGCAGAAACTATTGGCTTCAGGTGTGCACATTTTATATGGAACCGGCATTAGCGGTTGGCACGAAGCTGGTAATGATATAGAGGTTGAAACGAACGGGCAGGTGATGATCAAAACAAAACAACTGATCTATTGCACCAATGCATTTACCCAAACCCTGTTGCCTGAAACAGGTATTACACCGGCACGCGGACAGATCATTGTAACCTCACCTATTGAAGGCCTGGCTATGAAAGGAACCTTTCATTATGATGAAGGTTTTTATTACTGGCGCAACCTGGGTAACCGCATCCTGCTTGGCGGCGCCAGGAACGAGGCTTTTGCAGAAGAAGAAACATTGAATATGGACGGTTCCGCGATCGTTCGGAATGCATTGGTTGCCTTTCTGAAAAAGCACCTGCATTCATCTTATCAATATACCATTGAACACCAGTGGAGCGGTATCATGGCATTCACAGAAAATAAACAACCCATGGTTAAACAGCTGGCAAACAATGTTTTTGCAGCCATTGCCTGTAATGGAATGGGCGTGGCATTAACCCCAGTGATCGCAGAAGAAATGGCCAGAATGGTGAGCACTAATTTTTAACGAAATTTCTGTAACAACTTATTTACATTTGTTTGAATACGACTTTATGAGAAAGATCATCGTAACACTGGCTGTTATTTGCAGCTTATCCGCCTGTCAGAACAATAACCCTGAATCCAATGCAGCCATTAATGCCAATACGATTAAAGAGCCTGCAGTATTAAATTATACGATCGTTAATGTATACCCGCACGATTCCACTTCATATACAGAAGGGCTGGAATGGCATGACAATGTTTTATACGAAAGCAGTGGCGATACAAAATACATTGGTATTAGTAAACTGGCCCGTGTGGACCTTGCAACTGGTAAAGACTTGCAAAAAATACAATTGTCCAAAGAGTATTTTGGAGAAGGCATGACAATACTAAACGGGAAAATCTATCAATTAACCTGGAATGAAGGAAAGTGTTTTGTTTATGATCAAAAAACCTTTAAAAAAATAAAAGAGTTCAGCTACTCAGGAGAAGGTTGGGGTATGACCAACGATGGCAAATACCTTATCATGGATAACAGCGGCAACAATTTATACTACCGTGACCCTGAAACATTCCAGGTAGTAAAAACAGTGGGTGTGTTTGATAACAACGGTCCCGTTGCAAGCATTAATGAACTGGAATATGTAGATGGGTTTATTTATGCCAATATCTGGCTGACCAACTATATTATTAAAATTGATCCGGCTACCGGGCATGTGGTAGGCAAAGCGGATTTTTCTTTTGTACTTGACAAATATGCTCCCGGGGCAATTTCCCAAAAATCACAAGCAAATGACGAGGTGTTAAATGGCATTGCTTATGACAGTGTAGGCAAACGATTTTTTATTACAGGAAAGCACTGGCCTAAACTGTTTGAAGTAAAATTTAATTAGTAGTAAATTAATTATAGCGCAACCTTTTTTAGCCACAGATTCGCAGATTTAGTAAAAATAATCTGCGAATCTGTGGCTAACTTTTATAAGACCTGTACTTGGGTCTCTTATTTTTCTTTGCGTGAAACTAATTCCAATTAAACAGCTCCAAATACTTTTGGCACTATTACCAGCATCATAAAGTGAGCGTTATTTTTTTGAGAATACATAGATCACGGAACTACATCTTTTCTTATTCCGTAATGCTTTCAGATTAGAAAGCATCCCATTCCAGCAGGCACCAAAAATATTTCCGCTGCCATTACGGTATTGTTCGCTCAGCATCGCAACATAAAAACTATCGTACCACATGGGTAGGGTATCTGCCAATGAAAATCCATGGGCATTGCCCAGCATTTCCATGCTCTTAGGAGAGAAATGATAGAGATGCCTGGGCACATCATATGCCGCCCAGTATTCTTTGTAAACCGCCGCGTCATAACTGGTATAATTCGGAACCGCAATGATCAAACGGCCACCGGGTTGTAAGAGGGTATGAAATTGTGTAAGGTATCCATGCAGGTCGTGTACATGCTCCAATACATGCCACATGGTGATCGCATCAAACTGGTTGGCCTGCAATGAAAATAATTTTTCAGGAGATTCCAGTGTAAGTCCATATTTGTTTTGCGCGTTTTGCCTGGCCGTATCGTCCGGTTCCAGTGCAGTAAGCTTCCACCCTGCCGACTGCATGGTATGCGAAAAAGCGCCGGTACCGGCACCTACATCCAGCAAACTGCCGGTTTCTTTCCCGGTTAACTGTTGCACCAGTTTTTTCTTGCTTTGCAATGTGTGGTTGCGGACCTGGTGATACAAACGGTTAACAAATCCCTTTGCCGTATCTGAGTGCGACACATAGCTGGCAGATTGGTAATACGCACCAATCTCAGCCAATACAGGTACGCGTTGCGTGAAACGCGCTGAACACTCATCGCAATGCCAGATCTCAAATAATTCGCCGGATACGGTATGGTCTTTGGCAGACAATGCAGGAAATACAGAAGCAGAACCGCAACAGGGACAATGGGTGTACACAATCAATTCCGGCATAGCATATAAGCAAGCATCTTACAAAAGACTGCTCTTGTTTTATTTAAAGATAATATATTGTGCTACCAGCTATAAACCCATTTACCTGACCATTCCTTGCGTTCATTGCGGTTCTTAGCGAACCTTGCGATACTCCCCGACGCTTTTTGTATCGCAAAGAACGCAAAGGGACGTGAGGTTCGCAAGGCAGATCAACATGGGCGTATCAGCTAACACAACATGTTTACAGATAATAGTAGGCCAATGCGCCCAACCCCAGTATCCCTAAAATGATGGCATAAAACCACCAGAAGTCTTTTTTCACCCCCGCATCATCTTCATCGATCAGAACCGGGTCGCCGGCATTCACGGCCTGCACCAGGTAAGATAAGTCTGTAGCGGGCATAAAATGAACTGCCTCCCCTTCTTTTACCAGTTTCCCAACGCCTTTTAACTCAGCTACCCCATTTTCCTGCAGGTTGTTACGGAGCGCATAGGCATAATCATGAAACTGCTGGATGGTTGTTATTTCATCCAGCCCGGTTTCATTCGCTAAAAAGTCAAAGAAAAGTTTTTCAGAACCCGGTACACTTTCTTCTGTAAATCGTATCTCCGCCACAGGCCCATGCAGCAAACCGGAACCTTCATCAAAATGGGTAGCCGTTTTCTTCACCACAAAACTACCGAGTTGCGGAATGCCGAGATGCCCATGTAATACCAGGAATTTATACAGGTGTTGATCCATTCAGGGGTTGTTTACCTGAACGAATATACGATTCCTCCTAAAACATTGAAGCCAAGTACGGTATATTGGTTCCAGCGCTGGTATTGCGAGTTGAGCAGGTTATTCATCTGCAACCAGAGATTCAGCCTGGGCATTACCGTAAACTCCGCTCCCAGGTTCAGGTCTGCAGCAGCACCTGTCTTTCTTGCCTGCAGGGATTTGTCCTGGTAAGGACTCCCATCCCAGAAAAATACCTCTGATTTCAATTGCAGGTCTTTCAGCAGTTTCCATTTAAGCGATCCATTCACTTCCACCGGAAGTAAACCCCATGCTTTATTGTTTACCGCAAGCGAATTGTATTGCGTTAAGGTAGCTCCGGCGGTAAATGAGATCTTTTCCTGTTCGGTGTACCCAACTTCACCATGTAAACGAACTGCGTTCATTTCAGGTTCATATACAATATTGAATGTTTTACCATCCGTAGTATTGTTCAGGAACAAAGCCTGGTTGTTGAACTTAAGCAGCGAAGCTCTCACCTGGTACGTAAAATGATCGCCGCTAGCGCCTTTGATACCGGCATACTGCTCATTGATCTTTGTATTGAGCAAACTGCCGGGCCTGTCAATAAATGGATTGAAGCCGGCAAGCGAACGGAAACTGTTCTTCTGAAAATAACCTGTCCAGCCCGCTTCCAGCACCAGGTTGATATCGGCCAGTTTGGCCTCCGCTGTAATATTGGGCAAAGTAGAGAACACAGTATTATCCCAGGTAGGTTGTATGCCCGCATTGATCTTTACATTCGGTGTTTTGAATTGAATGGAAGGAGTGATATAATACAGGTTATTCTTCAGCACCAAAGGATTCGGGATCAATGGAAAATTTGCCGTGGAAATATCAGCGGTTAATCCCAGGTCGAATGCATAGATCTTTCCGAATGATTTGTTGATCGGCGCTTTGATCAGTAAATAATTTTCATGCGCCTCATTGTTATCAAAGAAACGGCCGGCACTGATCTGCGGATGGTACGTAATGCCAAAAGCATTCTCTGTTTTGTTCTGCATACCCAGGTCGATACCTACAGTTGTAAATCTTTGCAGCAAGGACTCTTTTGTATAAGGCAGTGTTGCCGGCTGGTATCCATATAGGTATTGCGTGGTGCTTTGGTAATAAGGATGGGCCGTCCACTCATGATCGCTTTTTGTGTTGAAGATGGATAAGATATCCACGCCCCATTTAGCAGCCTGTTGTGAAGGCAGGTGCCCGGTTGATGTAAGAAAATTACCGCGGATATTGGTGATGGATGTTTTGCCATCGCCAAATGATAATGCGGCTTCCCCGTAATAGGAACTGAAATTGCCCGCCCCCAGTTTTATGTATTGATCGTTCTCCCATACATAACCCGAATCAACGCCCAGGGCCAACGGTTTAATAGGAACCGGCTGGTAAGAGAAAAAAAGATGCTGCGATGGAATAGCATACCCTACTGGGATCTTCGACGAATCGATCACGGGTGTAGCGGCTGTAAAATTAACTTTGGCCGCATTCTTCAAAAAAGGTTTGAACGCAGAAGTAATGGTTACCATTTTAGGAGCAGCTGTATCTCCTGTACCCGCTTTAGATAGCTGGTAGGTATTTTCAGCAGTAGGCCTGGCAGCAGTTGGTTTTACTGTTTTATCCGCAGTTTTAACGGTGCCAGTTTTTTTCTTTTTGGCAACCGGTTTCTGCGTACTCGTTTTCTTACGGCCTTTTTTCTGTGCCTGTACCGAGCCAAGCACAAAGACTGCCAGGAAAAGCGTGAGCAATATTTTTGATAAGTAATTCATGTATGGTTCAGCTTTACTGTTGTTCAACTTTATTGGTTTTGTTTTTCTCTTCCAGCACTTTGTCAAGTTTCTGTTGTGCCTCCGTTTTCAGTTCGGTAATGGTAGCATTGTCTACTACACTTTTGAAAGTGGCTTCTGCATTAAACAGATCCTTCTGCTGTACATATACATCGCCCAGGAGGATATAACTTTTGGTAACCCATAATTCGTAAGAGCCCATTTTCTTGATCACTTCAAACCCGGCTTTCTCCGCTTCAGCCAGTTTGTTTTGCTGCAACAAGATCTCGGCAATACGGTATTGCGATTCGGCCGCATATTCAGACTTACCCGCATTGATCACCTGTTTGTAAGAAACAATGGCCGCATCGGGTTCATTCTGCAACTGGTGATTTTTAGCCACTACCAAACTGGCCATCACACGATCGTCGGTGGCGATGCCTTTTTCCAGTAACAGCTCTTCTGCATTGGCAGCCGCTTCTTTCCATTGCTGTACCTTAAACTGGCAACGCAGCAATCCGCGCATGGCTTCCAGCCTGTTCTCCTGTTGGGTGGAAATGGTTTTCAGTTGCGCGAAATATTTGCTGGCATTCGGATAATCTTTCAGATCGAAATAATAAATACGGGCGGCCTGTAACGTACTTCGCTCCGCATATTTATTCTGCGACCTGTCTGCCACAGCTTTATAAAAAGGAAGTGCGTCGGTATTGGCCTTGTTGGCGATCTGTATTTCCGCGGACAAATAATTGGCTTCCAGCGAATACTTGCCGTTGGGGTATTTAGAGAGGTATGCAGCAAATCCTGTTCTGGCTCCAGCCAGATCTTTTGCTTCATAACGCAACATCGAAGAACGGAAGGTTAAAGAATCTATTTCTGTATCGGTAATGGGTTTGCCATTCTGTTTCATGAAATCGGCAAACTCACCGGGCCTCTGGTTCTCTACAAAAATGTTCCGGATGTATTCGATCGCATCATTGCTTTCTTGTGTATTCGTGTATTTGGTAACCAGTGTTTTAAAACTGTTCAGCGATTCTTCGTTCTTATTCAGGTTAAAATAAGCAACACCCAGTTTCAGGTAAGCTTGCGGGGCAGCGGCACTTGCCTTGGTATTCGCAATTACTTTTTGCAAGGGGGCAATGGCCGATTGAAAATTCTCATCCGCGAGATAGGTATTCGCAATTTCCATATTGGCATCTGCAATCAGGGAAGAAGAAGGATATTGTTTTTCCAGCGATTGAAGCAGGCTGATCTTTTCAGGATTCTTATTCAATGCGCCCGCGATGATCCCTTTCTGGTACAAGGCATAATCAGAAGAAGCCAGTTGCAGAGAGAGAACGGTTTCGTACATTTTCAGCGATTGCCTGAAATCCTTGTTCATAAAATAACAATCCGCCGCGCGCAGGTAAGCATCCTGTTCTATGGCTGTGGATGTTTGAGAAATATTCCTGGTGATCTGTTCAAAATTATCCTTCGCCAAAGTGTAATTCTCGTTCCTCAGGTAACCGTAAGCCAGGCTATACCTTGCATTGGCAATATTCACTTCCCCATTAATCACCGGGTTCTTGAGGTAATTAAGCAGGTATGCGATGGAAGGATCCGTTTGCCCGTTGCGGTAGGCGATCTCTCCTTTCCAGAAATTGGCCAATGGCAATTGCGCAGTGTTATAAGGGGCCTGTAGTAACCGGGTGAGTAACGCATCCGCTTTATCGATCTGCTGGTCGTTGATCAGTTCCACCGAAGCACCATACAATAAACGCGGGTATAGTTTGATCACATTATCACTCTTCACACCCAGGCTTTCATATAGTCTCAATGCTTCTTTGTAATTGCTGGTGTTCGCCAATGTATTTACCAGTAATTCCTTGGCTTCCTGGTTGTATGTGGATTTGGGATAGGCCGCAATAAATGATTGAAACGCTTTCAATGCCGGGTCCATATAACCAAGCTCGTAAGAAAGTTTACCATAATTAAACGCGGATACTTCTTTCTGAACCGCATTGCTGTTATTGGCTGCACAAAACTGGAAAGCGGTTCTGGCATTGGCCTTGTCGTTTGTTTTCAGGTAGGCATCGGCCAGCAGGTACATGCTGTTTTGCGCCAGCGAATCCTGTGCGCCCCCCAGTTGTTTAAAGCCTTCAATAGCGGATACCCAGTTCTTTCCTTCATAATAACAGAAAGACAGTTCGTACAGGTCTTCTCTTCTTACCTTCTCCGTTCCTTTCACATATTTTTCGAGGTAAGGCAATGCTTTGTCAAACTCTTTTTTCTCGAAATACAAATGTCCCACCAGTTGTTTCATCTGCAGATCGTAAAACAGGTTGCCTTTTTTGAGGGCCGCTTCGCCATAGGCAAGGGCTTTGTCTCTATCACCACTGAAATAATAAATCTCGGCAATATAGAAAGGGATCACAGGCTGGTATTCCGGTAATTTCTCTGCAATCTGAAAAGCTTCCAGTGCCTGCGGATAATTCTTTTCATTGAAACAGATAAAACCATAATAATAATTGGCATCAAGGTAATTGGGGTCTTTCGGCAATTGGCGGATGGCATTGAACAAAGGCTTGGCCTTGTCAAACTGCTGCATGGCAAAAAAACCATAGGCCTGGTGAAACTTCATGTCCGCTATTTCGCGGTTACTGAGGTTGGCGATGCCCGCACCCTGGTAATATTTCTGTGCATTCGCAAAATCCTGCTTGCGGTAATAATATTCACCTAGGTGAAAGCCCATCATCTGGATACGGGCGGGTGTATTCTCCAATTCTATAAACAATTCCGCCATGGGCACAGCCGTAGCATCATTCAATTGCAGTCCGCAGATAATATAATAGTATTTGCTTTCCAGTTGAATACTGGACGGTGTATTGCTCTTTCCTATCCCATTGCTATATATTTTTTTAAATACAGGATACGCAAGACTAAACTGCTCCTTCTGGTACAGGTCTTTTGCGTTCTTGAATTCCGCATCGGGATCCAGGTTATTCTGGGTAAACTGGGCATTCAGTTGCGAACCGGTAAAAGATCCGGCCATCAACAGGCATATATAAACGAGTTTCTTCATAGAGTGTGGCTATTAAAATTAACTACCTGCCGGATTATGCGCCCTGGCTGGCAGGTGTCTGGCTTCGATCACAGCTGTTCGAAGATTCACTTCTTCATTATCAGCAAAGATCACCCGGGACCAAAGTCTCAACTGATCTCCTAATTATGAATTCCCTCCCGCTCTAAAGAGTAAAGAGCGGGGCGACACAAAGCATAACAATAAAATACTCTTTGTCATGCTCTTTGCCATGCTCTTTAGAGCATGGATAGAATATTTAAAAGACCGTCGCGGGACTTTAGTCCCGCGGTTGCCTCCTAAACAAACTATCTCATCCCCGAAAATGCGTGATCTCCAGACGAACGGTTGCTTCTCAATAAAATTTGGCTAAAATCTTTTCAGATGTGTAAAGTGTTACAAAGATTTCAGTTTCTTTCTTAATGAAAAGCAAAATCTGTTTTAAAGGTAGTATTAGGCCTTTGTAAGCAAACATCATTCCATCATTTGTGGAAAAACAGATAAGCGGCGTAAGTTTGTCAACAAATCAGGATAACCATGTACGAACACATCACAACAGTAAGGGTAAGATATGCCGAAACAGACCAGATGGATATTGTGTATTACGGCAACTATGCACAGTATTTTGAAGTGGGCCGCGCCGAGTGCATTCGCGAGCTGGGATTTACGTATAAAAAAATGGAAGAAATGGGCGTGCGGATGCCCGTGGTATCAATGGAAGCGCAGTTTTTACGCCCTGCCCACTACGACGACCTGATCACCATCAAAACCATCCTGAAAGAGCTGCCCCTTAAACACGAAATCGAGTTTCACCACGAGGTATATAATGAAAGAAAAAAACTACTCACCAAAGGGAAAGTAGTTTTGTTTTTTATCGATAATCAAACCGGCAAAAGGATCGGTCTGCCGGATGATTTAAAAGAAAAATTAACACCGTTTTTCACAGATCAGGCCCTGTTGTGATCGGCACGCCAGTTTTGAATGGCTTGTTTGATGTCTTTGCTCTTTAGCTTTTCGTTAACGGCGCGTGCCACCAATACCGGAAATTCCGCGTCGGAAGCGAACCTAAGAGCAACCACCTGGCTCATATTTATCCCTTCTGGCAAGATTTTACCGGTCAATATAAAATGACGGAAATTCTCTTCAGCGCGGATGGCCCTGTCCTGCGCCTTCAATGCAAATACACGCATATACCAGAATACCGAGAAAAAGATGAGGCCCACCAGGCAGATCAGCGAAGCGGAATACAGGTTCTCTTTGGCGGAATGCGCCAGGTTGATAATGGATCCCACCAGTAAAGCAAGCATTGCGGCTGACATAATAAAATGGTACCCGGGAACATAGCGGGAATGGTTGCTGAAGTTTTGTTCTTTCATAACAGGTGGTTTGGTTGGCGTGAAGGTACAATATAAAAATTGCGACTTAGTATCATCTGGTAATTGGATAGTGTACCATTTTACATGTAACGGCCAGGCAGGTTCAGCTTTTATCTATCGCTTTGTTAGTATAACCCCATATATACTCGGAAGACATTCATTCGCCACAGATTCGCAGATTGCGATGCACAAAACCCATCTAATCTGCGAATCTGCGGCTATATTTTTTTCCGAACACCCGGGTATAGGAGAACCCAGGCTTTAGCCGTTACCGGTTCATATTAATCGAGCATTACAATTCATCACAAGGAAGGTTTTATAACCGTTATGAAACGAGTTATAAAAGATGTAATTTGATACCTCTAAGCGTATCTCAGTATTGCATCAAATATGGATACCGGTTTTTACAAATAAAAGAACCCAATTATGAAAAAGATAATTGAAAAAATAATCCCTCGTCCCGCCAGGCCGGGTATGGTAGGTGATGGATTCAGGGTATATAATATGATACCTGGCGGAGGTATTTCACAGCAACGGATCAGTCCTTTCCTGCTGCTCGATTTTAATGCCGAGTTCGATTTTGGCCCGTCTGACCATATCCGGGGCGTAGATGTACACCCGCATAAAGGTTTTGAAACAGTAACCATTGCTTACAAAGGCAGTGTGGCGCATCATGACAGCACCGGCAATAGCGGTATCATTAATCCGGGAGATGTACAATGGATGACGGCGGGTGCAGGCATATTGCATAAAGAATACCATGAAAAAGAATTTTCCAAAACAGGCGGGCCATTTGAAATGGTGCAGCTTTGGGTGAACCTGCCAAAAAAAGATAAAAATACACCGGCGCATTACCAGGCTATTACCGCCGACCAAATGGGCAAAGTGCACCTGCAAAACAATGCCGGGTTGGTAAATGTAATTGCGGGGTCATTTAATGAAACAAAAGGACCGGCCAGTACTTATTCGCCGGTAAACCTTTTTGATATCAAACTAAAAAAAGGCGCTGAAGTTAATTTCGCTATCCCTGCAACCCATAATACCGCGATGCTGGTAATTAACGGGAACGCACAGGTAAATGAGCAAAAAGCATCCGAGCACAGCTTTGTTTTGTTTGGGAACGCAGGGGAAAACATTACCGTGAAGGCAGATGATGATGCTGTATTGCTATTATTAAGCGGGGAACCCATTAACGAACCCATAGCCAGTTATGGTCCGTTTGTAATGAACACCCAGGACGAAATAAGGGAAGCGATAGATGATTTTCAGGCAGGTAAGTTTGGCGTTTTGGAATAAAAGTTTCTTGTGCTATTCACCAATTAAACTCTTTTTTTATGAGCAGTTACCCTATACGCGATACAGTTACAGACCACCTGTTAACACCACAAAATGCGGCTTTGATCGTGATTGATTATCAACCTACGCAAGTCAACTCCATCAACTCAATGGATAGAAAACAACTGGTAGCCAATATCACGGCAACGGCACAAATAGCGAAAGCGTATCATTTACCTGTAATCTTGTCTACCGTTAATGTAAGAACAGGCGCTAATAAAGACACCATTCCACAGCTTAAACAGGTATTGGGCGATATCCCATCTTATGACCGTACAAGCATCAATGCGTGGGAAGACAAAGAATTTCTTGAAGCGGTAAAAGCGACCGGTCGCAAAAAACTACTCATGACCGCACTATGGACCGAAGCCTGTCTTTCCTTTCCTGCATTGGATGCACTCAAAGAAGGTTACGAAGTATACCCGGTTGTAGATGCCGTTGGTGGCACTTCGGTGCTGGCCCATGAAACAGCTTTACGCAGAATGGAACAGGCGGGTGCCAGGCTAACCTCCAATACGCAGATTTTGTGTGAGCTGCAGCGTGACTGGAATCGAAAAGATACCGCTCCTTCACTGGTACAGATCTTTAAACAAACAGGTGTGTTTTTAGTACTGGAATAATACCCCCGGCTCGTTAAGGGCCAATGAGGAGTGTGGGTAAACCCAACTATTACCTACTACTAGGCAACATACTAGGAACTGGCTAGGAACATACTAGGAACATACAGAGAACAGGCAAGGAGCAACGAGAGAATACCCCCTACCTAAAAGGAGAACAAGTATATCATCTCCCCCTTTAGGGGGGCTATTTCAATTCATCCAGCAGCTGGTACATCTTCTTCACGATCTCCCCAGCCGATCCATCGTAGTTATTAATGATCATGGCAACCGTATAAGCCGTTCCATCTTTAGCCGTATGATAACCCGCAAAGCTTTTAGCACCGCCAATTGTGCCGCTTTTCAATTTCATCAGGTTAAATACCGGCAATGCATCGTAATAATAAGCAAACCAGGGGCGGCTCCTGGCATACTGCAACACTTTTACAAGTGCATCCGTCGTAACACGGTTCTGGGGAGATAAACCGCTGCCGTCAATGATATGCAGTGCCGATGTTTCAATACCCCGCTCCTTCCAGAATTGTTTTACCAGCTCCACGCCTTTATCAGTACTGCCCAGTCCCGTTTTTTCGTACGCGATGGTTTTCACCAATGCTTCGCCATACAGGTTAATGCTTTTTTTCATGAACCAGTAATTGAGGCTGTCCAAAGCGGGGGATTGAATGCGCCCGATAAGCTGCATCAAAGGCATCTCCTTATCGTCTGAAACCTCAAACGATTGTGAATTTACCTGTGCAGAATCCAGCTTCTTCTTCAATATGAACAGAAATTGAGCGGCGGGATCAGGAAGTGAACCAGAGATCGTAAATGCTTTTTCATCAACTGGTATGGTTCCTCTTACAGAACCCGATGATGCATAGGGAGGCAGGTAGATATATGCATTATCACCACTACCCTTTGCCGCAGACTTTAAACGGCTTTGCAATTGCACACCATAAGGTTTGGGTATGGTCGCAACTATGCTTACCGCATCGCCCAACTGTGAACCCGAACGAAGCACCAGGTCGTATTGATTTTCGTGCCAGTTTAGTGCG
This sequence comes from Bacteroidota bacterium, assembly GCA_040390405.1. Lineage (GTDB taxonomy): Bacteria > Bacteroidota > Bacteroidia > Chitinophagales > Chitinophagaceae > Sediminibacterium. Next base: position 37,603 of record JAZJYJ010000007.1, read on the forward strand.
GCAGATCCGGCACCATAATAATTACCCATATCATCCCAGATCCATCCGCCGGGCAGGGTTTCATCGTCCCATTTTCCATTTAGGCCAATTAGCTTTCCTTCTATTTTTGTAATACCTGCCTGCTTTACCAGCACCACCAATTGGTTAATTTGTTTTTCGTCTTTGGTAACATCAAAGCGCCAGCTTCCCAAACTCGGATCACCACTACCGGTTATGTACAGATCTCCCTTCAAAACGCCTTTCACAATACTTCCCTTGTAACCAAGCAAGGTAGGGAACCTGTAATCAGGTCCCAGCAAATCCATCGCAGCGGCGCTGGTAATGGTTTTCTGGCAACTGGCTGGTGCTAAACCTGTTTGGGCATTTACTTCAATTAGTTTCTCGCCTGTTTCAGACTTTACGACACATAACCCGAGTATCGCATGTTTCATTTGCGGATCGGCCTGCAGTTTCTCGGCCGCTTTCAATAATCGCTCCTGAACCGGCTGCGCCAAAGCGCCAACCGAATAAGCCAATAAACAAATAAACCAAACGCCTGTTTTCATAATTGAACTTTACCTTGCACTAAAATTAAGCGGAAGCGGACTATGGAAAAAGTTTTTGCATCAATCATTACCATTGGAGATGAATTACTGATCGGACAAGTGATAGATACCAACAGCGCATGGATTGCACAGGAACTGAATAAAATGGGTATCCTCATCAAGCACCGTGTGGCCGTGGGCGATGTTTGGAACGATATCTGGCAGGCGCTGGATGAAGAAAGCAAACACGCTTCACTGATCATTATTACCGGAGGTTTAGGCCCTACCGCAGACGATATCACCAAACCCTTGCTCTGCGAGTATTTTGGCGGAAAGATGGTGGTACACCAGCCAACGCTTACAAACATCACCCATATCTTCGAAAACATTCTCAAACGCCCGATGATCGAGCGCAATGCCAAACAAGCCGAGGTACCGGATGTTTGTGAAGTGCTGTTGAACGAACGCGGAACGGCACCCGGTATGTTATTTAAAAAACGAGGAACCGTATTTGTATCCTTGCCCGGTGTGCCGCATGAAATGAAATGGTTGATGACACACAAAGTATTGCCACAGGTTCCGGAATTGTTTCAGACAGGATATATCGAACACAGAACTTTACTCACAGCCGGATTGGGCGAATCTTACCTGGCGGATCTGGTACAGGAAATAGAAGAAGCTCTTCCCTCCCATATCAAACTTGCGTATTTGCCCAATTATGGCATGGTACGATTGAGACTAACCGCATTTGGTTCGGATAAGAAAGCTTTAGAGGAAGAAATCAATCACCAGTTCCACCTCTTCAAAGAAAAAGTAAAAGAATACCTCGTAATCGATGAGGATCTTTCTATGGAAGAAGTGGTTGGCCATATGCTGAAGAAAGAGAACAAAACCCTGGCCACCGCCGAAAGTTGTACCGGGGGATACATTGCGCATTTAATGACGGTTCATGCCGGCTCTTCCGCTTTTTTTACAGGAAGTGTGGTGAGTTATGACAACCGGATCAAAACAGAACTGCTGAATGTTCCCCCAGCAATTCTTCAGACCGTTGGTGCCGTGAGCGAAGAAACCGTATTGAAAATGGTAAGGGCCGTTCAGCAGCTGATGAATACGGATTATGCCATTGCGGTAAGCGGCATCATGGGTCCAGGAGGCGCTACGCCTGAAAAACCGGTAGGCATGGTATGGATCGCCGTAGCCAACCGGGAGAAGGCCATGGCCAAACTCTTCCATTTCCGTTTCGATAGAAGAAGAAACATTGAACTCACTGCTACCAATGCACTGAACCTTTTACGTATCTTTATCAATGAAAACACCTAACAGGTGTTCGTATTTGAGGGGCAACCGATACATTTGCAGTTCCGTAACCCTTTGTGTAGATTTCAGTTAGATTGGTCGCATAAAAGCACGGAACAGGTATTTTGAACGAACAGAACCTTTATCCAATTAAAACAGCACGATAGTATGGCAATTGCTGAACTGGTAATGCCCAAACTGGGCGAGAGTATCATGGAGGCCACGATACTGAAATGGCATAAGCAAGTAGGCGATCCTGTAAAACAGGACGAAACCGTATTGGATATTGCGACAGATAAAGTAGATAGCGAAGTTCCTTCCACTTCCGAAGGGGTAATCACAGAAATATTATTCAATATCAATGATGTGGTTCCTATTGGAACGGTCATTGCCCGCATCAGTACAGGAGCATCTGCCAGTAATGGCATACCCATTTCGGTACAAACTGCGCCGGTTGTTGCAGAACCCGTTGTTGAAGCGGCTCCTGCCCAGCCTGTTGCCGCAGAAGCACAAACACCCATTGCCATTGCAGAAGCCTATTACGCCACGCCGGAAGTTCCCTATACACCTGAGCAGGTTACGGCTCCGGTTGAACTGCCAGACAAACCCCTTGTTAACCGCTTCTATTCTCCATTGGTATTGAATATTGCCAACAGCGAAGGCATTGCTTTGAGTGAACTGGAGCGAATTCCGGGTTCGGGCAATGAAGGAAGGGTTACCAAAAAAGATATTTTACAATATGTTGCCGATAAAAAAGCAGGCACAGTTCCTGCTTATACAGCGCCTGCAATAGAAAAAGCAGTATTACCTGTTACCAGTAGTGTTCCGGTAGTAACAGAAAGCAAGCCTTCCGGTGCGGCAATTGTTACCAGCAGTTATACACCCGTTTCTTATTCAGGTAAATCTTCTGACCCGGCTACTGTTGTTGTATCGGGTGCTACGGAGATTATTGAAATGGACAGGATGCGCAAACTCATCGCCAAACACATGGTGAACAGTGTGCAGACCAGTCCGCATGTAACCAGTTTTGCCGAAGCCGATGTAACGCATATGGTACAATGGCGCCAGAAAGTAAAGGATGAATTTGAACGGCGCGAAGGAACCAAACTCACTTTCACTCCACTGTTCGTTGAGTGTATCGTGAATGTGATCAAACGATTCCCTCTGATTAACTGTTCACTGGATGGTGATAATATCGTTCTGAAAAAAGACATCAACATCGGCATGGCCACGGCCCTGCCAACAGGAAACCTGATCGTGCCGGTGATCAAAGGCGCGGACCAATTAAATATTGTAGGATTGAGTAAAGCTGTGAACGGTTTGGCCGACGCGGCGCGTAACAACAAATTAAAACCGGAAGATACACAGGGCGGAACTTTTACACTGACCAATGTGGGCACTTTCGGCAGTTTGATGGGAACACCGATCATTAACCAGCCACAGGTAGCCATTATGGCTGTGGGTGCTATTAAAAAGCGTGCGGTGGTGATTGAATCTCCTGAAGGGGATACCATTGGTGTTCGGCATATGATGTATTTATCGCTCAGCTACGATCACCGCATTGTAGACGGAAGCATTGGTGCAGGCTTCCTTTCCGAGGTGGCCAAAGAATTTGAAAACTGGGATGTGAACAAACAGTGGTTTCATTATCTATGATCAAAGCCCATACTAACTTTTTTCGATAATGCACAAACCCCTGCGAGTAGCCATTGTATGGATGGCATTGTTCCTATCCGCTGACACAGCATATACCCAAACCGAAGGAATGGGTTCATGGATGTTCTTCTATGGAAAAGTAAAATTCAATCAAAAATGGTTTGCTTTTCTTGAACCGCACCTGCTCACGCAAAAGCCCTACCACGATTACAATTATTATGAATACAATGCCGGCCTGGGGTACACACTTTCAAAAAGTGTAAATTTTACGGCAGCTTTCGGGCAATATGAAACTTATCAACCGGATGGAGATTTTAAATCGCCCCTCCAGAATAATGAATTCCGTTTATGGGAGCAGGTAGCTGTAAATAGTTATATCGGAAGGATCAAGGTAGAGAACCGTTACCGGCTTGAACAACGTTATACATCCGCATCCGGGTACCGCAACAGGTTCCGCTACCGGCTTGCCGCAACAGTTCCCCTTAACCATACTGTACAAAAAGCCGGCACTGTTTTCTTTAACTGGTCAGACGAAATATTCATTACCAACGAAGCCCCCTATTTTGAAACCAATTGGTTATACACAGGAGTGGGCTACCAGTTTACAGACCATCTTTCTTTACAGGCAGGCTGGCTTAATAAGTTCAATCAATCCATCAGTCATGTAACCTACTGGAAAAACTATTTACAAACATCCTGCGTATTTACGATCAACGCATTCAGACAACCCAAAAAATAATACACCCCTATTGCCTGTATTCTCGTGCAACGCCTGGTAGCTGTGTTGAAAAAAGTTTGAAGCGAAAATCAATTTCACGCAAAGTCGCCAAGAAAGCAAAGAAGGCCTGCACCTCATACAAAACTTTGCGACTTTGCAAACTTTGCTTCCTTGCGTGAAAAAAAATCTCCGTTAATACCCTCTTTTATTTTCTTTTAGAGAGATTCCTTAATCTCATCATTCGCATTCACAATTACTTTATCCCCTGGTTTAACATTGCCATAGATCTCAATTTTATCAGCAGCCTGGTTGCCGGTGCTTATATCTACTTTATGTATTTTCCCATTCTCCATCACCAGTACATATTTTCTTTCTGTAGAACTTACCACAGCAGATCCGGGTACCCACATGGCTTGCGCATTTCCTTTTGAATACAAAACCACATCTGCAAACATCCCGGGAGCAAGCATTCTGTCGGCATTAAACACATCAATCTCCATACGTTCACTTCTGTATTGTGCATTTACATTACCGGAGCGCCTGCTGATGAACCCAGTTAATTTTTTCCCCTGCAATGCACTTACATAAAACGATACGGTGTCCTTGTTTTGTAAACTAGCGGCAATGTTCTCCGGAATATCTACCTGCAAACGAAGATGATCTACCTGCTTCAGTTCCAGCATGGGTTTGTCTTTAACGGCGGCACTCACCAGGGCACCCGGGTGTACATTTCTTTCTGTTATGACACCCGCGAACGGAGCCGTTACTTTCAAATAACCAAGCATGGTCTGCTGCATTTGCCAGTTGGCTTTTTCCGCGTTACTCATGGCACTGTCGGCCTCTACTTTGGCCTTATAGGTAGAAATATCCAGCGGAGAAATGGCGCCTGGTGTTTTCGATGCTTCCAGTAAACGCAGGTAATGTTCCCTATCAATGGCATAATCGGCCCTGGCCCTGGTGTATTTTTCTTTGGCCTGTAATACGGCCTGTTCCAGTTCGGGCGCTTCCAGTTGCATCAGCATACTGCCTTCTGCAACAACAGAACCTACATCTACAGAAACAGATTTAACATAGCCGTTCATTTTAGGAAAAATACTCACTTCGCGGTAAGCGGCCAGCTGCGCGGGTAATTTAATAACCGTTGCAACCCCTCCGCTTTCTACTGTTGCGGTTTGGTAAACGGGTGCCGTTGCAGCGGGCTTTGCTTCTGCTTCTTTCTTTTTTTCAGAACAGGAAGCCATGGCTGTTATAGATAGAAAAAATAAAATCGCATATTTCATGGTAACTAATTTAGTTGTGTGAATCTTCAGGTAATAATGAAACAGATTGAAAAGAAGCTTTTTGTCTTACCCATCCATACACCAATGGAACAATAAACAAAGCCGCGAAAGTTGAAGCGATCAATCCGCCGATTACTGCACGCCCCAATGGTGCCGATTGATCTCCGGCCTCTCCCAGTCCGCTGGCCATCGGTATCATACCGGCAATCATCGCAAGACTTGTCATTAAGATCGGGCGCAAACGGATACTTGCTGCAACAGTAGCGGCTTTGAATGGATCTTTGTATTCGGTTCGCAAAGCTTCCGCATTGGTTACGATCAGGATCGCGTTGGCTACCGATACACCCGTGCTCATAATGATCCCCATATACGATTGCAGGTTAAGCGTAGCACCTGTGGCAAGCAAGAGTAGCATGGCACCGAGCAATACGGCAGGCACGGTAGACAATACCGCAATGGCCACGCCAAAAGACTGGTAGTTGGCCGCCAGCAATAGCAGGATCACAACAATGGCTGCCAATAAACCTGTTTGCAAAGAGTCAAGCGTTTCAATCAGCAACGAAGACATCCCCTTCACTTCCGTAATCAATCCCAAAGGAGCTACACCCGCTTCCCTGACCGCTTTCTTAACCGCATCCGTAGCAAAGCCCAAATCTTTTTTATAGATGTTTGCGCTGATGGTAACATATCTTCTCGGGCCGCTCCGGTCGTACTCGCCCGGCAAACTGTCAACGGAAAGAGTTGCCACATCAGATAAGATGGGCCTTGCCTGTCCTTTTACCAATGGAGTTGCCTGCAATTCTTCCACCGAATTCATAATGTACTCCGGAACCTGTACCTGTGTTTGGTAGGTGTAGGATGTTTTATCATCCAGCCAGAAATTTTTACTCGTATACCTGCTTGAGGAAGTGGTGGCCGTGATACTGCGCGAGATATTCTCCAGGGAAAGCCCCATCAACGCCAGTTTCTGTCTGTCAATCGCAATCCGGATAGAAGGAAAATGCAGGGGCTGCGCAATCTGAACATCACGTAAAAAAGAAATCGCCTGTAATTTCTCCAGCAGTTTTGCCGAATAGTTTTTGATGTCAGTCATACTTTTACCGGCAATCCTTACTTCAATAGGTGTTGAAGCACCCTGGGCCATGATCTTTTCGGTTAATTCGATCGGCTCAAAAGAAATACGAATATCTGGAAAAGCGGTGCGGATATTCTTACGCAATGCCTCTTTCAGATCCTCCATCTTTCCATCGTATGCTTCATCCAGGTTTACCTGTATCAATGCTTCATGGGTACCGCTGTTAAATATGTACAGGTTACTGGTTCCGAAATTGCTCGGCACCAGTCCAACATACGCTGAAGTAATCGCTACCTGGTGATGTACCGTTGAATCGATGATGGCCAATACGGATTGCGTTGTACGTTCCGTAACTTCCAAACGTGTTCCATCCGGCTCGCGGATGCGGAGTTGTAATTGCCTGTTATTTGTTTTGGGCAACAGGTCCTTTCCTATTCCCATAAAACAGACACCCGCAGCCCCGGTAATAACCACCAGGTACAATAGAACGATCCCTTTTCTTTTCGGCATCCATCTATCCAGTAAATCCGCCAGCCCTATTTTCAATTTCTGGAAGAACCCGTTTTCTTCCGGGTGCTTTTTTTCTTCCGATTCATGTAATGCGATCTCCCCTACTTCCTGTTCATCCAAAGCCAATCCCGCATGGGCATGTACCTGGTTATGGTGGTACTGAAATTTTTCAGCTTTCAATAACCAGTTCGCAATCACGGGCACCAGTGTTTGCGCGGCCACAAACGAGACGATCATGGCAAATGCGATGGATAATGACAATGGCAGGAACATGGCTTTCGGCACGCCCGTCATCACAAAAGCCGGGGCAAACACAGCAAGGATACAAAGCAGGATCAGCAACAGCGGAAAAGATATTTCCGAACAGGCATCCAGTATCGCCTGTTTTTTGTTCTTACCCATTTCCAGGTGCTGGTGTATGTTTTCGATGGTTACCGTTGCCTGGTCAACCAGTACACCAATAGCCAGTGCCAGGCCACTCAGGGTCATAATATTTATTGTTTGTCCTGCCAGCTTTAAAAACAAAACAGCGCTTAATACGGCAACAGGTATGGTAACGATCACCACCACACTGCTTCGCCAATCTCTCAGGAACAACAAGACCATTAAGCCGGTTAAGATGGCACCGAGTATGCCTTCTGTCATCAGGCTTTTGGCCGAATTCATCACAAACACACTCTGGTCAAATTCATAACTGATCCTTACATCATCCGGCAATAGGGTTTGCATTTCGGGTAGCTTGGTACGGAGGTTTTGTACCACATCCCAGGTAGAAGCATCCGCTGTTTTTACAACAGGAATATATACGGAACGTTTCCCGTTTACCAGTGCATAATCAACTGTAATGTCAGAAGCATCAGCAACTTTTGCCACATCACGAATAAAAACAGACGTAGTTCCATTGCTTTTTACGGGGATATCCTCGAACTGGTGCACTTTTTCTTCCAGCGAATTAATGGACGTTACAAACATCGTGTTACCAACCCGAAGGTTACCCGATGGCGTAATGGTATTATTTTTCGCGATTGCATCCACTACTTCGTCGGCACTCAGGTTATACGTACTGAGTTTACCAGGATCTACATTAATCACCACTGTTCTGGCATTCGATCCGAAAGCGGGTGCAGCAGACAAGCCCGGAACCGTTGCAAACAAAGGCCGGATCCGTGTTAATGCCAGGTCGAACATTTCCTGCAGTGATTTGGTTTTACTGCTGAACACCAGTTCGCCAACAGGCAAAGAAGAGGCATCAAAACGGATCACCGTTGGCGGCAATGAACCCGGCGGAAAAAAAGCCAGCATCCGGTTACTCTGTAATGCAACCTGCGCGGTTGCTTCGGCCATATCGGTTGTTTCATAGAAACTCAACTTTACCAAAGTGAGGCCCTGTATGTTTTTGCTTTCAATGTTTTTGATCCCGTTCACATACAGGAACTGATCCTGCATACGTGTACTGAACACACCTTCCATCTGCTGGGCGCTCATTCCGCCATATTGTTCGATCACATAGATCGTAGGTGCGTTCAGTTTGGGAAAGATATCGATGGGTATCGTTCGTATCGCCATAACGGCAAACAACAACAGTCCCGTAAAAAGTACCAATATGGTAATCGGTCTTTTCAGTGCTGCTCTTACCATATAATTATCTTATTGTTTGAATGAATTGAGTAAGGTTTCCTGTCAATGCCGCTTTGTTCATTTGCGCGAGGTACCAGTCGTTCACGGTTTCGATGTAATCTGTTTCTGAACGGTACAATACAAACGAAGCATTGGTGAGATCGATCAATGAAATGATCCCGGCCTTATACTGCGCCAGTTTTTGCTGGTAGGTATCCGAAGCAGATTTCAACTGAACAGGTAGTTCCGTTAAATTGGCCTGAATTGTTTGCATGGCATGATCTGCCTGTGTATACGCATTGTTTACAGAGGCTTTCTCTTGCTCCAGTTCCTGGTAGCTGGCTTCTGTATCAAACCGGTTAATGGCCAGTTTATCTCTTTTAAACATGCCATTAAAAAGGTTATAGGTAAACGCAACACCCAATGCATAATTGAAACGCTGGTAGCCCAGGCCCGTTTCGAGTGGTTTGTATTGATCGCTGAATTGAATACTCGATCCCCTCGCCCATGTACTGCCTGCCAGCATGATCTTTGGCAGGTATGATTTTTTGATCAGCTGCTCGCGCGATTGAAAAATGTTTTTCTTCTTCGCAAAATAATCAAGCAAAGGATTCTGTGTCGTATCCTGCACATATTGCATGGGCGCAGGTATCGCCTTCTGGAAATGGTTTACCGAACCATCCAGTAATAATTCAACAGGAGGAATGCCCGTATAATAAGTCAGTTGATCTTTTAGTTGGCTAAGTATACCTGATGTTTGGTTATACGTAATACGTGTTTTGGATAGCTCCGCTTTTGCCAATGAAGAATCGGAGCCAGCTTTCAAGCCGCTTAATGTAAGCGCACGGATGATGGTGAAAATACTGTCGTACCGCTTTACATTCTGCCGGTCAGCTTCCAGCCGGTATTGTGTTTTGAGCGTGGCGAAATACAGACGCGCCACTTCCATTGAAACCAGGTATTGTTCCCGCTGCCGGTCTGCTTCCTGCAGGTTCACAAAAGATTGCGCGTATTGTACTTTGGCGTTATTCAATCCAAAATTCACCAGTTCATACTCACCGTACAAAACGGCTGTATTACCCGTAGCAGCCTCTAATGTATTACTGGAGCGGATACCCGCTGAAGTCGAAGGCGTAATACCCATTGTGAAATAACTCCCTGCCAGTGAATTGTCTGAACCGGCGCTCAGTTGTTCACTGAATTTAACCTGTGGCAATACAGAATGTCTGACTTCTGTAACGGAAGCTTTGGCCGAATTAACCAAAGCCTGTTTTTGTTGCAATAAAGGAAGATGGTTGTTGCCTGCTGTAACCAGGTCTTGTAAATTGTAGTATTTCTGTGCATACACTGAGGTGCCTAAGCATATTGCCATGCTCAGCGCAACCATACACTTTCTCAGGTAGAAAGTAGTCATACGATATGTTTAAAATGAAAAATGGTTGTTACTGAAAAAATCAGGCAACAACAGGCGGACCGCGAAGCGATTGCACGGCCAGTTCTGCGGAAGTATAAAAAGCAGAAACATAAGAACAACTGTTTACCGGTTCCGCGTAGCAAATAACAGGTTCTGTAACAGAAGCCACACTGAACGGAATATTGGAAGGTTCAAAACGTTTGTTTAAACGAACCTTTGTTTTTAAAGATGTCTTGTTTACGCTACCAGCAATCTTCGCGGGATGATGTTCGGGAACATGTGATAATTGCGCTGTGGTTTCAGAAACAACCAGGTTCCGTTGCGTAACATCGAGATTAAAAAAAATCTGAACGGCAAAAAACAACAGATACAACAAGAGTACCGGTACGGTAACCGACCAATGAAGCCAGGTATTTTTAGGGGTGTGCATGAATGGTAACGCTTGTTCCGTTTAGTATCCGTGAAACGCAAAATTAGCAGTATTCAACAGAATCTGGTAAAAATAAGTTGCCCGGATAGTGTCGCAACACAGGTTTTGAATACAATATTGGCAATCTTTTAACCGCAAAGGCACTAAGGCGCGTGGTTTCGCTAGGATGGTTGCAAAATCCTTGCGCACCATCGCGCCCTCGCGCCTTTGCGGTTAAAAGCGTCAAAACGGGTCCCTGCCCATTCCCCCAAAGCTTACAGCCCGGTTTTTCACATAGTGTTAGTAAACAACCCATGGGTTTCAGGAGTCAGTAAAGTACATTCAGTTAACCAAACAGATCGGTATGAAGACCTTATCACAGACATGGTTTGCAGATGGGTATATTGATTTTGAGTTGAAGAAATACACCCTCCTTGCCTATTTACAGGAGATCAACAAATACTTTTGCGAAAATAAGCTGTACCCCCAGTTCGCAGACCTCATCTTTCACTACAATAACCTGGTGGCTTTCCGTGAGAACAAGAAATACCTACAGGAGCAATTCCCGAAAAGGCTGACCGGGATCCAGATAGAAAAACTGCAATTGCTGTATGAATCATTGGTTGAAGATGATGAACTGATGCAAGAATTGGAAGACATCATCAATTTTGCATCCTCCACCATGAAAAAAACCATTACCAGCGGAACGGAGATCTATGAATTCATCGAAAACAAATTAAACATCGAACCCGTAGGCATTGTACCACTCGATCACAACGAAGGTTATTTTATGCTTTGCGAAGGTGCCTGCAGAAACACCTGGGTTTACCAATACCGTTTAAGCATCTTTGAAAAGCACGATGAGAAATACCGGAGCATCAAAACCGAATTCGTAGATGTATGGCAGCGTAATTTTGTGAACTCTTACCAGAATATCAAAGCTGAGCTGATAAAAAACCGTTCAGATTTTCCCAACCCTGCCGTCTATTCCGTAGAAACCGATCTCAGTCTTCCCATGGAAGAAACATTACTGCCGATTGCGAAGCGGAGTTTGGTGAGGTACATTACTACAGTTAATTAAAAATTAGGAATTAGTAGTTAGTAATTATAAGAAAAAAACAAGCCGCAGATTCGCAGATTATGTAATCTGCGAATCTGCGGCTTTCAATTGTTAATTACTAATTACTAATATTCTCCTTCTCCATCATCAAATACGCCTTGATAAATCCATCCAGTTCCCCATCCATCACTGGCCCTACATTGCCCACTTCATAATCCGTACGGTGATCCTTAATCATTTTATAGGGATGAAACACATAACTCCTGATCTGGCTGCCCCACTCTATCTTTTTCTTATTGGCATTGGTCGCATTCAATGCTTCCTGTCGCTTGCGCAATTCTTCTTCGTATAAACGGCTCTTCAACATTTTCAATGCCAGTTCACGGTTCTCGCCCTGTGTTCGGGCCTGCTGACATTCCACAATAAATCCACTCGGTATATGTTTCAACCGTACCGCAGTTTCTACTTTGTTTACATTCTGTCCCCCACTGCCGCCGCTTCTATAGAAAGCCCATTCCAGATCGCTCGGGTTCACATTGATCTCAATACTGTCATCGATCAATGGATATACATGTACCGATGCAAAGGATGTATGTCTTCTTGCATTGCTATCGAACGGAGAAATGCGCACCAAACGGTGTACCCCGCTCTCCGCCTTTAAAAAGCCATAGGCAAAATCGCCGTCAAATTGTATGGTAGCGCTTTTAATACCTGCACCATCACCTTCCTGGTAATCGATCTCCGTTACTTTCCAGCCCTGCTTCTCACCATACATGCGATACATGCGTAACAGCATTTCGGCCCAGTCCTGGCTCTCGGTACCACCGGCACCGGGATTGATCTGTAGTACTGCTGGTAACTCGTCTTCGGGTTTATTAAGCGTGCTTTTGAATTCAGCATCTTCAATCTGCTGTAAAGCGGTATCATAAGCGGCTCTCACCTCTTCTTCCGTGGCATCACCGGCTTTCCAGAAATCAAACAATACAGCAAAATCTTCCACAGCCGTATCCAGCTGCTTGTATAATTTAAGCCAGTACTCATTTACCTTGATCTCTTTCATGATGGCAGTGGCACGCGTGTTATCGTCCCAAAAGCCCGGCGAGAGGGAAAGTTGTCTGTCGGTTTCTACTTTGTATGTGCGGTTCTCAACGTCAAAGAAACCTCCTCAGGACAATGGTGCGGTCCCTTAAAATTTTTAATTGCTCTTGTGTCATAGCTGCAAATGTAGGGGAAAGATAGGATTGTATTCGTGAGTGGTGAATCATCAATCGTGAGTTTGTTTTACTCACGATTGATGATTCACCACTCACGATAAAAAGCTACAAACCTCATAAGCCGGATTCTGTTTCTAAACTATCATTTATCTGGCCCCGTCATTACTGACGTGATCTTGCTGCCTACCCTGGACCGTGTCCCGCGTTACCGCGGGATCTCGGGCGAGCCGCCCTTAAACGATCCTATACGTGGCATTACAGCACCCAAGGTTTACCCGTGTTCCGCATTACTGCGGAAGACCGTGAGCTTTTACCTCACATTTTCACCTTTTCCACGCCAAAGGCATGGTAGTTATTTTCTGTGGCACTTTCTCTTTCCCGCCTTTCGGCGGGATGCCGGCGTTTAACCGGTGGGTTGCTCTGCGCTGTCCGGACTTTCCTTCTCCCGCTGAAAGCGGGACACGATAGCTCGGGTTTGTAACAAATGCAAATATACAACTTAGTTAACTGACAGTTCTATGACGGTATTGCGAAGGTTTTCCTGATTGCGTAAGATGGTTTTCCGTTTGCGTAAGCCATCACCGTATTCGCGTCGTTCTTTTGCGCTCAGAAAAAAGATTATGAAAATAAAAATAAACCCAAATACAACTGTGCGATACATATGTAGTTTTTTAATGGCATTCATTACGTTGAATGCAAAGGCCCAAACAGGAAACATTAAGGGAAAGATCCATACCACCGATGGCAAACCCGCCGCCGATGTTTCTGTGATCATTAAAGAAGCCGACAGGGCCGTTATCACAGGACCCGATGGATCATTCGTAGTAAGAAACCTCAAAGCGGGTAATTACTCGCTTTATACATCCTGCACAGGTCTTGCATCACTTACCAGGAATATCAGCATCGCAACTGATCAAACAACCGAGCTTATTTTATCCTTACAGGAAACAGCCAGGCAACTGGATGAAGTGATCGTACAATCACGCAGAACCGCCAACGACAAAGCTGTTACCATTGGCAAAGCACCGATTAACGCAATGGACCTGCCCCAGGCTGTTACAGTAATCAATCAGGCAGTTTTAGACAACCAGCAGGTACAGCGCTTAAGTGATGTAATGAGAAACGTAAATGGTATCTACCTTTCTTCTACACGCGGATCGACACAGGAAAATTTTTCCGCGCGCGGTTATTCACTCAGTGCAAATAACCTTTTCAAAGATGGTGTACGGATCAACTCAGGTACCATGCCCGAAACAAGTTCGCTCGAAAGAGTTGAGATCCTCAAAGGCAGTGCCGCTGTATTATTCGGCAATGTGGCTCCGGGTGGCATTGTTAATATGGTTACCAAACAACCTAAATTCCAGTCAGGCGGCGAAATCGCTTTGCGTGCAGGTAGTTTCGGATTGTTTAAACCCATGTTTGATGTGTATGGTCCTTTATCAAAAAACATCGCTTTCCGTATGAATGGAAATTACGAAACGGCAAACAGCTACCGCGATGTGGTTCATTCCAAAAGATATTATGCAAACCCTTCCCTATTATTTAAGCTGGGTAAAAAAACAGAACTACTGGTCCAGGGAGATTATCTCTACCACGAATTCACACCCGATTTCGGCATCGGCAGTATTAACAATACCAGTATTCCCAATGTACCGAGGTCAGCTTTTTTTGGTACACCATGGCAATACGCTAAAACAAATCAATCCAGCGCAACCGCTACGCTCAAGCATACTCTTACCAATAGCTGGCAACTGAACGCATCCGTTTCTTACCAATATTATAACCGCGATTATTACGCAACAGAACGGATACAGGCTTTGGCCAATGGCGATTGGTACCGTCCGCTGAATCGCGCAAAGAACATAGAGAATTATTATACGGCACAGGCAAACCTGTCAGGTAAATTCAAACTGGGTTCAACCGAACACACGCTTTTGGCCGGTTTGGATGCGGACCAGTACGATGCAAAAGCTTATAGCTATAACCAACCCACGGTTTACGATACCATCAATATCCTGAACCCACAGAAATATACGGCCAGAACTGATATACCAGCCGTCAAAGAAATCAAGCTGGTTACAACGCCAACACTTCGTATGGGTGCCTATGTACAGGATCTGATCTCTGTTAGCGCTCATTTAAAAATACTAGCGGGTATCCGTTGGTCTATCCAGGAAGCGAAAGCCGCATCCACGTCAGATCTGTTGACGGGTATTACTAGCATGGGTACAATCAAAACAGATAAAGCTTTTTCACCAAGAGCAGGTATCGTATACCAACCTACTAAAAACACCAGTCTCTTCGCTTCTTATGCCAATTCCTTTTCCGTAAACGGTGGAACCGATGTATATGGCAATGCGCTGGCGCCTTCTATTATTGACCAATACGAAGCAGGCGTAAAGAATAACCTGTTCTCGGGTATGTTGATGGCCAATCTTACTGTATATAAGATCATCAATAACAATCTTGCTCAAACGGCCCTGTTCGCCGCAGATGGTGTTACACCCAACAACAATACTGCGCTGAAAGCATTGACCGGGCAAACCACCAGTGATGGATTGGAGATCGATCTTATCAGTCATCCGGCGAAGGGACTGGACATCAACCTGGGGTATAGTTATAATTACATCCGTTACACAAAAACACCGGATGCAAAAGGAAATTTTGTTGAGGGCGAACGCTTGCAGAACTCAGTGGGCAGCACGGCCAATACCAGCATTTTTTACAGTTACAATGGATGGAAATTCGGGACAACCGTATTTTATACCGGACCCAGAACAGCGGGCTTTAACAATACAAAGGGGCAGACACAAAACTATAACCGCCTGTTTGCTGTGAACGATTTTACAACCATTGATCTAAGTGCCGGCTATAGCTGGCGTAAACTGGGTTTGCTGGCTAAAATTTCGAACCTGACCAATACGCTGAATTATTATACGCATGAGAATTACAGTATCAATCCCATTCCGCCAACTCAATTGATAGCCACCGTAACCTATCGTTTTAATTAATAACAAACACTCTCCGTGTAACTCCTCCTCACTGTGTCTCTGTGTTGAAAAAAGTAAAACGATTTTTTCAACACAGAGATACAGGGTTCACTGAGTTACACAGAGAAAAGCTATTAGTGAAATACGTTAATACTGAAAGAATATTTCTGTAGCCCCATATCCAAAGCGGGGATCATACTGGTTGATAAAGGTTTTGACCTCACGCTTTGTTTTAAGAATATCATGAATTTCATCACGCAGTTTTCCCTCACCTACACCATGTATTACGATCAGGGAAGGCTGCCGGTGCGCGATGGCGAGGTCGTACCATTTTTCAAATTCGCTTAATTGGATCCCAAGTATTTGCAGATTATTCAAATGCTCCCAGCTATTGGACAATTTTTCGATATGCAGATCAACCACTGTTCTTGCAGGATCAAGGTGTTGCCTGCCTTTGGATGCATCGTATATTTTAAACCCTCTCGCTGCCAATGAACCCAGCTCAAAATAAGGCTCATCTGATTTGGCAGGGTATTCTTTGAACAACTGGTAGGAAAGTGTAGGCGTATTATCCTCTTTCATTTGCTCGATCTTCTGAAACACCTGTTTGGGTTTGAGTTTGAGAGAAGCTTCAAAATGCGGCGCTTTCTTTTTATCGGGTACGGTTAAAGAGAAATCAAATGCAAACGAGGGACTGTCGTTCACTTTTTCAAAAGGAATATCATGCAGGTAAAAATCATGAAAAGCGGCCACTTCGTTGGTCAGTTCAAAATCGGTTTGGCCGAGAAACTGCTGTGTGTACACAAACTTATAAGCAGCAGCTGTTTTGTTAACAAGGTGGATCTTTAACAGGTCAACCACTTCATCATTAAAATCATCCAGCGAGAATTTTGGAATGAAAGAAAGCCATACCCCATCTGCCACTTTGATCTCGTTGGGTTTGGGTTTTTCTTTCGGAACCTGGTCTACATAGGTTTTTGGAGCTGTTTTCTTTTCAGGAAATAATTTCTTCTCTGTAAACCTTTTGAAATACGGGAAATCGATCTGGTCCATATAAGCCGGAAATTTAACCCCGCGTACCTCGATCATGACCATCTGATCGTTCACAATCTCTACTACCCTTCCCTCTTCGTTGCTCAGCAACACAATTATTTCATCACCTACCTCGTATTTCATTCGGTAAAATTACGAAGAAGGAAGCACTTTGAATATCGAATATTGAACAAGGAATTTTGAATGAAGAATTACAAAAGCACTTCAACATTCAAAATTCCTTGTTCAATATTCGATATTCCTCTGTTCCTTGTTCATCTGTTCAAGATTCTTTACTCCCCTGCCAGCTTACTCCGCTTCCTTCCGTACAGGAAATAAATGGTTAACCCCAGTCCCATCCAGGCAAAGAACCATAGCCAGCTAATGGCGGGGATCTCGATCATTAAATATAAACAGCTTAATGCACCAATCACAGGGATCACGGAATAACTTCCGATAAAACTTTTCACCGCTGTAACAATAGCGATCAGCATAAAAACAAGGAATAATATTTCCTGGTAGCCTTCCGAACCCACATGCGTAAAGGCATCGCTGATGCGCTGGCGGAATAAAAAAGTAACCACCGCCACAATCAGCGGGATGGCATATTTACCATTGATATAGGGCAGTTTGAAAGCGCTACTTCCTTTTGCTTTCGCAATCTTTGGCAAAACCAGTACACCAAAACAAACCAATACAAAAGCGAACAGGGTACCGATACTGGTAAGATCGGTCATAGTACTGCTGGATACAAACATCGCCGGTATTCCTACCATAAATCCGGTTACAATGGTTGCAAAAGAAGGTGTATGAAATTTAGGATGCACTTTCGCGAAACGCTTGGGCAATAAACCATCGCGGCTCATACTCATCCAGATCCTTGGCTGGCCCAGCTGAAATACCAGCAATACACTGGTGGTAGCTACCACGGCACTCACCGAGATCAGGTAACCGATCTTTTTCAGATGCAGTTTTTCGAATACATAGGCCAAGGGATCGTCTACTTTCAGTTCACTGAAATGAACCATTCCGGTCAGTACCAATGCGATCAGTATATAGAGAACGGTGCAGATCAATAAGGAATAGATCATCCCGCGTGGCAGATCGCGTTGCGGGTTCTTACATTCTTCGGCCGTGGTAGAGATCGCGTCAAACCCTATGTAGGCATAGAACACAGCGGATACACCGGCCAGTACCCCGCCAAAACCATTGGGAAGAAACGGATCCCAGTTCCTGGTATCCACATAAAAGAAACCCATAATGATCACAAAAATGATCACGCATATTTTAAAGATCACCATGAAATTGGTGCTCTTCTTACTTTCTTTGATCCCGATATAGGCAAGTATGGTAATCAGAAATACAATGATCAATGCAGGCAGGTTAATAATCATTTTCCATCCCGCAATTACCGGTGCGTGCAGAATGGCGTCGTACCCCATTTTCGCATTCTTGCTCAGGGTTTCCAGCGTTTGTCCGCTGGCCAATGCTTTCACCGCTTCATCATACCCCATGTGTGCATTGGCTGCGTTGGTAGCCAACCACCCTGGCAACCCGATATGAAAGCCTTCCAGTAAATTATTAAAATATCCGCTCCAGCTAATGGCCACTACAATATTGCCAATAGCATATTCCAGTATCAATGCCCAGCCAATGATCCATGCCACCAGCTCGCCAAAAGATACATAAGCGTAAGTATACGCACTACCCGCAATGGGTACGCGGCTCGCAAACTCAGCATAACACAAGGCGCTGAATCCACAGGTTACCGCTGTAATAATGAACAGGAACACAATACCGGGGCCACCGTTGAACGCAGCAGTACCAATGGTCGAAAAAATTCCGGCGCCAATCACCGCAGCGATCCCCATAAAGGTAAGATCCCTTACACCCAATACTTTGCGCAAGCTCCCTCCCCCATGGCCATCACTTAATCCGGCAGCCGAATCGGCAACAATTTTATCGATCGATTTTTTTCTGAAAAGAGAATCAGACATGAGGTTGGTTTTGGTTATGGGTTGTCAAGATAGTTAAAATGGGTAAAAGGGTTAAAGGAGTTAAAAAGAAGGGCGGAAAACTACATACATCTTTTAACTATTTTAACCCTTTTAACTACTTTAACCCTTATAACGAATTACTTCATTCTACATTTAATTAAAAGTCTGGAGTCATTGTAAACTTTTGTCTCCCTACTCCTAACTCCAGACTTCTAACTCCTAACTTCTTAATGCTCCCGCTGGATCAAAAAATCAGCCAGTTCTTCCAAGGGCTTTTTGCGTACGGCCATTACCGCAATATCATCCAGGTGTTTGCGTGCTGTTTGCAGGTATTTTTCTTTCAGTTCGCGTGCCCATTCGGCTACCTGGCAATCTTTGAAAATAGCCAATACTTGTTGCACCTTATCTCCCGGGTTCTGCTCCATCAATTGCTCCAGTTTCTTTTTCTGCTCCGCATTAGCTACTTCCAACGCATGTAACAGGAGAAATGTTTTTTTATTCTGGCGGATATCACCACCCACTTCTTTGCCGAATTTTTCCGGGTCGCCAAACGCATCAAGGTAATCATCCTGGATTTGAAAAGCGATGCCGAGGTTCTTACCAAACTCATACAAATGTTTACAATTGCCTTCACTCGCACCGCCCAGTATGGCGCCCATTTCAAGACTGGCGGCAAGCAATACGGATGTTTTGAGACTGATCATTTCTATATACGCATCCAGCGATACATTACTCATCTTTTCAAAATCAATATCCAGTTGCTGTCCCTCACAGACTTCTTTTGCCGTTCTGTTAAACAAGCTAAGTATTCTTGGCAGGTATTGACTATTGATGAGTGCCAGGTATTCATACGCGCGTATCATCATTACATCACCTGTGAGTAAGGCGGTATTGGAACCGTATTTCATGTGAACGGTTTCCATACCTCTTCGCAAAGGCGCTTCGTCCATAATATCATCGTGGATCAGCGTAAAATTGTGAAACAGCTCAATGGCCGTAGCCACCCGGTACGAATCGGGAATGATTGGCGCAAACAATTCATTTCCCATCAAACACATCACAGGACGGATGCGCTTACCGCCCCAGGATAAAAAATAATCGCCCGGATCGTATAAACTGGCCGGACTGGCCGGAAAATGTTTCACTGAAAAATATTCCCCAAAATCGGCTACCAGCTCTTTGAATGTATGCATGCTACAAACCTAATTATAAAAGCAAAAGCAGCCGCAAACTAAGCTTAACTATTCTTTGAAAGGCTATTTTAGCAGTTTGGCACGGTTTTGAATAAATAGATGAAAACACCTCTTATGAAAAAGATATTTATCGCAACACTGGTATTATTTACCGTTGCCACAGTACATGCGCAAAATTACGGCACTGATTACCAAACCGCACTGGGTGTGAAAGTTTACCCGGGCGCCATTAGCGTAAAACACTTTGTAAGCAAGAATGCCATCGAAGGTCTTGGATACATTTCCAATGATGGATTTCGTTTAACAGGTCTCTATGAAGTACACAACAGTATTGCCGGAGCACCGGGTCTGAAATGGTATATCGGCGGTGGCGGACACCTTGGGATCTGGAGCGATGCCTGGAAAAACAAATATCCCACACGCGAAGGAGGATTAGCCATTGGTGTGGATGGTGTGCTCGGACTTGATTACAAGATCACCGGCGCCCCATTGAACCTCAGCTTCGACTGGCAGCCATCCTTTAACATCATCGGCTACAATTATTTCGAAGGCGGCTGGGGTGGATTGGCGGTGAGATATACTTTTTAGAATATTGAACAGATGAACAAGGAATGATGAATGTTGAAGTATTCTATTAATTACTTCAACATTCATCATTCCTTGTTCGATATTCCTCTGTTCGTTCTACTGTTTGAATAAACTGTCCACAAACTCATGCTTGTCGAAGATGATCAGGTCATCGATCTTTTCTCCCACACCAATATATTTGACAGGGATATTGAACTGGTTGGCGATAGCCAATACTACACCACCTTTGGCAGTACCATCTAATTTGGTAATTGATATGGCGGATACATCCGTAGTGGCCGTAAATTGCTTGGCCTGTTCCAGCGCATTTTGCCCGGTAGAGCCATCCAGCACCAGCATTACCTCGTGCGGTGCGCCCGGTACAATTTTCTGAATAGCGCGTTTGATCTTGCCCAGTTCTTCCATCAGGTGGGCCTTGTTGTGTAAACGGCCGGCGGTATCAATAATGGCAACATCAGCCTGTTTGGCAACGGCGCTGGCAACCGTATCATACGCTACGGCGCTGGGGTCTGAGCCCATGGCCTGTTTCACGATAGGGACGCCTACTCTTTCGCTCCAGATGGTTAACTGGTCAACTGCAGCGGCACGAAAAGTATCAGCCGCGCCAAGCACTACATTTTTCCCTGCTTTTTTATAATTGTACGCGAGTTTGCCAATGGTGGTGGTTTTACCAACGCCATTCACACCTACAACCAGGATTACATATGGTTTTTTCCCTTCGGGGATCCCGAAGTTTTTGTACGACTCTTCGGCTGCATCCACGAGCATGGCCTCGATCTCTTCTTTGAGTATCCGGTTCAGCTCATCCGTATTTACATACTTATCCTGCTTAACCCTTTTCTCTATCTGTTCAATGATCTTAACCGTTGTTTCGATACCAACATCGGCACCCACCAGTGCTTCTTCCAGGTTATCCAGCACTTCTTCATCTACCGTGCTTTTACCGGCAATGGCTTTAGTGATCTTTGCAAAAAAACCTTCCTTGGTTTTCTCTAACCCCTGGTCAAGGCTTTCCTTTTCTTTTTTGCCGAATAATTTTCCGAGAAAACTCATTAGCTGAATTTGAAAATGTGGTGATTTGAAAATTTGAAAATGAAACCCGCATTTGAATAACTCAGAATATTTTGATCCCGATCGAGTTGGGATAAATTTTCATCCCAGCTTAGCCGGGACAAATTACCATATTTTCAAATTGAAGTTTAAATACAAAAAGCCTTCCACACAAAGGGAAAGCTTTTGAATATTTTATACAGACAGCGCCAATTATTTCTCTGCTAAGAAATCTTTTACCTTGTCTTTGTGTATGATATTTTCTTTGAAAGTATACGCACCGGATTTAGGGCTGCGAACAGCCTTAATTACCTTGGTCCAGTTCTTTGCTTCAGCTGCAGCTTTAAGATCTTTTACTTTCGCGTTTTTGGAAGCTACTTTAGCCATGATTATTTGATTTCTTTATGAACAGTTACTTTTTTCAGAATCGGGTTGTACTTTTTTAACTCCACACGCTCAGGTGTGTTTTTCTTGTTTTTGGTAGTGATATAACGGCTTGTACCGGGCTGACCTGTGGTCTTATGCTCTGTACATTCCAAAATCACCTGCACCCTGTTACCTTTCCTTGCCATTGTATTGCGTAGTTTGCTTTGTGAATCAATTAGATTTTAACGCCTTCTGCTCTCATTCCTTTGATCACAGATGCCAATCCGTTTTTGTTAATGGTTCTTAATGCATCAGTTGATACTTTGATGGAAACCCAACGGTCTTCCTCAGCAAAAAAGAAACGTTTCTTTTGTAAATTAGGTAAGAAACGACGTTTGGTCTTGATGTTTGAGTGAGAAACACTATTACCAACAATGGGCTTTTTACCTGTAACCTGACATACTCTTGCCATGACTATGAATTTTTCTTCCGATTTTTTTCGGGAGGCAAAGGTAAGGAAATGCACTAAAAAACCAACACAGAATCCCCTTTTTTTAAATATTTTCTTCACAGTCCGGTATAATCCAGCCTTGGAAATCTGTCAAACTACTAGTTATCCACATCCAAAAGCCATTTTTCATCCACCGATTAGAAGAAACCGGCATCAGATCAATTGCATTTTTGCCACTTTCGGATCTACATGCACCGTATCATGCTCAAAATCAAGCTTGATCCGCCATTTCTGCATGGTGGCCGCTCCAATGATTGCCTCTTCACTCAATCCCGGAACTACCAGGAATTCGTCACTTAATAGCACATCATCAATGTAAAAATCCAGCGCGATTCGTTCCTTGATAATAATAAAGTGATCGGTAATTGCCGTCGCTATTCTTCTTTCCCTGCCAATACCAGCAGGTATCCCCAATTCATTCAATAAATCAGGATGCACGCAGGACAAATTAGCCCCACTATCAAAAAGCGTATATAGCCTCTTTTCACCCTTCGAGCCAACATATAATAAAGGAAGTTTTATTACTGACATACGACCGATTTGAACACAATTTACAAAACAAAAGCTGGTCATAAACCAGCTTGCGTTAAATACGGGGGTAAATACGTGAATCGTTACTTGTACATCTCTTCCCTCAATTCCTTCACCCTGCTATCTTCCATATACTCATCAAACGTCATTAAGCGGTCAATAATGCCTTTGGGCGTAATTTCTATGATCCGGTTGGCAACGGTTTGCATAAACGTATGGTCATGCGAGGTGATCAGCACCACACCCGGGAAGGTCTGGCAGCCTTCATTGAAGCTTTGGATACTCTCCAGGTCAAGGTGGTTGGTGGGTTGGTCCAGAACCACCAGGTTAGGGTTCTGCAGCATCATACGGCTTACCATACAACGCACTTTCTCTCCTCCACTCAATACATTCGTCTTTTTCTGGATATCATCGCCGCTGAACAGCATTTTGCCCAGGAATCCGCGGATAAAAGGTTCATCCGCATCGGTTACATGTGGTGGTACATATTGGCGCAGCCAATCCATCAGGGTTAGCCCTTCGGTAAAGAATTCCTGGTTTTCCTGTGGCAGGTAAGCTTTGGTAATGGTGGTACCCCATTCAAACTTACCGGTATCGGCCTGCATTTTATCGTTGATGATCTCGAAGAAATTGGTAACAGCCAGCGGATCACGGCTCAGGAAAGCGATCTTCTCTCCTTTGTTGATACTGAAATTGACTTTATCGAACAATTTCCTTCCATTCACGCTTTTGCTGAGGTGCTCCACATTCAATATCTGGTTACCCACTTCACGCAATGGCTGGAAAATGATACCTGGGTATTTACGGTTCGATGGTTCGATCTCTTCAATGGTCAGTTTCTCCAATGCTTTTTTACGGGAAGTAGCCTGCTTACTCTTTGAGGCATTCGCAGAGAAACGGGCAATGAAGTCGAGGAGATCTTTACGTTTATCTTCGTTCTTTTTGTTCTTGTCGTTGATCTGGCGGGCAATCAATTGAGATGATTCATACCAGAAAGTATAGTTACCAGTAAAGGTTTTGATCTTGGATCGGTCCACATCCGCCACATGAGTACAGATGGTATCAAGAAAGTGACGGTCATGGCTTACCACAAGTACAATATTCTCATAATCTGCCAGGAAATTCTCCAGCCAGCCAATGGTTTCAATATCCAGGCCGTTGGTAGGCTCATCCAGTAAAAGGATATCCGGGTTACCGAACAGGGCCTGTGCCAGCAAAACCCGCACTTTGAATGTGCTTGGAATGTTTTTCATCAACACCTGGTGCATCTCTTCTTTTACACCCAGGCTGCTTAGCAGGCTGCCGGCATTGCTCTCTGCTTCATAACCGCCCATTTCACCAAATTCCCCTTCCAGTTCACCGGCTTTCATACCATCTTCCTCTGTAAAATCGGCTTTGGCGTAAATGGCGTCACGCTCATGCATTACATCCCATAGGCGTTTGTGGCCCATAAGAACGGTATTTAAAACAGTACACTCGTCAAATTCGAACTGGTTCTGTTTCAGTACGGCCATACGCTCGCCGGGCGTAATTTCAACGGTTCCTTTGTTAGGTTCAATTTCTCCGCTAAGGATCTTCAGGAAGGTGGATTTACCGGCACCATTGGCACCGATCACACCATAACAATTACCTTTGATGAAATTGATATTCACCTCATCGAACAATACCCTTTTGCCATAGGCCAGGGTTACATTTCTTGCACTGATCATGTTTACTTGCGCTGTTTTCGGCGGCAAAAGTAAGGCTTAACAGGGGATTTTTCTATCCGAATTTCAATAGTGCATGGTGTACGATCCTTTCACCATAAGGCCGAAAGGATTCGGCATGGCATAGCCATCCTTCTGAGTTAAATCCTTGTAATACTGAGCACAGCCTGTTGCACTGGCTGCGGATTCTGATTAATAATACGGTATGGCACCACATCGGTAAGGGTAATGGAATAACGATGATTACGGTAAATGGTATCGATGGTTTTTGCTTTTTCGAGCTGAATCGCAAACTGGTTATTTAACAGTAAGCTTACTTCCACCCTGCCGGACCATACGCAGACCCCACCCTCGGGACACCTGGAATCATTGATCTGAGTGGCCACCAGTGTAAGTGCAGTATCGCAGGAAGCAAAAATAACCCGGGGCTGGTTTGCCGAAAGAACCAGCGTATCGCCGCCCGGAGAAACCGGGCAACCGGCAGGTAGATGCACATCCGGCTGACATGCGTAAAAAAACAACAGTACCATAAACCCAACCATCGAAGCTGACATTTTCATAACGCTACTTTTAGATGAATCTTTTATAGCCTGACCCATGCCGTAAATACAACGTTGCATGGCCAGGGATGCCTTGCTCGTTTTTGGTATCTGTTAACAACAACCGATGACCTTAAGATAAGCTTTAGTTTGGCTAATGGCAAGCAGTCATAAGCCAAATTCAAGATTTTGTAATTATCTTTTGAATCAAAATCAATAACATAAGATCAACTGATGTAAATGATTGATATCCTTCAATGCATCATATACAATACACTTATACCAATTTTATGAGAAAACCCATTTTGCAGCAACTCCACAACATCCTGGTCGTAATATGCGCCAGCTTGCTTTTTGTATCCTGTAAAACAGAACAAAAAGATACACGTCTCGACAAAGCTTCAAGGGAAGATAAAAATGGATGGATCTATGTACACCTGGAAGGTTCACCCTCCGTAATGGGATACCAGCATGGTTATCTGCTGGCCAATGATATTGATACCACCATCCAGGCTGTAGCGCACCTGCTCACACATGAAACAAAACGTGACTGGAATTTTTACCGCAACTGCGCAAAGAACTTTTTATGGAATAAGCTGGACCGTGAATACAAGGATGAGATCAACGGCATTGTAGAGGGACTGAAAGCCAAACAAAAGAATTACGACAGCCTTGATATTACCGCACTGAATGCCATGGAAGAACTTGCTTACTATTATGTGCCCTTGCAGATGGAAAAAGAAAAAACCGGAAGCGGCGATAATAAGGCCCCGGGCAATTGCAGCGCTTTTATTGCAACCGGTAGTTATACAAAGGATGGAAAAATTGTAATCGGGCACAATAACTGGACCTCTTACATTACCGGTCAGCACTGGAATGTGATTGCGGATATCGTTCCGGAAAAAGGGAACCATATTTTAATGGATTGTATGCCGGGATTCATTCACAGCGGAGATGATTTCCTGATCACCAACAATGGCTTACTGATAACCGAAACCACCATTACACAATTCAAAGGTTTTGATACCACCGCCATTCCTGAATTTATGCGTGCCAGGAAAGCGGCACAATACGGTAACGGAATTGACGATGTGATCAAAATCTTTACCGAAGGAAACAATGGCGGCTATGCCAACGATTGGCTTATTGGCGATACCAAAACCAATGAAGTGGCTAAACTGGAACTGGGATTGAAGAACTACAAAGTATGGCGGTCAAAAGATACTGCCATGATCGGCTCTAACTTCCCAAGCGATGAAAAACTGATCAGGGAAGAAACTACGTTTAATGTGAATGATAAAACCACTTCGCCCAATGCACGTAAACTGCGTATGGAACAATTGGTGCTGGTAGACCTGAAAGGAAAACTAAACCTGGAAACAGGCAAACAGATTGAAGGGGATCATATTGACGCACTGGAAAATAAAAATGCGAATAACCGTTGTGTCATCTGCGGACACATTGATGAAGATGCCAAAGGCTGCGCCGAATGGGATCTTCCCGCCTATTACCCAATGGGTGCCGTACAGGGAAAAGTAACCACGGCTGAACTGGCAAAGAACATGCAGTTATGGGCACACATGGGGCACCCCTGCGGGCAAGATTTTATCGGTGAGAAATTTTATAAGGCCCATCCTGAATTTGCCTGGCAATCCAAGTACCTGAAGAACATGCTTTCTTATCCGTGGACAATGTTTGCTGCGAAGAAATAGCTTTATGGTGAATGGTGAATGGCGAATGGTGAAGAACGAGAAATGTAAAGCAATTATAAATTATTAATTATTAATTACTAACTACTAATTACCCTCCTACCATTCCGCTCTCGCACTCGGCCCCACTTCCAGGGAACTGAATTGTCCTGCGAGGTATTTGTAATATGCTGTGATAGCGATCATTCCTGCATTATCAGTACAGTATTCAAATTTGGGGATAAAGGTTTTCCATCCCTGCTTCTTACCCATTTCCTGTAAGCTGTTGCGCAAACCGCTATTGGCGCTTACGCCGCCGGCAATGCAAATATTTTTTACACCTGTTTGCAGAACGGCTTTCTTTAGTTTTTTCAGCAGGATATTGATGATGGTATGTTGGATAGAGGCGCATAGATCAACCAGGTTGGCTTCGATAAAACCGGGCTCCTGCTTTTGCAGAAAATACAGCACCGATGTTTTCAATCCACTGAACGAAAAATCCAGCTCTGCTATTTGTGGTTCGGCAAATTTGAATTTGAGCGGGTCTCCTTCCTTAGCATATTTATCAATCAATGGCCCACCGGGATAAGGCAATCCCAGCAACTTGGCACTTTTATCAAAAGCCTCTCCCGCCGCATCATCTATCGTTTCACCAATCACTTCCAGTTCCAAAGGAGATTTTGCAAGAACAATTTGTGTATGTCCGCCACTAACCGTTAAGCATAAGAACGGAAATTCCGGTTTCTCTTCACCAATCAGGTTCGCTAATACATGCGCCTGCATATGGTGAACAGCAATCAGTGGTTTATTAAGAGACAATGCCAGCGATTTAGCAAATTGGGTACCAACCAATAAACTTCCGATTAAGCCGGGCGCTTGTGTGAACGCGATGGCATCGATTGTTTGGAGTCTGGCGTCTGGACTTGGGAGTTGGGGGAAAGCCTGGTTCAAAGCAGCATCTACAACCGGAACAATGTTCTGCATGTGTGCACGACTGGCCAGTTCGGGTACAACACCACCGTATTGCTCGTGTACAGTCTGGTTGGCGATGAAGTTGGATAATATCTTGCCATCCACACAAACGGAAGCAGAGGTTTCATCGCAGGAAGATTCTATGGCGAGGATTGTGGGCAATTTTGTTTATTGGTTTATTCGTTACTGACTTATTCAATTTCGGCAATCCGAAATGAAAACGCGTTGCAAAGCTACGACAGCTTACCAATAAACGAATAAACCAGTAACCCAATAAACTATTTAGTCCTGATCGCCACCACCGGATCCATCTTCGCGGCAATGGATGCCGGAATAATACCGGAGATGATCCCGAGAATAATACAGATGCTTAAAGCGAGTATGATAATATTAGGCGCAATAAATATCGGGAAAGGAAGCACGGAACTTAATACGATCGATAGCAACCCTACCAGCCCCAATCCTACCAACCCGCCAATAATACATAAGAAAGCACTTTCGATCAGGAACTCTGTAAGAATGGTTCTTCGCTTGGCACCCAGCGCTTTCTTCAATCCGATCTGGCTGGTTCTTTCACGAACGGTTACGAACATGATATTAGCAACACCAAATGCCCCAACGATCAGGCTTAGTCCCGCAATAGCCCAGCCACCGGCACTAACCTGTCCAAAAAAGCCTTTTACCTGCTCACTGAACAGGGCCACATCATTACAGGAAAAATTGTCCTCATCTGTGGGGCTTAACCTTCTTGTCTGCCGCATAATACCTGTTAACTCATCCTGCAAGGCTTTTGAAGCGATATTGGCCTTGCCCTGCACCATAATAAAGGGACTGCTATTATCCGGATTATAAACGCTGGCGAAATAACGATAAGGCACGATCAGGCTCTGGTCATAATCAAATCCGCCCACAAAACTCTGTCCCTGCTTTTTGATCACCCCAACCACAATCACTTTTCGCCCGTTATACGAAACTTCTTTCCCAACCGCTTTCTGCGCATCACCAAACAGTTCATCGGCCACTTTGTAACCAATGATACCGGTAGTGGTTCCACGGATGAATTCAGACTCGTTCAGGTAACGGCCATTATCGATATCGATGGTTTGGATAATGTTGAATTCTTCCGAAACCCCATACATATTCACATTGCTCAATATATTATCCTTGTAACTGAGGTTCACGTTATTGGAAACAAACATGGCCGAATTGGAAGCCAGCTGACTCTTGCCTTTGATGAATTTCATCTCTTCGATACGCATGGGCGGGCGTTTCATGTATTTCCACCAGGGATAATCGTTACCGCCACCATAGTTCCATTTATCAATATAAATGGTATTGTTACCGAAAGATTTGATATCGTTCTGCACCTTGCGTTCCAGGCTGTCAACCGTGGCCAGTACCCCAATGATACAAAAGATGCCAATGGTGATACCGAACAGCGATAGGAAAGTACGCAGTTTGTTAACCCGCAATTCCTGCAGGGCCATCCGGAAACTGTTCCATAGAATGCTGAGAAGTTTTAGCATAGTCAAATTTAATTAGGAATTGGCAATTAGTAATTAGTAATTGTATGGCCGGTGATACGCAAACCCCGCAAATGTTCAAAATTGCCCGATTTACAGGATTCCCATGCCATGGTAAACCCAATTACTAATTACTAACTACTAGTTGCTAATTATTTGCGTCTGCTAATTACTTGCATCGCATCGTTTCCTGTGCTATTTTTGCAGCGAATTACAAACTTAAACTAGCAATATGACCTGGAAACAAGTCTTCACTTCGTCGGTAGGGAAAAAATTGGTTATGGGACTTACCGGTATCTCTCTCGTTTTATTCCTGGTGGTTCATGTGGGGCTGAATGCCTGTATCTGGGCGATGGATGGTGGAGAAATGTTTAACCGGGCCGCCAATTTTATGGGAAGCAATGTAATTCCCCGCATCCTGGAAGTAGGCTTGTTTGGCGGGATCTTCCTGCATATTATTCAGGGCTACCTGCTCACTATCGAAAATAAAAAGAAAAGAAGTGTGGGTTATGCCGTAAGCTATAGTGATGGCAGCAAATGGTACAGCAGAAGCATGGCTTTATTGGGAACTTTGCTGCTGATCTTCTTTATCATTCACTGGAAACAATTCTGGATCCCTTCCCGTTTTACGGGCGTTGATGAAGTGGCCATGTCTGCCACCAACCCCAAACTCGTACACAATTTATATGGATTGATGAAAGATACTTTCCAGGAACTCTGGGTAGTGATCGTATATGTGATCGGATGTATCTCCCTTGGTTACCATCTGGCCCATGGCTTCCAGAGCGCATTCAGAACCTTGGGCGTACACAACAAGAGATACAACGCCATGTTAACCAGTATCGGTTATGCTTTCGCCATCATCGTTCCATTGGCGTTTGCTTTGATGCCCGTGAGCTTTTACCTGGGATGGGTGAAGTAAGTGAGACGTGAATCGTGAGGCCTGAGTGAATAAAATATCTCACGGTAGACAAACAAAAAACAAACTACAAACTGCAGCATATGTTAGATGCAAAAATTCCTGCCGGGCTTTTAGATGATAAATGGGTTGATTACAAAGGACATTGCAAACTGGTGAACCCGACCAATAAACGTAAACTGGAAGTGATCGTAATTGGAACGGGGCTGGCGGGTGCATCGGCAGCTGCTTCATTGGGTGAATTGGGTTATAAAGTAAAAGCATTCTGTTTCCAGGATTCACCGCGCCGTGCACACTCCATTGCCGCGCAGGGTGGTATTAACGCTGCCAAGAATTACCAGAATGATGGCGACAGTGTTTTCCGTTTGTTTTACGATACCATTAAAGGTGGCGATTACCGCTCACGCGAAGCCAATGTTCACCGTTTGGCCGAAGTGAGTGCCAATATTATCGACCAGTGCGTAGCGCAGGGCGTTCCTTTTGCCCGTGAATATGGTGGTTTGTTAAGTAACCGTTCTTTTGGCGGTACACAGGTACAAAGAACTTTTTATGCTGCCGGACAAACCGGTCAGCAGTTATTGATAGGTGCATACCAGGCTCTGGAGCGCCAGGTGGCATTGGGTAATGTAAAAATGTACAGTCGTCACGAAATGCTCGAGATCGTTAAGATCGATGGCAAGGCCCGCGGTATTATTGCCCGCGACCTGGTAAATGGCAAACTCGAAAGACATTTTGGTCATGCCGTATTATTGTGCAGCGGCGGTTACGGAAACGTATTCTATCTATCCACCAATGCCATGGGCAGCAATGTAACCGCGGCATGGAAGGCGCACAAACAAGGTGCGGCATTTGCCAATCCATGTTTTACACAGATCCACCCAACCTGTATCCCGGTAAGCGGCGATCACCAGAGTAAGTTAACATTGATGTCAGAATCATTGCGTAACGATGGCCGGATCTGGGTACCGAAAGCAAAAAATGATACCCGGAAAGCGAGCGAGATACCGGAAGAAGAAAGAGATTATTACCTGGAAAGAAGATACCCGGCTTTTGGTAACCTGGTACCCCGCGATGTGGCATCACGCGCAGCCAAAGAACGATGCGATGAAGGCTATGGCGTAGGAACCAGCAAACAGGCGGTATACCTTGATTTTGGAGCGGCCATTCTCCGCTATGGAAAAATTGAAGAAGGCAAACACGGCAATGCAAGCGCTTCCGAAGCAGAGATCATTACACTGGGTAAGGAAGTAGTGAAAGAGAAATATGGCAACCTGTTCGACATGTATGCCAAGATCACAGGCGAAAATCCATACGAAGTGCCCATGCGCATTTATCCGGCGGTACACTATACTATGGGTGGTTTATGGGTAGATTATGAATTGCAAACAAATGTTCCCGGATTATATGCTTTGGGTGAAGCCAATTTCAGCGACCATGGCGCCAATCGCTTAGGTGCTTCTGCATTGATGCAGGGACTGGCAGACGGATACTTTGTGATTCCTTATACATTAGGTAATAGCCTGGCGGATGAGATCTATGCAAAAGCGGTTGAAACTTCTCACCCGGCATTTGAAGCGGCAGAGAAAACGGTAGCAGACCGTATTCACCAACTGATGAACATCAAAGGGAAACAGAGTGTGGAAAGTTTCCACAAACGTTTAGGTAAGATCATGTGGGAGAAATGCGGAATGGCGCGTAATGCCAAAGGACTGGAAGAAGCCATCAAAGAAATACAGGCACTGAAAAAAGAATTCTGGAACGATGTAAGAATACCGGGCCAGGTCAATGAAATGAATCCTGAGTTGGATAAGGCCAACCGTGTGGCAGACTTTATCGAACTAGGCGAACTGATGTGTAAGGATGCGCTGAACAGGAATGAAAGCTGCGGCGGTCATTTCCGTGAAGAATACCAAACACCCGATGGAGAGGCGCTTCGCGACGACAATGGTTACATGTATGTAGCTGCCTGGGAATATGCCGGCGAAAGCAACTGGAATTTGCATAAAGAAGCTTTGAATTATGATGTGATTAAACCGACACAGCGTAATTATAAGTAGTATTTATACCTGGCATTAAACGCATTTGAATTTGAAGATTTGAAACTGTGCTAATTTGAAAATGATATTTCAAATTAGCAGATTAACTCATTTTCCAATTATGCGAAATGACAAAGAGAATGTAATTGTGTTAAAATCAGTGAACTTCTCTCTTGCAGTAATACGGTTTACAGAAGTTCTTGAACAGGAAAGAAAATATGTGATTGCAAAACAGCTTTTACGTTGCGGAACCTCGACAGGTACAAACATCTTCGAGGCCCAAAATGCGGAAAGCAAGGCAGACTTTATTCACAAGATGAAAATAGCAGCCAAAGAGGCAAGTGAAACAGTATACTGGCTGCTACTCTGTGAAAAAAGCGAGTCCTACCCTTTTGACCAGGCTTTACCGGGTAATCTCACCGAGATTATCCGAATCCTCTCAAGGATCATCGCCACATCAAAAAGGTAAACTGTTTGCATTTTCAAATTTTCAAATTTTCAAATTTTCAAATTTCGATATGGAACATTACAACATGAATCTGAACCTGAAAGTCTGGAGACAACAAAACAGCCAAAGCAAAGGCGCATTCAAACTGTACCGGGTAGAGAACATTTCTTCGGAGATGAGTTTCCTGGAAATGTTTGATGTACTGAACGAACAACTGATCCACGACGGAGAAGACCCGATCACTTTTGACCACGATTGCCGCGAAGGTATCTGTGGAGCCTGTTCCATGTACATCAATGGTAAGCCCCATGGCCCATGGCAGGCCAACACCACCTGCCAGTTGCACATGCGTGCCTTCCAGGATGGTGACACCATTGTGGTAGAACCCTGGAGAGCCAATGCCTTCCCCGTGATCAAAGATCTGATGGTAGACCGCAGCGCGTTCGACCGTATCATACAGGCTGGTGGATACATCAGCGTAAACACCGGTAATGCAGTAGATGGCAATGCGCTTCCCATTCCGAAAGACAATGCCGATGCTGCTTTTGCAGCCGCCATGTGTATCGGTTGCGGAGCCTGTGTAGCTGCTTGTAAGAACAGCAGTGCCATGTTATTCCTAAGCGCAAAGGTTTCTCACCTTGCCTTATTGCCTCAGGGAGCACCAGAACGCAAGAGCCGTGTACTGAACATGGTAGCAC
The DNA here is from genome assembly GCA_040390405.1 of Bacteroidota bacterium. Taxonomy (GTDB): domain Bacteria; phylum Bacteroidota; class Bacteroidia; order Chitinophagales; family Chitinophagaceae; genus Sediminibacterium. The sequence continues at coordinate 71,163 of JAZJYJ010000007.1, forward strand.
AAATGGACAAAGAAGGATTTGGCGCCTGCACCAATACCGGTGCCTGCGAAGCCACTTGTCCTAAAGAAATCTCCATCACCAATATTGCCCGTTTAAATGGGGAATATTTAGGGGCGAGTTTAACAGCACAGTAACCTCCACCCAGGCGGAACAAGCGCTAAAGGGGAGTTAGGAATTATTATATTAAGAAGACCACTTTTATGAAGTGGTCTTCTTGTTTTGAAGAAGTATCTTTATCGTGAATCGTGAGACGTGAATTGCTAATTACTAATTTTTAATTATTACTCATGAATTACTCAGTCCCCCCACTCACCCGCATCGGCCACGTGCATTTGAAAGTATCCGATCTGGAAAGGGCGCTTGGTTTTTACCAGGAATTATTAGGCTTTGAATTGATGCAGAAATATGGCACACAGGCCGCATTCATTTCGGCAGGTGGTTACCATCACCATATAGGATTAAACACCTGGTATAGCAAGGGCGCAGAACCGGCGCTTCGGATCATGGTGTGTCTGAAGCTTTGTATTTGGATGATCCGGATGGCAATGGGGTGGAATTGTATTGGGACAAACCCAAAGAACAATGGCCGGTGGATGCAGCCGGTAATTTGCAAATGGTAACCGAACATTTGGATCTCCAGGATTTATTGGGTGAGTTGAAAAAATAAACACGACAAAATCATATTCACCGCAGAGCCGCCGAGAACGGGGAGTTAGGCGCGGAGGGAATGTTTTATGCGGCCAGCACTTTCTTTCTTTTCAACAGCAAAGCACTGATCAGGCTAACCAGCAAACCAACAGGCAGAATCTCTACATAGGTCATCAGTATAACAAACAAGGGGCTTTTATACCATTCTTTCATCTGCGCCATTTCAGCGGTTTTCTTGGCAAGTTGATCGGCAGTAATGCCACTGGCCTGTGCTTTCGCAATCATGGCGGCGGCATATTTATCCATGAAATCAGGTATGAAACAATAGTAATTGATCAGCCAGCCAATTACATAAATAGTAGAGGCTATCAAAGAGATAAAAAAACCAACCTTAAATGCTTTGCCGAATGAGATCACCCCACCCTGGTATTTATCCCGGAAAGATTTAATGCCTACAAAGATCATGGAGAAAGCGATGATCATAGCGGAATAGCCATAGATCATGCCACCTTCAAAATCTCCTTTGGCACAATAATAAGAGGTGGAAAAAGCCATCATTCCGGCAACGATCAGCCCGGCGATAATTCCGTAAACAAGTACTACTTTTTTCATTTGACTATGTTTTGGTTAATGATGTAAAAATCAAACAGTATCCTCTTTTCCCCTTCATACTTTCGGGTGATTTTTATCCGAATTCCCATTTTCATACAAAAGAATGACGGTTCAGGGTATCAATCCTATTCTTTTTGCTTTTTCTATCGCTTGTGTTCTGCGCTGTACTTCCATTTTTTCAAAGATCCTGGCCGAATGTGTTTTAACGGTATTCAGGGAAACAAATAAACGTTCCCCGATTTCCTGGTTGCTTAGCCCTTCTGCCATTAGTTGCAGCACTTCCAGTTCGCGTTTGCTGATTCCGAGCGCCGCCAGTTCTTTTTCATTCAGTACAAAAGCTGCATTGGGTTCAGCGTAAAGGATCTTTTCTATAATAATGGTTTCCACTTTGGGACTGGTCAGTTTCATGGCAAGCCAGATACCGAGCAAAGTAAATATAACCGCTATCGCCCCGATATATATTTCAAATGAATGGTCAAAGATCACAAACCTGAATTCCAGCCAGTTAAGTAAAAACAATAAAAGCCCAAGCAGCAGGCCGTAAAAAAGATTGGTTTTATTCCTTGCAATAAAATTGCTACCCATCCTGTACATCTTTATTTGATTTAAAGATACCTATTACAGCTAAATGGCACAACATGTGTAATTTTACCGGGTATGTCTAACAGCTATTTCCAGTTCAAACAATTCACCGTTCACCAGGAGCATTGCGCCATGAAAGTGTGTACAGATGCCTGTTTGTTTGGCGCATGGAGTTCTACTATTACCAGGCCGCTGAGGATCAGAAGCGTACTGGATATCGGAACAGGTACCGGTTTATTGAGCCTGATGCTGGCGCAGCATTCCGATGCAAGGATAGATGCGATTGAACTGGATGAAGCGGCCGCATTACAGGCCACAGATAATTTCGAAGCCTCTCCATGGCACGAACGTTTACAGGTAATCAGGGCCGATGCCCGAACCGTTCACCTGGGCAAATATTATGAGCTCATTGTATCCAATCCGCCTTTCTTCGACAATGACCTGAAAAGCGGTAACGCGCAGCGCAACCTCGCTCTGCACAGCGATGCGCTTTCTTTTGAAGAATTGCTGGCTTCCATTCTAAAGCATTTGGCAACGGATGGCAAATTTGCAGTGCTGCTTCCTTATCACCGGAGAAATGAATTTGTAGAGCTTGCTTTGAGGAAAGGTTTTTTCCAGGAAGCAGAAGTCTCCGTTCAGCAAACACCCCTGCACTCTTTTTTCCGGTCGATGCTTTTATTCGGGAGAAAGGAAGTTGAGGTTTCGCATTCCATCATTGTCATACGTAACGAAGATGAATATACTCCGGCGTTCAGTGAGTTATTGAAAGATTATTACTTGAAATTGTAAAGATAGGATCGCCACAGATTCGCAGATTAACACAGAAAAGATCTGTGCAAATCTGTGCATCTGTGGCAAAAAATATCCACTCCATTCAACGCCCCGCATAATCAGCCAAGTACCCAAAAGCCTCCGTCAGTTTCCCTTCTTTCAAAATAGTAGCGCGCTCAATAGCAAGGCTGCTTCCCTTGTGCATATCATCCAGCACATACTTAATCAATTGCTCCCCAAAATAACGACTGGCATCGCGGGGTAATTCGTTGGGGAGATTGCCAACCGCCATTACGTCTACGCTGCCATCCCTATAAGCTTCGGTTTTAGCGCCGCTCATCTTATCCACCCCATATACCGGATCGTCAATGGTTGCATCGCCAAGATTGCATGGGATACTTCCATTCTTATCATCGGTAATATCAGCAATGGTTTGAATGCGAAAATCCGGTCGCTGCAAAGTTTCCATGCTGAACAGTCGGGGAATGCTTTGTTCCCAGTAAATGCCATTCATTAAGATATCGGTATGCGCGCAATAATCTTCAAAAACGCAACGGTATTGGTCGGCATTCGCATGAAAATCATCCCGACCATAGTTTCCTTTTTCTTTGTGCCTGTAGAGCTCATTCCCTTTCAAATGCACATATACCGGGTACGCAAATTCTCGGCGCAGGTATTCATCCGGTTCCACTTCCTGCACATCCATCAGGTTCATGATCTCCAGTATCCCATGCGCCACACGGCCGCTACCGGTTACAGCAATTTTTACACTGGGCAGTTTCAATCCGAAATAGGTATGAATCAGTTCGCGGTAATCTTTTACCTCAGCCACCCTTCCCAAATGATAAGCCCCGGTTCGGTTGCCATAAGCCATAATGCCATTGTGTGCACCTACAATTCCTGCAAAAAATCCAAACCCAATAATGCGCTGTCCGTCTTCGTGTTCCAGGCATTCATAATCTACCAGGGTAATGCGTTTGTCTACCATAGCATGCATCAATGCCTGGTTATAGGGTTGTTTCTTTTTGGTATGGGAGAAGAACAGGTATTTTTTACCGGACAGCAACTGGTCAACGGGCACCTCCTTGATACCGAGTAAGAGATTGCATTCGCTGAGATCATCCACCACATCTATTCCAGCCTGCTGGTACTCTTCGTCCGTAAAACAGCGGTTAGGTGAGCTTTGAACCAATATACGGATATCCGGAAAATGCTTTACCAGCCATTTACACTGCGCCGGAATCAGCGCCACCCGGTTATCCGCCGGAACTTTTCCCTCTCTAATAAGTCCGATGACAAGCATTGCCTTAGTTTTGTTGCAAGATATGACAAGATCGTGAGGAGTGAGACGTGAGACGTGAGACGTGAGACGTGAGACGTGAGACGTGAGACGTGAGACGTGAGTAACGAACGATTATTGTCTGTAAATTATTTTACCCAACTCACGATTCACGACCATGAACCATTTCGAACTATACAACCTCCCCCTCTCCCTCCAGCCCGACCCGGCCCTGGTGAAAGCGAAATTTTATGAACTAAGCCGTTTGTACCATCCCGATTTTCATGGGCAGGCAACGGAGGAAGAACAGGCGCAGATCCTGGAAAAAGCCTCGCAGGTAAATATGGCCTATAAAATATTTACCCATCCCGATGAAACCCTGAAATATGTGCTGCAACTAAAGGGGTTACTGGAAGAAGAAGAAAAATACCAGCTAAGTCCCGATTTTCTGATGGAAATGCTGGATCTGAACGAGCAGGCCCTGGATGTATCGGAACAGGCGGATGCTGACAGGCTAACCCAAACCATTCACAACACTCAAAAAGAAATATATGAACCTGTGGCAAAAATTGTGGCGGATTATCAGGAAGGTATTACTACCAAAGAAGAACTGCTGCAAGTAAAAGAATACTATTACCGCAAAAAATACCTCGACCGTATTTTGGCGGGGTTGAAATAGTTAGAAAACCCAACAAGACCCGGAAAACAGAACACATGCTACTGTTTCTGAATGCTGTCTTCTCGATTTTCTGTAGTGTATCATTTTGAAAACCAGACTATTTTAAAGCCGCAGATTCGCAGATTTG
>JAZJYJ010000008.1:0-109910 GCA_040390405.1 Bacteroidota bacterium
CTCTGTGAAACTCCTTAACTCTGTACCTCTGTGTTGAAAAACACCGCTACATCCCAATCACTCAATAACATTGGCTTTGTTTTTTAACACAGAGGATCAAGGAATGTTGAACAGATGAACAAAGGGAATATTGAACAGATGAACAAGGAATTTTGAATGTTGAAGTAAAAAAAAGGGGGGGCATACTATCCTTCTCATTACATGTTGAGGTAGGAGAGCAGGTGGTTGTAATTTTCTTTGAGTTCGTTGGCGTAGGCTTCTTCGCCGAAATAGTAGCGTACCACGTATTCATATCGCTGGAATGTGGCGATGATATCTGATATCTCGATCTTATTTACTTTCATGGTAATTACTACCAGGCCCGTATCGGCTTCGGTGTGGGTATTTAGCTGGGTAATGTACGCATCATTGGTTTCTACGAGGCGGTTGATCTCTCCAAAGGAGAAATTGCGTTTCTCGGTCTGCAATACAATTACACCGCCACGGTCTTCATTGCCGACAAACATTGACATGCGGCGGATCAGGTCCCTGGCAGTGATTACACCCGCCAGTTCGGATTGCTCATTCACCACGGGCAGTAATGACAATTCGTTCTCGGCCACCAGTTTCAACGCGGATAAGAAGTATTCATCTCCTTTTACAGAAATATTCTGTAGCGATGCTTCCGCTGAAGCGATGAGGTTGGTTTCGTCCAGGTCGAGCAGGTCGTCTTTGCTGATAAGGCCCGCGTATTTTTCTTCGCTTAATACGGGCAGGTGCAATACATCGTACTCATCCATCAGCTGTAATGCAAAGGATACCTTATCAAATAAATTGATAGCTGGAAAACCGGAATTGACGATCTGTGATGCGAGCATGTGTTCTTTTCTACCTATACGCTATTGACAATAAAACGGTTTGCTTTATTGTTTCAACTTCGTTAAAAAACCTTCCAACAGCTTGTTAAACTCATCTGCCACTTCCATCATGGGTGCATGGCCACATTTGTCTACAAAGTGCAGTTCGCTGTTTGGAATGAGCCGGTTGAATTCGCGGCCCACAAATGGGGGTGTGATGGTATCATTGTTTCCCCAGATCAGGCAGGTGGGTTGTTTGATCTGGCTCAGTTCTTCGCCCAGGTTATTGCGGATTGCGCTTTTGGCGAGGGCGATGATCTTGATCACTTTGATTCGATTATTGGTGATCTCAAAAACTTCGTCGACCAGTTCCTTGGTTGCGGTATCGGGATTGTAAAAGGTTAGTTGTGTTTTCTTTTTGATGTACTCGTAATCGCCGCGTTTGGGATAACTGTCGCCCATCCCATTTTCGAATAAACCACTGCTCCCGGTAAGGATGAGCGACTTGATCTTTTCAGGATGTTTTAAAATATGTACAAGCGCTACATGTCCGCCAAGCGAATTACCCAGTAAATGGATATTGGTATAACCCCTTGTTTCGATGAATTTCTGAACGTGTTTTTCCAGTCCGCCTACCGAGGTATGAAAAATATCGAGGTCGAACAATGGTAGTAAAGGCACCACTACTTTGTAGCTGCCCCTGAAATATTCCACCAGGTCTTTGAAATTGCTCAGTGCTCCAAATAAACCGTGTAACAGAACCAATGGCTCACCTTCTCCTTCTTCAATAAATTTAAACTTATCCTGTTGTTTGATCTCGTAATTCATTGGTCTTTATTCTTATGCAAGCAGTTAATGCTGATTATTACAAATAAAAGGAAATTCATTCAATTACAATTAAATGAAAACCAGATCATGCAAAGATTTGGGCAACTCCTGCTAAAATACTGATTTTAGCCCAAAAACGGCTGATTGGTGCAGGATGGGCGTAACAATTATTTAACCTGCTGATGGATGTTTTCAAAGAAACGAGAGAGCTCTTCGAACATTCCTTTGAAGATGGGGATGATGGTGCCGAACAAATTAACCGCTTTGGGTCCCCAGGGTTGTATGAATGCATAGGTTTTGGATGCGGCCAATGTTTCGGGTTTGATCAACTGTATTTTTTCCGCATAGAAGAGTACCACACTGTACAATGTGATATACAAAGCTGCATATAACAGGATGCCGCTTAGCTTATTGAGCCATCCCAGCAATACCAGTTCCATGGCCGATTGAATGAAAAGCGCGCCCATTCGTACCAGGAAAACCACGGCGATCATTACCAGCAGAAATGAAAGAAATGGTAACCATGCTGCGGAGATGCTGGTACTGTCTTTTAACCATTCGGCTACCACGGTTGATAATTTCATTGCCGCCACCAATCCTATGACGATTCCCAGAAAAGAAAATACCGCCACAACAAATCCATTGCGGTATCCTTTGGTGAGTGCCAGGATCATGAGGACGAGGAAGATGATATCGATGAGCATGGGAATATTGAACAGATGAACAAGGAATGTTGAACAGATGAACAAGGAATTTTGAATGTTGAAGTACAGGGTACAACACTTCAACATTCAAAATTCCTTGTTCAATATTCAATATTTATTTGGCTAATAACTCCTTCACTGCCGCTGCTACCGCTTTGCCATCGGCTTTGCCGGCCAGTTGTTTGGATGCGGTGCCCATTACTTTGCCCATATCCTGCGGACCGGTGGCACCCAGTTCTGCGATGATGGCGGTAACGGCTTCTTTCAATTCGGCATCGCTTAGCTGTTTGGGAAGAAAGGTTTCGATCACCGCAATTTCTTCTGATTCTTTGGTTGCCAGGTCCGGGCGGTTTTGCTGTGTGTAGATCTCAAGAGAATCCTTGCGCGACTTGACCAGTTTCTGCAACAGTTTCATTTCACCGTCTTCTGTTACCTGGCCATTGGCACCGGGTTCTGTTTTGGCCTTAATAATCTCTGCTTTAATGGCGCGCAGTCCGCGTAACAGGGCTTCGTTTTTTGCTTTCATGGCATCTTTCATCTGTGCCATTACTTTTTCTTCTAAACTCATATGGAATGTTTTTATTTGTTTTCTTTTAGCTGGGTGTCTTTGAATTTCTTATAAAAATCTTTGGCAAATTTTTTCATGTCATCCACCAGTTCATTCTGTTGTGTGGCCCGCAGGTAGGTATCGGCCATTCCCATCATGGTCTGGTAATAAAAGTCGGCCATTTCGTCCACCATCATGTCTTTGGTCCAGAGATCTATACGCAGGGCGCTTTTATCCGTTCCATCCCAGAATGCCACCATCATTGATTTGGCCTGCTGTTTCATATCCGCGGTACTGTCGCTCGCCTCCCATTGGATCTGCTGCGGTATTTTGTTCTCGTCCAGGTCGATCTCTATATTGATGCTCGATGTGTGCATGTTGCTTTGTTTATAATTTGGTAAGATAAGAAACCGCAAAAGTAAGTGAAACCGCGAATGAACACGATTGGCCGCTTCATGATTTTCCGGCTGTCGCAAGCACCAGCTCCCATAATTCTGAAGCCGCTTTGTCCCAGCTGAACTGTGCCGCACGTATTTTACCGGCTGCTATCAGTGCCGAACGGTTGGATTCATCCCGGTACAATGCCAGCATTTGTTTGGCGATGGCATCGGGATCTGAGGGATCCGCATACAAAGCAGCATCTCCTCCTGTTTCGGGCATGCTGCTGGTATTACTTGTGATTACGGGCACTTCGCTTTGCATGGCTTCGAGTATGGGTAATCCGAATCCTTCAAAAAAAGAAGGGTATACCATGGCGTATGCGGCGGCGGTTACCCGGCTCAATTGCTCATCTGGCAAATAATCGAGCATCACTACATCGTCGCGGTATTTGTAGGTCTTTAGTTTTGCCAGCACATCGTTGTATTGCCAGGCCAGTCTGCCAACTACCAATAATTTCATATTGCTGTGTTGCCATTTCTTGAAAAGGGAAAATGCCTTGAGCAGGTTCAGTAAATTTTTACGGGGATGGATACCTCCGGTAAACAAAAAGTATTCCCTTCCATCGGCAAAGCCTTCTTTCACCTGTTCCTTTTCAGTATAGGTCAATGGTTTAAACTCTTTTTTTGCCGCTCCTCGTACAATATGAATGTTTCGATTTGATATTTGATTATTTTTAATAATATCTGATCGGGTATACGCGGATACCGTAACGAGGGTTCTTGCTTTTTTGAGAAAGATTTTAGTGTATCGCTGGTAATAGAGGCGATGGTACCAGGGGATGAATTCGGGGTAATGCAGATAAGCCAGGTCGTGCACCAGCAGTAACTGTGGTATGGTGCTGGTGGTACTGCAAAAGCCATAGGGTTGTATCCAAACATCCGGCTTGTATTTACGCAGGGCCAGTGGTGCTTTTACATCGTACCAGTATTTGAATGCGAGCGGATGACGCGCCCGGGGTGAGACCACAATGGGAATTACATTGGATGCGTAGATAAACTTTTGATCGTAAGGGCGGTCAAATACAAAGATGAATTCATGTTCGGGATGTTGTAATACCATCCGGCTGAAAACCTCATTGGCATATTGTCCATACCCTTCCAGTTGCTCTTTTTGCAGGAATATGGCGTTAACGGCGATACGCATAAAAGCAAAAGTAGCGGCGAAATAGTGTAAATCTCTTAAAACCATCCATGAATTCAAAAGCCGCCTGCATTTTAACTAAACTTGTACCTTTTATGAGAAAACTTTTCTGCTGCTTATTCCTTCTCTTCACCCATTCTGTTTTTGCCTCCGATTCTTTACGGGTTGTATTATCCGCTTCCAAGCTGGTTAAAAATGATACCCTCGATTTCAGCTGTGCCATTCCCGCTTTCAAGGAATTGCGCCTGACCAACGCTACATTAAATGTATGGATCGAAGATGTGGCCCATACCAAAAGATGGAAATACCGTTACCCCATCATTAACGGAGAAGTTAGCGGGTCATTGGCCGTTGGCAATAAAATACCGGATGGTGTATATGCCGTAAACTTCCTGGTGCAGCCTGGTTTTTTTAAGATCTCGGGAGAAGTATATGATCATGATAAAAGAGATACCTCTATTATCTATATGATGATCTCCAAAAATAAAAAAGGTTCTTACCTGGATTATGCCCATGTTGCCCGGGATGGGTTCTTTCATTTGAAAAATACCTTGTTTGCCGATTCGGCCTATTTCGTTTTTGCTCCAATGGGAAAGACAAAGAGCAATTACCTGGACATGAGAATTGAAACACCGCTTGATTCTGTTTTTACACCCGTATTGCAGGAAACCAAATTCATCACCATTGGCAATCCCGCAAAACTGCTGGCCGGGCAAACAGATACATCCCACTATCTTTTCCGTTCAGATAATGCTGGCGGGGCGGAGTTTTTGCCGGAAGTGGTTGTTAAGTCAAAGTTCAAATCAAAAATACAGCAGTACGATGAAGAGTATTCATCGGGATTGTTCCAGAATAATGATGCGATTGTTTTTGACGGACTGGACCAATATGATATTGCGCGGGCCCCTACCATTATGATGTTCCTGCAGGGAAGAATTGCCGGACTAACGATCGAAAGAAATTCTGAGGGTGTTGAAATAGCCAAATGGCGCAATCAGCTTGTAGAAATCTATATCGATGAATTCAGACTGGATGCTACAGAGAACCTGTTTATCGTTCCGTCTGAAGTAGCGATGATCAAGGCATACCGTCCGCCTGCCCATTTATCCAGTTTCAGTGGCGGTGCCGGTGCCATTGCCATTTATACCAAGCGTGGTAATTATATGTCGAACAGCCGGTTCCGTCACAATTTTATTGTGAAGGGCTATACGAATATGGAGAGTGTTTGGCAGTAGGGTGGGAACAGATGAATATTGAATATCGAACAAGGAATGATGAATTTTGAATAGGTGCGGTTTTCCATTCAAAATTCATCATTCCTTGTTCAATATTCATCTGTTCCCCTGCTTCTCCGCCCAGGCGTCCATTTTTCTTTCGAGTACTTCTAATGGGAGGTTGCCATCTTTTAAGATTGCATCGTGAAAAGATGCTATTTTAAATTTATCTCCTAACTGTTGTTCATATTTTGTTCGCAGTTCGCGTATTTTCAAGGCGCCGGTTTTATAGCCTAATGCCTGTGCCGGTATTACCATGTATCTTTCTATTTCCGCTGTAGCACCTTCTTCGCTGATCTGCTCGTTTTCCATCATGTAGGCAATGGCCTCTTCTCTTGTCATGTTTTTGGCATGCATACCCACATCCACTACCAGGCGAATGGCCCGGTGTATCTCATCTCCCAATGCGCCCATGTATTGATAAGGATCGGTATATAAGCCCAACTCTTTTCCTAAACTTTCGCAGTACAGTGCCCAGCCTTCCGCATACGCGTTGTTTCCACCAAAGCGGCGGAAACGTGGCAGTTTTTCATTCTCCTGCTGCAGGCTCACCTGGTAGTGATGCCCGGGAATGGCTTCGTGCAGGAACAGGCTTTCCATTCCGCTGGTGGTATTAAAAGTTGTTGCGTCGATAATGGGAATGTAAAAAATACCGGGTCTTGATCCGTCTGAGCTGCCCTGGTTGTATTCTGCACTGGCACTGGCGGCCCGGAACGCTTCTGTTTGCCTGATCTCGAATGGCGTTTTGGGGGTATGACCAAACAGTTTTTTCAAATTAGGTTCCATGGTTTTATGTATGGCTTCAAATGCATCCAGTATTTCTTTGGGTGTTTTGTAAGGTGTAAATTTTTTATCTGTTTTCAGGTAAGTGAAGAAGGCTTTAAGATCGCCGGTGAACCCGGTTTCGGTTTTGATCCGTTCCATTTCTGAACGGATGCGTTTTACTTCTGCCAAACCTGTATTGTAAATTTCATCCGGTGTTTTATTGGTTGTGGTTTGCTGACGGATAAGAAAAGCATAATATTTATCTCCATCCGGAAGTGCGCCTATGCCGGTGGTGGTTCTGGCTTTGGGTAAATATTCATTCTGCAAAAAATCGCCCAGCTTTTTAAACGCGGGTGTGAGTTGCTGATTGATCGCAGTTGTATATGCTTCGGTCAGTCTTTTCTGATCGGTCTCGCTGAATGTTTTGGGGAGTAAGCTGATCGGGCCATAAAACAAACTCTGTGTGGCATCCGCTACCACCATCGCATTCATCTGTGGTATCATTTTTACGACAACAGCCCTGGGTAATACATAACCACTATTCATTCCTTTTGTGAAATATACGATAGCACTATCCACATATGCAGGAAATACGGCAACGCGTTTCAGCCAGTCATCATAATCTTTTACGGTTTTAAAAGGCTGTATCACACTGCCGCTGCCCAACTGGCCAAATACCAGGTGTGCGCTCTGGAACTGATTTAATGGAAAATAATTGTCGTGAAACGTTAAGCCTTCGAGATTGATCTGCATTTCGCGCCTGAACACATCGTAACTCAATTGATCGTTGTCGTTCAAGGTTTCTCTCTCAAATTTGCTGATGTATACCTGGTATTTACTGTAAAATGTTTTCAACTTACGGCGATAGCTATCCGTAAAATCGATAGCCCATTTATCGTTATACCGGTTATCGCCATTCAGTGTGGCTTCGAGCGGAAACAGCTGCAATCTTTCTTCATAGTATTTATCCAGCAGTGCTGATAGTTCGGTATTATCCGCCCCGTTTTGATTACGATCACTGAGTTTACAACCTGCAAGCAGGCAGAAGGTGAGGAGTACTAAACAGTATTGCTTCATGGTTATGGTTTGTGCTATTTAAAGATATTAAAATGGCTGACTCTTCTTTGCGCGATTTTTTTTCACGCAAAGAAATAAAGTTAGCAAAGCCGCAAAGCTTTGTAGCAGTGACCCTCTTTCTTTGCTTCTTTGCCTTCTTGGCGACTTTGTGTGAAATGGCTTTTGTTCACAGACGATCGTGAGGCGTGAATCGTCAGTCGTGAGTATCTTTATTCTTCTGGAATTCTTTCACGGCTCACGGCTCATACACGTAAAACCCTTTGCCCGTTTTTCTTCCCAGTTCTCCAGCTTCTACTTTTTGTTTTTGTACCAGGGAGGGTGTTAAACGTTCAGGGTTACCCAGTGCCTCCCAAACAATCCGGCTAACGCCGTAGTTGATGTCCATGCCGATCAGGTCCATCAGTTTAAACGGCCCCATTTTAAAACCCGAAGCTTCCATCACCGTATCAATTGTTTCGATAGTAGCCAGTCCTTCTTCTACCAGTTTCATTGCCTCCAGGTAATAATGGCGCGCCACACGGTTTACAATAAAGCCGGGCGAATCTTTGCACAGCACCGCTGTTTTGCCCATTCGTTTGGCCACGTTTACAACCGTTGCAGTAACGGGAGGATAGGTATGCGATGTGGTTATCACTTCCACCAGTTTCATTATGGGTGCGGGATTAAAGAAATGCATGCCTACCACTCTCCCGGGATCTGGTACATTTTCAGCGATTTCTGTTACGGCAATAGAAGAGGTATTGGTAGCAAAAATGGAATGTGGCCCATTATATTCCGCCAGTTGTGTAAAGAGTTCTGTTTTCGCTTCTTTTTTTTCGATGATGGCTTCAATGACCAGGTCAGCTTTGCACTGTATAAGCTGATCGGTGAATTGAATACGGTTCATGTATTGCTCCTTCTGCGGCAAGGTGATCTTCCCTTTACCCGTAAGCCATTGCAGGTTTTTTTCAATTAGGTTTTTACTTTTTTCCAGCATTCCCGCATTTACGTCGAACTGTATGGTGGTGTAACCTGCCATGGCGGCTACCTGGGCAATGCCACTGCCCATGGTTCCGGCGCCGCAAACACAGATCGTTTGTATCTCCATTGTCAAAACATATTTATAACAAAACTAACGTATTACCGGGTTGATCATTTGCTGCCTGCCCTTTTGGTAAAGGGTTTATGGATTGTTAAAGATACCGACATCTTTTCCACTTCCCGTGCAATGTATTGCAGCAGCAGCCTGAGTTGTGTTATTTTTACGGTATGCAAAATACACTGCAGCAATTAGACCTTTTTGGATTTCCGATAGAAGTCGCCGCACAACCTAAGAAAAAAGAAAAGGTTGTGAAAGCAATGCCCGTCGTTGCCGTTATTGAGCCAGCGCCGGTTACAAATGATGTGGAAGAAGTGAAAGAGACTATTGCCATTGTTCCGGCTACTCCTATACAGGAACCCGTTACAGTAATGGAAAAACCCGTACCGGTTATTGCCGCTGTTAAAAAACCAGCCATAAAAACAGGTAGCAAGCGTGGTAGAAAATCTTTTAAAGAGATGGATTCCGAGGCTGACCTGATTGAGATTCCGGAAGATTCCATTCTTCAGCAGAAACTATATTATTCCATCAGTGAAGTTGCCAGCTGGTTTAAAGTAAATACTTCCCTACTGCGTTATTGGGAAAATGAATTTGATATTTTGCAACCCCGCAAAACACGCAAGGGCGACAGGCTTTTCCGGGTGGAAGATGTCAAGAACCTGCAGGTGATCTATTTCCTGCTTCGCCAGCGTAAATTTTCGATTGACGGCGCAAAAAATTATTTAAAGAACAACAAAAAAGAAGCCGATACACAGGCACGCCTGGTAGAGTCGCTTAGCAAATTCAAATCCTTTCTGCTCGAACTAAAGGCCAATTTACAGGCCTGATATTTTCAACGCCCGGTTTCATTCCCTTTCTTTATGAAATATTTTCTGTTAAGTATCGTTATTGCAATAGTTATGTCTGCCTGTTTTACTTCTCAAAAAACCGGGAAGGCCTCTTATGTTATCATCAGCGATACAGAAACCAAAGTGCTGAAGGGAACGCTTTCCAGGGCATTGATTGAGAATGACACGGCTTTTGCCTGGTTCAAAGAAAACATGCGTTATGGCTCTGCTGATGCGTTTGCTGTTGAACAGTTTAAACAAAAATCGGCGGCTTTCAGCGTTCTTATTTTTGCCGGAACCTGGTGTCATGATTCACAGAATCTATTACCCAAGTTTTATCGCCTGGTTGATAAAAGCGGGTTTCCTGAAACTAAGGTTACACTGATTGGTGTTGACCGCCCCAAAACGGCCCCCAATGATCTTCATCTCAAATGGAATATTGTGAGTGTACCTACTTTTATCATTTTAAAAAATGGTAAAGAAGCGGGGCGTGTTGTTGAGTATGGCAAAACTGGGAATATGGAAAGAGAGCTGGCAGAAATTGTTGCCGGTTTGTAAGAAGCTTACGCTATTAATCTCCTCTGCGTAGCTCAGTGTTCTCTGTAGCTCTGTGTTGAAAAAATTCAACACTCTGAGCAAGCAAACATTTTTTCAACACAGAGAGCCTCCATTATTGGAATATCTTTTAATAGCACTCAGGATGTAGCTAGCTTTGAACAAATAACTCAAACAGCTTCTATATTTATTTTGATTTTACCACCACATCGGTTGCTGCCGCGGCTAGTTCCAGTCCGCTTTTTTCAAGCAGCTCAATTATCTCCAGGTTAATGGCTTCGCGGAGGGTGTTGAACTCTTCTACCGATTGATCCATGGTGGTAAAATAATCCACCGAAACAATATGCGCGTTCTTTCCTGTATCCATTAAGTAGACAATCGTATTCAGGATTTCAGGCTTTTGAAGCAATGTTTTGATAGCAGGGGTTAACGCTCTTAATTGCGCGGAGGTTGCTGAAAGGCTCAGCTCCAGCCTGAGTTCCACCTTGCGCTGTGTACGAAGCGTTATATTATCTACGATCGTATCCACCATTTGCTTATTGGGTACTGAGATAAATGTTTTTTCCGTTGTACGGATGCGTGTACTGCGTAAACCGATCTTTTCGATGGTTCCGGTGAAGCCATTCACTTTTACAAGATCGCCGGTGATAAATGGCTTGTCGAAAAAGATGATGAAAGACGCGATCAGGTTCTCCATACTTTCCCGCGTGGCCAATGCGATGGCCGCACCTACGATACTTAAACCGGTTAGCAGGTTGCCGATCTGTTTGTTGAATGAAAAGCGAAGGATTAATAAGACTCCGATGATTACCAATATCACTTTAAAAAAATCCTTGAAGAAAACGATGAGTTGGTTGTCTGTCTGATCGGCCGTACGGTTTGCTTTTTCTACCAGTATCATTGCTATAAAATCGATTACGCGCAAGCAGAGCCAGATAAAGACTAGCACCAGTGTTCCCGCTGTAATAGAATCGATGAGTTGGCGGAAGGTGATGTGGTAGATCCTGAAATCAAGAGAAGGCGGAAATGTCAGTTTGTCCAGTGCGACTATTGAAATAAACAATACAAGAAATACATCCAGCGGTTGCACTACCAGGTCCAGAAAAGACTGGCGTGCAATATTTTTCGCCGCTTTGGCTACGACCTTATACAAGAGTTTGGCAAGGTATTTCGAGATCAGGCGCTTGATCAGGAGGGCGAGCAATATGATGCCTGTTACGTAAACATAACTCGCAATGGTATTATCCAGGATAACTTGTTGCAGGAATTCTTCCATACTGCAATTTACAATGGATCAGGCAATCCATCTTCCCATTTATGCAATTGCATCTCATTGCCTTCGAAACTGGCATAGGTAAAGGTTCGGATCCAGTCGCCCAGATTGATATAGCGGCTGTTGCCCGGCAATGCAAAATCGATGGGATAATGGCGGTGGCCAAAAATAAAATAATCGTAATGCTGTTGTCGCAGCACTTCTTTACAGTAAATGATCAGCCATTCGTTGTCTTCTCCTAAAAAAGCTTCATCGGCCGTACCGGTTTTCTCGCGGCTTTTGCGGCTGAAATAATTGGCGAGTCCAATACCCCAGGTTGGATGCAGCTGACCGAACAGCCACTGGCAAATAGGGTTACGGAATATTTTCTTGATGAATTTGTATCCATGATCTCCGGGACCCAGGCCATCACCATGGCCGATAAAGAAGCGTTTGCCGTTCCATTCAAATACTTTGGGCTGGTGATATACGGGAATATTCAGCTCTTCTTCAAAATAGCCACTCATCCACATATCATGGTTACCGGTAAATACATGGATGGGGATACCACTATCGCTTAATTCGGCAAGTTTGCCAAGCAGCCTCGTGTATCCTTTTGGTACGACCTTTTTATACTCGTACCAGAAATCGAAAATATCGCCCACAATAAAAATACCGGCTGCCGTGTTACGGATGCTTTCCAAAAAAGCCACTACTTTTTTTTCTCTTACCAGGCTGCTTGCATGATCAGGCGCACCGAGGTGGAAATCGGAGAGGAAGTATATTTTTTTACCGGGGGGAATTGAATGCATACGACTACTTGCCTGGGATTTGTTTATTCAATACGTCTTTTGCCTGTTCATAGAAAGAAGGAAGTTCATTTTGAATCGTATCTCACACAAGTGCATAATCAATGATTTCGTATGCGTGAATCAGGATATTCCTGAAATCTTTCAGCAGCTGCCAGCTAATATGGGAGTATTGTGTTTTAAAATCAACACTCATCCCGGATACAGCTTCTCCCATAATCTCAAAATTTCTTGCAACTGCGTCTTGCGTTTTCTCATCCGTTAAAAAAAATGGAAGTTGTAATTGGTTAGTATACCGGCTGATCTTTTCAATAGATTCAATGATATCTTCCAGTAAAACAATATCATCCCTTTTAGACATATAAAATGTCTTTTTCAATTATTTTGAAATACCGGTCTTTTACTCCACCCCTCGAAACAAGGTCTATTTTTTTCTTCGCGATACGCTCCAGTTCGTAATGAAGGTTAATAAAAGCCCTTACATCCGGCATATTTAATTCTACCATTACGTCAACATCACTGTCTTCTGTTTGTTCTCCACGACTGTATGAGCCAAACAAAGCCATGCTTTTTAAAGGGTATTTTTTAAAAAGGGCTTCTTTGTGTTGCTGTAATATGTGAAGAACCTCGTTCATGCACTGTAAAGCTACAATTATTTTTTTTGCTTTATATACGCCAGCACATCGCCACTTTCAACAACCGGGCGGTTGCTCAGATTACCATTGAACCAGTATACCCAGGCTTCAGCTAAGCCATTAGCTGTAAGTACGATTGTTTTTTCTCTTCTATATAACGGAGCTTCCCCATTTTCTGTATGTAACCCCTCATAATCATCCAGCTGTGCCATAGCCCAGGAAAATTCATCGGCATGATTGACCTGGTATAGTTCCCCAATGATATAGGCATCTTCTGATGTTGGCACAGCTGCGGGATATTCGCCCATATCATACAACCTTCCTTTTACCTTAGCTTCTGCTACCAATGTAAAGTAACGGCTGATATAGGTATAGGCATGATGTTGAAAACCGCTTCGCAGTGATCCATACACAAATAACTGACCCTTGTTCTCTTCCATGGCTGTTGATCGTTTAACTGTCTACTAAAAAACAAAACACTTCTTTAGGTCCATGCACACCTACCACCAGTGTTTTTTCAATATCGGCAGTACGGCTGGGGCCCGTTGCCAGGGTTACCATTGAGGGGAATTTCTGTCCATACGTTTCGCGTAATTGCTGCAGACCCTCACTGATATCATACACCAGTTGTTTGGTATACGCAATACAAATATGCACCGGTGCATATACGCTTGTGGTGCGGCCGCTTTGCTGTGCGCTGCTCATTACAATACTGCCTGTTCTGGCAACCAGGTATTCGCAACCGGTAATGGCTGCGTCGCAGGTGGCCACATCATCGGAATAAACGGTGCTGAATCCCGCGGCGGTAAGGCTGGACTGAACATTGCTTTCCCGTGAGTAGATCTTGTTCCAGCTTCTTGTTGTAATAAGCATTTGCAGTTGCTGCACCAGTTCCTGCTCGTTGGCGCAAAAAGAAAAACGTCCTTCGAGGCGTGTGAAGTTTTCCGCAAATTCTATTTCAAGCTCCTGCTGTGAAGGAAGGTAAACGCTTTCATTTCCTTCGCTGGCAGGAAAAGGAACAGGCACTGGTTTGCCCAGTGCCTGTTTTATTTTATTCAGTATATTTTCTCTTGCGGTTGTACTCATTATCAGATAATGGTTGTTTCGTTGTTTTCTGACGGATTGTTTTCAGAAGTATGTTCGCCTACTGGTTTTCCATTGCTTAACTCGTCTTCTATCTCCAGCAATTTCTTTTCTTCGAATGGGCGTTTACCGATCAGTGTTTCCACATCGCTTTTATGAAGTACTTCCTTATCTAACAACTCTTTCGCCAGTACTTCCACTTCGTGTTTTCTTTCCGTAAGCAGTTTCAATGTTCGTCCGTATGCGTCATCTATAATACCCCTTACTTCTTCATCAATGATCTTTCCGGTTTCTTCGCTGAAAGGTTTGGTGAAGGTATTTTCCTGTGAAGGATCGTAGAAACTTACATTGCCTACTTTCTTGTTCATACCGTAGGCGGTAACCATACTGTACGCGATCCTGGTGATCTGCTGTAGGTCGTTTGCCGCTCCGGTTGATATTTTTCCGAAGAAAATTTCTTCCGCCGCGCGGCCACCCAGTGTCATACAGATCTGGTCCATCAACTGATCGGTGTTATATAGATACTGTTCCGTTGGTGTGTATTGCGCGTAACCCAATGCAGCTGTACCGCGTGGCACAATGGTTACTTTTAACAAAGGATAGGCATGTTCCAGGAACCATCCACATACTGCATGACCCGCTTCGTGGTATGCGATAATAGATTTTTCGTGTGGCGCAATGATCTTGTTCTTTTTCTCCAATCCACCGATCACCCTGTCGATCGCGTCCTGGAAATCGATCATTTCAACCGATTCTTTTCCTTTTCGTGCGGCAATCAGCGCGGCTTCGTTACATACGTTGGCGATATCGGCTCCGGCAAATCCCGGTGTTTGTTCTGCGAGTTTATGTAGATCTAGTGATTCTGATATTTTAATGGGTAACAGGTGTACTTTAAAAATCGTTTCCCTTCCTTTCACATCCGGTTTATCGATCGAGATCTGCCTGTCGAAACGGCCCGGACGCAATAATGCGGTATCCAGTACATCGGGTCTGTTGGTTGCTGCGAGGATGATGATACCGGTATCTCCGCCAAAACCATCCATCTCTACCAGCAACTGGTTCAATGTATTTTCTCTTTCGTCATTGCTCATGATGGCATTACGGCCACGTGCACGGCCAATGGCATCGATCTCATCTATGAAGATGATACAAGGCGCTTTTTCGCGTGCCTGCTTAAACAGGTCGCGCACACGGCTGGCGCCTACGCCTACAAACATCTCCACAAAATCACTTCCGCTTAAGCTGAAGAATGGAACCTGCGCCTCGCCGGCCATGGCTTTGGCCAATAAAGTTTTACCTGTTCCGGGAGGACCGATCAGCAAAGCTCCTTTGGGGATCTTACCACCGAGTGCCGTATATTTTTTGGGATTTTTCAAGAAGTCTACGATCTCCATCACTTCCACCTTGGCTTCGTCGAGACCGGCCACATCAGCGAATGTGATGTTTACTTTGGCGCCTTTATCGAATAAAGTGGCTTTTGATTTACCGATGCTGAAGATACCGCCGGGACCACCCGCGCCGCCCTGGCCACCCATTTTACGCATGAGCAGGATCCAGGCTCCGATGATGATCAGTAATGAGAGAACCGTGTTGGCTACCGGTCCAAACCAATCGCCTTCGGTAATGATCCTTACTGGCGCTTCTTCTATTGAAGGATTGGCCTTGTAGGTTTCAGCCAGTCTTTCCTGGAATTTATCGATATTGTTTACCTCAAATTCAAACAGAGGCACGCCTTTCACCTTTTCTTTGGGGAGGGCCACTTTGATCTTATCGGTATAGAATTTTTTGTAGATGCTGTCTGCTTTGATATAAACCCTTACCCTGTCTTTGTTTTTTACAAGGTCCAGTTTCTCCACATCTCCCTGTAACAACATTTTCTGTTTGAACTCCTGTTCAAAAGTGGTGGTGGTTTCGGGCGCGAATTTCATGAACTGTGCAAACAGCAATACGGCTGCGATGATCGCATAGATCCAATATATATTGAATTTGGGTCCTTTTCTTGGACCATCCCCTTTTTCCGGGCCGCTTAACTTTGGTATTTTGTTTTCCTGTGACATATTCTTATCCCTCTGTAATAAATACGATTTCTATATATAAACGAATGACTGAACCCTATATTTTAAACTCTCAGAGATCGTGCAATTGAGAAGCGGCATCGCTCCACATTTCTTCCAGTTTGTAAAATTTCCTGGCTTCGGGGTGCATTACATGAACCACTACATTCACATAATCGATCAAAACCCATTGTAATGCCTGACGGCCCTCGTGTTTATACGGGGCCTCTTCGCATTTTTCTTTTACCTCATGTTCTATAAAATCACAGATAGCCCTTACCTGCGTGGTACTGGAAGCTTCACATACGATAAAAAAATCTGCCGAAGCTTCTGCAATCTTGCGCAGGTCCAGGCTGATGATATGCTCACCTTTCTTGTCCTGTATGGCTTTGATAATCGTTTTGAAGATCTTCGAATTGCGGGTAAGCCTGGTGATGGTGCTTTTTTCACGGCTTTGTAAAACAGAAAGAGGTTCCAATAATCGAATGGATTTAAGTGATTAATTTTTATCGTTCCGTGTAACTGCTTATAACAGGATTTTTGCCTGTTTGTTCAAGCTAAGTTCCCACTGAACTAACTTCGTCAAAAATAGTAATTCTTTGTCACCCTTACATGCGAAAAGTATCATTGGCCTACCATTCATAGAAATAGCTATGGTGGAGAGTACCAACATCTATGCCATGGACCGTTTACAGGCTAATTTGGCTGCTCACGGCATGGCCTTTTTTACGGATAACCAAACTGCGGGTAAAGGGCAACACGGTAAAACCTGGTTTGCCGAGCCGGGAAGCAATATGGCTTTATCCGTTGTTTTGGATACAGCATCGCTTTCTCTCGCCAAACAATTTCCGCTGAGTGTGATGGTTGCACTGGCCTGTTATGATCTCTATAGCAAATATGCATCTGATGAAACCCGTATTAAATGGCCGAATGATATTTATTGGCGTGACAGAAAGGCAGGGGGCATTTTGATCGAAAACCTGGTACGGGGCAATAAATGGCAGGGAGCCGTAGCGGGTATTGGTATTAACCTGAACCAGGTTCTTTTTCCGGAAATGCAGCGGAAGCCTGTTTCATTGAAACAGATCACCGGCAACCATTTTGATACGGTTGCTTTTGCCAAAGAACTTTGTGAATGCATGGAACTGCGTTACCAGCAATTGATGCAGGGCGAATTTGCCGTTATGCTTTTACAATACAATGAGCGGCTCTTTAAAAAAGGAGAACGCGTTAAACTCAAAAGCGGGCCTGCCGCTTTTTATTGCACGGTTACAGGCGTTTCCGCCGATGGCGAACTGGAAGTATCCGGCGGGCCGAAAGAAAGCTTTCGCTTCGGGGAAGTGGAATGGGTGATTGAATAATGAATTTTGAAGGAACTACTTACTTGATGATCTTTTCGAGGAGCTGGTTTTTTTTATCCTGGGCGAGGTATACTTCCGCATCGTTGTTCATTATCAGAAGAAACTCTTTCTTATCTACTTTTTTGATGTGGTTCAGGTTTACAATAAAGCTTCTGTGTGTACGGAAGAACGGGCCGCTGCCTTCCAGGTATTCAAAATCGATCAGTTTTTTGGTAATGGTCAACACACCGTGTGAAGTTGTATAGAAACGCGTGTAACTTCCTTCGGCCTGCATATAGATGATGTCTTCCATTTTTACCACATAAATGGTTTCTGCGGTTTGCAGTACGATTTTTTTCTCGCCCTGGGTGGAAAAATTATCTTTCAGCACTTTGTACTGGCGCAATTCATTGGCCTGCTCATCAAAACTTACTTTCTTCAATGCACGGGCGATGTGCTCGAGCCTTACGGGTTTTAAAATATAATCCACTGCCGATGTTTCGAAAGCCCGCAAGGAATGTTCGCTGTAGGCAGTAACAAAAATGATCTTGAATCCTATGTTCTGTTCATCAAAAAAATCGAGCAGCTCAAAACCGCTGTACCCGGGCATGGCTATATCAAGAAAGATGAGATCTGGTTTGTGTTTGTTGATGGCTTTTACCGCTTCGGGTACATTCTTGCAATCGCAGAGGATCTCTACCTGGCTGAAGTTCTCTTCCAGCACTCCCCGCAAGGCCATTCGTGCATTGGGTTCATCGTCAACAATTATCGCGCGGATCTGCTGCATAGGGTTCCGAAGGTAGCCTGACTTACTGTTTGCCATATACTAATTTTATCGTACCCCTTTATCCTGATACGACAGGTTCCTTTTTTTTCATAAAGCCCTTGGGTCGTTGCTGTAATCCGGTATAAACAACTCAACCCTTGTGCCGGAAGGTCTTTTTTGTTCATCCGTTTTATCAATAATCCGGCAGGTGATCTTCTGTTTGTATAAACGGTTAAACAGATCCATTCTTTCGTTCAATGCCACGGTGGCAAAACTAAAGGGTTTGTTCTTGCTTCGCCGGTTGATCTCCATGGAATGCGCACGACCAATGCCGTTGTCGTCTACCATCACACTGAGTCCCTCTTCCTTTTTTTCAAAGCGGATACTTAGCTTTTTCTCTCCCTGTTTGTGCATGAGGCCATGTTTTACCGAGTTCTCAACAAAGGGCTGCAACATCAGTGAGGGAACATAGATGGAGGAAAGGTCTTCTATATTGTTTATCGTCAGTTCATAACTAAACCCTTCATCAAACCTGGCTTTTTCCAGTTCCAGGTATAAACGGATATTTTCCATCTCATCTTTCAATGACAACAGCTGTTTATCGCTTGCCTGCAATGTTTTACGCATCAGGTCGCTGAAATTACCAAGCAATGCACCTGCTTCCGTTTTGCGGTTGCCGTATACCAGCCCCTGAACGGTATTTAACACATTGTACAGAAAATGCGGATTCATCTGCGCGCGCAATGCCACCAGCTGGCTCTTCAACAGATCTTCCTTGATCATCTGCTTGCGCAGCAGGTTTCTTTTCCATTGACGCAATGAGAACCACAAGAGGAAGCAGCTAAGCCAGATCACCAGAAAAAAGAAAATTGCTTTCTGCCAGAAAGGCTTGGGTACCGTAAAACGGAGGCTACGTACCACGCTCTGGTAATTGGGGCCCGCGGTAGCTTTGATCTCAAAAACATAGTTACCCGGAGAAAGCCGGTTAAAAGAAAGCTGGTTCAAAAACGTTCCTACCGGCCGCCAGAGGGTATCAACCCCTTTTAAACGGTATTGGTAACTGAGCGCGGTGGTGGAGAGATAGTGCAACGCTTCAAAACTGAAATTGATATCCGTGGTATTAACTGGTAATTCAGCGCTGTCTTTTACTTCCATGCCGTTAACCATTCCTTTCAAAAAAGGAAATTTGATCTCGAAATCAGCGTACTTGGGCAGGTTATATCTTTCCAGGATGCCTGTTGTGGTAGCGAAAATGATCTTACCGTTATACACCAGAAAATCATTGATGATCGTATTTCTTAACCCGTATTCTTCCAGGTAATTGGTTACCCTGCTATTCTTTGTATCAATTCTGTCAAGCCCTGCATCTGTCAGTATCCATATAAATCCATTTTCCTTAAGCACTTTCTTTACATTCAAACTGCTGAGTCCAGTCTGTATATCAAAACGCTTTACCTGTTTTTCCTGTTCAAACACAATCACGCCTTTGTTTGAAGTACCTACTATCAGGTTTCCGTTATCCAGCTGCTGCATTGACCTGGCAATAACCGGCTGGCCATCTTCATCTTTCAGGATGATTTGTCTTCCATCGTAGAAATATTGGTAAAGGCCATCTTCGTATCCAATCCAGAAACAATCTTTGCTGCGCGAAGCCAGAACAGAAAGGCTTCTTTTCTGCCGGAGCAGTAATGCCCAATGCTTTCCCCCATAGATTACTCTCGGCATATTTTCATTGGCATACAACGGACAGGCAGGTAACGGTCGGCGGTCGGTTTTACCAAAATGGTCATTGAAAACATAAGCACCGCTGAACACAGCCACAACGAGGTTGCCGAATTTATCCCGTTGTATGCCCTTGCTGAAGTCGACCCTTTCAACCGGCTCCTTCTGATCGGGTTTGAATACGCCCCGGTTAGAGATGATCACACTGGCAACCGAATCATAATAAATAAATTCTGTTTCCCGTTCTTTTGGAACCGTATAGTGTAGCACTTCTTTTGTTTCGAAATTCAGCTTCGACATCAGGCCCTGGCTATTTCCCGCGACCAGCTCTCCATTCGGAAGCATCGCAAGCTTGGTGAAATTATCCATCAGCGGATCCTTATACACTTTCGTCAGGGTATTATAGAGCGAGGGACAAACGTATACACCATTATCCAGTGTGCTGATCCAATAATTACCCTGGTAATCTTTTACAATATCAGATACTCGTTCGTTAGGGAAATAGCAGCGGGTATCTCCTGTTTTTGGGTCCCATTTATATAAACCATTCTGGGTGCAGAGCCAGGTCTCGTTGCTTTTGGTGGACACTGCCTGAAAAATGTAGATATCTGCCGGTAGGTCCACGGGGGGCAGTTTGACCGGCTTTTCATCTATGACCTGAATAACCGGTTCTCTTTCCAGGCCGGTTCCCAATCCAATTACATGATCTTTACCATTTACAAAACGGAACTCTTTGTAAGGCATTTCCATATTCGTCCATGTAACGGCATTGTTGCGGATAGACAATAAATAGCCGTTATTGGAATAAGCGTAATACTGCTTATTATACTCAATCGAAGCAACAATAGGATCTATATCGGACGGCGCTTTGATGATCCGTTCGAGTTTCCGGGATGTTTTATTGAATTCGAAAATATTTTTGAAGGAATGAAAACGTACCGACTGCGGTCCTACGATTACATTGTTGAACGTAGCCGATTGCCGTATGGTTTTATCATCGATCATAAATTTATGCAGTGTGTCGTTGGTGTATGAGAACAGCTGGTTGTAAAAATTCATGCACCAGATGGTTCCCTGCGCATCCTCCTGCAGGTAGCTTACGGCCTGGGAAGAACTATTATCGAAAGGGATCGATACAAAGGTTCTTCCGTTGAAACGGTATAAGCCCTTGTCTGTTCCAAACCAGATATAGCCATGTGTATCCGTAAGCATATCGTATACCACCTGGGTAGGCAACTGTTCGGGGTAGTTCAGCTTTTTAACATAGGGGTATTGCCCCGATGCTTTTGATACAAACAAAAACAGTAAAATAACAGTCAGGATGCGCATGGTGCCGGTTAATACTTTCCAGAAAAGCATTTTAAAGATAAAGGCTGCAATTGATATCGCAGTTATTTTACAGATGCCCACCAGGATCCAAAAACGGATAGCTTAATAAACAAAGCAACCCTTTTCGTGGGATAAAAGCACAGTTTGGCAAAAAACCACCAGGAAGTGTTATTTATTAAGGCAACTTACACCTGTTACTTAATCAGTAATAATTGGGGGTAAGAGAGCTGCATTAACTGCAGCTTTCTTCATTTAGATACTTCCCTGTCCTGTTTTCCATTTACATTGTACTTTGCAGCCATCGTTCATCCTTATTAATTTACCTGATGGAACCTGTGAAGCTTACCCAATTCTCGCATGGCGCGGGTTGTGGCTGTAAAATTGCCCCAGCTGTTTTAGATAAGATCATCCAAAGCAATAGGCCTGCCGCCGAATACCAATCTTTACTGGTTGGTAATGGCAGTAAAGATGATGCCGCTGTTTACGACCTTGGCAACGGCACCGCCCTGATCAGTACCACCGATTTTTTTACGCCTATTGTTGATGATGCCTTTTCTTTTGGCTGCATTGCGAGTGCAAACGCCATCAGCGATGTATATGCCATGGGTGGCAAGCCCCTGCTGGCCGTTGCCATTCTGGGCTGGCCGGTTGAAAAACTGTCCGCTGAACTGGCCCAGCAGGTACTGGAAGGAGCACGGCATGTATGCCAGGAAGCCGGTATTCCGCTTGCGGGCGGACATAGCATTGATACCCCCGAACCTATTTTCGGGTTGGCCGTAAACGGCCTGGTAAATATTGAGCACCTCAAACGAAACAATACCGCACAAGATGGCGATCTTTTATTGCTTACAAAACCATTGGGTGTTGGTATTCTGGCAACCGCACAAAAAAGAGAATTGTTGAAAGAAGAACATCTTTCTTTATTGCTTTCGCAGTTGCGTACCTTGAATAAAGCCGGTGAAGCGCTGGGAAAGATCGATGGGGTACATGCGATGACGGATGTTACCGGTTTTGGACTGATGGGTCACTTAATTGAGATAGCGGAGGGAAGCGGTTTGAGTGCGGAGCTCAGTTACCAGCAAGTTCCCATACTGACTGCGGCAAAAGAGTACCTGCCACAAAGAATTGTACCCGATGCCACTTACCGTAACTGGAACGGATACAGCAGTAAAGTAGGTTTTGCACCCGGTGTTAATGTAATGGAAGCTTTTACCCTTCTCCCCGATCCGCAAACCAATGGTGGGTTACTGGTAGCCATTGCACCCGATGCGTTAACAGAAGTGCAGGAAGTATTTAAACAATTCGGCCTGGAGCGCTTTATAGAACCTATCGGAGTAATGACCGCTATCGCTGAAAAAGTGGTAACCGTTAAATAACACCTCTGTGCAGCTCTGTTCCTCCGTATCTCTGTGTTGAAAAAAATGACAGGTATAGGCTTTTTCAACACAGAGATACAGAGGGCACAAAGATTCGCAGAGTTTATTTCAGGAAGGCATCTATCTTTTTAGCCAACGCATGGTCTTTCTCCGTTACAATATCTCCCGCATCATGTGTGCTGAGCCAGACTTCTACGGTGTTCCATACATTCGTCCATAAGGGATGATGATTGGCTTTCTCTGCTTCCATGGCAACCCTGGTCATAAAAGCAAATGCTTCGGAAAAATCTTTGAAGGTAAATTTCTGGTATAGTGTGTTGTTTTGTTCTGTCCACATATGATAAGATTTTTGAATTGCTTTCAATTTCCCTTCAGGGGCCAGGGGTAAATGGTTCGTTAAAAAACCATGTTGCCTTTATTCTTGATCTGCTCATTCGTTAACTCGGCTACCAGTTGCACGCCACCAATACTTTTAACCGCTTGTTTTATCCAGTCGCATTTTTCATCGTCTACAAAATCACCTTTCATCAGCCATAAAAAATCCATGTGCTTGAATTCGGGCAGCAGGTATTCGCCATCAAACTGGTTATGGTAAAGATAGTGCGTTAAAAAACTATTGGGCTCGGCAGATTGGTAAACGGAGAAATAATAACTGCGGTCTTTTTTGCGGAGATGAATTTCGATATCCGGGTTCAGCCTGAAATCATACCCCAACTGGTTATTCAGTTGCAGGCAGAACTGGTAATTCTTTACCGGAGCAGTAATGCCCAGCAAACGCGTGTCTTCAAAGAAGTCATCGTTGAGTTCATCTACATTCAGGCGTAGTTTCATGGTGAGCTCGGTTTTCTCTGCGAACCCTCTGCTTCTCTGCGGCTCTGCGATGAATAGATTTTTTCACCGCAGAGCCGCAGAGATACGCGGAGGTTTCGCAGAGGTATTTTACTATTGAAACACGATATCAAATACTTTCTCCTCGTTTCCTCTTTTTATTTTGAGTTGTGTTTTGTCTCCTTTGTTAAATTTACCCAATACCAGCGTGTAACTGTTCACATCTGCAAATTTATATTCACCCAGTTGTATCAGTACATCTCCTTTTTGCAATCCGGTTTTTTCGGCCAGTTTACCGGGGCTAACCCCATCTATCCGCATACCTGTTCCGCTGAAACCGTAATCGGGTATCACACCCAGGCTAACTTTAAATCCGCCGGTACGACCTACCAGCGCATCATTGGTTTTGGTAAAGGATAATTTGCCTTTGCTGTCGGTGGTTTCAATGATATGGTATACCATTTTTACAATGTCTTTTTCAGCATTGAAATTTACTTTGTCCCAGTCGTCGGTTGCCTTATGGTAATCGCTGTGGCTGCCTGTAAAAAGAAACAGTACCGGTATATCCTTCCTGTAAAAAGCAGCATGATCGCTGGGTCCGCTGCCGGTGCTGTCGAATCGGATCAGCAGGTTACTTTTTTCACCTGCGAACACTTCACCCCAAACCGGCGAAGTACCATAACCACCAATCGTAAGTTTATGCGCGGTATCATATCGGCCCACCATATCCATATTGATCATGTAATTGGGTGCAATGGTTGTTGTTGGATGATCGAGCCAGTATTTACTTCCCAGTAAGCCCTGTTCCTCTCCGGAGAAATTTACGATAAGGTAATTGTTGTTCGCTGGTGCTGTTTTTGTAAGCATTCTTGCCAGTTCGATCAAAGCCGCCGTACCACTTGCATTGTCATCGGCACCGTTGTGAATGATGTGGCCCGTATCCAAAGCGGTCTTATCTTCTCCATACCCGAGGTGATCGTAATGCGCTCCGAGGATTACCGTGTTAGCGGCATGGTTATTAATAAAACCAACCAGGTTATGCGCGGTTCTTTTTTTCTCAGACAAGCTTACTCTTACGTGCATGTCCAAAGTAGCGGAATGATCGGAAAAATATTTTTCATACCCGGCCCTGGTAATATAGATCAGCGGTAATTTAACCGCTTCGCTCTTATCGTTTTTGTTGAACAAAATATTGTCTGCAATAGCCGAAGTATTGTACACAAACAATGCAGTTGCGCCTTTTGCGGCAACGGAAGTCACTATTTTTTTGAGTTCCTCATCAATATCAAAATGCGGATTCGTTTTGTTTTCTTCCAGCAGGTCTTTCAGGTCTTTGAACCAGGGTTGTTGTTTTTCGCTCAGAGCCATTGCCGGAGAACCGGTAACGGCTTTCATGGCGCTGTATGCGAGCGGAATATAATCGGTATTGACCAATAATTTTTTACCTTCAACCTCCCATTCGGTGGCCGCGTCTATCTGTTTTCCTTCATTGATCTCAAATTCCTGTACATAGCCCCGTGTGCCCTTCGCTTCAAGGCCCATTTGCCGGTATTGGCCAATGATATACTGCATGGCCATTTCTTCTCCTTTGGTACCAGACCTTCTTCCTTCCAGTTTATCGTCTGCGAGATATTGTATATGTCCGGTTAAATTGGTTACCAGTTCGGCATTGGCTTTTTCTTCGGCCAGTCTTTTCTTTTTTTTGCTTTGCGAATACGTTAAAGCGGGTACCAACAGAAGAACCAGCAGGCATTTTTTCATACAAGGAAGGTTTGTGCCTGCAAAAATAAGCGGATGATGGTACCATAACGTTAAGCATTGACAAAATCACGGTGATTCTGTTCCCGATCTCGTAACACATCCCCCTGTATTGAGGTTACTTTTGCAAACATTTCGATCTTTTGTCTAAAAACAACTTACATATCGCCTTAGTGGGTAACCCGAACAGTGGTAAAACATCATTGTTCAATGCTTTGACAGGGTTGAACCAGAAGGTGGGCAATTTTCCCGGCGTTACGGTTGATAAAAAAACCGGTAATATCTTACTCGAAGCCAATCATCCCGCAGAACTCATCGACCTTCCCGGCACGTATAGTCTGTATCCCCGCAGGGGAGATGAATGGGTGGCTTATAAAGTATTAATGGGTGCCGATACTGATATTAAACCCAATATTGTTTTATTGGTAGCCGATGCGAGTAACCTCAAAAGAAACCTGTTGTTCTGCAGCCAGATCATTGACCTGAAGATCCCGGTAGTGATGGCATTGACCATGAATGATATTGCCGCTAAGAAAGACATACAGATAGATATCAGCGGACTGGAAGCGGAGCTCGGTATTCCTGTTGTTACCGTGAATCCCAGAAAGAACAAGGGATTGGCCGAACTTAAAAAAGTACTGGCGCAGGTTGCCAGATCAGGTAATCATACACTGGCGCGTGATTTTATGGATACGCGGAAGCTGGCACCCGCATCGGTTAGTGCGGTGAAGCAACTGTTTCCGGATCTGAGCGATTATGCCGGTATCCATTACCTCATTAACCACGAAAACTTTCCTCTCAGCGATACAGAGCAACATGCGGTAGAGCAGATTGAGACCGATACAAAATTCAATCCTACCAAAACACAGGCGGAAGAAATTATGCAGCGGTATACCCGTATCAGGCAGATTATGCAGCAGCATGTGGTAGAGCCGGGGCCGCTGGAGAAAAAATTATTTTCGGACAGGTTGGATAACCTGTTACTACACCAGACATGGGGATACCTGATCCTGCTGGTCGTATTGTTCCTGCTGTTTCAAAGTATTTTCTGGCTGGCCAGATTTCCAATGGATGGAATTGAATGGGGATTTAAAGAAGTGGCCAGTTTTTTAAACCATGCATTACCGCAGGCCTGGTGGAGTGATCTGCTCGTTAATGGTTTTCTGGCCGGGTTGAGTGGGATCCTGGTTTTTGTGCCACAGATCATGATCCTGTTTGGATTGATCACCATACTGGAAGATACAGGGTACATGGCCCGGATCAGTTTTTTAAGCGATAAACTGATGCGCAAAGTGGGGCTGAATGGGAAAAGTGTAATGCCCATGATCAGCGGTTTCGCCTGCGCAGTTCCTGCCATCATGAGTGCACGGAATATTGAGAATAAGAAAGAACGTTTGCTTACGATACTGATAACACCGTTAATGAGCTGCAGTGCACGGTTACCGGTGTACACCATCTTGATCTCTCTCGTGGTGGATGATAAATACTATTTCGGATTCTTAAGTGTGCAGGGCCTGGTAATGATGGCCCTATACTTACTCGGAACCGTAATGGCATTGGTAGTGAGTTATGTGATGAAATGGTTCATCAGGATTAAGGAAAAAAGTTTCTTTATCCTGGAACTGCCCGTTTACCGTGCGCCGCGCTGGAAGAATGTTGGCATTACCATGGTAGAAAAAGCGAAGATATTCGTGTTCGATGCCGGAAAGGTCATTATTATGATCAGTATGCTGTTATGGTTCTTAAGTTCTTATGGGCCAGGAAGCCGTATGCAGAAAGTGGAAGATAAATATGCCACACTGATACAGCAGATGCCCGTGAAAAAAGATTCGCTGCAAAGGCATTTATCTTCCGAAAAATTACAGAACTCTTATGCGGGCATTCTCGGTAAATCCATCGAACCCGTAATTACGCCATTGGGCTACGATTGGAAAATCGGCATTGCACTCATCACTTCTTTTGCGGCAAGGGAAGTGTTTGTAGGAACGATGGCCACTTTGTATAGCGTAGAGGAAACCGACAACTCTTCGCTCCGCCAGAAAATGGAATCCGCCACACATGCGGATGGAAGAAAAGTATACACCCTTCCCGCCGCTTTTTCTTTAATGATCTTTTATGTGCTGGCCATGCAGTGCATGAGTACGCTGGCGGTAGTAAAACGCGAAACCAGGAGCTGGAAATGGCCCGTGTTCCAGTTTATCTATATGACGGGGCTGGCTTATGCAATGAGTTTGCTGGTGTACCAGGTGTTTAAATAATTCTTCTTTACGGGTGTTGATCGTGAGTGGTCAGTGGTGAGTGGTGAGTACGTTTTGTCGTATTTCATACTTTACTGTGTTGTGCGATCAGAAGACATTGCAATGGCAGAGATTCTCTGTGCAACTCGGTGTTCTTTGTATCTCTGTGTTGAAAAAAAATTATATTTAGAACAACCCTCTTTTTTCAACACAGAGATACAAAGAACACCGAGTTACACAGAGGATCTTTGATAGCATAACACGTTATACACTACTCACGACTGACGACTCACGATCCATCGGCAGATTAAATCTGCGAATCTGTGGCGTAACAAAATTAGTATCCTTTCTCAATAAGCGAAGTATCTCTTGTATCCCTCATCAATACATACACCAGTAAAGAGATAAAAATACAACCCGTCGTATACCAATAATAGCCCGACTCATTTCCTGCATTTTTAAACCATAATGCCAGGTATTCTGCCGTACCGCCAAACAAGGCAACCGTTACTGAATAGGGAAAGCCCACACCCAATGCACGGATCTTTGCCGGGAACAGTTCTGCCTTCACTACGGCATTGATAGAAGTATAACCGCTCACAATCAGCAGGGCTGACATCATTAACAGAAATATTGTTAACAGGTCATTGGTATGACTGAGCGCTGTTAAGATAGGTACCGTACAAAGTGTTCCCAATACACCGAATCCGATCAGCAAGGGCTTTCGTCCGATCTTATCAGACAATAAGCCAAACAAGGGCTGCATGGCTGCGTAGATGAAAAGCGAGATAAAAGTGAGCAGTGTAGACTGTCCCTTGGTTAAATGCACCGTATTTACCAGGAACTTTTGCATGTAGGTTGTGTACGTGTAAAAAGCAATGGTGCCGCCAAGTGTTAATCCAACCACGGTTAACACGGCACGCGGGTGATGCAACAGTTCTTTAATCGATCCTTTGGTTTCCGTTTCCGCGCCACTGCTTTTCCGGAACGCTTCCGTTTCCGCCATATTTCTCCGGAGATAAAAAGCGATCAACGACAATACCGCGCCAATAAAAAAGGGGATACGCCAGCCCCAGGCGTGCATCTGTTCATTGGTAAGAAAGATATTTTGCAGCAGCAACTGGATCCCCAGGGCCACCAGTTGTCCGCCAATTAAGGTAACATACTGGAAGCTCGAGTAAAATCCCCTACGGTTTTTTCCGGCCATTTCGCTCAGGTAAGTGGCGGCTGTACCATATTCCCCGCCCACACTCAGTCCCTGTAACAATCTTGCGAGCAATAAGAGTATGGGTGCCATAATGCCAATACTGTTATACGCAGGCGTTATTGCAATCATGAGTGAACCAAATGACATGAGCAATACCGAAACTGTCATCGCCCATTTTCTTCCCTTCCTGTCTGCCAGGCTACCAAATAACCAGCCGCCGATTGGGCGCATTAAAAATCCTACAGCAAATATGCCCGCTGTATTCAAGAGGTTGGCGGTGGCATCTTTGCCCGGAAAAAATGCGGGGGCAAAATAGAGTGAAAAAGCTGCATAGGCATACCAATCGTACCATTCCACCAGGTTGCCAATAGAACCGCTTACAATAGCGCGAAGTTTTTGTGCAGTATTTTCTGAATATTGTGTGGGTCTTCCCGTTTCCATCTGTCGGCAATAAAGCATCAAGATAAGGATTGTAAGTGTGCCGATTCAGGACAACCCCTTTAGAAATTGTATTTTATGCCCGGATTATGCAATGGAACATCCTCAGCACCGATACGGGAAATTTCCCGTATCGGTGCTGAGGAAAAGCCCGGTCTGATTGTCGTGGATTTTTTGAATATTTGACACTCGGTATATTTAGCCCAACCCGCTTATTATGTGAACGTGGTTAAGACCGGGGCCACACCGACTACAGTTCGGTAATGGGTACAGAAGAATAAGGTCTTGTGTTCTCGTTTATTTTTACATCATTTTATACGGATCGTTTGAATTTGATTACTACCATACTGAATTACATAGATATCGGCGCTCCTTTGGTAACCCTGTTGTTTTTTATAAAGCCATTCAGGAAACTGCCAAAGGAGTTACGCTATATTTTCTGGTTCGTATGTATCCAGTTTGCGACTAACCTGGTTGCCACATGTCTTGAACTGATGATGACAACCAATTATACAGTCTATGTAACCAATATCATTCTCTCTTTTGTTGTTCTTTCCATCCTGTTTTACCAGGCAGGTATTCCTTTTATCAGGCGGCTGGTACCTGTTGCTTCGCTAGTGTTCATTGTCTCCGCCGTTTATTCGATCGCCAATGGCGATGGCATCCTTACCTACAACAGTGTGCTATCGGCTATTGGCAGTTTTGTGATCACGGCCTATTGTATGATCTTTTTTTACTGGCGGCTGGTTAAAGACGCTAAACTATCGGGATTAACGGATAGCGCCTTCTTCTGGATCGTGATCGGCATTTTTACGTATTATACAGGTAGCTTTTTTATTTTTATTTCCTATAAGTTATTGATCGTACAGGAAGCAAGTATTATTGGTATTCTCTGGCGTTTTCATAATTTGCTGTTGTCCATTTTCTGTATTTATACCATTTACGGCCTCACATGCAAAAACTATCAGAAAACATAAGCATTATCCTCGGGGCCTCCAGTATCCTGCTGCTCATTACATTGTTTATCGTTATGCTCGTAATGGCCTACCTGAAACGTGATCTGAAACATCTCAAAGAAAAAGAAACCATGGAAGCTGATTTCGAAAAACAGCTTTTGCAATCGCAGCTCGAAACACAGGAAGAAACACTTAATAAACTCAGCATTGAAATTCATGATAATGTAGGGCAGTTATTAAACAGTACCAAACTTCTGATCGGATTAACTCAACGGGCCCTGCCAGAATCCCCCGAAACACTGGTAATGGCCGATGATACATTGGCCAAAGCCATTCAGGAAGTGCGTTCCCTATCAAAAGCATTGAATAAAGAATGGTTGCAGCAGTTCAATTTTATCGAAAACCTGGAAGCGGAAATAGCCAGGATCAATGCGGCAAAAAGTTTGCATATACAATTGTTCCGCCCCGCAACACTAACACTCAAGGCAGACCAGCAAACCATTCTTTTCCGTATTGTACAGGAAATACTGCAAAATGCCATCAAGCACGCGAGTGCCAAGAATATCGAGATCAAAATAAAAGAAGACGGTAAGCTCTTAACCATCTATATTGCCGATGATGGTACCGGCTTCACAGAAAGTACCGTTATCAAGAGTGTTGGACTGCTCAATATCAAACACCGTACAAAACTGCTGGGCGGTACGGTTCAATGGCAGTCTTCCATTAACAACGGCACTGGCGTTACCATTCAATTACCTGTTAACCCTTCCCTTATATGAAGACCTCTGTTGGTATTGTAGATGATCACCAATTATTCCTGAAATCATTGGGATTAATGCTGAAAAGTTTTCAGGTATATGATGTAGTAGTAGAGGCTTTGAACGGGAAGGAATTGCAGGAGAAGCTAAAAGAATCGCAGATCACTCCTTCCATCATGCTCATAGACGTAAACATGCCCGTGATGAATGGTATTGAAACGGCCAAGTGGCTCAGCAAAAAACACCCGCAGATGAAGCTGGTTGCTTTATCCATGAACGATAACGACTCCGTGATCATTGATATGATCAAAGCCGGATGCTGCGCTTATCTTCTGAAAGAAACACATCCCGACGAACTGGAAAAAGCCCTTCATGAAATACATACCAAAGGCTTTTACAATGCCGACGCCAGTAATATCAATTATAGAAGGCTATTGCTTACAGATAAGGACGCTGTAGCCATTACCGATAAGGAAAAGAATTTTCTGCAGTATGCCTGCACTGATATGACCTATAAGGAAATTGCCACCGCCATGTTCCTGAGCGAAAGAACCATCGATGGCTACCGCGAATCTTTATTCGGAAAATTAAAGGTACAAAGCCGTGTAGGGCTTGCTATGGAAGCCATCAGGCGCGGGCTGGTAACTTTATAACAAGTCTATTCAGTTATAATATTCCCAAAGTAGTTTTGAAATTTTGCGGGTCAGTACCCAGGCTTCATTATTGGCTTCCCAGCTTTTGTCTGTATTGTCTTTCGTACATACACAGAAAACATACCTGCTTTTTTTCCCGTTTACAAACATCACTTCGTTACGGCTGGCATCTACCGCCCCGCTTTTACTGGCGATGAAAACATCTGTTGGTATTTGCGAAATGGCTACTTCGTCCCAGTAATTACGTCCCAGCAGGCGAAGCATTTTTTCGCTGGCGGTATTATTGATCACTTCTCCTTTTACGATCTTTTCCATCAGGGTGGCCATTTCCCGCGGGGTAGTTTGTCCCCAGCCATATTGCGCCCTGGCGGTTTCTCTTCCGGGTGTGCGGCTGTTTACCCTGGTAGCGGAAAGGCCCAGGCTATCCATCAATTCATTGATTCGGGTTCCCTTGCCGGCCAGGGTTTGCAGCCACAAACTGGCGGTATTATCGCTCATGGTAAGCATCAGCATCATTACTTTACTCAATTCGATTTTCTCATTGCTCTTGAATGAACCGAGAATATCCACCCCTTCATACAATAATGAATCCTTATACACCAGTGGTTGATGATAGTTTAGCTCACCCGATTCTATTTTCTGCATAACACCTGTAAGAATGGGAACCTTTATCATACTAGCCGTAGGAAAAACAGTATCGGCATCTATTGCCACCACACGGTTTTTCTTAAGGTCATGCACATACACGCCCAGTTTCCCGTTAAAGCCCTGCAAAAGATTTTGCAAAGACCGCTGCAATACTTTATCGGTTTTTTGTGCCTGCGCTAAAAAAGCTGAGGCAAGCAGTACAAGTAAAAAAGATCCCCGTTTCATACAAAAATTGATTAGCAAGTGTTCAAATTAGCTTTTTTTTGCAGGATAGCAGAAACCAATGCCTGAACTTTGCGGGTTTACATTCCTGTTTTATTTTTAGCGGTTGGTTTTCAGTAAATTAGCGTCTAACAAGCATCTTACTTCCATCAACATTTCGTTACAAAATTTTTGCAGACACATGCCTTTGAAAATCCGGTCATATTTTTTTATTACCGTTCTTGTTCTTGTTGCAGGCCTGCGGGGATATAACAGTTATGGGCAGTCAGAAAAATATGCGGCAACAAAAGGTGTGATTGACCTGCGGGGCGCCGACCTGAAAAAAGAAAGCTGCTCCCTTTCCGGCGAATGGGGTATATACTGGCATCGTTTACTTGCTCCCGATGATAATATACCTGCCAATGTCTTTGTTAAATTTCCGGAACTCTGGAACAACACTACCCTGAACGGATACCAGCTTCCACACAAAGGGTATGCTTCCTACAGCCTTACTGTTCTGCTACCCAAGCAAAGGGGTAAGCTGGCGCTGCAAGTGCCCGATACCTATGCTTCTTATCGTTTATTTGTGAATGGTGAGATGTTTGCCAATTCGGGTATTCCTGATTCCGTGGAAGAAAAAGCGGTTCCCAAATGGATTGAAAAAACAGTAGAGATTACACATCCTTCCGATACGCTCAAGCTATTGTTGCAGGTGGCTAATTTCTGGCACTCAAAAGGCGGGCCCTATAAGAATATTATTATCGGGGATAAAGACACACTGTTCTACGAACGGGAAAAAGATGCTGCTTTTGATCTGGTACTTACAGGATGCCTGTTCATGGGCGGCCTGTTCTTCTTCGGCCTTTTTCTGTTTGGGAGGCATGATAAATCTATTCTCTATTTCGCGCTCTTCTGCATGGTATACAGTTATCGTATGGTGGGTGCGCGCAGTTATGTATTGCATACTATTTTCCCGGATATCCCCTGGGCGGTTACCATACACCTGGAGTACCTGTCTTTGTTTATCAGCCTCGTATTTTTTTGTTTATACACCCGTCATTTATACCCGGAGGATTGCAATAAATACATTATTACAGGAGAGGTATGGGCCGGGCTGTGTTTATCCGCTATCGTGGTTATTTTTCCACCCAGCATATTTACACAACTGATCAATCCCTTCCTGGTTGTCATGTTTGGTGTGATCGCCTATGCATTCTATGTATACATACAGGCCATGCGAAACAGGAGGATGGGTGCAGCCTATGCATTGCTGAGTACCGGCGTGGTGCTGGTGGTATTCATATCCATTAACCTGCAGTACTTCGGTATCGCGGCGCCGCAAAAAGGTGTTTTGTTTGCCGGCTATATCAGTTTCTTTTTTCTGCAATCACTTATTCTTTCCTTCCGTTTTGCCTCTGTATTGAAACGGGCAAAAGAACAAGCGGAGCAGGGTTTGAAGGCGAAGAACGAATTTTTATCCACGATGTCGCACGAGATCCGTACGCCATTGAATTCGATCTTGGGAATGACGCACCTGATCCTGCGTGACAATCCACGAACCGAACAAAAGGAGCAGCTCAATGTGTTGCTGTTCTCTGCCAACAACCTGCTGGCCATTGTAAATGATATTCTCGATTACAATAAAATAGAGGCCGGAAAAGTAAATTTTGAACAGATAGAAACCGATATCAGCAATGTGGCAAAGAATATCATTTCCGGTTTAAAAACAGCTGCCGAAGAAAAAGGAATTGACCTGAGGTTACAGATAGATCCGGCTGTGCAAAGCAAAATACTTGCCGACCCTACGCGTATTGGACAGGTAATTACCAACCTGGTAAGCAATGCCATCAAGTTTACCCGAAAGGGATATGTGTTACTTGATATCAAAGCGACCAACCAGGATACCTCCACCCTTACATTAACCATACGTGTGGAAGATACAGGCATTGGTATTGCACAGGAAAAACAGAAAATTATTTTTGAGCAGTTTACCCAGGCAGATACTTCTACTTCCAGAAACTTCGGCGGTACGGGACTGGGATTAGCGATCTGCAAAAAACTACTCGAATTGCAGGGCAGTTCCCTGCAGCTTACCAGCGAGGATGGCAAGGGCTCTGTATTTTATTTCACCCAAACATTCCAAAAAATAATTGCAACAGAAAAAAGAACAGAAATGAAGACCAATCCATATCCTACAGAAGAAAGTAAACCCTTATCCGGCATCCCTATATTGTTGGTAGAAGATAATGAAGTTAATATCCTCGTAGCCAAAACATTCCTGGAAAGATGGGGCGCCGTTATTGATGTGGCCCTGAATGGACAGGAAGCATTAAACATGGTTGATGCAAACAAGCACAAGCTGGTACTAATGGACATGCATATGCCCGTTATGGACGGATATGAGGCCACCGTGCATATGCGCGAAAGGGGAATTACCATTCCCATTATCGCTTTAACCGCGAGCCTGGCAATGGAAGTGACTGATAAGATCAACAATATTGGCATTGATGCTATCGTGGTAAAACCATTCGTACCCGATGAACTTTTCAGGATTGTTCTTCATCACACCAAAGTGTATCCATTGGAAAAACAATAGTGTCTTCCCTTATCATCTATGTTACCTAAATAAGAATCCCGGCCATAAGTCTGGATTCTTATTGCTACTATATTGCCTGTTATGCCGGTAAAAGTTGTAATGCCTGTTGTACCTCGCGCAGTTTTTCGGCAGACAATGCATTTTCTGCCAGCTGCATATGTTCATCAAATACAAAAGAGGGTGCATTTGTCCTGATCTTTTCATACCAGTCAATGATTTCATGTACTGCCAGCCCCTTCAGCATCCAGTAAGCGGAAAACGCTTTTTTCTCCGGCGATAAAGATGCCACGATCTCCATTTCCTTTTCAAAGAGTTGCGCATCGGTATAATGTGCATGAATCAGGTCCAGCACAATGGTTTCTTCCTGGTTCATATGTGTAAGGTTAAATGCCGTAAAAGCATTGAGCGCTCTTTGCAGTTTTGTACCGGCCATTATTTGTTCTACGGCAGTTGCTGCATCTTTACATAGTGCAATGCTGTTTACCAGTTCATCGCCTAGCCGATGGTCCTCTTCGTGTTGTGCCTCAAAGTTGGCTATTACTTCCGGCGCTATTGCAGCCAGCATGGGAAACACCAATGTATCTTCTGTATGTGCATGTCCTTCAAAAAAAGCAACCAGCTGTTCCAGCATGGTAATGGTTTTCTGGGATTGTTCGGCCTGTGTAAAATCGGTATGCTGCACAGTAATAGACGCGTGATAAAGCAGGGCACGCAATGCCTGGTGGATCTGGTGAAACAGGTTAAAACGTAATGTTTGCATTGTATTGATTTGATTAATTGATTAAAAACAACCGCTATTCTTCCTTTCTATGCGGCAATGCAAAACTGCCCATTCGGGTCTGGATATTTCACCACATAAATATGTGGTTGGGATAAACGGATGGCACACTCATTAAACGGCAGCTTTTGCCCGGTTCTTGTTTTGTAATGTAAAAAACGGACACTTCTTTTTTTTCCTCAGCCCTTTCATCTACGGCATTCTGCTTCTTATATAAGTAATGTACGAGTACCATCGTTTTTGTAGCAGTTTTACTGAAACAAACAACGAAATGAACCGGACAGGACTTTATTTTCTATTGCTGACTCTCTGTTATTCCCTTACTGCTACCGCACAGGAAGCCAACCTGCGTGGAAAAATCAGTACACTTATCTTGAATGAAAAGAGCCTGCCAATAGAAAATGCCACTGTTGAACTACTAAAGAAAAAAGATTCATCGCTTGCCAAAGCTGCTTTTTCTGATAAGGATGGCAGGGTTGAATTCGAGAACATACGTATGGGCTCTTATTTGATCAAGGTATCTGCTCTTAATTATGCAACGCAATTGGGTTCACCCGTTACCCTGGGCCCTAGTCAGCTTTCCATACAACTGCCCGGGATCATATTGCTACCCGCTTCCGCGGAAATAAAAGAAGTGGTGGTAACGGGCAGGAAGCCTTTTATCCAGCGTCTCTCAGACAGGCTGGTGGTAAATGTAGAGAACAGTATTGTAAGCGCTGGCAGTACGGCCATGGATGTATTGGAACGCTCACCAGGTGTTTCCATAGATCAGAACGATGTGATTGGCTTGCGGGGCAGGCAGGGCGTGATTATCATGATCGATGGAAAACCAACACCGCTTACCGGTGCCGACCTTGCCAATTACCTGCGCGGCCTTCCCTCAAATGCCATTGAACGGATTGACCTGATCACAAACCCTTCCGCGAAGTACGATGCCTCCGGCAATTCAGGTATTATTGATATCCGAATGAAGAAAGACCAGCGGGTTGGCGCCAACGGAACCGTTACTGCGGGTTATGGGCAGGGTGTTTATTCCAAAGCCAATGCCGGAACAACATTGAATTACCGTGATAAAAAAATGAACCTGTTTGGCAACTACAATTATTCTTACAGGATGAACTTGAATCACCTGATCCTTGACAGGAATTTTTATACGGCCGGGGTCTATAATGGTGGTGACCTGAAAGATAACTATACAACAACCCCTTCCAATTTCCACGCATTGCGTGTGGGAGCGGATTTCTTCCCTGATAAAAAGAACATCATTGGTTTTGTGATCACGCACAATAGCGGGGCATTCAACACGCACACGGATAATAATTCAATTGTAATTGATGCCCAGAAGCAATACAGTTCCACTTTTCAAACTTCGGCATTGAATAATGCCCATAATAAGAACACGATTGCCAATATCAACTTCAAACACAGCTTTAACACTACAGGAAAAGAATTAACGGCCGATATCGATTATGGCGAATACCGCAATACAGCTTTATCCACCACCGCTACCAAATATTATAAACTGAATGGCACTTCGTTGCAACCCGATTACACCCTCCTGGGCGACCAGGCCGGAAAACTGACTCTAAAAACAGCCAAAGCAGATTATACTAACCCGCTTGCCAAAGGCGCGAAATTTGAAACGGGGATCAAAACCAGTTATGTATCCTCAGACAATGACGCGAAATTCTTTGATCTCAGCAGCGGATCACCGGTGGATGATGTGAATAAAACCAACCGTTTCTTTTACGAAGAATACAATAATGCGGCCTACTTCAACTTCAGCAAAGAGTTTAAGAAATTCAACATACAGTTAGGCTTGCGTGGAGAACATACGAATATTAAAACACACCAGGTCAAGGGAAATATCCTGTTCGATTCCAGTTATTTTCAGTTGTTCCCGAGCGCGTTCTTTAATTATAAGATCAAAGATGACCAGACCGTTGGTGTTTCTGTAAGCCGTCGTATAGACAGACCCGGTTATTCGCAACTCAACCCTTTTTTATTCCTGATCGATGTAACTACTTATGCCACGGGTAACCCTTCACTGTTACC
This sequence comes from Bacteroidota bacterium, assembly GCA_040390405.1. Classification (GTDB taxonomy): domain Bacteria; phylum Bacteroidota; class Bacteroidia; order Chitinophagales; family Chitinophagaceae; genus Sediminibacterium. The sequence goes on from JAZJYJ010000008.1 coordinate 37,552, forward strand.
GCAGTTTACCTGGTCTTATGAATTGAATTATACCATGAAGGCGATCAATTTTACAATGGCCTACAGTCATACACAAAACAGCCAGAACATTGCCATTGCCCGGTTCAGGGATGTATTCCCCACCATTCCGCAGGCAGATAATGTTACAGTACAGATCCCCATTAACCTAAGTTCATCAGATTACTATGGTTTTACTGTAGCGGCACCTGTTAAAGTAAACAAGCACTGGAATATGATCAACAACGCTAGTGTATATTACAATCAGTTCAATGGAAGCCTGGGTAATACTACTTTAAATAATGGCAACCCTGCTTTTGATTACCGCATCAACAACACATTTACTTTTGGCAAAGGTTGGGTAACAGAATTAAATGGGAATGTTACTACCGGTGGGCGATATGGATTTATGGTGCTGGACCCGCAATGGGGCATTGCCGCGGGCGTGCAGAAATCGCTCTGGCAAAACAAAGCCACGGTTCGTTTGAATGTTACAGATATCTTCTGGACAAATCTTCCGAAAGCCGTGATCACTTACACTAATTATATCGAGAAATGGCACGCTTATAGGGAAACACGTGTTGCCACACTTAGTTTTACCTATCGCTTTGGAAAAAATACCGTGCAGGCCGCCCGCAGAAGAACTACTGCATCGGAAGAAGAACGGCAAAGAGCGGGTAATTGATCATTTGAAAACCAGAAATATGTTACCGGAACCGAGTACATCCGAATCAACCGCTATTTGTTCAACGGTGCTTACCTGTGCAGCTTTGCGAGTAATGGCAGGTGTGGTTGTAATTTTTGCAGCGTACTTTTTTGCAAAAATTGTTTCAGGTGCTTATAGAAATGACTATGATCATAATAGCCAAAATCCATAAGATTGAAACGGTCTGGTTCTGTAACCAATAATTCCACCGCTTTTCGCACACGCATGATCTGTAAAACTTTTTTGGTACTGATGCCTGTATATGTTTCAAAATAACGTTGCAGGGTACGTGTAGAAATGTGATGTGCAGCGGCAAGCTCTTCCACAGGCCGACCAAAATCGTTGTTGCGTTCACAATCGGAAAGAATCTCTGTTACGATCTGCACCGGCAACAATGGACCAGAATATTGGGTTACCAGGCGATCAAAATAATCAGACATTAGTTTTACCCTTTCCACGAAGGAGTCTGCCGCTTTTGCTTTTTTGATCGTAGTCGCATCCGCGAGATAGCTTAACGGGAAGATGGATTCGCGGTATTCGGAGAAGTTAATCTTCTTCTCAAAAATAATAGGCGAGGTTTTGAATTTGATGCCGAAAATGCAGTTACCCGGCTTATGATAACACTCAATGGCTTTATGCCTCGGTAAAAAACCATCCGTTTTCATTGGAAATTTCTTATCGGCCACCTGCATTACAAATGGAGTTCCCAGGTTAATGAGGTAAGTATACCCCGTATTGGGAAACAATACATCCGAAAACCCATCAGGATTGGCAGGCCACAGCGTATCAAAATTGGTTTCCCAGAAAAAATCAATGAATAAGGAAAGCGATGCCGGCGCTTTTTTACGATGGTAAAATTTTTCGAAATGATCGGTATGAATAAATTCAATATGCTGTGGCATCCTTAAAATTACAAATACGGATCCATTCTGCCCGTCATTTCATCAAGCCTTTTCGTGGATCATCTTTGAATGGGTAACGTAAAATTTATCCGGACTGTATATAAACAGGCAACTGCCTTCTTTGATTTTGTCGATCACATCCTTGTAAATATTCTTTGGCAAAGCGGGGCAGCCCTGGCTGCGTCCGATAAAACCCTGCCTCTCGATAATATCTTCGTCCACATAACTGGCGCTGTGCATTACAATCCCTCTCTTAAAAGCGTTGTCGTTAATACCCCGCTCTTCTCCCAGTAAACGAAGCGACTCTCCATGTTTCCCCCGGTAGGTATCTCCTGTAACATAAAAACCAAGACTGCTCTGGTTGCTGTTTGTTTTATTGGAAAATTTAGTGGGTATTGTCTGCCCGGATTTTTTTCCGTGCGACGCATATGTATGGTATACCAGTTCCCCGGCTTCCAGGTCAATCACAAACAATCTTTTTTTACCGGATGGCAAACTGAAATCAAGAATGGAAAGAATATTGTCTTTTACGACTTTACCATCATCCAGCAAATTCTTAAAGCCGGTAACACCATATACAAAAGCCTCACGCGTAAGACCCAATGCGCCTAAATCGAGACTATCGTATAAAGCAAGCTTTTCTACTACAAAGGAAACCCTGCTGATACTAGCTGTGCCTATTTCTTTTTCTTTCGTAAGTACATCTATCTCTTTTACCATTGGCCGTGTAAACCCAAAGCCCATAAAGATCAGTGTAGCTGATACGATGAATACCTTATAATGATGCCGCTTCTTATGAAATAAATTCATATTTCCTGTTTAATGATACACAATAAAAGTAATAGTAGAATTTGCTGTAATTAGCTGGGTTGGTAGTGGTAGGGGGCGAAGGTAGGGGGATTTGGCAGAAAACAGGTACAGGCGGGGTTCCTTTAACATTTGTTTTCAAAAAAGGGGCAGTATAGAGATACCGCCCCGCTTCGATTGCTTGCCATATAAAAATTCATCGGTATATGAGGCCAGGGGCAGGATCGAACTGCCGTAAAAGGTTTTGCAGACCTGTGCCTAACCACTCGGCCACATGGCCCTCATGTTTACGGGGCAATATTAGGATATTTTATATAGTCTACCAAAACAATAGACTACTATTTATTTTCTTCCCTTTGATATATTCTTCTAAGCGTTTAACTTGTGTATATGAAGAAACCATTCTGCTTCGCCCTTGCATTCCTCCTGCTTACTGCAACAGTACAATCGCAAACCTTTGTTCAGCAGGACCTGGAATGGTCAAAAGAATCACCGGCCGGTTTCCAGGAATTGCAGTTGCCTTCTGCGGGTAGTTTGTTGCAGGGTTTTATGTACAAAGCCAATGGTGCGCAGGCGCATCCCACTTTATTGGTATTACATGGTTATCCCGGCAATGAAAGAAACCTTGACCTTGCACAGGCCGTTCGTGCACATGGCTGGAATGTGATCTATTTTAATTACCGCGGCAGCTGGGGCAGCCAGGGCGAATTTTCTTTTCGCCACTGTGTAGAGGATGTAAAAAATGTAGTAGCCTATTGCACACAGAACGCTGCCAAAATGCAGATCGATCCAAACAATATCGTCCTGTTCGGGCATAGTATGGGAGGCTTTGTGTGTTTAAAATCACTGCAGGAAATACCGGAGATCAAAAAAGGATTCGCTTTATCGGCCTGGGATATTTACCAGAACACCAGTACGGCTTCACCTGCCGATCTGGCCAAAAGAGAAAAAGAAGCCGATGATTATTTTGTATTGAACAAGCCATCCGGCAAAGCGCTTTTCGCGGCCGTGCTGAAAGAAAAAGATTTTCATGACCTGAGAAATGCCGCTCCTGCGATAGCCAGCAAGCAGGTAGTTATGCTGGATGAACATCATAACAATGAAGCTTTGGCCGCTGTTTTTCAAAAAACGAACCATACTTATTTTTCTTATGAAGTATGGAACACGGATCATTCTTTCACTAATAAACGCGCTTCGCTGATCAAAAAAGTATTGGCGTTCCTGGATAAGAAATAGCATATATGCTATGCGAAAATTAAGGGCAACTTATTCACTACAATATCGCCTATCAGAATCAACCCTTAACTTGCGGCCATGCAAGCATACCTGGAGGGATTGAACGAACCGCAGCTCGAAGCGGTAACACATATCAACGGACCATTGATGATCATTGCCGGTGCCGGCAGTGGCAAAACGAAAGTACTCACTACCCGTATCGCCCATTTAATGGCCAACGGGGTAGACGCTTTTAATATCCTGGCACTCACTTTTACCAACAAAGCCGCGGCTGAAATGAAAGAGCGGATCGAAAAGATCCTCGGTAATTCAGAAGCAAGAAATTTATATATCGGAACATTCCATAGTGTTTTCGCCAGGATCCTTCGTGCCGAAGCACAGAAAATAGGATACCCTACCAATTTCACGATCTATGATACGGACGACAGCCGTTCGGTGATCAAAGCCGTGATCAATGAACTCGGTCTCGATGATAAACAATATAAACCCAGTGTTGTTGGCAACCGGATCTCATCTGCCAAAAATGACCTGGTGTACCCTGCTGAATACGCAACCAACTATGCCATTCAACAGGAAGACATGCGCTCCAATCGTCCGGCTATGGCCCAGATCTATGCGGCGTATGTAAGCCGTTGTTTTAAAAATGGCGCCATGGATTTTGATGATCTGCTTTTAAAAATGAACGAGATCCTGCAAACCATCCCGGAGGTTTTGAGCAAGTACCAGCGCAAATTCAAATACATCCTCATTGATGAGTACCAGGATACCAATGCCGTTCAGTACCAGATCACCAAACTGCTGGCCGCCATGCATGAGAATATTTGTGTTGTGGGTGATGATGCGCAAAGTATCTATAGCTTCCGTGGTGCCACCATTGAAAACATCTTACAGTTCCAGAAAGATTATGATGATGTACATGTCGTAAAACTGGAGCAAAATTACCGGAGCAGCCAGAGCATCCTGAATGTAGCTAACACAGTGATCAAAAATAACAAGGGCCAGATACCAAAAAACCTGTGGACGGAGAATAGCGAGGGAGAAAAGATTTCCCTGGTTCGTACCATGACAGATAATGATGAAGGAAAATTTGTTGCTGATACCATTAAAGAACAAAAATTACGCAACCATTATTACAACCACGATTTCGCTATCCTTTACCGAACCAATGCCCAGAGCCGTTCTTTTGAAGAAAGTCTTCGCCGGATGGGAATTCCGTACAGGTTGTATGGCGGACAAAGCTTCTATACACGCAAAGAGGTAAAAGATGTTGTAGCCTATCTTAAGGTCATTATCAATACAAGGGATGAGGAATCTTTAAAAAGGATCCTGAACTATCCCGCAAGAGGGATCGGTAAAACCACGCAGGAAAAATGTGTGATCTATGCCAATGAGCAAAACATTACGATGTTTGAAGTATTGACAAGAGCCGCAGAATTTGGTTTTAAGGCCGGAACGCTGGAAGCACTGCAGAACTTTGTAACCATGATCCGCTATTTTCAAAGCATGCTTACAGATAAGAATGCATATGATGTTGCCGTGCAGGTAGGCAAACACACCAGCCTGGTAAAAGAACTCTTCGCCGATAAAACAGCCGAGGGAATGGCCAGGTACGAGAACGTACAGGAATTACTCAACTCAATTAAGGAATGGACAGAAAGTCCAAGCAATGAAGATGGAGAACTGGGCGATAAAACACTGGGATCTTATTTGCAACAGATCACTTTGTTAACAGATGCTGATGATGACAAGCAGAATACTGATGTTGTAAAACTCATGACCATTCATGCGGCCAAAGGACTTGAGTTTGGTTGTGTATTTGTGGGTGGTATTGAAGAAAGCCTGTTCCCAAGTGCCATGAGCATTAATACAAGGGAAGAGTTGGAAGAAGAGCGCCGTCTTTTCTATGTTGCCGTTACCCGGGCAAAGGATCGTTTATGGTTAACTTATGCCAATAACCGCTACCGTTTTGGTCAACTGGTACAGAACGAGCCCAGTCGTTTTATAGAAGAAATGCCCGAACAATACATTGATAAAAGTTATGCCGGTGGCGGTGCCCGTAACCTGGGTACAGACTGGGGCAATGGCTTTGAACGCTCACAACGTGGTTTTGGTTTTGGCGATTCAGCAGCGGGTGCAGAAAAAAGATATGGACCACCGCCTTCCAAGAAGGCTGAAACAAGGAATACAAAACCGGAATATCTTCCAATAACACCTCCCGTCAGTAAAGTAGTGGAGCATACGCCTTCGGCAGATTTTGCGGCAAGCGATACCAGTAATTTACAGGCGGGTCAACAGGTAGAGCACCAGAAATTTGGTTTTGGCATCGTTGCCAGGGTTGAAGGTTCGGCACATAACCCGGTTGCTACCATCAATTTTAAATTGAATGGTGAAAAAAAGATCATGCTGAATTATGCAAAGCTCCGCATTGTAGAATAAACCAGTCATCAGCCTAAAAAAATTTCACGCAAAGGCGCAAAGTTAGCAAAGCAGCAAAGGTTTGTATTGGATGCAATTTCCCTTTGCTCTCTTGGCGGCTTTGCGTGAAAAAAGATCACCACAATTTCTAGCACCTTACTACTTAAAAGCAGTTTCCAAATAGGTATCGGGAAATCCCGCATCCGAAACGGAAAGTAGAAATACATCATAAGAATGGTTTCTCCTTATAGTAATGTGTTGTGTTATTTCTGCCCCCTCCGTGTAACTCCCCATCTCTGTATCTCTGTGTTGAAAAAAGACCATGCTCAAAAAATGTTTACATTCTTTTCACCACAGAGATCGGGAGTAACGTAAAGAAAAACACACAGATACGCAATTTGTAATTACATCGATTTCATCAAAATAATTTTAGCAAAAAAATAAACATCCTGCGCCAAAACTATTTTTTTATATGAGGGGCAGCTCTCTAAAACACCTCAGCTAACTAATTGATAGGCATATTATTATACATAATTCACTTATTAAAAAAGCAGTTTGGCACATAAATTGAATTAAGATCAACGGCAAACATTTTTAACCTAAAACCTTCATGTATGAAAACGCTTATCAAATCTTCAGCGGTACTTGCTTCCTTGTTTTTATTTCAGGCAGCCCATGCGCAATTGGGTGTGCGGGCAACGACCAGTGCGGCAACAAATGCAACCGTAAATGCAACCAAGGCCACCAATGCCGCTGTTAACGCAACCAATAAAGCAACTGTTGCCACAAGCAATGCGGTAAAAGCGACTACCGGTGCCGTAAACCAATCTGCTTCCGCTACTGCAAAATCTGCGAAGAAGATAAAATCGGATACCAAGGTTGATGCGAACGCGGATGCTTCTGTAAAAAGTGATAACAAGGCAAATGTAAACAGCAATGCGGGTGGCGAAGAAAAAGGATTGGTTCGCGCGCAGTCTGTTTCTGAGGCTGAAGCACATGCCAACGCCAATGCAAAGCTTCCAATGAGCGATGTAAAAGATGAAATGAAAACCCAGTCTGGTGAGGCCAAATCTAAAGTTGCAAAAACAAAAGAAGCGGCGACAAAGGCAGAATCTAAAACAGAAACCAAAGTGAAATCAGCAAAGCCCGCTATTAAAGCGAGTGCCGAAACAAAAGCGCAGGGCTCTGTAAAAGCCGGTAAACAATAAGTAAAACTTAAAATAAGCAAGCTCCGTTTTTAAATCCAATCAAAACATACCCTGCTTCAATAGTTAATCAACTAAAAACTAACGGATATGAAAACGCTCAACCAAAAATATGCATGGCTGGTGATGGTATTGTTACCAGCATTCGCATTCGCCCAGGAAACAGAGACAAAAACGACACAAAAGAATGAGTTAAGTGCTTCTGTAAATTATCAATCAGCTCTGCACTATTTCGGCAGAACAGACAGTTTGCAAAGCAGTGGATTGTTTCCTTCTCTTGGTTTTCAATCAGCGATTGGCCTGTATGCGCAGGGTAATTTCATATTCGTTCAGAACAAGAGTGTGCCATTGAATTATGCCGGTACAACTATTGAAGCGGGGTATCGTTTTCCGCAGACAGATCATTTTTCGGGAAACCTGTTTTATACGCAGTTCCTCTATAAAGACAAGAGTACCCTGGTACAATCTGCTTTACGTTCGCAAACAGGTATTAACCTGAACTATCTCAACAAGATCATTAATATCAACAGTGGGGTGGATCTGAAATTCAGCAACAAAACGGATATTGGCGCCACCATTGGACTGGATCATTTATTCCTGTTCAATAAAGGGATGGGGGTCTCGGCCATAGCCATTGATCCTTCTGTATATACCTATTTCGGTACGCAGAATTTCAGCAATACTTATCTTGAAAAAAAGAACCTGTTGGGATTTCCGCTTACACAGCAAACCACAACGCAGGTTACACAGTTCAATGTATTGTCGTACGAAGTATCTATGCCGGTTGTATTTGTGTCCGGTAAATTCAATGCATCCGTAACGCCTTCTTATACAATGCCGCAAAACCTGGTAACCGTTGCGGGCAGGCCCGATCTGTCTGAACGGGGCAAGAACCTGTTTTATGTTATACTCAGCGTTGGCGTAAAACTATAGCAGGTTTACCACTTGATGGTTTGCAGGATCACTTTCCATTCATTTTTATGAAATACCCAGGCTCTCAGGTAAGCGCCTTTTTTCTGTTCATGGTCGATGCTTCCATACAAATACACAAAATCACCCGATGCGGCAAAACCGCCGTTTTCTGTTTTCAATCGCATTTGTACGGGAAAAAAGGGCAATGAACTGGCTATCGCATCAATGCCATCAAAAGGCAGATGATCTTCTATCAGTAAGCGCCCATTAGTAGCAATATAGTGAAGTATCGTTTTACGATCATTTACCGCTATCGCCTCATTCAGTTTCTCATCAAGCAGCCATACTTCTTTATAAGCATTGGCATTCATTTTCTCGCCTGTTACTGTTTTCTCTACACTAATCGTCTTAGCTGATTGATCAACTCCATAGCCTACACCCAGGTCTGCCAGGTTTTTCCATTCGCCTTTTTGATTACTACACCAGATAGAAGAAAAAGTTCCTTTACCAATTGGGGTATCCTGTAACGCTTTTGGTCTCAATTCATAAGGCCCCGAGGTTACACCCATATCGCCCGCTGAACTGATGACCGCAAAATCGGGTTTCCAGCTAAGAATGGCAGGACCCGCTTTTTGTAACAGATAGGTTTCTCTTGCATTCACGGCCTGTCCCTGGCGAAAGATCACCCCTGTACTGTCCATAAAAGCAAGAAAGCCCTCTTTAATAGTATGTGCTTCCGTAAATGCGGCAAAAGCCTTTTCCGCGTTTAGCATACCCCGGATATTCCTTTGCGAAAAAAGGCTGGTACAGATAGCCAATGCTATCAGCAGCAGGTAGGTTTGTTTTTTCATCAGCTGTATGTAAGACACTAAAGTTACTGCGTCCCTTATGAAATATACCAGGGGAACCGGGAGGGATTGCTTATAGGATATGACCGATCGAAACCGTTTCAAAATATTCTTCCCCTGAAATCAGGAGGAGGAAAGTAAAAAACCGATCCATCATGTCGAAAAATTTCTCTTCCATTTTGTGCTATTCAATAGATGCGCAAAAGCTTACGCCATTTTTAATTCGTCTCTTCCTTTCATTTCTGTCATGTTTTTTTTCGTCGCAGCTACGGTTTTGCTCCACATCAGTGTATGATCCTGTGTTGCAGCACTTGTTTCATCTACCAAAACGCTGATGCCGTTCTTACCGCTTGCCAGCACTGCCAGCATTAAAGAAGTAGTGATGTATTTTCCTTTCATAAATCTGTTTTACTGAATAATTTAATAATGCAAAACTGATCCAATAAAACCATTTATACAATCACACATTCATGTGAAATCCTTTACCACGTTGGATTTCAAAGATATCGCATATCCATGTCGGGCATTTACCTTTCATCAATTTGAATCGTCCGTTCATACCGGTCTATTGCCTTTGTGCAGTAAACTGGTGAGCTTTTGAATAATGAATATTGAACAAGGAATGTTGAATTTTGATCGGAGGGAACTTCAAAATTCAACATTCCTTGTTCAATATTCATTATTCCCCTTGCACCACATAAACGGGTGATTTCCCTTTTTCCCTAACAGGGATGCGTTTTTGTTTTTAGATTTGAGTATCCTTACCTGCGCATGAAAAAAGTATCCGCTCTTTTTGTCTGTCTGCTGTTCTCAAATAACATCCTGCTTTGCCAGCAGGGTTTTACGTTTAACCGTATCGGTACGGATGACGGCATCGGCCTTTCTTCCAATGTGGTCTACTGCACTTACCAGGATGCCAGGGGGTTTATCTGGATTGGTAATGCCAATGGATTACAGCGGTTTGATGGTAGAAAGTTCGTGCAGTTTCGATCCGATAAATTCAATGGATCATTGAACGAGTCGGGGCTTGCACAGATCTTACCGGCAGACAGTAGCTCCTTATGGCTTTCTTTTCCGGAAAGGCGTGAATTCGGCATTTTTAATACCACTACGTTCAGTTATTCAAAAGTTCCTATTAAAACCTCCCGCTCCCTAGGTACTACCGGCGCATTCCGTTTATGGAAAAACAGTAAGGGTGAAGTTTTTCTTTCTGTGTTTACATTAGGGATTCTTCATTACGATAAAAAACAGAACGCGTTTATCGATGATAATTATTTTCATTTCCCCGAAGGCTGGGTACCCAATCCGGGGCTTTTTGAAGATACCGTAAAACAGCAATACTGGTTTCCCTGTGCAAATAAAGGACTGGCTGTTTTTGATGTGAAAGACAATAAGCTCTATACAACGCAGTACAATCCCAGGAAGATTCCACTGTTACAGATCAAAAAGATCATAACAGGCTCGTCTGATTTTTTTATAGATAGTAAAAGAAGGCACTGGGCCTTTAACTGGACTACCGCAAATCTTAAATTCTGTTTTGATGCCGACGGGAAGGAAAGAAAAGACACTGCAGGATTGAATTACAACCCGGATTATAGCGAGCTGCGTTTTTTTTATGAAACCCGTAAGGGTTTGTTATGGATGTATGGAACCAATGCTCTTTACAATTTTGATAATAATGAAAAAAGGTTTGCGTATTATGAGCACGGGCAGGGGAGCACTACCGGTATCCAGTTCCATTACGTAAACCAGGTAATGGAGGATCATGATGGAAATATCTGGCTATCCACCGACAACGGCTTGTATTTTACTTCTCCCGGAAGCGGAACATTTAATGTGGTGAATACACTGCTTGCCGAAGACAAGGGGGGACTTGAAACAACAGATATGCTGCAACTTCATTCGGGTCAGTATTGGATAAGTACCTGGGGATACGGCGTGAAAACCCTATCCGGAAACATGAGAACCTATGATGCGGGCATTTATCAGAACATGCCGCCTATGGATAATGTGAAAAGGATACAATATCACCAGGTTTGGGCTTTGTACCAGCATACGGATGGCAAAGTATGGATGGGTTGCCAGGCAGGTAATTATATGTTGTATGATACGCTTTCAAGACAAACAAAATTTCTGACCGATACCGTTTTTGGCGGTTCTACCATTAAATATATTACGGGTGATAAAAAAGGGAATCTATGGTTCTCTACTTTCCGCGGCTTATTGGCGAAGTATGACGGGAAAAAACTTACGGCGGTGCGTAAAATGGGAAGTATCATTTCTAAGATACTGATAGATCCGGAAGGCTTGTTATGGGTGGCAGTTGAAAACAACGGGTTGTTCTGTTTGAGTGCAGACGGAACAAAGATCATCAAACACTATACATCCGGCGGCCCCGAGGGCGAAAAATTATTCTTGAACTCGGGCAAAGACATTGAATTACTGAACGACAGTATGATTGTATTTGGTGCCGGGGCCATGAATTTCATCAATAAAAAAACCGGGAAGGTTCATTGGCTTACTTATAATGACGGGTTACCCGGTAACAGTATTCTGCGCATGCGTACCGACAGAAATGGGTATGTGTGGATGATTACACTGGATGGTCTTTGCCGGTACAACCCCGATACCAAACGTGTTACTTCTTATGGAAGAAAAGACGGGATCACCCTTGCGCATCTCACTACCGAGGCGGACCTCTTTAGCAGGGATGGTTATGTGATGTTTACCGGTAGTAATGCATTGATCTATTTCAAACCTTCTGTTTTTCAAAACAGTATGCCGAGAGATGTGGTCATTACCGATTTTAAGCTCCTGAACAATTTCATGCCGGTAGATTCGCTGTTGACTCTTTCACGCATACAATTAAGCAACTCGCAGAATTCATTCAGCATTTATTTCGCTTCACTCAGCTACCTGCAGCGCGAAAAGCTTACCTATTATTATAAGATGACGGGGATAGATGATGACTGGGTGAAGGACGATCGTCAGAATTTTATTAACTACTCATTACTTCCTCCCGGCAATTATACTTTCAACGTGTATTGCGAAGACATTGATGGCAATCGTTCTCCCAATATTACACAGGTGCATATTTACATCAAACCGCCTTTCTGGCGAACCTACTGGTTCATCAGCGCTTTGTTCTTTATTATCGCGCTTTGCATTTATTTCGTTCACCGGTTAAGGGTAAACAAACTGCTGGCGGTTGAAAAATTACGTAACCGGGTAGCACGAGACCTGCATGATGATATGGGAAGTACACTCAGCACCATCAATATCTTGAGTTCCATGGCCAAAAGCCGCATCAATGTTGATCCTGTAAAAACAACCGAGTACCTTGGTAAAATCAGCGATAACAGTCAGCGGATGATGGATGCCATGGATGATATTGTCTGGAGCATCAAACCCAGTAACGACAATATGCAGAAAATTTCTGCACGCATGCGCGAGTTTGCCACCAATGTACTGGAAGCAAAAGAAATTGAACTCGATTTCAGGGTAGACGAAACCGTGTTTGATGTAAAACTCGATATGGAAGCCCGCCGTGATTTTTTCCTCGCTTTTAAAGAGGCCGTGAACAATGCCGCCAAATATTCCAAAGCCAGTATGGTAACCATACAACTCGGTTTGCACAGCAAACGCCTGATCCTGGTAGTGGAAGATGATGGAGTTGGTTTTGATCCTTCCCTGGCAGATAACGGCAATGGCCTGGGCAATATGCAGAAACGCGCCGATGCCATGCATGGTCGTTTGCAGATCTTATCCAAACCCAGTGGCGGCGCACGCGTAACCATTAACATTCCCGTACAGTAATAAGATAGCGCGTATTCTCTGTGCAACTCCTAATCTCTGTACCTCTGTGTTGAAAAAAAGAACATTGAATTACACGGAGTATCGGGTTTATCCCTTTGCCCCGTTCTACCACAGGATAACATATTTATGCGGTTACGGTATCGATCTTAACAGATTACCTTTGACCGGTTAAATGAGAAATAATGACGAAACTGTTGATTTACGAAGACAACCCCCAGCTGCGTGAAGGACTAAGCATGCTGATCAATGGATCGGATGGGTTCGAGGTTTTGGCTGCTTTTAAAAATTGTAACAATGTAATTGAAGAGGTAGATACCTGGAAGCCCGATGTGATCTTAATGGATATTGATATGCCCGGCATCAACGGTATCGAGGGATTGAAAAAAATACGACAGGTAAACGATGAGGTGAAAATATTAATGCTAACCGTATTTGACGATAACAAGAATGTTTTTCAGGCCATCAGCGGTGGTGCCAATGGATATGTGCTCAAAAAAACACCGCCTACCAAATTACTCGAATACATTGTAGAGGCGCAAAGCGGTGGTGCGCCCATGACGGCCAGTATCGCTACACAGGTATTGAAAATGTTTTCTTCCATGAACAATGAAAAAGGGGAGGACTATAATTTATCCGACCGCGAAAAACAGGTATTGCAGCTACTGGTAGAGGGGTACAGCTATAAAATGATCGCCAATGAAATGTTCATTGCGATTGACACAGTAAGGAGCCATATCAAAAAAATCTATGAGAAACTGCATGTCAACAGTAAAAGTGAAGCGGTAGCAAAAGCATTTAAAGACAGGTTGGTGTAATTTACATCCAACTCCTGCTGATTCAGCACTAAAGAAAAGAGGATTCCTTTTAGGCGATCCTCTTTTCTTTTACAGCTCTTCAAAGAACAAGTGGCAAAAAAATGCCGCTCTTACTTTCTATTCTCCTTTTATCCAAACCACATTTTCATGTGGTTGCCTGCTTTTTTTTACTGGGTTAGGTTTGCCTGCGAAACAATCCATTTGCACAGGAATCACTAAACATCATCCTTGTTGTCAAAACAGTAAACAAGAGGGCTGGTAACTGTGCAGTACAGATCATTTTTCATCATTAAAAGATATTCGTCATGAATAAGAAGATTGTAACACTGGCCATTATCGCGGTAACGATTTCTGCAGCCATCATTGCCTGTACCGGCACCACCGGAAACGAAAAAACAACCGCTGATACCGCTGCAAAAGATTCAGCCGCCATCCGCATAAAACATGGCGAATACCTGGTATCCGTTATTGGTTGCGATGATTGTCATTCACCAAAAAAAATGGGACCTAACGGACCTGAAGTTATTTCCGAATTACGTTTATCCGGATTTCCCAAAGAAGGCAAATTGCCGGAAACAGATACCAAATCCGTACAAAAAGGCTGGGCTTTGTTTGCACCGGATCTGACAGCGACTGTAGGACAATGGGGCATTTCTTATGCCGCCAATATCACACCGGACCAAACAGGTTTGGGTAACTGGAAAGAAGAAAACTTTTTACGTGCCATCCGTGAAGGAAAATCAAAGGGGCTGGAAGGAAGCCGTCCACTGTTGCCTCCTATGCCATGGTATAACTACAAAAACATGACAGACGAGGACCTGAAATCCATCTTCGCCTATCTCAAAACCATCAAACCTGTAAATAACGTAGTACCTGCACCGGTTGCGTTCGCAAACATTAAATAAAACGGAAGAACAAGGAATATCGAACAGAAGAATATTGAACAAGGAACCGATGAACAAGGAATGTTGAAATCGGGTCTGTACAACACTTCAACATTCAATATTCCTTGTTCAATATTCATCTGTTCCTTGTTCCTCTGTTCAATATTCCTCCGTTCACTCTTCTATTCAACATTAACATTATGCAGACACTGAAACAGATTTCATGTAGCTTAGTCAAACTAGGGTTACTATCCATCCTTTTATTAACCGCCTGCTCCAAGGATCCGGTAACCACTCCCGATCCGGGAACGAACCCACCGCCGGCTTCCGGAAAAAAAATATCGAAGATCGAATACGATGGCGGCAGTTATGAATCTGTTGAATATAACAGCAATGGTACCATTGCCAAGATTACCAATCATATTGTGTATTCAACCGGAACACCTTATCATCTTGTATACAGCTTTGTCTATACGGGAACCGTGCTAAACGAAGTTCGCGGGGATGATGGCACCAAATTCAAATACACTTATGCCAACCAGCAGGTAATTAAAACAGAACTGTATTCGGCCGGTGGAAACCTGGTAGCTTATTATGATTACACATATACCAATGGAAAATTAACAAGAACAGATGGCTATAACCGTATCCCCGGAGGCACGATCTCTACTACGCCAACAATGCGGTACGATAAGGAATATCTCAGTAGCGGCAACCTGAAGAAAATGATTATTTATTTCAGAAACCCTACAACAGGCGGCCTGGAAAAAAGCAGTGAATACCTGTTTAACGACTATGATAACAAACGCAATACCACGGCTGTTTTTGAAAACAATCCATATCTGCCACTGGATAGCTTAATTCCCAACAACCCGTTGACCGAATTACATTATGACATGAACGGCACCCTGGAAGATACGGTTGCCCATACCTATACATATGATGCCGATGGCAATCCGCTTACCCGCAAAACCGTAATCAAATCCGTGGGCTACCCGGACATGGTTGAGAACGCAACTTTTTACTATTAGCGCAAACCTGTGGCGAAAATGGAACGTTACTCCCTGTAGCATGTCTTTAGCCAGCGGCAAAGTTGGCAAAACCGCAAATCTTTGCATCAAATGCCATCTTTCTTTGCCGGCCTGCCGTCAGGAAGATCTTCGTCAGGATATTCTGGGCTGAAAGCCACTAGATTCGGGCTTTTTTCGGGGTTCACCCACAGTTCACCCACACTTCACCCACAGTTCACCCACACCGGTGTGGGTGAACTGTGGGTGAAGTGTGGGTGAACTGTGGGTTTGATTCGAAGCAAAACCGAACCAGGTCTGAAGTAATTACGTGCAATTATGGCCTTTAGGCTGTCAACTAACTGGGTTTTTATGGGTCAAATCTTGCAAAAACATGCATTTCACACATTTATGCGATAGCAAACCTGCACAAACAAGGGTAGTTTTGGTGCATAATCAAGATTATGAAAGCAGTTTTCCAAAATTCCCTGTTCAGCGTGCTTTGCCTGGCATGTGTGTTTTGGGCTGCCCCCACCCAAACCGCATTTCATAGCAAAACGACCCTATACGAACCGGTTATTGTAGTAGCAGATTCGGCTCAACCAGTTCTTACACAATCAGTTAGCCCTTGTTTGGTTGTACAGAAGCGCCCATCTATAGAGGATGGCAGTATATTGATCGCCTGCTGGTAAGCCCTTGTTTCGATATCCGAAAAATATGGCTTTGTCCAGGCCAGTAGATGCATAATTGAACCATCCCTGCATGGGTTTTGTTTATTTTTGCTGTTGACGGAGGAATATCCGGCAGTTTAAAAGCAAGTATTATGATTAAAACAGGCAACCCGGTGATCAGCATCTATACCGAAATGACCCCTAACCCGGAGACCATGAAGTTCGTGGCCAATAAATTATTGTACCCCGGTAAAAGCATTGATTTTGCAGATGAAACCCTGGCAACCCCATCGCCCCTGGCGAAAGAGCTGTTCAGCTTTCCCTTTATTAAAAGTGTTTTTATCGCCAGCAATTTTGTTACGCTTACCAAAACAGCGGATACGGAAGACTGGCAGGATGTGATACCTACCATCAAGGAGTTTTTAAAAGAATACCTGGAAAATGGCGGTGTAGTAGTGAATGATGACGAAGTGGCCAAGGTAAAACAGGAAGCCAGCAATACCGTTAGCGCGGATGATGATGATATCGTAAAAAGAGTAAAAGAACTACTTGAGAATTATGTAAAACCGGCCGTTGAAATGGACGGTGGTGCCATTCAGTTCAAAAGTTATAACGAAGGAACCGTAAACCTGATGCTACAGGGAAGCTGTAGCGGTTGCCCATCTTCTATGATCACACTGAAAGCCGGTATTGAAGGAATGATGAAGCGCATGATCCCGGAAGTAAAAGAAGTAGTGGCCGAAGCTGAATAATTTTTGTGAGTTGATAGTAAAATGCCTGTCCGACCAAAGTGTCAGACGGGCATTTTTATTGATTACAGCGCTTAACTTTATCTGAACGAATGTTTCCGCTATGAATAAAGACCAACTTGTTTCACTTCTGCGTGATAACCATGCCGCTTTCCTCTCTCAAATTCAAAAATGCTCCGATGCCGGCCTCTGTTATGCTCCCGACGGAAAATGGACTGCGATACAGCAGCTGGATCATATTGTGCGTTCTGTTAAGCCGGTTAATATGGCATTCGGACTTCCTAAGTTTATTTTACAATGGAGGTTTGGCACGGCCAACCGTCCATCGAAATCCTACGAACAGCTGATAGAAAAATACCAAGGCAAACTGCAAGAAGGAGGAAGGGCTTCCGGCCAGTTTGTACCCCCCGCTATCGGTGCCGAAAGCAAACAGGGCTTACTGAACCAGCTATCGGACCTGGTGAATTCCCTTGCCCGCAAAACAGAAAATATTTCCGAAGCATCACTTGACAAATACATTCTTCCGCATCCCTTACTTGGTAAACTAACCCTTCGCGAAATGCTGTACTTCACGGCATACCATGTGCAACATCACCAGGCACTGGTAGAAAAGGGATTGGTAAATAGATAGACAGTAATGTATTCTGCTATTATAGCTATTAAAATGCCAGCTGTTCTCTGTGTACCTCAGTGTGCTTTGTGACTCTGTGGTAAAGCCTTCGCTTCGATCTTTTTTCACCACAGAGTCACAAAGCACACTGAGGTACACAGAGGAATTTTAACAGCACAACAGGTTAGGCATTAGTTTAGCCGCAGATTCGCAGATTTTCTGAAATAAAAGCGACAACACTTGCTACACTCCTTTTCTCTTTACTTCTTATTGAAACTATTACACCATTATCCTGTTTCAATAAGAGAAGAACCAGAGAAAAAGAGAAATCTGCGAATCTGCGGCTAAAAAACTACTCCAAATTGTTGCATCTTCGTACCCGATCTATGAAAGCAGCTTTTCCAAAATTTCTTATCCGCTATTGGGATGCATTACTGGCATCTGCCGTTGCATGTATTTTTATTTACCTGTTTACCCGGCATAGCGGTATTGGTATCTCACCCGATTCGGTGATGTATACAAGCACCGGCACCAATATCAGGGAACATTTTCGATTTGCAGATTTCAACGGTTTGCCGTTGGTTGATTTTCCATTGGGTTATCCCTCTTTTCTAGCATTGCTTTCTTTTCTATCCGGCGCACCGGTATTGGGCATTATGCCGGTATTGAATGCGGTATTGTTTTCTTCCGTGATTTTTTTAACGGCCGGTATTTTGAACGGCTACCAGCATCGCTCCGGCATTTACAAAGCGGCCATACTTTCCTTGCTGGCCTGTAGTCCCTGCCTGCTCGAAGTGTATGCAATGGCCTGGTCAGAAACCCTGTTTCTTTTCTGGATCCTGCTTTTTATTGTTGCTATCTATAGCTACCTGCAGCTTCCTACCTATCGTAATATTGTATTCGCAGCCGTTATTGCCGCATTCGCTTTTGTAACCAGGTACGCGGGCATTACTGTTCTGGGTACTGGACTGTTCCTGGTTTTCTTTTATGGTGATGTTCCCCTATCGAAAAAAATCAGGCATTTGTTTCTATTCACGGTTATCGGTATTTCGCTGGTTGCCGGCAATCTCTTGCGAAATCATTCCGTTACCGGAAATAGTACCGGTGTAAGAGAAAAAGCCATCCGCACATTGACTGATAACCTGCAGCAGATCGGTGGTACCGTAGCAGATTGGCTACCATTTACCAGGGGGCATGAAACCATTACCCTGTTTCTTTTTATTTTGATTCTGATAGGCGGTATGGTAATGGTAGGTTACCGTTTGTTGCAACAACAGTATTATCCTTTTTATGAAACCGTTGTTTCTGCGTTCTTTGTGGTGTATGCTTTGTTCCTGCTTGTTATTGCTACCGTTTCGAGGTTTGAGAACCTGAGCAGCCGTTTATTGTCTCCGTTATATCTTCCTATGCTGCTTGTGGGTAGCAGCTGGTTGGTTGGGATTGTAAGAAAGTGTCGGGGTGTGATCCGAATAATGGTTCTGTTCATCGCCCTGGTCATATTTACTGGTTTTCATCTCACGCATTACCGCTTAAACGCTGAAGCATGGGAGGGAATCAAAGATGCGGGCATGCCTGGCTATACGGAAGACTCGTGGACACAATCGCTCACGGTTGCCCATCTTAACAAAAACAAAGAGCATTACCCGGCACCGGTATATGGCAATGCAAACGATGCGGTTTATTTCTTAACCGGTATTCATGCGCTCTCGCTTCCGCATAAAGAAATTCAAAAAGAGATCAATGCTTTTTTACAGCATCGCTCTTTTTACCTGGTATGGTTTAGGGATGGAGAAAATACCGATCTCGTTGGGCTTGATTTTGTGAAGCAACACAAAAAACTGGTTTCTGCGGAAACACTGGAAGATGGCTCCATTTATTTCTTTTCAGACAGCACCGCTGTTATTCCCCGCAGGAACTAAAATTCATTGCATAGTTTCAGTACCTTGAAGAAAATTTTTCTATGCAAGGTTTCCGTTTGTCACTGGGCTTGTGTTTACTCTCCCTTACTACTCATGCACAACCCAAACAGCTCTTTACCGTAAACAAAGACAGCACAAAATTTACATTGACTGTTGAAGGCGCTTCTCACCTGGCTTCCTTGCCATTGAAATGTATGCAGCAGCAATACCCAAATAAAACCAACCATACTTCTGCCGGTGACAGCGACCACCTGATGACACCCATGCAGCAGCACCCTGCTTTTTATGGTTGTTTCGACTGGCACAGCAGCGTGCATGGGCATTGGATGCTGGTGAGTCTTTTAAAACAGTTTCCCGCTTTACCGGAAGCGCAAAAAATACGTGTCGCTATTTCAAAAAATATTAACCCAGCGAATATCAAGCAGGAGTTGAAATATTTTGATGGCGTTCTGGCCAAAAGCTATGAACGTACGTATGGGTGGGCCTGGTTATTAAAATTACAACAGGAGCTCCTCACCTGGAACGATGCGGATGCCATTGAATGGCGAACGGCCTTACAGCCTTTTTGCGACACAATTGTAAAACTATGGATGAATTATCTTCCCAAACAAACTTATCCCAACAGAACCGGTGTACATCCGAACACGGCATTTGGTTTGGTATTTGCACTGGATTATGCGAGAACGGCCGGAAACAAAATATTTGAAGCGGCTATTATTCAGTCAGCAAAAAAATTATACGGTAAGGATAAAAACGCGCCCACTATCTGGGAGCCAGATGGAACTGATTTTTTATCTCCTTCACTGGAAGAAGCGGATCTGATGCGGACTGTTTTAAGCAAGCCGGATTTTGTGCAATGGTTCAACGCATGGATCACACCGGCTTCTTTACAACACCTGACCCAATTGCCAGTGGTATCCGACAGAACCGATATGCAGATCGTTCACCTGGATGGTTTGTGTTTTAGCCGCAGCTGGTGTATGCAGGGTATTGCCAGGCAATTACCTGTTGGTGACAAAAGAAAATCCATTCTGCTACACTCGGCCATCAAACACCTGAATGCAAGCTTACCCAATATTGCCAGTGGCAGTTATGGTGGTGAGCATTGGCTGGCAAGCTTTGCCGTGTATGCACTTTTGAACGAATAAACTATGAAAGATAATTTCTCCGATCATTCAAAAGCCTATGCGCAATTTCGTCCGCATTACCCGGATGATCTGTTTGTTTATCTCTTATCCCTTGTAAAAGAAAAGAGCAGGGCATGGGATTGTGGAACCGGTAACGGGCAGATAGCGGGTGTATTGTCGGCTCATTTTTCGGATGTGTATGCAACAGATATCAGCTCGCAGCAACTGGAGCAGGCGGTTCAGAAACCCAATCTTCATTATAGCGTGCAGCCGGCAGAAAAAACCACTTTCCCGGATCATGAATTTAACCTGGTTACCGTGGCACAAGCCATTCATTGGTTTCGGTTCGAAGATTTTTATGCGGAAGTAAAACGCGTATTGAAACCTGGTGGTTTATTTGCAGTGATCGGTTATGGGTTGGTACAAACAGAACCGGCATTGCAAAAAATCATTGATCATTTCTATACGAAGATCATTGGTTCTTATTGGGACGCGGAGCGGCATTATATTGATGAAGGCTACCAAACCATTCCTTTCCCTTTCGCGGAAATCAATACGCCTATTTTTGAAATGGCGTTCCATTGGAACTTTGAACAACTGATCGGTTATCTCGGCACCTGGTCAGCGGTAAGACATTACCGTAAACAAAACAATGAAGACCCTGTGCTGCTGATCAAAGAGCAACTGGCAGATGCCTGGATAGATTCTGCGTCTTTTTCTTTTCCGCTTTTTTTGCGCATCGGATATTAATGTTCCTTTTTGATTTGTTACATTTAGGTAATGAGCATTCCCGAAATTTATCACCAGTTCATCCATGGCATACAGCAGACCGGGGTTATTGAATTCGTTGCTGTATTTGCCGGCATCGGCAGTGTATGGTTCAGCCGCAAAGAGAACATACTGGTATATCCGTTTGGACTGGTCAATACCATTTTCTACATCTATCTCAGCATTAAAGGAAACCTGCTGGGTGAAGCCAGTGTGAATCTTTATTACACCATCATGAATCTATATGGGTGGTTTTTGTGGACGCGCAAAGACGCCGTTAAACACGAAATCATTTTACACATCACTTACAGTAATCGAAAAGAATGGGTGCAGCAGCTCGCTTTTTTCAGTGCTTTCTATGTAGCGCTATTTGCTGCCCTTAGCTGGGCCAAACAGGCATTTGCCCCTGAAGCCATTCCCTGGGCCGATGCCTTCGCCTCCGCTTCTGCTTATACCGGTATGTGGTTAATGACGAAAAAGAAAGTAGAAAGCTGGATCTGGTGGATCGCAACAAATATGGCTTCGATACCGTTGTACTTTATCAAGGGTTATGTGTTTACGAGTGTGCAGTTTGTGGTGCTATTGGGATTGGCGGTTGCGGGGTTGATGGAGTGGCGGAAAAGAGGAAATGAATATCGAACACTGAACAAGGAATTTTGAATGTTGATGTGTAGAAAAGACCCTGGCAAATCAGGTATTTTTACGCTACTTTGGCATTTTTTATTGTGGGAGTTTTACAATAAAAATGACTGACAGGAAATTTGACCTCGAAAACAGACTAATCGATTTTGGTGTTCTGAGTATCAAAACCGCTGAGTTGTTGCCAAAATCTTTTGCTGGAAACCACCTCTCCGGGCAATTGGTAAGAAGTGGAACTTCTCCGGCTTTGCAATATGGAGAAGCCGTTTCTGCTGAATCAAGGAACGACTTCATTCATAAAATGAAAATTGCATTAAAAGAACTACGGGAGACACATAATTGTTTGAAGATTATTGAAAGAATAAAATGGTTAGAAGATGAAAGAATTACAAGTAATATAAAAGAGTGTAACGAATTAATTTCCATATTTGTTAAAAGTATCTCCACCGCACAAAAAAATAGGTTGCTTAACAAAGAAAAATAACTTCAACATTCAAAATTCCTTGCTCGATATTCATGATTAAAAAAGTAGTAATCATCGGCCCCGAATCAACCGGCAAAAGCACTTTGTGTGAATTGCTGGCGCAGCATTATGGTATGCAGTGGTGTCCGGAATTTGCGAGGGAATATTTATTGACAAATGGGAAGGATTATCATTTTGATGACCTGCTTACCATTGCCAAAGGACAGCTGGCCATGGAAGAAGAATATGCTGCGTTGGTAAGCAGTCAATGGTCGTTAACCAAAGAGCGAACCTGGGTAAATCCACATTCGTTGCATACCATCAGCCGTTCGCCATTGCTTTTTGTAGATACGGATATGTATGTGCTGAAAGTATGGTGTGAATATGTGTTCGGCAAATGTCACCAGTTTATTCTTGACCAGATCGTAGAAAGAAAATATGATCTCTACCTGTTATGCAATACCGATCTTCCCTGGGTAAAAGATGAATTGCGCGAATATCCCGACGAAAAGAACAGGATCGAATTATACCATATTTACAAAGACATCCTTATTAACCAAAAAGTTCCGTGGGTGGAGATCAGTGGCAATGATGAGGATCGCTTGCTGACAGCCATTGCTGCCGTAGAAGAATACCTGCATTAACAACCTCTGCGGTACCCTCTGCTACGCTTGTTCTCTGCGGTTGGCAACTCTTCCAACCGCAGAGAACAAGCGAATGGGGAGGTTTCGCAGAAATTTTATTCTTGGTGATTTTTAAGATTTGCAAACAGGGTGGGGGTAAAACGTTGCCTTATCTGATCAATGCTAACACATCTTCATCATCTTCAATATTCTTCATCTGCTGCAAGATCTGCGGGTAGCGCCATGCCACACGTCGGCTCATAGGCTTCACTGTAAATTTTTTAGGGTTAGGCAAACAGGCGATGATCATAGCAGCTTCAGCACGACTGAGATTCCTGGCATGTTTTCCGAAATAGTTTTGCGCTGCGGCTTCGATGCCAAAAATACCCGGGCCCATTTCTATCGTATTCAGGTATACATCCAGTATACGCCGCTTACCCCATACCCATTCGATCATCTGGGTGTAATAGATCTCAGGTATTTTCCGGATATATTTGGTAAAGCTGCCACCCTGCCAGAGAAAAACATTCTTTGCTGTTTGTTGCGTAATGGTACTTGCGCCTCCACCCAATGGTATTTTTGTTTTCTTTCCTTTCTTTTTGGGTTTCATACTTTTCTCGATCGCGTCCCAGTCAAAGCCGCCATGGTCCGGGAAAGCCTGGTCCTCACTGGCAATGGCCGCCAAACGTACATTGGATGAGATCTCATCTCCACTTACATAGTCTCTTTTCAATCCGTACGAAACACTATTGGCGATCTGTGTAATGGTGATGGGGGGCATTATCCAGCGGCAAATGATAATATAGAGAAGCGACGAAATAAATCCCCATAAAAGAATGCGCTTGGTTAACCACCAGGTTTTTTTAAGAAAAGGTTTGATCGGCATGTAAGGGCAAGATACTAAAAGAGCTTAGCCCATAGAACAGAATCTGGATTCTATTTGTCTTTTGTGCGGGCAGTATGTATGGTTTCCATCGTATACTTCTTACCTAATTGTATATAAGTACTATGCCCCGCCTGTAACAATGTGCCAACCAGGAACACGCCTCCCGCAATACCAATGCGTGTAAGGTTTACTGAACTGAACACCTGGTCGTTCTTAATAAGGCTGTTGATAATATTGAGAAAAATATAAGCGCCGCTGCCTAGTTGCAGCAGGGTTCCATTGGTGAAAATATCGCCACCGGATCCACGTTTGGGTATTCCGTAAATTTCGTTCACATGTAATTTCATGATGCCTAGTTTGGCCGTATCGATCGTAGGGAATCCGAACTGGTTAGGCACTTGTCGTATATCGATCTGCTCCATCAGGATAGAATCGTTCCGGATGGTTTTGATGATACCCTGTATCCACTGTTTGCTGCTGAACTGAAAATTTATGATGCTTCCTGTTACCCAGGTCTGAATGGTTTGATTCCGTTTCTTTAATACCAGCAGATCACTTTGCGAATTCGCAGAGATGCAAATAGAAACCCATAAAACGGTTAGCAGTAATTTCACCATTCTAAGATAACAGATAGTGGGCAATTGGGTGCAAAGAAACTGTTAATGGTGAATCGTGAGACGTGAATCGTCAATCGTGAGAAGAACCCCCCTTACATAAATACTCACGATTCACTTCTCACGAGATTTTATCTCCGTATGCGAGGATCCCCCAGCAAAGCGCTACACCAAACCCGATCAATATCAATCCCGATATTTTATTGATATTGGTTAGAATGCGGGGCGTTAGCTTAGACCGGAGCCTGGCAGCGAGCGCTACTTTCGCAATATCTGTAAGTAGAACAAAAGCGAGACAGGTTCCGAAAACAATGGCCCTGTATTCGAGTGGATGAGGTGCTGTTTGCGAATCGGCAAGGATAGCGGCCGTCCATGCAAACCAGAAAAGAAATACCCCGGGATTAAGGATATTGATAAAGAACCCTGAAAGAAATACCGCTACAAAATCGCGCTTGCGGAATTTTTTGTCTACAATATTATTGTCTTCATCTGTTTTTACTTTTTTAAAAAATAAAGTATACACACCCATTACCACCAGGAAAATACTTCCGGCTACCGCAATAAACGTTTTGTGATCAAGCGCCTGGTTAAACAGCGAGGTAAAAAAATTACAGATCAGCACCAATGAAATATCGCTGATGGAAATACCAGCCACAAAAACATACCCGGCTTTGTGTCCGTTGTTGATGCTTTGTTTAAGGATGGCGAAAATAACCGGCCCTACCGAAATGGCTAAGAAAATTCCCAAAACCAATCCTTTGAGTAATGGCGCTATCATCCGTTCGTATCAATTGTTACCCGAAAGTAAGTTGTTAAAAGGAAAGTTTATCCCCGTGCTTCACTCTTTCATCAAATAATACTTATTTTTTTATTGCGGCATGCTTGATCCTGTCCATAGCCGGAAAGCGTTCCTCAAAATAAAAGTTACCGTATTTGTAAAGTGAGTCCTGTATCTGAATGGGTTGCTTACCGTATTGCGCGTTCAGTTTTTCTATCACATCCATTCCCCTCATCACACGGGCGATAGGGGTGTATCCTTTTACACCATTGCGTGTTGTGGTGTCTAGCTTTTTATTGTCAGACAGGTTAATGAAGAGCTGTGTTGCCCGTTCGTTTCTGCCGCCACGTGCAAAAGAGATCGTTCCTTTTTTATTTTGTGTTTGCATGGGTTCATCCACCAGTTTGCGCGGGTCCCAGAAACGATTGGCGGTACGGCTTTGTGAAATACCGAACTGTACCACGAAACCGGGCTCTACCCTGAACAGTAATGCCTCGTTGAAAAAACCGGTAGTGATGAGCTGGTATAGCCTATCGACGCCCAATGGCGACCATTTTCTATAGGCTTCAATGATAAAAGATCCTTTGGTGGTGGTGAATATTGCCTGGAATGTTTCGGGGGCCCTTGTTTTCAGGATGGCAATATCCGGTAGCTGTGCCCGTGTATGAAGCGTTGCGAAAAGCAAACCGATACATGCAATGATGCGTTGATACCTTTTCATGGGATCCTGGTAGGGGTGATTTTTAACCCGAAGGCGCAAGTATGTTAGCAGGCCGGAGCCTGGACATTCATTTTTTTGCCCTTCAGAAAATTTTGCCAATCTTCCAGCAAACAGCCTTTTAATACGCGTGGAAATTTATGCTGGCCGCCAACTTTACCTTTGGCTTTCATGAAGTCCATAAACTGCTGCTCGCTGAGTACATCCAGTCTTACTTCTTTCAAAGCGCTTTTTCTTTCTACGGCATAATCATCGTTCAACTCTTTCAGGTTGGCATCTATTTTTTGGCAGAGTATTTTGGCATCAACGGCGTCATTGCAGGCTACATACCAATGGTGCGCGAAGAAATTTCCATGAGGCACTCCTGCAACGGTAAATTCGGGAATACTGATATTCAGTTCATCGCCGGCAAGCTGTATCGCCTTATTCATGTTCTCCACGCTAAGGTGTTCTCCCACCAGGCTCAGGAAATGTTTGGTGCGGCCGGTGATCACGATCTCACATCTTTCCTTATCAACAAAGCGGATGGTATCTCCGATCAGGTAGCGCCATGTGCCGGCAGCGGTGCTGATCAGCAGGGCATAGTCTCTTCCTTCTTCTACTTCATGAATCATCAATGCTTCCGGGTTAGCGATCATTTCGCCATCTGCATCAAAATTCACATCGTCAAAAGGAACGAACTCCGTAAAAATATGTTCACCGGTTACCAAGCGCATACCGGCTGCGTTCTGCCTGTCCTGGTAAGCAATAAACCCTTCACTGGCCAGGTAGGTTTCTATATACGTGATAGGTTTGCCAAGTAGTTTTTCAAATCCTTTTTTATAGGGTTCAAAGCTTACACCGCCATGCACAAAAAAAGCAAGGTTGGGCCACATTTCGTGTATGTTGTTAAGCTTGTATTTGGCGATCACCATTTCCATACACATCTGTATCCAGGCAGGTACGCCAATGATAAAGCCTATATCCCACTCTGGCGCTTTCTCAACAATTTCTTCCAGTTTTTTATTCCAGTCTTTTTGCTTTGCGATTTTTTTACCGGGTTTATAAAACGGCTGAAACCAGAATGGTGCTTTTTTAACGGTGATGCCGCTAAGGTCTCCCGCAAAATATCCATCGCCTTCCTGCAGGTCGGTACTGCCGCCAAGGGTTAACCAACCTTTGCTGATGGAACTATATGGAATGTCTTCATACGTACGCAGGCTTAGCAATTGTTTGATCATAACGATCTTATTGCCGCGTAACAGATCATTGGTAATGGGAAGGTATTTACTGGCCGACTCACTGGTGCCGCTGCTTAATGCATAGTAGCGGATCTTACCTGGCCAGCAGACATCGGGTTTGCCTTCAATGGTTTTATGCCACCATTCTTTATAGATCTTATTGTAATTAAATGTAGGAACCAGCTCCTGGAATTTTTTACCGGGGTGTTTGCTCAGCAGTATCTCATCAAACAGGTATTGCTGGCCAAATTCGGTAAAACGGGCCTTGCGCAATAATTTCTTTAATACTTTGATCTGTTGCCGGCGTGGATTATTCTGCGGTAAACGCAGGGCTTTTAAAATGGTATTAGGAAGCTTGATATCAAGGATAGCCATCGTTAGAAGCCGGTTTTTGAATAGACAAAGTTAACGCAAAAGTATCGAATGGTAGCGTTGTTTGTAACCTGTACGATCTTTCAAATGCGCCTAGTGCTTACCAAGGTTGCGGTAGTTTTGCACGATAATGCCCGTATCGTTCCACCAATCATATTGGCGGGCATAGAGGCGGTCGGCTTTCGCCAGAAGGTTTGGGTCCAGCCCGTTGGGGTTTATAGAACTGATCACCCCTTTGGCAAGTACGGGCAGGTCCTCTGCAGAAGACGCGTATCCCACCCATGTTCTGGAACCGACTAATACCAGCAAAGCATTCATGATCAGCAAAAGCGGCTTGTGATGACAGAAAAAATGAACCGGAAACAGGAGGAGGAACAGCAGGGAAAAAAACATGTCGACCAGGCGTTTCATCCGTTTTTCATATGCACCCGAAATGCGGTAATGAACGTCCATTGCTATAATCGCTTCGTCCGGCACAATGGTTTGCGCACCAATCATTGCATGGCTATTTGTATAATGAAAAAGCAGTTGTGGCTTCTTTTTGCCGAATAAGGTCATTTGTTTGATCGCATCGTTCAGGGAGAGTCGGCCAATACAATATATGATGCGAATGATTCGCATTTTTTTTTCAAGAACAGGGAGTTCTTCAAATGCGCAGATGGCGCTCGCTTTATCCGGTAAGGGAGATACACGACCGAGCAGTTGCCGATCATTCATGGAAACGGTAAGTAGGTGCAGACCCGATTCGTATTCCTTTTCATCCGCTACGATAACGATTTGCCCGTTACGATTCTCTTCTCTCATAAAAAGCGTTTGTGCCGACTGCAGTAATAACTGCCGGAAAAGGAAAACAGCGATACCACCCAATATGGTTCCATAAAGAATCACACCCCGGGAAAAACGTAGCCGTTCGGGTAGTAAAGAATAAGCAGCCAGCAGGATAATTGCCGAGAACAAAATAGCTGCGAGTGTTTTAGGTGTTTTATATCGTTTGTCATACAGGCCGCTTACCGTTGCCGATACAACAAACAACAATGCGAAAGAGGGTAGTAGCCATGTGATAGGGTTTACTCCAAATGTCTTCCCGTGTCTTATCAATACGATCCAGCTTTGCGAAACAAAAAACAAAGAAAGCCATACCAGTAATCCATCTGACAGCGGCAGTAATACCGGTTTGAGCAAACGGCCCAGGGCAGAAAGCAATCCACGCACAACAATTGCGATCTTTAAAAACACGGCGAATACTTTTGCCGCACCGCTGGTATAATGTTTTTGTACAAACAACTGCATAGCTGAATAAAAATGCCTGATGCGGTTCAACTCCGCATTAGCCGAACTCTCTCCCTTAAAATGGATGATCGCCGTTTCGCCGAAATAATAATTCTGAAAACCTGCCTGTTTTATCCGGAAGCTCAAATCAATATCTTCTCCATATAAAAAGAATTGTTCATCAAATCCGTTCAATTGCAGAAGCAATTCTTTTTTGATCAGCATAAAGGCACCCGCCAGAACATCTACGGCATGGTTCCGTTTCTCATCAAGATCCCCTAACGCATACCGGTTAAAATATCCTGACCGTGGAAACAAGGCGGCCAGTCCACTCAGTTTTCGGAAAGATACCCATGGTGATGGAAATGCCCTTTTGCTTTCGGGTAGAAAATTACCCCGCCCATCCAACATGCGAATACCCAGTCCACCTGCATTGTTTTGTTGTTTCAGAAAGGCCAGGCATTTGTGAAAAGAATCTTCCGGAACTAATGTATCCGGGTTGAGAAATAATATATACTCGCCTCTTGCATGCGCTAATGCCTGGTTATTGGCTTTGGCAAAACCCAGGTTGGTTGAATTAACGATAAAATGAACTGATGGGAAAAGAGGTTGCAGGTACGCTATACTGTTATCGGCCGAGGCATTGTCGGACACGATCACTTCTCCATCCAAACCTTCTAAGGCGCGCATAACGGAACAGAGGCATTGCTCCAGAAAATACCGCACATTGTAATTCACTATGATAACCGAGAGATGCAATCAGAAAATTGAGGATACAAGATACTGGATTCTGAATACAGGCTGCGTAGATCAAGGCCCCGGATAGCCCGTATTTTCTTACTTTTGCGCCATGATGTTAAAACACACTTTGCTAAAAGCAACAGAAGCCGGTGCAGCACAGCTGACCCGTTTTTTTAACGGCGAATTCAAGATCAGTAACAAAGAAGGGATTAATAACCTCGTTACCGAAGCAGATCACGCGGCGGAAAAAGCCATTATTGAAGTAATCCAAAACGAGTTTCCGGAGCATTTTATACTGAGTGAAGAGACGGGAGAAATTATTACCGACTCCGCCTATAAGTGGATCATTGACCCAATTGATGGTACGGTAAATTTTGCGAATGGCATTCCGATCTGTTGTGTAAGCATTGGCGTGGAGTATAACGGACAAATGGTGATGGGTGCTGTTTACAATCCATTTCTGAATGAATTGTTTTTTGCGCAACACGGTTTTGGTGCAACGTTAAACGATAAGATCATTCATGTAAGTGATAAGGACAAAGTGATCAACAGTTGCATGGTTACCGGTTTCCCTTATACATACCTGGACACGCCTAACGGACCGATACAGGTATTTGAAAAACTGATCCGCAAGGGGGTTCCTGTAAGGAGGTTGGGTAGTGCGGCCATAGATCTCTGTTGGGTGGCAGCGGGAAGGTTTGACGGTTTTTACGAACATAAATTGCAGGCCTGGGACAGTGCCGCAGGTTTTTTAATTGTAGAAGAAGCTGGCGGAAAAGTAACAGATTTCAAAGGAGATCCTTATTCACCCTACCAGCCGCATATCATTGCAACAAATGGAAAAATTCACGATGAACTGGTTACCATTGTAAACGGAGGAGCGTTCTAAGTACGAGGTACGAGCATCTATTAATATATTACCAGCAATGCAGGATTTAAAAAAACGGACTTTTTTGTTTTCTGTTGCGGTCGGTAAACTTATAGAAGCATTGCCTTATACCGTTATTAACCGGCATTACTTTAACCAGATTATTAGATGCTCTTCCTCTGTAGGCGCTAATTACCGTGCTGCGAGAAGAGCAAAACCTGATGCTGATTTTATAAACAAACTCAAAATTGTAGAAGACTAGGCAGATGAAACCATTTATTTTCTGGAATTATTATGCGAGTTTACTACTGAGCATAAACAAGAAATTGATTTATTAATCAATGAAGGAACAGCGCTGTTAAAAATAACCGTTGCGTCTATTACAACAGTCTGAGAAAAGATCAATCAACAGAAAAAATAGTTCGTACTTCGTACCTCGTAATTCGTACTTATCATGGAAAATAGAACTGAAATAGGAGAACTGGGAGAATTTGGTTTGATCGAACATCTTACCAAAAATTTTGAAATACATAATGCCTCTACCATACTAAGTGTGGGTGACGATGCTGCCGTAATCGATCATTTCGGAAAGCAGACCGTTGTAACCACTGACCTGCT
Organism: Bacteroidota bacterium; assembly: GCA_040390405.1. Taxonomy (GTDB): domain Bacteria; phylum Bacteroidota; class Bacteroidia; order Chitinophagales; family Chitinophagaceae; genus Sediminibacterium. The sequence continues at coordinate 68,755 of JAZJYJ010000008.1, forward strand.
GATAGAAGGCATTCACTTTGACCTGATGTACACGCCACTCAAACACCTTGGCTACAAGGCTGTAATGGTGAACCTAAGCGATATCTATGCAATGAATGCAACGCCAACCCAGGTAACCATGAGCATTGCCATCAGCAACCGCTTTAGCCTGGAGGCGCTGGATGAATTTTATGAAGGCGTTTATGTTGCCTGCGAAAAACACGGTGTAGATCTTGTAGGTGGCGATACTTCTTCTTCGAACAAAGGATTTATTATTTCTGTTACCGCAATAGGCGAAGTAACACCGGATAAAATTGTGAAGCGTAGCACTGCACAAAAAGGCGACCTGATCTGTGTTAGCGGCGACCTCGGTGGTGCATTCCTTGGTTTAACTTTGATGGAAAGAGAAAAAAAGATCTATCTCGAAAATCCACAGCTTCAGCCCGACCTGGAAAACGAGAGCTATATCGTGGGTCGTTTACTAAAACCGGAAGCCAGGAAAGAAGTGATCGATTTTTTTGAGAAGAATGATATTCTGCCAACGGCTATGATGGATGTGAGTGATGGCATCAGCAGCGAGGTATTGCATTTATGCAGGCAGAGCAATCTTGGCTGTGTGCTATATGAAGAAAAAATTCCCATTTCAGATGAAAGCCGGAAAGCTGCTTATAAATTCGGTCTTGATCCCACGGTTTGCGCATTGAATGGTGGGGAAGATTATGAACTGATCTTTACCCTGAAACAGGAAGACCATGATAAGATCACCCTCAATGAAGAGATCAGCGTAATCGGTTATATGACGGATATCGAAGAAGGATGCAAGCTTCATACCAAGGGCGGCAATACATTCCCGATCACCGCACAGGGCTGGAACGCGTTTCAGAAATAGGTTTTGAGAGGGGAAATCCCGGCTTTAACCGATTTATAAGCGCCCTGGCCATATCCTGTACAATGAAACTGTTTTGAATACGTTATTTTGCAGTCCTTCTACTATGCGAAATCCTGTTTCTCTTTACAAAACATGGCTGCTCACTGTTTTTTTAACAGGATGGGTATTGGGATCTTTACCTTTTTATGCAGCAGCTTCTGATTCCCTTTTCACAGTAAAAAAAGATAGCCTCAGCTTTCGTAAAAAAAAGCTTTCCCTGAAACCCACTACAGATTTTGACCAACGTTTTTCTTTTATTGAAAATGATGGCGTAAACATATGGGGGTACAGGGTAGGCGTGGTGGTGAACGATAAATTCAAGACGGGCATTGGCGGCTATTTTTTACAGCAGGAAACCGCGGGTATTAAAGTGGGGACCGATGGTATTCCGTTTAACCAGTTAAAGAAAAGCCTGTATTTCGGGACCATTTATTATGAGCCGTTTTTATTCCGCAGAAAAAGATGGGAGATGAGTATGGTATTTGAGTTAGGTTACGGAAGGGCCGTACTTGATTCTACCAATAAAATACGTGCTCGTTTTTTAACCAAGACCGAGAACCAGATATTTATTCCTGCGGGAATGGGCTATTCCGTCAATTTTATCATCCCCGATATGAAGGGATTGCATTTTCTTACCTATCTCGGATTGAACGGAATGATCGGGTTGCGAAAAGCTGTTTTTGAAAGCGACCTGAAATACAATTTCGATGGCTGGTACTGGAGCATTGGCACCGCGATATTTATTGATAAGATCTTTACTGATATCAAATACGGTAAGGGGAAGAAAGCGAATTGAGTTTCTGATTAGGGCTAACGTATTTTACTATTAAATCTCGTCTGTGTAACTTAGTGTACTTTGTGGTGAAAAAAGATCGAAGCGAAGGTTTTACCACAGAGGTACAGAGATTAGGAGTTGCACAGAGGGTTCCTGCCGTTCTCATCTTTTTTAATCGCACAACTTTTCGTTGCTGATTGAGATCACTTCCAACGAATCATCCAGCATTACCAGGTTAGCATCGTATCCTTTTTCAATCTTTCCCATGCGATCCGCTTTCTTCATTACCTGTGCCGGGTATAGACTTGCCATACGCAAGGCTTCTTCTACTTCTATTCCTGCTTTATTTACCAGGTTGCGAACCGATTTGGCCATGGTTAGTGCTGAGCCGCTGAGTATGCCATTGGATTCATACCTGTCGCCTGCCAGCTGATGCGGGTAAGGGCCGGTTGAAGTTTCAGTAACCGCGTCGGTAATAATGAACAGTCTTTTACCCATGATCTTTTTGGCGATCCGTATCGCTGCAAAATCAACATGAAAACCATCGGGTACAATACTGGCCATTACTTTAGAGTGATCCAGTACGGCGCCTACGATACCCGGTGCACGGTGCTGTAACGGGCTCATGGCATTGTATAAATGCGTTGCGGCAGTTATTCCTTCATCGAAGGCCTGTATGGCTTCTGCGTATGTTGCATTACTATGGCCGGCAGAAATGATCACGCCATAAGAACGGATCAGTTCCACCACTTCTTTACTGCACATTTCCGGCGCGAGGGTGATCATGGTAATCACTCCCTTGCCATACTCCAGTAATTCCTTTGCTTCTTCCACAGAAGGCGAATGAATAAAGACTTCCAGGTGTGCCCCTTTTTTGGAAGGATGGATCCATGGGCCCTCTACATGTAAACCCAGACAGCCTTTGCCGCCCTCTTTCCAATACGCTTTTACCGCATCAACACAAGCAAAGAAGGCCTCTTTCGAATTGGTTGCAACGGTTGGTTGAAAATGAGAAGCGCCACCCCTGCTGCAATAATCAAACAGTTTATGCAATGAATCTGCTTCGGGATAAACCGCCAGTAGTTTACCATAGGCTCCATAGATCTGGATATCGATGAATGCCGGTGCGATGATAGGATGGATTTTTGCTGCTGTGTTTTGTAACGGCACGATCTCTACGATCTTTCCATCCGCGATACGGATGGTTTTCTGTTCAAGCCATTCCGTTCCGGTGAACAGTTTTGCTGCGTGGTATTCCTGCATAATTTATTCTCCCTCGCCGGGAACAATTTTAAAATGATCGGCATCTTTCCAGAAAGGAAATTTTTCCCTTGTCTCCTGCAGGCTGTTTCTTTCCAGTACTACCGTATAAATATCTTCTTCTTCGTTTTTTTGGTACAGGGTTGTGCCCAATGCATCTATCACCATGCTTTCTCCGTTATAATGAATGCCATTACCATCATCGCCTACACGGTTCACCCCTATCACATAACATTGGTTTTCGATGGCCCTTGCGGTAAGCAATGTTTTCCAGGCATGGATCCTGCGTTCCGGCCAGTTGGCCACATACAATAAAACATCGTACTCCGGTATATCTGTTACCTGCTGCCTGGCCCAAACCGGAAAACGCAGGTCGTAACAAACGAGCAGGTTGATCTTCCATCCTTTTACCTGGGCGATCAGCCTCCGGTTTCCTGCTGTATAATGATTGTCTTCTCCCGCATAAGCAAAACGATGTCGTTTATCGTAATAACCCAGTTTGCCATCCGGCAATACCCATAAAAGGCGGTTAAAATAATGTCCTTTTTCTTCTATAATCATGCTCCCGGTCAGTACAATTTTCCGGGTGGCGGCCATGCGTTTCATCCAGCTCACTGTTTCTCCTTCCATATTTTCTGCCAGCTTTTCGGCCTGCATACTAAACCCTGTACTGAACATTTCCGGCAACACTACAATTTCCGTATGCTCCCGTATATTCATGATCTTCTCTTCCAGCATGGCCAGGTTGGCAGCTTTGTCTTCCCAGAATAGTTTTGTCTGGATAATCGTAAAAATAAGTGCAGACATAAGTGCTCGTATTGACTGCAAGTTAATGCAAACGATAACTCAATTGTATCGACCCGTATTGTTGCGGCGTGGTTTGTGTTACGGCTTCTCTGGATTGCGATACAAGAGCGAGTTTGGTTGTCCAACGGGCTTCCGCATAACAAACGCCCAGGCTTTGCTGAAACATTATGGTTTCCGGTTTCCCCAATACGGCGCCCGATCCTTTTCTGAGCAGGCCGCCCTGTATGGTTGAATTGTATCCCTGTACAATCAGTTGTGGATACCAGTACACAAAAAGTTCATACTTTCTTTGTGTTGCTGTTGCCTTTGTTTGTACCCGCGCATTCCATAAAGCACTGTTACGGTTCTTTTCAAAACTACCCAGACATACATAGGCACCCAGTTTGGCATTGGTAAAATTTAATCCCAGGTTGGCTTCCGCAACAGGCACCAGTTTTACCAGGGTGCTGTCTTCTAAAAGCGTATGCGCAAAACTGATCCCCGCATCTATACCCAGCGCGTCCTGCACCTGGTATTGCCAGCCGGTAAACCTGCCATATTTTAATAATCTGTGGTAACCATTCTGTACATCTTCTCCCAAAGAAGCCCGTCCTACTTCGCCAAGCGCCAGGCTGGATTGCAGCACATCATCGTTACGTAAAAAACGTTGCTGGCTGAGTTTGAGGTAGAGCAATCCGCAGTAGGGTCTGTCAATATCAGCCGGGCCCGTTGTTTTTCTGATCAGCGGGGTAAAGATCATCTGGCCCAGTTCGAATACCGCGATCCGTTTCTGGCCGTTCTTTTCCCTGGCGGTTTTGTGTGTGAAGAAAAAACCATTGGTATAATAGGCGTCTTTTCGCTGAAGAAGGTAGGCATCGTTTTCCGTGGTTACGGTAATCTCCCTGCCATACACAACCGGTTGGGCCGGTTGAGATACAACCCTTACAGCAGGCAGGCTGGCAGTCAGTAAAAGAAGCAGGTTACGCATGTTGCTGAGTTACCAAGTAAACGATCATTCTTCTATACCCGATTTTATTGTTTTGATCACTTTCTGTATCAGCGGCCATTCAAAGCCTTTCTGTTGCAGGTAAGCGCCCGTTTTGGCCTCTCGGACCAGGTGCTGTTCTCCTTTCAGGCTTTTCCATTTGATTTTGGCCAGCTTGCCTGCCGCAGACAGGTAATCTTCTTCTCCTATCTCTTTCATGGCCCTTTTGATGTTCTGTTCGCTCACCCTTTTTTGCCGGAGGGCATGGATGATCTTTGTTTTACCCCATTTACGCTGGCGAAAATGGCCGCCCGCAAACAGCATGGCATAGCGTTCTTCGTTCAGGTAGTCTTCTTCTATCAGCCTTGAAAGAAGGGTCTCTACGTCTTTTTTCATCAACCCCATCCCAAACAGCTTTTCACGTACCTCGTAATGACATCTTTCGCTGTAGCCGCAGTAATGCCTGATCCTGGGATAAGCCATTTCTGGTGTATAGGTCTTATTCAATCTTGCAGATTATACGATAAATTACTTACATTTGATGATACGCCCAATATCCCTCCCCCGACCAAAGATTAAAGTAACTGAATATTTTACATAGCATGACCCCTTCCAGGCAGAAACATATTGTTTGTGTGATTGATGACGACAATATTTATCAGTACACCGCACGTGTTATTCTGGAATCTACCGGGCTGATCAAGGAAATACAGTCTTTTTACGATGGGAACGAAGCCCTGAACTTTATCAAGAAAAACATTCACCAGAGCCGGGAAAGCCTGCCGGATGTGATCTTCCTGGATATCAACATGCCCGTTATGAATGGCTGGGAGTTCCTGGACGAATACAATAAGCTCAGCACCAATCTTACCAAACCCATACTGGTGTATGTGGTAAGCTCTTCCGTTAACAGCACCGATATGCAGCGCTCGCGCGCTTATGAAACCGTTACCGATTATCTCGTAAAACCGGTTAACCGGAACACTTACCAGGAACTGATGGAAAGTATCTCATCTGAATAAGTTCCATCCAATCCACAACTCATTCACATTCTGTTTTTTAACGGGTTTAACCCTGATTTCTATTACGGAATATTAACATTTTACATTAGGTTTGTTGCGAACTTAAATTGTGTAGAATGAAATTTATTGTTTCGTCCTCTTCCCTGTTAAAACACCTGCAGCAGATCAGCGGTGTGATCAATGCCAACACCGTATTACCAATCCTGGAAGACTTCTTATTTGAGATCCAGGACAAAAAACTGAACGTAGTAGCTACCGACCTCGAAACCGTAATGCGGGTGCAGATGGATGTGGAAAGCAAGACCAACGGAAAAGTTTGTATTCCGGCCAAGATCCTGATGGATTCTTTGAAGAACATTGCCGATCAGCCGCTCACCTTCAACATCGATAAAAATTTCGCTGTAGAAATTACCAGCGATAATGGTAAGTACAAGGTAATGGGCGAGAACCCGGATAATTTTCCGAAAGAACCTGCGGCCGATGATACTACCGGTTTTACCATGAGCAGCAGCGCCTTGCTTACTGCTATCAACAAAACCCTGTTTGCGGTAAGCAGTGATGATCTTCGTCCGGCCATGACAGGTGTTTTCTTCGAACTCACAAAAGATAGTGTACAGTTCGTTGCCACCGATGCACACAGGTTGGTGCGTTACAAAAGAACCGATACCAAGGCTTCTAAAACAGATTCTTTCATTGTTCCAAAGAAACCATTGAACCTGTTGAAGAATGCATTGCCTGATAATGAAGATGAATTAACCGTAAGCTATAACAGCAACCATTTGTTTGTGAGCCATGGTTCTACACAAATGATCTGTCGCCTGATCGATGCACGTTTTCCGGATTACAAAGTGGTTATCCCGGCCGACAATCCTTATCGCCTGATCGTAAACAAGGCCGATTTTCAAAATGCTTTGCGTCGCGTGAATGTGTTCAGTAACAAGAGCACCAACCAGGTAGCGCTGAGTATTACCGGCAGCGAATTACAGATGGCCGCCCAGGATGTGGACTTCAGTTTTGAAGGTAACGAACGCATGAACTGCCAGTATGATGGTGAGGACCTTCAGATCGCTTTCAATGCCAAGTTCCTTATTGAAATGTTGAATGCAGCCGATACGGATGATGTTCGCATGGAACTGTCTACCCCTACCAAAGCGGGCCTGATCAAACCAACCGAACAGGGCGAAGGTGAAGACCTGCTGATGCTGGTAATGCCGTTGATGCTGAATAATTAATTTCTATAGAGCGGCAATATTTTTAGCCGCAGATTCGCAGATTGTTTAATAATCTGCGAATCTGCGGCTTTTTCTTTCAACAACTCCAAACTCCGGTTTTGTTTGTAAATTGAATAGCTAAACGATTGCCCATGGTAGAGAACATCATTCATTATTTTGAAACGATCCCCAGTTTACACCGTGCCCTGATATTGGCCGGGGGCATTAGTTTTTTCTGGCTGATCGAAGGGGCGATTCCTGTATTCCGCTTCCAGTACAATAAATGGAAACATGCGTCGATCAATATCTTTTTTACCATTACCACCATTGTGATCAATTTTTCGTTTGCCCTGGTTATTGTAAAAGCGAGTGACTGGGTAGTTGCCCATCATTATGGATTGCTTCAACTGGTAAATATACCATTGTGGGTATTCATGATCGCCGGGCTTTTATTGCTTGATCTTGTGGGTGCTTATTCCATTCATTTCATCGAACACAAAATAAAATGGATGTGGAAATTTCATATGGTGCATCATGCCGATACGCATGTGGATACCACTACGGCCAATCGCCATCATCCGGGTGAGAGTGTATTCCGTGCCGTGTTTACATTGATCGGCGTAGTAGTTTGCGGCGCGCCGATGTGGCTGGTGATGATGTACCAGAGTTTGAGTGTTGTGCTCACGCAATTCAATCATGCCAATATCCGTTTGCCGTTATGGCTTGATAATGCACTCAGCTGGTTCCTGGTTTCACCCAATATGCACAAAGTGCACCATCATTATATGCGGCCGCAAACGGATAGTAATTACGGAAATATCTTTTCGGTATGGGACCGACTATTCGGCACATTCAATTATACACCGGTTGAACAGATCAAATACGGTTTGGATGTACTGGATAACTCGAAAGACGAGAACCTGGGTTTTCAGTTAAACATTCCGTTTGACAGTTCGGTGAAGACGGATTATTGAAAGAATTATTTCAAAAAGGGTTGTTACTCCTTTGCTCTTTTTCTGTTAAACTACTATATCACTTGTTTTCTTTTCATTAAAACCAAAAGTTATATCAATCGGAAGATAGATCAGTAGCTATTTGTTTTTACAGTGCTTACGAAATGGAAGTTCATTATTAGCCGCAGATTCGCAGATTATTGGGTATAAAATCCAGGCACTCTGCAAATCTGCGGCTATATTTTCTCTTCGCAATGCCTGCGCCCCTGTTTGGGTATGGGCCAGGAGGATAGGGAAAGCATAGGACTAGAACCGGGTGATCATTGGATGAGTATAGCGTAATATAGCGATCAGGATAGGGTGAGGGTGGGATAGTAATGGGGTTTGACACGGGATATCTACGGGATATCTACGGGTCATTTACGGGACATTTACGGGTTATCTATGAGATATAGGTTAGCTCTTGCTAGATAGCTTGCTTTTTTACTATTGAAAATCAATCGATTAAAAATTAACACTTCTACCAGTCGAAGCATAGCATCCGCGTTATATAGAGATTCTTATTGAAAAAACCTGCTTAGTCGGTTTTAACTGGCTGCCGTTATCTTTACAGCAAATCCGGTTAATGAAGAAAATAGCCATGATACCCGCCCGTTATGCGGCTACCAGATTTCCCGCCAAGCTGATGCAACTGCTGGGTAATAAAACAGTGATCCGTCATACCTACGATAACACGGTAGCCACCGGTTTGTTTGACGATGTGTATGTGGTAACTGACAGCGATATTATTTTTAACGAGATCATTTCCCATAACGGCAAGGCGGTGATGAGTAAAAAAAACCATGAAAGCGGCAGCGACAGGATTGCCGAAGCCATTACGGATATGGAAGTGGATATCGTGGTGAATGTTCAGGGCGATGAACCTTTTGTAAAACGTGAACCATTGCAGAAAGTATTGGAAGTGTTCGAAGGTGAAGCCGGAAAAAAAGTACAGGTGGCTTCGCTGATGCAGGTGATGAAAGAGGAAAGATTCATCAATGATCCGAATTATGTGAAAGTGGCGGTTGATAAAAATATGAATGCGCTGATGTTTTCGCGTAGTGTAATTCCCTTTCCAAGAAGCAAATCAGCAACAACCGTTTATTACGAGCATATTGGCGTATACGCTTTCCGTAAACAGGCCCTGCTCAATTTTACCAGCTGGGAAATGACACCATTGGAGGCTGCTGAAAAAATTGAATGTCTCCGTTACCTCGAAAACGGAGTCCCGTTAAAAATGGTGGTTACGGATTATATGGGTGTTGAAATCGACACACCGGAAGACCTTGAACGGGCCGCACATTTACTTTAATACTTTTTGTCGCAGTAACGCTAAAGAATCCTGTTTCGCATATACAAGCAAACGAATACTGTCTTTCGTATCCCTCATCTCATCCCCGGTTTTCAGCGACCGTATCCATATTTCATTTTCCGCCAGCCGATCCTGGCCATAACGTAACAACAATCCTTTTTGTACCGGGTATATTTTGTTTCTGCCAAAAGTAAACTGGCTGGCACTATCGGCCGTTTTTATAAACAATTTCCAATTCGCTCTCGCCCCGTTTGTTAAACCTTCGAGTTGTTGGTAAATAGGCTTCAACTTCATATCTGTACGTTCAGCAAGTGCCTTGTGTTCATATAGCTGCATTCGCTTGAGCATACGTTCATATTGAATTGTATCGTTATGAAAAAAAGTGAGACTGAAAAAACCAAGTCCTGTTGTTAATACGATAATCGCTATTCCAGCAATCATACGTTTCTGTTGAGCATTATAGCCTACAATAATGATATAACCGAATACAAATCCGCTAAGCAACCCGCCCAGGTGTGCTGCATTGTCGACCCCCTCACTCATCCCTGTAAATAGTCCGTAAGCAGCAAACAGGATAATACTTTGAAACAACACCCTCTTGATCTCACCTGTGATCATTTTTGTGGTAAGAAGCGCAATAAACACGCCATACAATCCAAAAATTGCGCCAGATGCACCCGCGCTTACACGGTTACCCGTTTCAATTACGCTGGTTACAGAGCCTAATACGCCAGTACTGAGATAAACCAGGGTAAAAAGATATGGGTTTATAACCGGTTCCAGGTACCGGCCAATAAAAAAGAGTACAAACATATTTCCCAGCAGGTGAAAAATGCCAAGGTGTAAAAAACAACTCGTTATGAGTCGCCAGCCTTCTCCACCAAATGTGTATAGCCGAAGATTACCGCCCCAATGAAAAATATCTATTATAGAGGGATTAAAAAAAGAAGCGGTTGAAAAACTAAAGACCAGGAAATACAACAGGTTACAAGCAATGATTATAGCAGTAGCGGTTGGAAGATTCTTTCCTGTTACAATCTTTTCCGTAGCTGAAAGAGTCATTGTTTTACCTGCCTGAACAATTGCTATTTCTTCATCGAGCGCTTCCGGCGAATAAATTTGTCTATTGTATTGTATGTATGAGAGTAGCTCGTCAATGTTTTCCTGTGGTTTTTTGGGGCGAAAATATTTCCAGAATGGTTGCCCACAGTTAATGATAAGTTGTTCTTCGCTTACCTGTACATGAATGGATTCTCCCCAACTAAAAAGGCCCATATGCGCTTTTGCATACAGGTTGTTATCATCTCTGAAGCAATAATCCCAGGAAAGATCATTCATGGAAAGCGCGGCCAGCATTAGCATCTGTCTGGGAGATAACTCTTTTGCATCGATATTCTTTGTAACGGTTGTGAGTACTTCCATTTTATACGATATCCAGTTCTTTTACTAATATACGTTTTACAATGTTTCTGCACGAATGGTCGATTGGAAATTTTGTGCGGGTAAATTAAGTTATGTTTTTGATAGGAAACCAACGGCTCCCCGCAACATTACTAACGCATTTGGCTTGGCGGTTATTTTATTAATTTACTTCATAAGAACGCTTCAACTGTTCCTGTGAGCGCCAAGGATGAAAGTGATCGTGCAGCAGGTAGGAATCAGATGAACAAGGAATGATGAATGTTGAACAGGCGGATCAAAAACTTCAACATTCATCATTCCTTGTTCAATATTCGATATCCCTACTTCCGTTCAACAAAAACCCTGTCTTTCTTTAGCTGTTTGGTTTATTTTACAAGCATGAGAAAGCTTCAACTGGTTCTGCTGGCTGCCTTATTGTTATTATGTACCATTCTTGTAACGGCCCAAACCTCCGACGGGCCCGCTGGTTTCACTGTTACCGTTGTAAATGAGCAGAAAGAACCCCTGGAGGGTGCCGTGGTGGAAATACGGAACGCTACCGATAAAAAACTCATCAAATCAGCCGTTACCACCAAAACCGGCTTGTCTGTTTTTTACATCGCAGTTACTGCGGATCATTTACTCAGTATTAGCTATATTGGTTTTGAGCCTTTGTCTGTAATTATTGGCAAACAGGCCATCTTCGATAAAAGGATTACCCTTGTGTTGAATGCCGGCAGTAAATCGCTCGGCGAAGTAAGTGTAAACACACGCAAACCTTTTATTCAGCAGGCACAGGGAAAAGTGATCGTGAACGTTGATGCTTCGGTTACCAATGCGGGCACTACTATTCTGGAAGTACTGGAAAAATCGCCTGGTGTAATGGTTGATAAAAACGGCGGCATCAGCCTGCAGGGCAAAGCCGGTGTAATGGTACTCATCGATGATAAACAGACTTTTGTTTCTGGCTCCGACCTGAATAATTTATTAAGCGGCATGAGCTCTTCGCAGGTAGAAACCATTGAACTCATTACCAGTCCTTCCGCCAAATACGATGCCAGTGGCAATGCGGGCATCATCAATATCAAAACGAAAAAGAACAAACAGGTTGGTTTTAATGGAACCGTTTCCTCGTCCATCGCGCAGGGCCGTTATCCCAAAACCAATAACAGCCTGGTGCTGAACTACCGTAATGGAAAGTTCAATACTTTCTTAACCTTCAGCAGCAACTTCAACCGGTCCTTTGCTGATATTTATGCATTACGCAGGTATTTTAGCAATAGCGGCAGCCTGCTTTCGATGCTGGACCAGCCTACGCTTTTTCTCAACCGTAGTTTTGGTAATACACTGAAAACAGGTTTTGATTTTTACGCTTCTTCCAAAACCGTCCTGGGTATTGCCCTTACCGGTATCGCGGTTGACAGAAAAGGTAATAGCGATGGCTCTGCCAACTGGAAAAATGCGGCAGGCGTAACCGATTCGACCATCAGAACTTTTGGTGCCAGCAGTAACCGGTTTCGGAATGGTGGTATTAACCTGAATGCCAAACACAATCTTTCCAAAACTCAGGATCTTTCCGTTGACCTGGATATGTTGTCATACGACCTGAATAATAACCAGGCTTTCAGTAATCTTTTACAGCAGCCGGGAGGATACAACGAAGGGTCGCGCGGAAACCTACCTGCAACCATTTCTATTTTTTCTGCCAAAGCTGATCATGTAATGCAGATTGGTAAGAATGCAAAAATGGAATCGGGCTATAAAATATCCAGTATCCGTACCGATAATGTGGCTGCTTATGAATTATTTGATGGCGCCATTTGGAAAGAGGACCTGAACAAGAGCAATCATTTTTTATACAAAGAGAATATCAATGCTATTTATACAAGTTTTGAACAAAAGCTTTCGCGGATAAGTTTTCAGGCAGGGTTGCGTTATGAGAACACCGGTTATAACGGGCACCAACTTGGTAACAGCCGGCAGAAAGATTCTGTATTTGCCAAAAATTATTCAGGATTGTTCCCTTCGGGATATATCAGTTACCGGGCAGATTCTTCAAACAGCTTTACGTTCACTGCCGGGCGGAGAATTGACAGACCTGCTTTTCAGAAATTAAACCCTTACGTGGTTATCATCAACAAATACACGTATGAAAGAGGTAATCCCTTCTTTCTGCCGCAATACAGCTGGAATATGGAGCTGAGTCACCAGTTCAAACAATTGCTTACTACCACCGTTTCCTACAGCATCATCAAAGATTATTTTTCACAGATCTTCCTGAATGAAGGAAGCGATATCCTTGTTTATACCAATGGCAACGTTGGTAAAATGTATAACCTGGGTCTTTCTGTTGCCGTACAAGCAACGCCTTTTAAATGGTGGACCGTTTCCGGGCAGGCCATTTACAATCACAAGGAGTTGAAGGGCTACCAGAATCTTCAATACAATTCAACGGTATCGCAGCTGAACCTGAGCATGAACAACCAGTTCAGGGCGGGTAAGAATTATACATTGGAACTCTCCGGTTTCTATACCACCAAGGCAAGAAACGACCTGCAGGAATTATTGTTGCCTACCGGACAGTTGTCTGCCGGTGTGGCTAGGCCGGTATTGAAAAAGAAAGGCACCCTTAAATTCAGTGTGCGCGATATCTTTTTTACACAGGCAATGGAAGGCAATACTGATTTCCCAGGTGCGGATGAATATTTTATCCTGCGTAGAGACACCCGCGTATTTACACTCGGTCTTACCTACCGTTTTGGCAAGCCGCTTAAAACTACCCGTCGTTCCTCCGGCGGCGCAAAGGATGAGATAGATCGGGTGGGGAGGGAATGATGAATATTGAATATCGAGCAAGGAATTTTGAATGTTGAACAGGCGAATCGAAAACTTCGACATTCAAAATTCCTTGCTCGATATTCAATATTCCCTACCTTACTAATCCTAAACCGATTGCGATGAACAAGAGTAAACTGTTACGTTGGTCGATTGTTGTGGCACTGGCTGGTTTTATATTTGGATTTGATACCGTTGTTATTTCGGGTGCCAATCAGCCCATTAAGGAACTCTGGCACACTTCTCCTTTGTTTCATGGATTCTTTATTATGTCGATGGCCCTTTGGGGTACTGTTATCGGTGCCATTTTTGGTGGTATCCCTACAGAGATCTACGGCAGAAAGACCGTGTTATTATGGGTAGGTATTTTATTCGCGGTTTCTGCATTCGGTTCAGCGTTTGCTAACGGGCCTTACCTGTTTTCTTTTTTCCGTTTTATTGGCGGTATGGGTATTGGCGTATCATCTGTTGTAGCGCCTATTTATATTTCCGAAATTTCCACACCGGTAACTCGTGGCAGGCTCGGCGCCTTGTATCAATTCAATATTGTTTTTGGAATACTGATTGCTTTCCTGTCGAACTATTTTTTACAGGGTGTTGGCGGCGCAAACGACTGGCGCTGGATGCTGGGGGTATTGGCCGTTCCGGCAGTTCTGTACACAGTGCTGGTTTTGGGTATTTCGGAAAGCCCGAGATGGCTGATCACCAAAAAGAACCGGCTTGATGAGGCAAAGGGTATCATGCTTCAGATCGGTGTTACCGATGTCGATACAGAAGTGGCTTCCATCCTGCGTAGTAATGAACATGAAAACAGTTCGGGCAAACCGGTGGCGTTTCTGAACCAGAGGCACAGAAAAATTATTTACCTGGCTTTTATGATAGCTTTCTTTAACCAGGTATCGGGCATTAATTTTATTCTGTACTATGCACCCGAGATCCTGGAGAAGGCTGGGCTGGCGGCAAAGGAGTCGCTATTCAATTCCATCGCCATTGGCGGAACTAACCTTGTATTTACGTTTGTTGGATTGTACCTGATCGACAGGCTTGGCAGGAAAACATTATTGATCATCGGCTCGTTTGGTTATATCCTGAGTCTGGCCATGGTATCCTGGGCATTTTATGCGCATACCGGGCCCATATTTTTAATGAGCTTCCTGTTGTTGTTCATCGCGGCGCATGCCGTTGGGCAAGGGGCTGTGATCTGGGTATTCATTTCAGAGATCTTCCCAAATAAGATCCGCAGTGCAGGCCAGTCATTTGGAGCCAGCGTGCATTGGGTCTTTGCCGCATTGATCACATTGATCACACCTGTTTTCCTCGATAAAGACAATGGCATTTTCAAAGAAAACCCCTGGCCCATTTTTGCTTTTTTCGCCGCCATGATGGTTTTACAGTTGATCTGGGTGCTAACCAGCGTTCCCGAAACCAAGGGCGTTTCGCTGGAAGAGCTGGAGAAAAAACTGAGCCACTGACCACTGTACTGTTTCACCTGATCTCATTTCTGAAGGGCATCGGTAAACAGCTGCCCTTTCTATTCCTGGTCGTAGAAATAGCTGCGCTTACCCAGGCGTTGCAACAATTTTTCTTATCTTTTATCCGTTTCTTCGCTATCCTCATACATTATGAAAAACCTTAGCGCCACGATTTCCCGTATCATGGATAAAAAGATCCGCTGGATCCTGGCATTTTCACTAATCGCCTTCATCTTGTTTTTGCTGGTATTGATTGAACAAAAAAAGAAACAGGAATCGTCTCGTTCATTGGTTGATCATACCAACCAGGTTATCAAAAAAATAGATACGATTGGATTGGTATTTGCTGAAGCTGAAGCTGCCGCCAGGAGTTACCTGGTTGTGCATAGCCCCGATTGGAAAAAACAGACCTATCTTTTACAAGCACTCGTTAATCGTTCTCTGGCCTCGTTTCAGCAACTCACGGCAGATAACCCGGTTCAGCAGCAAAATGCTGTGGCATTACAAAAGCTCTGCTCGCAAAAAGAAGTTTTTCAGGTGAGGCTGTTGAATGGAAGCGTGTCCGGTCAGGAGTTGATGCAGATGATCAGTCCTGATGGCGAGGGTCCTGTTATCAGCCGCGCTGTAAAACATCTCGAACGAAGCATCCGTGATATTGAAGAAAAAATACTCGTATCCCGCATGGCTGAAAACGAAGCCAGCTATCAAACCAGTATTTATACCGCATTCGGCGGCGGTGTATTTGCTTTATTGCTGGTGTTGGCCATTCTTTCGCAGTTAAACCAGGATATCAATCTCCGCAAAAAAGCAGAAGAAGGTGTTGTTGCCAGTGAAGAAAAGTACAGGAACCTGATAGAGAATGCCGGATCTGTCATGTACACGGCTGATACCACCGGCGCCATCAATTTTGCCAATAACCGTGTGGCCGAATTAACAGAATATACTGTTGGGGAGCTGAACGGTAAGAATTTTTCTTTTTTGATTGATACCGGCTGGCGCGATAAAGTTGTGCAGTTTTATGTAAACCAGTTCGCGAGCAAAACCGTTACCACAAACCTGGAATTCCTGATCACGACCAAATCGGGAAAACAGAAATGGGTGGAACAGGCCGCACAACTGCTATTCAACGATAATGGCCGCATCACCGGTTTTCAGTGCATGGTTACAGATATTACCGAACGGAAGACGGTTGAAACAGAACTAAACGAATCGGAGACCCGCAGAAAGGAAAATGAATACCGTCTCAATGCCATCATGGACAACTCAACGGCCCTGATCTACATCAAGGATACAGAGGGTCATTACCTGATGGCGAATAAGCGTTTTAAGGATTTTTTCGGCCTGTCAGACGAACTGGTGGTTGGCCAGACCGATTATGATTTCAACCCTAAGGAGCTGGCCGATTATTTCAAAGAAACCGATGCCCGCGTACTTACTACCCTGCGGCCAATTGAAACCGAAGAGTTGATAGAAACACCCTGGGGATCTCGCAACCTATTATTATTAAAGTTTCCGCTTATTACACCCGATGGCGTATTACTGGGCGTGAGTGGTATCGCTTCTGATGTTACGGATAAAACCGAAATGCAGAAACAAACCATTGCCGCGCTGAAAAAAGTTGAAACGGCGCAACAGATACAGGAGCAGTTCCTGGCCAATATGAGCCATGAGATCCGGACCCCCATGAATGGGATACAGGGAATGACAAGGCTTTTACTGGAAACAAAACTTTCCGACGAACAAAAACGGTTTACCAATATCATCAGTCGTTCATTGAACAACCTCGTTGTGATCGTAAACAATGTCCTCGATTTCTCGAACCTGAAAGCCGGCAAGCTGGTACTCGATACCATTGTTTTTGACCTGCCAGAAATACTGGAGGAGTTGAAAAAATATTTCGACCATCAACTTCAGAATAAGCAGCTTGGCTTTCAGCTGATCATTCACAAAGATGTTCCTCGATTGGTTAAGGGAGATTCTTTCCGGTTAAAGCAGGTACTTACCAACCTTGTGGGTAATTCCATCAAGTTTACCAATGAAGGTGAGATTGCGCTACAAGTATCCACGGGCGTAGCAAATAAAGGTCTCATACCAATTGTATTCAGGCTTTCTGATACGGGCATCGGTATTCCGAAAGACAAACTGGAAACCATTTTTGAAAGCTTTGCGCAGGCCGGTAAAAAAATATCCAGTGGCTATGGTGGCGCCGGATTGGGTTTAACCATCAGCAAGGGATTGATTGAAATGCAGGGTGGCTCTATTACTGTACAAAGCACTCAGGGATCGGGGTCCGTATTCACTTTTTCCATTCCTTTTGAACAAGCGGAAAAGCAGGATGCCACTTCCTCTTCACAAAACGATTATGTAAGCCTGCTTTCGGGCAAGCGCATATTGGTGGTGGAAGACAATATTGTAAACCAGCGACTGATTGATTTTGTGTTAAAGAAAGTACATATTACCGCTGATCTCGCCAATAACGGGAAAGAAGCGATTGATCTTTGTGAAAAAAATCCGCCGTACGATCTCATCATCATGGACCTTCAGATGCCTGTTATGGATGGCTATGAAACCACTGTTTATATGAGACAGCAAATGGCGCTTACCACTCCCATTATTGCCATGACGGCCACCGCTCTTCGGGAAGACCAGGAAAGAAGTGCCGCGGTTGGTATGGATGATTTTATGATCAAGCCTTTCGATTTCAATGACCTCTATAACCGTTTGATCCGTTTATTGTACCGGATTGAAGTAAACGAAGAAGAAGACCTTAAAGAGAAGGAGGAAAAAGAAGCTTTGTTCAATCTTTCGCTATTGGCAGAGATCGGCGATGCAGGTGATATGCTGGAAGTTCTGGACCTTTTCCTGGAAAACGCAGCAGCGGATGTAAAAAAACTGGAGCAACTGGCCCACGAAAACAACCAGCACGAATTATATCGGCTGGCTCATAAACTAAAGAGCGCTGTGGCGACCATACAGGCAAAAAAATTAACGGAACTGTGCCGGGCGATTGAATTGAATGCGAAAAATGAAGAGAACATTCCACAAACGCTGGAAATGGTGAAGGAAGTGGTTTCGACCTTCGCGTCCATTGAACAGCCATTGCGTGATGAAATGGAAAGGATCAGAAAAGAAGCCAGAACAAACAGTTGAAATGAATTATTTTTGTAGTGAAATCAAGTATCCAAGATCCCCCCGATGAAAATATTAGTTGCCGAAGACGAACCCATGTTGCTTAAAACGATTGAGTTAAAGCTAAGGAAAGAGGGTTATGAAGTGATTGCCACCGCTGATGGAAGAGATG
This sequence comes from Bacteroidota bacterium, assembly GCA_040390405.1. Classification (GTDB taxonomy): domain Bacteria; phylum Bacteroidota; class Bacteroidia; order Chitinophagales; family Chitinophagaceae; genus Sediminibacterium. The sequence continues at coordinate 87,014 of JAZJYJ010000008.1, forward strand.
CCATTGCAAAGATTGCTGAAGCGGAACCAGATATGGTGCTTACCGATATCATGATGCCTTACGCTTCCGGACTTGAAATTGTTTCGATCGTAAAACAGCCCGGTAAAAAAAGGATTCCTGTTATTATTCTCTCTGCCATGGAGCAGGAAAAAGTAGTGATGGAGGCTTTTGAACTGGGTGCCGATGATTATATCACAAAACCTTTCAGTTTGAACGAACTGGTAATACGTGTGAAGCGGTTGATGAATCAATACAACCGGAACCATATCGGTTAATCAAATTACCGGATATCTTTTGATCATTTTAGTTATCACTTATGCTGTTTGCAGAAAAAAAACATTTTCTTTTAGTGGGTTTTATTTGCTTATCCGCATGGAGCGGTCAATCGTTTGCGCAGGATACTTCTTCTTCGGATGGATTGCTACAGGAAGCACGCAAAGCCGCTTTCGACAATAAAGATTATCCCAAAGCAAAAAACTATCTCAAAAAAGCGCTCCGTATCAGTCCGGATTATGCGGATATAAAAATATTTCTCGGAAGAATTTACGGGTGGACAAATACTCCCGACAGCGCGCGGTATTTTTTTACTGCCGCCCTGAGAGACAAACCGGATTATGAAGATGCTTTTGTTGCTTATACGGACCTGGAGTTTTTCAATGATCAATATGTACAGGCGCTGGATATTTGCAAAAAAGGTTTACGCAGCAACCCGGCTTCTGAAGCGCTTATGCTTCGCGAAGCAAAAATTCTGAATGCACAGAAAAAATATGAAGAAGCCGATCGTTCTCTCCAAAAACTACTTCTACTCAACGAAAACAATGTGGAGGCTAAAGCGCTGGCCAAAAAAATACACAATGATCGTAACAAGCCAGATAGTGTAATCGTAATCAACAAACCCGGTAATATCCCGAACCAGGATAGCCTTTCTGCCGATGGACTATTGTTGCTTGCTCGCAAAGCGGCTTTTGATGATAAGAATTACGAACTGGCCAAAAGTCGTTTGTATCGTGCATTGAAAATAAGTCCTGACTATGCTGATCTAAAAATCTTTCTCGGAAGAATTCATAGCTGGTCTAAAGAATACGATAGTGCGCGATACTATTTTCATTCGGTTTTGCAAAAGACACCGGATTATGCAGATGCTTCTGTAGCTCTCGCCGATCTTGAATACTGGAATGATGATAACACAAAATCCTTACAGGTAATAAACGATGGTTTACAATTCCACGCCAGCTCTGAAGACCTGCTGGTAAGAAAGGCTCGTGTGCTGAATGCCATGCGGCGATTTGCTGAGGCACAGGTGGCGGTTGACAAAGCCTTGCAGCTAAACAGGAACAATACAGAAGCGCGATCGCTGGCGAACCGTATCAAAGAATCTTCTGTAAAAAACAAGATCAGCCTGAGCTATGACTATGTGTATTTCGATAAACAATTCAGTGATCCATGGCATCTGGCCAGTTTTGACTATACCCGAACAACGGGCATTGGCTCTATCACCGGCAGGATCAATTATGCCAATCGTTTTACCGAGAATGGTGTTCAGTATGAAATAGAAGCTTACCCAAGAATTTCCAATACTTTCTATACTTATGTAAATGCAGGGTACTCGGATAAAGTGGGTGTGTTTCCGCAATGGCGCGGTGGTTTTTCTCTATATGCCAATCTTCCAAAAAGTTTTGAGGGTGAGTTGGGTTTCCGTTACCTGAAATTTTCGGGCGATCCTACCTGGATCTATACCGGCTATCTCGGCAAATATTATAAGAGCTGGTTATTTGGATTACGCGCTTATCTTACTCCAAGTACTTTTACCAGTACGGCATCTACTTCCTATACCGCTTCGGCCAGGTATTATTATGGAAGCGCCGATGACCTGATTGGGTTTAATGCAGGATATGGCATCTCTCCCGATGATCGTTTGAATTCCATTCAACTGGATGGCACTGTAAGACTGGTATCGTATAAAGCCGGAGTCTCTTTCAAGAAAAAAATATCTCATTCAAATGTAGTAAGTTCAGACCTGACCTGGTATAACCAGGAATACCTTCCGCAAACAAAAGGAAACCAATACCAAATCAGCGTAGGATGGCTTCACCGCTTTTAGATAAATTTACCCTGGGTTCCCTATTACGGGCAATCCTGCTTATCCTGCTATTATTACCCTTGTGGATGTTCGTTATTTGGTTATGTACAGGCAAGCGGAAAATGGTTTTGGCCATTATCGATAAGACGGTATTAACCACCAGGGAGCAGGAACACGTTTCATTGAACTGGGTGCTGAACCAGGAAAATTTTTCCAAGACCAACACGGAATTATACAAACGCGAGCGCGATTACTTTGGTTTCTTTCCACTCCCTAAAGAAAAATACCAGTTAAAAGGACTGGAACGTTTCAACACCGCACAGCTTGACCAGCTAAGCAGCGATGCTGATGCGGCCTATATTACAGACGCTTACGGTATTTATAAAAACGAATGGTACAAACGGGGCGATGTGAAGGAAAGATCTGGTATCGTATACGGCGGTATGAGCCAGCAGGATTTGTATTTTCTGGATCAGATGCGCAGTAAACACAAACTGATTATTACCGAGTTTAATTGCCTTGCCTCGCCCACTGCACCCGCTGTAAGAAGCAGTTTTGAAAATACATTCGGTGTCAGGTGGACCGGATGGACCGGTCGCTATTTCCATTCTTTTGATACCACGGCAAATAAGGAAGTCCCCTCCTGGTTGATCAAAAATTATAAGCAACAGCACAATGGCAGATGGTCTTTTACCAAGAGTGGTATCGCTTTTATTCATTCCGATGGAACGGTGGTTATTCTCGAAAACAAAACTCATCTGAACGAAGAATTGCCTCAGATCATTTCGTCTGAAGAGGGCCGGCAACATTATGGCCTGCCGGAAAAAACCCCGTATGCCTTCTGGTTTGACATTATACAGCCCGATACCAATGTTAACCACGTGATCTCACGTTTTGTAATAGACGTGAATGAGCGTGGCAAAAAAGAACTCGCCAGTTATGGCTTGCCTGATGTATTTCCCGCGATTACTGCGCATATCAATAAAGATTACCGTTTCTTTTATTTCTCCGCGGATTTTGCTGACAACCCTATCAGTTTTACTTCATCCTATTTCAGGGGTGTGCCTTATTTCAAAAGTTTTATGTACAACACGCACGATCCGCAGGATCTGAAAAGTTTTTTCTGGAATATATACCAGCCCCTGGTCACCACCATCCTTAACGATTATTATCGTTACATGAAGCCGGCGTCTTAATTATCGGGTATGTATTTCTTTAATAGGCTGTCGGGTACAATCCTCATCGTTTTCAGGAAGGAATCATTTTTGCTTTTGAAACGGCTGAAAGCCGCCTTCAGTTCATTGGCTTTGACGGGATTGTTTTCCGGCGTAAGGTCCATGTTATTGTTAATGCGAAAAAGGTCGTTCCCATTCAACAGGTAATTACCCATGATAAAATCAACCAGGTCTGTTTTGGTTTGCATGATCGGATATGCGTGAATGTTCCTAAAGTTGCGTGCTGTATCCAGGCCGGTTCCCATCCAGCTGGCTGTATCGGGCAATTGTAGTTTGTAGCTTTTCTTCAGCCAGGCAAGCAGACTTGGTGTAATATCAAAATGGGTAGAAACAGAAGAGAATTTAGCCGTCCGCTTCAGCATAGGTGAATAAATGATCAGGGGCACATGGTAGCGGTCTATTTTGGAACTCATAGGTATTTCCGGCATCCGGTGATCGCCGGTAATAACGAATACTGTATTGGCAAAATCCGGCCTTTGTTTGTATTGATCGATGAAGCCGCGCACCGCATCATCCATAAAAAGAATGCTGGCGTATTGTTTGCTGTAATTCCGGTTTTGCTTTTTAATGTCTTCTGAAAAACTAAGTTCCGTCATGCGCGATTCAAAACGCTGCAGATAGTTTTCCTGTTCGTTAATTAAAAAAGGGTTGTGTGTTGAAAGTGTAAGCAGCACGCTCAGGTAAGGTTGCCGGGGAGTATTGTTCGTTTCAAAATAACGGCGAAACAATTCCTTATCTCCATAACCCCATGTAAAGCCATTTATGGTTGGCATTGGTGTATAGCCCGCCGGAAATGTTTTCGCATCATTCAAAGAAGCAATTCCATTCTTTTTCAGGAACTGGTCCATGTTATCAAAATGCGAATCGCCGCCATAATAAAAAGAAGTGTTGTACCCATTTTTTGCCAGCAGGTTAATAATTGATAAATGGCCCGGCATGGCATCGCCTAGTTCACTGAATCCATTTTTAGCAAACGGCAATGACGACAGTAAAGAAGAGAGTACCGCAAATGTTCTTCCCCCCTCACCTAAGAAATTCTCCCAGTAAAGGCTTTTGTCTGAAAGCGAATCGATAAAGGGTGTAAAATTACCGAGATAGGCTCCCTTATTGGTAAACGCGCGGCCAAGGCCTTCTACCATTACGATCACAATATTGGGTGGTTGTGTGGCTGTATTAAAGAATGGCGACAGTACATCCTTGCTGCTATCTGTTTTTTGCAGGAATGGGTAATTCTCTTCATCTACATAATTGATCCGCGAAAGGTTGGCATCTTCTGCGCTGTTTGAATAATCTCCTGAATAATTATCCGAATAAATATCCAGCTCCTCTTTAACCGGGAAGAAATGATTATAGGATGCATGGATAAAATAGGCCGATTTATTAAGTGCAAGGCTGTTGCTGTATTCCTGGCCCGGCACCCACTCCTTCACTAGTTCCGATATTTTTGTAACTGATACGAGCGAGAAAATGATAAGGAAGGAAAATGCGATCCAGCCATTTATCTTTATCCGCTTAGGTAAGTAGATGAACAAGGTAATCGTTATTGCCAGCAGTATAGCAAACACAATAAGCAACCCGATTTTAATACCGCCCGATGCTCCAACAGTTTGTTCAATATCCGCTATCGAATAACGCCAGAGATCCGCACCCAGTGGCACTAGTGTGCTGAGAAAATAGAAAGAGAGCGATAACTGCATAAGTAAGATGACCGTTGCCGCTATGATATACATAACATGTGCCAGTTTTTTATGCACCATGTAGAGCAACGCAAATAGCACATACCCTCCTACACCCATTTGCAAAAAGAACATCAGGTCTTTTATCAATCCGATCCAGATCGTTTTGCCAAAAAGTTTTGGGGGGCCGTGCAGTATTACATCATACGTCAATTCAAATACCCTTGCACAGATCAGTAGTAACAAAAAAACAAGGGCATGGCGTATATAATACGTAACTGAGCGCGAGACAAATCGGCTAATCTTCCCGATCGCGGGGATCACCGTTCTTTCCATTATCCATGCGGGCTCCTCTTCGTGCTGTTCTGCTTGTTGTGGTACAACTGGCGCTTGTGTTGTATTCGTTGTTTCTGTAACAGCAGCAACCAGTATGGGTTGAAGGGCGGGTGTTTTTTTGGCAAAGCCCTGTCTTGTCATTTCTCCCCAACCTTTTTTCTTTTTGATCAGGTCCAGGTATCCCTTGATCGCGCTCCATACCACAAACGGGTGGTAGTAGAGAGGTTCCGTTAATCCCGTAAGCAGCAGCCGCAGAATATCAATGCGCCGCTTGTATTGATTGAACGTAATTACCTCCATCAATATCGCAAACGATGAATAGAGATAACCAAAACAAACAATGAACAAAAAGAAGGAGAAGAAGAACCCCCAATCCAGAAAGCCCGTCCATGTAAAAATGAAAAAGAAAATAAAGCCAAAGAACTCTATCACCGGCGCGCACATTTCAAAAAAGAACCAGTAAGGGTAGCTCAGCATTCCCAACAGATGGTACCTGGGATTAAAGAACATGATCTTATGAAACTTCAGTGTTTCATATGTACCGCGGATCCATCTATTGCGCTGCCGACCAAGAATGGTGTAGCTGGCTGGCGCTTCTGTCCAGCAAAGTGGATCAGGGATATAGGTTACCATATACTCCTCGCCTTGTTCTTCCATATAACGTCGCATGCGTACCACCAGTTCCATATCTTCTCCAACGGTTGCGTGATTGTATCCGCCGCACCTGATAGCGATTTCTTTATCAAACGCTCCAAACGCGCCGGAGATCAGCATCAGTCCGTTCAATCGGCTCCAGGCCATTCTTCCCAATATAAAAGCGCGGATGTATTCAAGGATCTGTATGCGTGGCAGGTAGTCTTCGGCAAGTCTTACTTTGATCAACCTTCCATCTTCGATCACACAGGAATTGGCAATGCGCACCACTCCGCCCGTTGCAATTACCCGTTTGTTGGTTTCTTCCAGGAACGGCTTTACCATTTTGAGTAATGCATCCTGTTCCAGCACACAATCCACGTCAATACATACAAGCAACTGGTTAGCGGAAACATTAATTCCTACATTCAGCGCATCCGCCTTACCGCCGTTTAATTTATCCACCACAATTAACTTATGGTATATGCTGTTCCTGCTTTTATAAATTCCGCGGATCTCTTTGGTTGGGATCTGCTGGTTGACAAAGAATTCCGTTTTTTCCAGGTCGTAGGCATTGATCAGTTTCGCAAGGCAATCGTCTTTGCTTCCGTCATTGATAATAATCACTTCCAGGTTGGCATAGTAAATGGAGAGAAGTGATTTTACGTTTTCCACGATGGTTTTTCCTTCATTATATGCGGGCGCCAGTATGCTTACCGTTGGCGCATGCGGAGATGCGGCCAGTACCCGGTAATCGGTAAAACTATTCTTGTGCAGGTATTTCTGTGTTTCGCCGATCGAATACAGGGCAATCAGGATATAAGACAACAATAACAATACCGAATACAGGAAGATCCCGTAGGTAAGTATGTTGAATAATATACCCGATACATCTGTCCAGTTCATTTCACTGTTTTTATATGCCTGTAAATCCGTTGATAGGGTTCCGGTTGGGTTAACGCTTTCTGTTCAATCAATGCCATGCCGTTATCGGTATTCTCAGCCAGTACAATGGCCGCTTTTAGTTTCACGGTATCATTTTCGTGATACAGCAATTCTGTTAAGAAGGAGGTTTCGTTGTTGGTTGCCATTGTGCGGAGCGCATCAAGCATTCCTATCTGGTTAGGAAGCGACTCTTTGGCAAAATACCCCAGTAGTATCGCCGGCGTTTTTTCATCGGCCAGTCGTATAATGGTCTCGATGGCCTGGCTACGTACTTTTTTTTCCGGATGTACCAGGCAATTCACTACTTGTGTGCGAACAGAAAATACCTGGTAATCGTCGGCGAGTTTTAAAGCAAAGACCACAACGGATGTATTTTTTGACAGCAGCCATTTAGGGATCTTGTCAGACAAATCTTCTTTCTCAGCATACAGCCGCAGTTGTTCCAGCAGTTTTAATTGTTGCCATTCGGTAAGCGGGTATGAGATCACATCCAGGAAACGGAGTCCTTTGAAACCGGTAAGATGTATCACACCGGTTTGCGCCTCCATACGCACCATTTCATTTTTACTATTGGTGTTCCGGTAAATAGTAGTTAATGTATCCTTCTGATCCATCAGGTACAATTCCTGGATACCCTTTGCTTTGATATGCCATTTGTTTTTTTTGCGGAGTTTATTCAATGAAAACGCTTTCAATCCCAGTTCCAGGTAAAGCGATACGATGTTTTCAGATACCACTCCTGAAAAATTCTTTTTGCAGAGGATCAGTTCATTAATAGCAAATTGTTTCGCTGTTCGGTTACGCAATATGCGCTGTATTTTTTTGGAAACCGTCCTGGACGCTTCCGTCTCTTCCATAATGATCTCCGAGATCCAGTTCTCAAGGAGCTTCCGTATCCGGTTGGTATAAAAAAACCGTTGTTTCTTATTAAAAAGATAGAGGTAGATCACCGCTACCACAATAGCGATAGCGATCATCAGTACCTGGGCAGCAGCAACCAGTATATCGGGCGTGAGGAATTTGTCAAGCGTTCGTGTGAATGTATTATCCAACAACCATTGCTGTGGCAGAACCTTGGGATATGCTGGACTGAATAAAAAAACCATGTGCTTTTGACGGGATATTGTACGCGTTAAAGTTATAAGAATCTGGCCTGATGTTATAATGACGCGGGTTTATTTATTAATTTATGGATACCTTCTTTTCGCTCCGTTCCGCATGTTGTTTGAAATTAACGCTTTCTAAAGTAGGTTTGCAGAGGTTTAGCGCATTCTCTTTCAAAAATTCGGCCTTTCATCTGGCCATAAACGAAAAAACAAGTGTATGAGTTTCCGCAATTTTAAAATGGTAAGTTATGTGGTGTATGGCCGTGGAAGTTTTAACCAGCTGGATGAAATACTGGCCCCGCAAAGAAAAGATGATGCCCCGATGGTATTTCTTGTTGATCATTTTTTTGAAGGCAAACCACTCGTGAGCCGCATCCCGCTTCGCGGTAATGACAAGATCCTATTTGTAGATGTTACCTACGAGCCCAAGACAACACAGGTTGATCTGCTGGCCCAACAACTGAAAGAAGCATTCGGTACCATCAGCGGCGTGATCGGTATTGGGGGCGGCTCCGCCATGGACCTTGCCAAAGCGGTTTCGCTGATGATGACCAATCCCGGCTCTTCTGCTGATTACCAGGGTTGGGACCTGGTAAAAAATCCCGGTGTGTACAAAGCGGGTATTCCAACCCTTAGCGGTACCGGCGCCGAAGTAAGCCGAACCACCGTATTAACCGGTCCAACCCGCAAGCTGGGTATGAATAGTGATTTTACTCCCTTTGACCAGATTGTTCTTGATCCCGAGCTAACCAGAGATGCACCGGCCAACCAACGTTTTTATACAGGCATGGATTGCTATATCCATTGTATCGAAAGCCTGGAAGGAACTTACCTGAATGAATTCAGCAAAAGCTATGGGGAAAAAGCCCTACAGCTTTGCCAGAAAGTATTTGTTGACAAAGACCACTGGGACGATGAATGTGATGACCAGCTGATGATGGCCTCTTACGCCGGCGGTATGAGCATTGCTTATTCACAAGTGGGTGTGGCCCATGCCGTAAGTTATGGATTGAGTTATTTACTCGGCACTAAACACGGCATCGGTAACTGTATTGTGATGAACCACCTCGAAGAATATTATCCCGAGGGCGTTAAAGAATTTAAATATATGGTGGAGAAGAACAAGATCGAAATTCCCGCCGGTATCTGCAAAGGATTATCCGATGCCGATTTTGAAAAAATGATGGGTGTATCACTTGGCATGAAACCGTTATGGGAAAATGCTTTGGGCAAGGATTGGGAAAAGATCATGACACGAGAAAAACTACGTGCACTCTATGAAAAACTATAATAACGCGGAATGCTAAACGCCTAACGCAAAGAAATAGCGTTAGGCGTTTAGCGTTCCGCGTTTCCTGGTTGCATTTTTAAAAAATATGTAGTAGATTTCAGAAAACGAACTGTATATGAAAAAAATACTGCTTATCCTTTCGACCGCTGTACTGTTTACTTATTGCAGCCAGTCTGCCGGTAGCAAAGAGCCCGCCGGTTCTTTTAATCTTGATTCTGTTAAAGCCGCCATCTCTGCCGCCAACAATTCTTTTTCTGAGGCGGTTGCCAAAGGCGATTCTGTTGGTTGTGCCGCTCTTTATACAAAAGATGCCTGCATGGTTCATCCCGATCAAAACACCTGTGGTACGGCTGCTATCACGGGTTTCTTTTCTGCAGGATTTACACAAATGGGTGTGAAAGTCATTAAGCTTACGACAAGTTCTGTAACCGGCGGTAAGGAACTGGTTGCTGAAGAAGGCAATTTTGAACTAATGGGTGCCGATGGTAAAACCTTAGAGAAAGGCAAATACACCGTACTCTGGAAAGAAGAAGCGGGTAAATGGAAAATTTACCGTGACATAGCCATGGCAGACACACCGCCTGCTGCCCCTGAAAAAAAATAAATAGTACACAGGTAACAAGCTTCCTTAACTGCGCCTTAGCGTCTTTGCGAGAGAATTTCTCGCAAAGACGCTAAGGCGCAGTTCTTTGTTTCTATCTTTATTGATATGAAATACATCTTCTATCTGCTTCCCGCCCTGGCAGGTTTAACCATTACAACCCAGGCCGGCGTTAACAGCCAACTCCGTTTCGCAATCAATAATCCCTGGATCGCGGCATTCATTTCCTTCCTGGTTGGAACCGTTTTCCTGGGATCGGTCATCATATTTAGCAGGCAACCGATTCCTTCCGCTGCGGCGCTTAAATCGGTGGAACTATACAAATACACGGGTGGTTTGCTTGGCGCTTTCTTTGTAACCGTGATCATTTTTTCGGTGCCGCGTATCGGCTCCGCCAATGTATTTGCCCTGGTGATCGCCGGGCAATTCATCGTGGCATTATTTTACGATCATTTCGGTCTTTTTGGCTTTCCGCAATCGAGTATCAGCTGGATAAAACTATTGGGTGTTGTGTTGCTGATCGCTGGCGCTTACCTTGTTGTTAAAAAGTAATCTTATTCGCCAGCGATTCGCAGATTTGCACAGATTTTTTCTGTGGTAATCTGTGAATCTGTGGCGAAACTTTTAATCTCCCCATTAATAACGTAATTTAATACCCCGCAAAACCAACCTAATCTGCTCATGAAAAAATTATCTCTTATCCTGCTCTGTGGTATGATAGCAACCGCGATACAGGCACAGCCTTTTTCCGCTTCTTTGTTCAACAGCATGCAATGGCGCATGATTGGTCCGCACCGTGGCGGAAGAACCGTGGGAGCCGTTGGCGTTCCATCGCAACCCAGCGTGTTTTACATTGGGGTAAACAATGGCGGCGTTTGGAAAACCAATGATTATGGCCGCACCTGGAAACCCATCTTCGACCAGATGCCTACCGGCTCTGTGGGCGATATCGCTGTGTCTGAATCCAACCCCAACGTGATCTTTGTGGGTAGTGGCGAGGGCATTCAGCGCCCCGATCTTTCTGTGGGTGATGGCGTATACAAATCCATCGATGGGGGTAAAACATGGAAGAACATGGGTCTGCGAGACGGCCAGCAGATCGGCGATATCATTATCGACCCAAAAAATGAGAACAGGATATTTGTAGCGGTGCTTGGTCACCCTTACGGGCCCAACACCGAACGTGGTGTTTATAGAAGTCTCGACGGAGGCAGTACCTGGGAGCGTATTTTATACAAAGACGAAAACACTGGTGCCATACAGGTAAACTTCGACCCCAACAATCCAAATACTTTATACGCCGATCTATGGGCCGGCAGGCAGGGTCCCTGGGAGAATGGGCAGTGGAACGGAACCGAGAGCGGATTGTATAAATCAACCGATGGCGGAAATACCTGGACACATCTTACCAAAGGCCTACCTACTCCGCAACAGGGATTGGGAAGGATTGGCTTTACCATAGCACCCACCAACAGCAAACGCTTATATGCGACCGTAGATGCCGGAAAATCTGGTGGTATTTACAGAAGCGATGATGCCGGCGAAAGCTGGACCAATATCAACAGTGATGGCCGTTTCTGGGGACGTGGCAGCGATTTTGCCGAAGTAAAAGTAGATCCTACCAATGCGGACATTGTGTACAGCGCCAATGTAGTAACATGGAAATCTACCGATGCGGGTAAAACCTGGACCGGTTTTCGCGGCGCACCGGGTGGCGATGATTATCATCGCATATGGATCAACCCTAACGATCCGAAGATCATGCTGATCGCATTGGACCAGGGCGGCATCGTAACCGTGAATGGCGGCGAAACATTTTCATCCTGGTATAACCAGCCAACAGCGCAGTTTTATCATGTGAACACTGACAATGCGTTTCCATACAATGTATATGGCGGACAACAGGAGAGTGGTTCCGTTGGTATTGCTTCGAGAGGAAACGACGGGCAGATCACTTTCCGCGAATGGCATCCCGTTGGTGTGGAAGAATATGGATACGTAGCACCTGATCCGCTCGATCCGAATATTATTTATGGTGGAAAGATCACGAAGTATGATAAACGCACCGGGCAGGTACAGAACATTGCACCTGAAGCTGTGCGCAGTGGCAAGTATCGTTTCTTAAGAACGGCGCCGGTTTTGTTTTCACCCATCGATCCGAAAACTTTATACTATGCGGGTAATGTGCTCTTCAAAACCAATAATGGCGGTAACAGTTGGGACATCATCAGTCCGGACCTGACAAGAGAAAGCTGGGATGTTCCTGCCAGCGTTGGCATTTACACCAGTGATGAGATGAAGAAAATGCCGCGTCGTGGTGTGATCTATACTATTGCTCCTTCTTACAAAGACATCAACACGATATGGGCCGGAACCGATGATGGACTGATACAGGTAACACGCGATGGCGGTAAGAACTGGAAAAATGTAACGCCTCCGGAAATTACCTCATGGAGTAAGATCTCTTTGATGGATGCGGGCCATTTTGACAATAACACCGTGTACGCTGCCGTGAATCGGATCCGTTGCGACGATATGCAACCTTACGCATACAAAACAAATGATGGCGGTAAAACATGGAAGCTTATTACCAATGGTCTTCCTGCCAATGAACCTATTAACGTGGTAAGAGAAGATCCCAAACGCAAGGGTTTGTTATACGCTGGTTCCGAAAATGCAGTGTATGTCTCTTTTGATGAAGGCGAACACTGGCAATCGCTTCGATTGAATATGCCAGCCACTTCTATTCGTGATTTAGTAATCAAAGATGATGATCTCGTACTCGGAACACATGGCCGTGGTTTCTGGATCATGGATGATATTACACCACTTCGCCAGATCAGCGCTTCACTCGCAGCAGAAAAAGCGATCCTTTACAAACCACAGACCGCGATCCGTGTTCGCTGGAACATGAATACCGATACGCCTTTGCCACAAGAAGAACCCGGTGGACAAAACCCGCCCGATGGCGCCATCATCAATTATTATCTCTCGGACAAAGCACAAGGAGAAGTAACATTGGAAATCTTAGACGTGGCAGGAAGGCTGGTTCGCAAATACAGCAGTAACGATAAACAGTATGAGATTCCTGCGGTAAATATTCCTTTGTACTGGATCCGTCCGCAACAATTGCTTTCTGCCGATGCAGGGTCGCACCGTTTCTTATGGGACATGCATTATGCGCCTGTAGAAGAACCTGTATCATTTCCAATGACAGCGATCTATGAGAATACCGCGCCGGATAAAAATTCTCCATGGGCATTGCCCGGAACATTCACGGCAAAACTTACCGTGAATGGAAAAAGTTACATGCAAACATTTAACCTGAAAATGGACCCTCGTGTAAAAACAAGTTCGTTGGATATACAAAAGCAACATAGCTTATCGCTTATTTGTTATGAAGGAAGATTGTCTTCCCTCAAAGCAAGGGAAGAGATTGCCGCTGCGGATAAACAAGTGAAAGAGCTTATTGCCAAAGGTGGCACTTCTGCCGAAACGCTTACCAAACTGGAGCAGGAAATCGCTGCCCTGGAAGGTATTGCAAGAGGCAGAAGAGGAGGCGGTGGCGCTCCGAATACTGCACCAACATTTGGTGGGGTGGAGTCTGCATTCAACGGATTGCTTGGCATTTTACACGATACCGATATGCCACCCACCACGCAAACCATTACCGGCGTGAGTCAAACACAGGTTCAGTTTAAGGAGTTGCAGGCCAAATGGGGTTCGCTAAAGAAACAGGTCGATGCTGTAGTTAAAAAATAAAATCATCCGTCACAGATTCGCAGATTCAATCTGTGCATCTGTGGCGATCAAAACATTCCTCATGGAAACCATCGAACTACTCAAAACCACCCAACTTAAAACACTTGCCTTTTTTGATCTGCCCGAAACAGATCTCAACAAATCCTATGGCCCCGGCAAATGGAATATCCGCCAGATCCTTAACCATCTCGCCGATGCTGAGATCGTTTTAAATGAACGCATCCGCAGGGCGATTGCAGAGGAGCATCCTTTTGTGGTAGTGTTTGACCAGGACAGATGGAAAGAGGCGCTTGATTACGATACTTATCCATTGTCACTCAGCAAGCAGGTATTTGCTTCTGTCAGAAGTTCGATCATTTACCTCGCAGAGAAACATTATGTGGGTTCAGAACACATCACTTTTTTTCATACCGCCGCCGGCATCCGTACATTAAAGCAGGAGTTTGATAAAGTGGCGCAGCATAATTTTGATCATATCAAACAGATAGAGATAGCGTTAAACCCTGCATCCCACTAAATACGCTTTCTAGCATCTTTGTGTAAATAAATTTCACGCAAAGGAGCAAAGCGGAATCGAGCAGCTCCATTTCCTAATTTTCAAATTATTTATTTTCTTCTCTCCTGGTCCAGCACATCCAGTAACCCATTACTGAAAGAATCATCCGCTAACTGCCAGAACATAATGCCATTCAGTTTTTGTTTGATGGCATATCGTGTTTTCAGTCGTATTGAGCGCGCGTCGTCGTACGTTACAAACCATTTCTTTTTTTCGTTGTAGAGATAGGGCGCCGAGGCAACGGCATCCCAGTGATACACGAATCCGCTATCGGTGGAAAAAAACGGGTCAAAGTCACGATATGAAATGCCGCGCAAGAATTTTCCTTTCCCATACAAGCCATTGTTCTCGGTAGACACATTCTCCCAGATACGCGCATAAAAAGCTGCGCCGATTAGTATTTTTTTAGCGGGCACTCCTTTCGATTTCAACAATTGTATCGCATGATCGCAGGATTCTTTTTGTTTGGGCGTAGAATACAAACCCGTATGATGTCCTGTAATGGTATCGTATCCGGTAATCATATCATAGGTCATCAAGTTGATCCTATCTACCAGCGGTGTCACTTTTTTCCAGTCAACCGATTCTTCGATGTATTGGGTAAAGCCGCCGGCAGCAAAACTCAATTCTTTCTGTTTGCCCAAACTATCACGTAATGTTTTGATCAGTGCGGTAAAATTATCTCTGTCATTTAATGAATACGGATGCCCCGGTGGACCCTTGATGGTTGGATACTCCCAGTCCAGGTCAATGCCATCGGCACTAAAATCGTTCAGCAATTGTTTGACTGACGATGCGAATATTTTGCGCGAGCTATCGGTTGAAAAAATAGTTGAGCAGGTATAACAACCGGTCCAGCCCCCCATGGATACGATCACTTTCAAGTTTGGGTTTCTTTTTTTCAATGCCACGCAACTTATCAGCGAAGCACTGTCTCTGGCATTGCTCAATGCAATCCGGCTTCCTTTGAGGTGGGTAAAACTAAAACAGAGATGCGTTAATTTTTCCACCGGAAAACTATCTACCATAGTGGCGCGGCCGGCATAATAACCAAAGACTACCAGGTTTTTCTGGGAGAAACCCGAGAGCGGATTATTCAACACTAAAATGCCAATCAGCAAAACTGTTCTGATTATTTTCATACAGGTTGAATGTACGAAAACTTATTCCCTTTTATCATCTCTTGAAATAGCGATTGGGTTCGGTTTTCTGCGTTTTGTTTCAATAAGAGTGGACAATAGAAAAAGAGCTTCTCTTAAAACTCTTTTTCTATTGTCCACTCTTATTGAAACAATCTAACAGTAAACAGGAAGAATCTCCTCTCTCTTAGTTATGGTTGGACGACAGGAATGGAAGCAACAACTGCACAAATTTTTGTGGTGTTTCTTCCATGGGTACATGCCCTGTGTTGGGTAAAATGGCCAACTGGCTGCCGCGTATATCTTTGTGAAAAGAAGCTGCATTATCTACTGGTATCAAATGATCTTCCGCTCCCCAGATAATCAGGGTGGGCGTTGTGATTTGCGGAATCTTGTCCGATAGTTCATTGCCATAATGCAACTGCATCCTGTCTATTAAAGCCTGGCGGTTACCGGTGCGCAGTGCAAGATCCCAGTATTGATCCACCAGTTGATCCGTAACACGCCCTTTATCAAAATATACATTTTCCACACTTTTCCTAACCAATGCTCGTGGCGTGATCCATTTCAGCAGGTTCTTTACAACCGGTATCGCCGCTATTTTAAAAGCTAGCGGTACATCTGGTTTTACTTTTGGTATATAGCCGCCGGCATCTACCAAAATCAGTTTGGTTACTTTGGATGGATAAGCAAGCGCATACTGCCATGCCAGAAAACCACCCAGCGAATTACCCGCCAGTACACAATGGGTAACGCCGAGCTGTATCAATACCGAATCGATAAAACGCATATAAAAAGCCGGGTCGTACTCGCGGGTTGGATTCGGGCCCGTAATACCATACCCCGGCAAATCAAACCGGATGGTCCTGTGTTGCGAACCCAATAAGATCACCGTACTATCCCAGGTTAATAAGGAAGAAGCGGTACCGTGTAACAGCACCAATGGAACACTATCGTTGCGGTTACCCTCATCGCGGTAATGTACGTTCATCCCCATCAGGTTCATGAACTTTGATTGTGTATTTCCGTATTTGGAGATAAGTGTTTCCGGCGGAATGTCTTTCTTTCCATAGAATAACACGGCAACCAAAACCAGCGCCAATAATAATACGATCAGTCTGGTTAACCAACGAAGAAGGAAACGCATAGTAAATAGTTTAACCTCCCACGACACTCTAAAGGGCGAGCGGGATTGGAAATTATTTCTTTTTCGACACCAACGCAAAATACGTTGCCTTAAAACGGTCGTTCACTATCTCGCCCTGTACCTGTGCTTTGCGGATGGCATTGCAGAAACCATCTTTCGCATGTGCATCGCCGAGTGAGTCGATATGTATGCCATCAACAAAATATGCTTTGCCATTAATGCGAACCGCAAGGTCGCAAGTAGTACCGGGCAGTTTAAACTGGCACTGTCCGCAGGCGGCTTCAATGGTTTGGGTCGGTTTCTTTGGGTCTTGTTTACCCTGGCTATGTGTTTGTGCACTCAGACTAAATGTTGAAGCAAAGAAACTGATCAATAAAAACAGCTTTTTCATATGGTAGACGGTTTTTAAAAAAATCTATTATCTCTCTATAGCCTTTCGTTCTCGCGCCTTTGTGTGGTTTTTTTTCACCGCGGAGGCGCGGAGAGCAGGGAGTTTTCGCAGAGTTAAGAATGCAAAGTAGTAAAAACGGCATTATCTCCCCGACATCAATTACAAACTATCCAATTCTTTCTGCAATCTAAACATCTCATCCCGTAATCTCGCCGCTTCAATAAAATCAAGGTCGCGCGCGGCTTTTTCCATTTCCTTCTTGGTTCGTGTGATCGCTTTCTCCATCTGTGGAATGGTTTGATAACTTTCCTGTTCCTGTGCGGCTGTATGTTTTACCAGCTCCTCATCTTTCTGCAAGGCATAGGGATTGGATGGATCGTATCCTTTGATATCCAGCACCGAACCCTGTGCAAAAACCTGCTCGCGCGATTTGATAATGGTCCTGGGGGTAATACCATGTTCCGTATTATACTGCACCTGCTTCTCTCTTCTGCGGCTGGTTTCATCTATGGTTCGCTGCATGCTCTCGGTCATTTTATCTGCGTAAAAAATTACGCGACCATCTACATTACGCGCGGCACGACCGGCTGTTTGCGTAAGGCTTCTTTCATTACGTAAAAAGCCTTCTTTATCTGCATCCAGTATCGCCACCAATGCTACTTCAGGCAGATCCAATCCTTCTCTTAATAAGTTCACACCCACTAAAACATCTATCTCCCCTAACCTCAGTTGCCTCAATATTTCAACACGTTCCAATGTATCCACATCGCTGTGAATGTATTTGGATTTAATATTAATACGTCCCAGGTATTTATCCATTTCCTCGGCCATTCGTTTGGTAAGCGTGGTTACCAATACACGGTAATCCTGCTTCACGGTTTTATCAATTTCATCCAGCAGGTCATCTATCTGGTTTACACTGGGCCTGATTTCGATCGGCGGGTCTAACAGTCCTGTGGGACGAACAATCTGTTCAACCACTACGCCGCCTGTTTTCTCCAACTCATAATCGCCGGGTGTAGCACTTACAAAAATGGTTTGACCGGTTAAACTTTCAAACTCATGAAAATTCAGCGGACGGTTATCCATCGCACTCGGTAAACGGAAACCATAATCTACCAATACCATTTTACGGCTTCTGTCGCCGCCGTACATACCCGCTACCTGCGGTATGGTCTGGTGGCTCTCATCGATCACCATCAGGTAATCTTTCGGAAAATAATCCAGCAAACAGAAAGGTCGTGTGCCCGGTTTGCGGCGGTCGAAAAATCGGGAATAGTTTTCGATGCCATTGCAATAACCCAGTTCTCGGATCATTTCTATATCATATTCCACGCGTTCTTTCAAACGCTGTGCTTCTATGTATTTGCCGGTGGTCTTAAAGTATTCTACCTGCGCCATCATTTCATCCTGGATCTCGTGCATCACTTCAATGATCATGTCTTTGGGTGCGAGGTAAAGCGTGGCGGGAAAGATGGCGGCATTGTCCATAACCCCAATACGTTTGCTGCTGGCGGTTTCAATGCTTTCGATCTCTTCAATCTCATCGCCAAAGAAAGTGATGCGGTAGCCAAAATCCACATATGGCAGATTGATATCCACCGTATCACCTTTTACGCGAAAAGTGCCTCTTGTAAAATCGCCTTGCGAGCGGTTGTACAGGCTGTTCACCAGTGCATGCAGAAATGCCTGTCGCGAAATTACCATGCCTTTGTGTATGCGGATGATGCCGTTCTCGTATTCGGTTGGATTACCCATACCATAGATACAGCTTACACTGGCCACCACAATAATATCGCGCCTCCCGCTCAGCAATTGTGAAGTTGCCTGTAATCGCAGTTTATCCAGTTCTTCGTTTATGCTCAGATCCTTTTCAATATACACATCGCTAACGGGCATATAGGCTTCGGGCTGGTAGTAATCGTAGTAGCTTACAAAATAGCCAACGGCATTCTCAGGAAAAAACTGTTTGAATTCCCCATACAATTGCGCCACCAGGGTTTTGTTATGCGTTAACACCAGTGTGGGCCGCTGCGTATTCTGTATCAGGTTGGCAATGCTAAAGGTTTTTCCCGAGCCTGTTACCCCCAATAAGGTCTGGAATTGCTCACCATTGTTTACACCTTCGGTAAGTTGTTCAATGGCCGAGGGTTGATCGCCGGAGGGGGAGTATTCGGAATTGAGTTTGAAAGGCATTATTAAGTACGAGGTTTGAAGTACGAGATACGAATTTAGGAAGGAGTTTGCATGTGCAGAGGATTTTATGACGTACCGCGCAATAATAATTTAATCAAGGCCCTTACATTATGTAATACCAATAAGATTCGCTATTTTAATGATCATTAAAATTGTTTTTATGAAATCAAGCTTCTTCAGAATCACATTCATTACATTCCTTGTATTGGTATTCAGTTTCGATAACGCATTCGGTCAGAAAAGATATTCCGGCAGTAAGCACAGTTCAAGCCATGGCGGGCATTATAGCAGTGGGCGCGGCAGTTCACATAAAGGTGGACACTATAAAAATCCAAAAACAAACAATCACTACGGTAAGCATAAAAAGTAAATTTCCTACTACATTGGATCTCCTGATAAATTAATACGTCCTTACGTATCCCGGATAAATACAACAAAGAATATGCGCACCATAGCTGAAACCATTACGCTCTCTTTTCTGCTTGCAGTAACAAACATTGGCTATTCCCAACAATACATTTCCAATAACAGATCTGTCGCTAAAAAGGGATTCGAAAAGTATGTAGACCTTAATCATTTCAAAAAAATCATCGAGGAAACTGACACTACCATAACTTTTATTCTTCGTGACCCGAAAGTGCAAAACCTTGACATATTATTACATTTTGACCCGAGCGGAAAATGCAATTGCGAAACAACTAAATTGTCTTGTGATTCCTGTTTTCAAAAATACCTGGGCAGTATATTGGGTGCAAGATCTTACAAGTGGACACGAGTAAGCAACAACACCTATCTTTCTGGCCTTTCTTATCAACTCATACTTACAACTCTGCAAAACACTCCCAACACTTTTGCGATTGAGCGGAGCAATATGACACGGGCCGCATATAAACTAAGATTAAAGAACCTCTTTGTGGATATCTCTCGCTAAAGGATTCTATGGTTACGAAGAACAGGTTTTGTTTTCCGAATTGCACACTAACGCAACCTGAAACCACTCAATTCCTACAATACAGATTGCTTTGTCGTTCCTCCTCGCAATGACGTGCGCGCGTCATTGCGAGGAGGAACGACAAAGCAATCTGTGAACTGCACTACTAGGGTGATTAATGAACTAAAAAAGTTTTGATCACAGCAATCAAAAAGCCACTCAATTCCTATAGCACAGGTTGCTTCTCCCAGCCTTGGCGGGATCGAAATGACGATAGTTTTCAGCTGCTTGTTTCCCTATTGTACTTCTGCTTATACTCCATCGGCGACATCCCCGTAATTCTTCTAAACAATTCCCGAAAAGCTTTTACATCTGAATAGCCAACTTCATACATGATCTCATTGATTGTTTTGCGGCTGGATTCAATGGCTTTTTTGGCCGATTCAACTTTTACCCTTTGCGAATATTCAATGGGTGTGTTTCCTGTGGCTTTAATAAATCTTCTGTCGAAGTTTCTTCGGCCTACTGCGAACCTGGATGACAATTGTTCTATCGATAGTTTTTCATCAACCTTACTTTCAATATATGCCTGCGCCTGTATCACCATTTCATCTCCATGCGATTTCTGACCGGTGAATATCGCAAATGCCGATTGGCTGTTCCTGTCCATTTCAATCTGGAAGACCTTTGAACAAAGAATAGCGGTTTGCCTGTCGTAATATTTTTCTACCAGGTAGATCATCAGGTTCAAAAAAGAATAGGCGCCGCCGTTCGTATAAATCCCGTTTTCATCGGTAATTAATTGGTCGGCCTGCAGGTTTACTTTCGGGAACATGGTTTTAAAATCATGGGTTGTTGACCAATGCGTAGAGCAACTCTTTCCGTCCAATAAACCGGTAGCGGCAAGCAGGAATGCGCCTGTACAGATCGACGCTATTTCGGCGCCGTTCTTATATTGCTTCGCGATCCAATCACTTAATGCTTTATTGTTCTCTTCCTTCACGGCCTGTTCATAGTTATGGTTCAACGACGGAATAATAATGAGATCGGTTTTACCGATGGCAGAAATATTTGTATGTGGCTTCACAGTAAACAGGCCTTCGTAGTATTCTACGATTTTTGAAATACCGGTTAACTGGATCGCGAACTGATCTTTTCCGTGTCTTCCCCTCCAGAGTTCGTTGGCTTTTGTAAATATTTTATAGGCACCAACGATACTGCTCAGGTTATTCCCTTCTCCGTCTGGTACGATGATAGCAAGATGTTTCATAAGCCATTCTTTTGGCAAAGGTAGCAACTGGCGTTGTCCAAAACAACCCACAAGAAAGTCCATTTTACACCCCATTTGGCGCCAGTTCAGACAATACTTTTGTATAGTAAAACAGTCTTCACTAAAAAAATATAATCATGACAACAACGGAAACCCTGGTTAAAATGATGTTTGACAGATGGAATGGGGCAATCAAAAACTGGAATGCAATCCTGGATCTGCTTACTGATGAACAATTACAAAAAGAAATCGCTCCGGGCAAAAACAGGGGGATCTACCTGTTAGGACATTTAATTGCTGTACACGATGATATGTTGGTTCTGCTGGATATGGGTGATAAATTATACCCGGTATTGCGCGAGACCTTTATTGTATCCGCAGATAAGGCCGTGGAAGAAATTCCTTCTGCAAAAGAATTGAGGGCTAGCTGGAATAAACAATGCGAAGTGTTGCAACAAGAATTTGAACGTCTGCAACCGGAAGATTGGTTTGAAAAACATACCGCTGTATCTTCTGAAGATTTTAGTAAGGAGCCACATCGCAATAAATTAAACATCCTCTTAACCAGAACAACCCATTTAACGTACCATACCGGACAACTGGTATTACTTAAATAGAAGCAGCAATCAGAATAATACATATTTAATATCCCAAAAATGACAACATCAAATTTTACAACTATCCTGCTGGCTAACGAGCCTTCGGCTAAAGTATTCCAAGCAATTCTGAATGTGCGTGGCTGGTGGAGCGAGGAAATTGAGGGCAGTACCGAAAAGCTGAATGATGTGTTTACCTATCGTTTCCAGGATGTGCATCGGTGCACAATCAAAATAACAGAATTCATCTTAAACAGGAAACTGGTTTGGACTGTGCTGGATAATTATTTCAGTTTCACGAAAGACAAGAGTGAATGGAAAGGCAATACCATGGTTTTTGAATTAACAGAGAGGGGCGATCAAACCGAACTTCGGCTAACCCAGGTTGGGTTGGTTCCGGAATATGAGTGTTTTGATATTTGTCAAAATGCATGGACCACTTATATTCAAAAAAGTTTGTACAGTTTAATCACCACAGGTAAGGGACAACCTAACGGTAAAGAGAAGCCGCAAACCGAAGACGAAAAGAACCTATCGGCCCCCAATTTTACAACTACTTTTTTCGTAAACCAAACGCCAGCAGAAGTATTCAATGCCGTTAACAATGTTCGTGGCTGGTGGCAGGGCGAAATTGAGGGTAGCAGCAGCAAACTGGGTGATGAATTTAGCTATCGTATGAAAGATATTCATTTTTCTAAACAGCGCTTGATTGACGTTATTCTCGATAAAAAAATTGTATGGCTGGTTACTGACAGTAACCTGAGTTTTCTTACTAACAAAACTGAATGGACGGGAACAAAAATAGTTTTTGATATCACCGAGATCAATAATAAAACGCAGCTTCGTTTCACGCACTTACAATTGGTTCCCGAAATTGAATGTTATGACGCTTGTTCAAATGCCTGGGGTATGCTGATACAGGAAAGTTTATTGAGTTTGGTAACCACGGGTAAAGGCAAAGATATTTTTTAGTTTTCGTCGTTGCGATCCCGCCGTTGGCGGGATC